>JBOFLF010000063.1:0-30601 GCA_051657715.1 Angustibacter sp. | reverse complement strand
GGCACGGTGGCGGCGGTGACCGCGCTGCAACGTTCCGACCTGATCGTCAGCCTGGGAGCCCGGTTCGACGACCGGGTCACCGGGCAGCTGGCTACGTTCGCGCCGGCTGCCAGGGTGGTCCACGCCGACATCGACCCGGCGGAGATCGGCAAGAACCGCGCGGTCGACGTCCCGATCGTGGGCGACGCGCGCGAGGTCATCCGGGAGCTGGTGGCGGCGGTGACCGCCGCGTCGGCCGACGGCTGCGTCGGCGACTACTCGGACTGGTGGCAGGAGGTCGAGCGCTGGCGTCGGACCTATCCGCTGGGGTACGCGGAGCCGGACGACGACAGCCTGGCTCCGCAGCACGTCATCCAACGGCTCGGTCAGATCAGTGGCCCGGACACGGTGTTCACCAGCGGGGTCGGCCAGCACCAGATGTGGGCAGCGCAGTTCATCTCGTACGAGCGGCCCGGCACCTGGATCAACTCCGGCGGCCTGGGCACCATGGGGTACGCGGTGCCGGCGGCGATGGGCGCCAAGGCAGGGCTGCCGGACCGGACGGTCTGGGCGATCGATGGCGACGGGTGCTTCCAGATGACCAATCAGGAGCTGGCCACCTGCGCCATCAACGACATCCCGATCAAGGTCGCGGTGATCAACAACTCCAGCCTGGGCATGGTGCGGCAGTGGCAGACCCTGTTCTACGACGGCAGATACAGCAACACCGACCTGCACACCGGCTCGCCCATCGAGGCTGGCCGGCGGATCCCGGACTTCGTCAAGCTCGCCGAGGCGTACGGCTGCGCCGGGTTGCGCTGCGAGCAACCACAGGACGTCGATCGGACCATCGAGCAGGCGATGGCGATCAACGACCGACCGGTGGTGGTCGACTTCGTGGTGCACCGGGACGCCATGGTCTGGCCGATGGTTCCGGCAGGGGTCAGCAACGACGACATCCAGGTGGCCCGCGGCATGAGCCCCACCTGGGACCGAGAGGACTGACCATGGCGATCGCAGGCGGCACCACGACCGGCACCGCGACGAGCACGCTGACGAACGGACTGGCCGCCCCGTCGCGGCACACGCTGTCGGTGCTGGTCGAGGATCGGCCGGGGGTGCTGGCCCGGATCGCCGGGTTGTTCTCCCGGCGCGGCTTCAACATCGAGTCCTTGGCGGTCGGTCCGACCGAGCACCCGCAGGTGTCCAGGATGACGGTGGTCGTCGCGGTGGATGACCTGCCGCTGGAACAGGTCACCAAGCAGCTGAACAAGCTCGTCGAGGTGATCAAGGTCGTGGAGCTGGAGCCGGCCGCGGCGGTGCAACGCGAGCTGCTGCTGGTCAAGGTGCGGGCCGACCTGCAGACCCGCTCGCACGTGTTGGAGACGGTCCAGCTGTTCCGCGCCAAGGTCGTCGACGTATCGCCGGATGCTGTGACCGTCGAGGCCACCGGGAACGCCGACAAGCTGGCCGCGCTACTGCGGGTGCTCGAGCCGTTCGGGGTCAAGGAGCTGGTGCAGTCCGGCATGGTGGCCATCGGCCGCGGGGCGCGCAGCATGAGTGAGCGCGCACTCCGGCCGGCCTGACCCTGCTACGCACGACCGTCCGGGCGTGCACAACACTTTGCCTGGCGAGCAATCAAGAACCGGCGAGCAATCAAGAACCGGCGAGCAATCAAGAACCGGCACGCATCAAGAACCAGCAAGCGATCGAAAACCGGCAAGCATCGAAACTGACGAAGGAGTGCCCACCGTGGCCCAGATGTACCACGACGCCGATGCCGACCTGTCCGTGCTCACCGGCCGCAAGGTGGCGGTGATCGGCTACGGCAGCCAAGGGCACGCGCACGCCCTGAACCTGCGAGACAGTGGGGTCGATGTGCGGGTCGGTCTGCTGGAGGGCAGCCACAGCCGAGCCCGGGCACTGGCAGAGGGGCTGCGGGTGGTGCTCCCGGAGACCGCTGCGGCCGAAGCCGACGTCATCGTCGTGCTAGCTCCGGATCACGTGCAGCGGCACCTGTACGCCGAGGCGATCGCCCCGAACCTGCAGTCCGGGAACGCGCTGCTGTTCGGGCACGGTTTCAACATCCGGTTCGGGTACATCACCCCGCCGGACGACGTCGACGTCGTCATGGTGGCGCCGAAGGGTCCAGGGCACCTGGTGCGCCGGGAGTTCAGCGACGGCCGGGGGGTGCCGGTGCTGGTCGCGGTCGAGCGGGACGCCACCGGCGCGGCCTGGCCGCTCACGCTGGCGTACGCCAAGGCGCTCGGCGGCCTGCGCGCCGGCGGCATCCGGACGACGTTCACCGAGGAGACCGAGACCGACTTGTTCGGTGAGCAGGCGGTGCTGTGCGGCGGGGTGTCCCGGTTGGTGCAGCAGGGTTTCGAGGTGCTCACCGAGGCCGGCTATCAGCCGGAGGTGGCGTACTTCGAGTGCCTGCACGAGCTGAAGCTGATCGTCGACCTGATGTACGAGGGCGGCATCGCCAAGCAGCGGTGGAGCGTCTCGGACACCGCCGAGTACGGCGACTACGTGTCCGGCCCGCGGGTCATCGACGACTCGGTGAAGCAGCGGATGCGTCAAGTGCTGGGCGATATCAAGGACGGTAGCTTCGCGGCCCGCTTCATCGCCGACCAGGACGCCGGGGCACCGGAGTTCGCCGCGCTGCGAACGCAGGGCGAGCAGCACCCGATCGAGGCCACCGGGCGCGAGCTGCGGTCGATGATGGCGTGGGTGCGGTCCGAGGACGACGACTACACCGAGGGCACGGCCGCGCGGTGAGTCGATCTCCTGGGTGAACCGAGCCGGGACCGTCTCAAGGCGGATCGGGACGGAGCCGACCTCACTCAGGTGCCAAGCTCCCTCGCCGCCCGGCGAGCCTCACGTCCTTCGATCCGGTCCACGGTTGCCGTGACGGCTGCCGTCGCCTGCCTGATCGGCGGCGGTGCCACGGCGACGGCCGCGTCACGGCCCACGACGCCACCCGCGGACCGGGTCGGTGGCCTGGGCAAGCCCGGACCGGCCCCGTGGTGGGCGCACCGCGACGGCGCGGCGCGATCCGCCATGTCGCCGGCTGGCTCGCCGGCCACCTTCGCGCCGACCCGGTCGGCGAACTCGTTGCTGTCGAGTGACCGGCGGGTCACCGCGTTGCTGCAATTGGACACGCCGTCCGCGGTCGCGTCCTACCGCGCGGCGCTCGGGCGTGGCCGGCCGGCGGCGCGGGCCGCGAGCCGTCGAGCCGTGGCCGCTGCCGCCGCCCGCGGGCTCAGTCTGCAGCAGCGGGTCCGTCGGGAGTCCCCGTCGGCGCGCACCGTGTTCCGGTCCAGCCGGCTGGTCCCCGGGGTGGCGGTCAACGTCCCGGTGGGGGACCTGGCTGCGCTGCGCCGGCTGCCCGGCGTCCGGTCGGTACGGGCGCTCGCCCCCAAGCGGATCAGCAATGCCGCGCTCGCGCCGCTGGTCGGCGCCCCGCGGGCGTGGCAGTCCGGGGCGGCTGGCACTGGCCAGGGCGTGACCGTCGGGATCATCGACACCGGCATCGACTACACGCACGCCACGTTCGGCGGCCCGGGCACGCCGGCCGCCTATGAGGACGCCCGCTCGGCCACCACGTTCACCGGTACCGCCAAGGTGGCCGGCGGCTGGGACCTCGCGGGCGACGCGTATGACCCTGACGACCCGGCCCACGCCGTCCCGTCGCCGGACGCGAACCCGCTGGACTGCGACGGGCACGGCACCCACGTGGCCGGCACCGCGGCCGGGTACGGCGTCACCCCGGACGGCCAGACCTACGGCACTGGTCTGCCGGGCGACTACGACGGTGCCGCCGGCGATCCCGGTTGGTTCGACCGGTTCGACTCCTCCGGCACCGGACCAGCCGGCGTCGGCCCCGGCGTCGCGCCGCTCGCCACCCTGTACGCGCTCAAGGTGTTCGGCTGCGGCGGTACCACCGCTCTGGTGATCCCCGCCTTGGAACGGGCCGCCGACCCCAACGGCGACGGCGACGTGTCCGACCATCTGGACGTGGTCAACCTGTCGTTGGGCAGCGACTTCGCTTCACCGCAGGACCCGGACGCGTCCGCGGTCAACGCCGCCTCGCTCGCCGGGATCACCGTGGTGACGGCCATCGGCAACGCCGGTGACGTGTTCGACTCCGGTGGCTCGCCGGGCAACGCCGTGCGCTCCATCGCGGTCGCGGCGTCCGACGACGGCCAGGACGTGGCGGACGGCATCGGGATCAGCACCGACTCGGGTGTCAGCACCACGACGCACCCGGCGCTGCTGGGCGAGGCGTACCCGTGGGTGAACGGCGCGCAGCTGCCATCCCATCGCCTGGTGCAGCGGCTCGACACCTGGAGCACTCCCCGGACCGGCAACAACAGCGACGGGTGCGACCCGCTGACCACCGGCCAGCAGGCCGCGGTGCGCGGCAAGGTGGCACTGCTGTGGTGGGACGGGTGGCAGGGCCGCTGCCCGGACTCGTTCGCCGCGGACCAGGTCCGGGCGGCTGGGGCGGTCGGGGTCGTCCTCGGTTCGCGGACGGATTCACTGGCCCTGGGTTTCGAGGGCCTGGCCGGCCTGCCGACGGCGCTTACCACCCGAACCGCGGCGAACGCGCTGGCCTCGGCCGGCACCTCAGCCCGGGTCACGCTGAGCGCCGCGCTGCGCGGCAGCCAGCAGGTCTCCGACCCGGCGCGGGTGGACCAGATCGCGGGTTTCTCCTCCCGTGGCCGCCGGGCTGCCGGTGGGCTCAAACCGGACGTCGCCGCGCCGGGTGTGACCGTGTACAGCGCGGCGGTCGGCTCCGGCAGCGGCGGCCAGACGTCGTCGGGGACGTCGATGGCCGCGCCGGTGGTCGCCGGCCAGGCCGCGCTGGTGCGGGCCGCGCACCCGAGCTGGACGCCGGAGCAGGTCAAGGCCGCCATCGTGAACACCGCCGGACGGGACGTGCGGTCCATCGCTGGCGAGGCGGTGGGGCCGACCCGGTCCGGCAGCGGCCGGGTGGACGTCGAGGGTGCGGTGCGGGCTGACACGCTGGTCGCCGACGCGACCACGCCGGGTGCGGTTGGGGTGTCCTTCGGGGTCGTCGCGGCCACCGCGGACGTCACCCGGACCCGGCAGGTCCGGATCAGCAACCTGTCCGACTCCGACCGCACCTACACCGTGGCCGTCCAGGACGTGGCCGCGGTGCCCGGCGTCCGCTACCGCACCAGCCTCGATCCCAGCATCGGTGGCACCGGGCAGATCAGCGTGCCGGCCGGTGCAGAGCGGGAGATCACCGTTGAGCTGGAGGTGGACCGAGCGGCGCTGCGTCAGGTGCCGCAACCCGGGATGGCCACCAGCTACGACTACTCCAGTGGCACCGTGCCGCTGACCTTCGACCGGCAGTACGTCACCGAGGCGCTCGCCCGCCTGCAGGTCACCGAGGCGGGCGGGGCCACCTCGCGGCTGCCGATCGCCGCGTCGGTGCGGCCGGCGTCCACGCTGACCACCGGGACCACCTCGGTCAGCTTCTCCGCGAGCACCGGGACCGCGACCGTCACCCTCGCCGGCACCGGGGTCGCGAACGGGCCGAGCGCCGGCCCCGGGTCGGTGACCTCCCGCGGCCAGGGCTTCGCGCTGGCCGCCACCAGCGGTCGGCTGCCGGACTGCGGGCCGACGTTGGCCACCGGGTGCATCCCGTACCCGGATGCCCGCGCGGCCGACCTGCGGTACGTCGGGGTGACCAGCAACGCCCGGGCGATCAGATCCAGCACGCAGGTCGGCTTCGACCCGGCCTCGGACAACCTGCTGACTTTCGCGCTCTCCAGCCACGGTCCGTGGGCCACCCCGGCCGGCTACGCGTCCTTCGGCGTCTACCTGGACACCGATCGCGATCGTCGCTCCGACTTCCTGCTCACCACCGGCCGCAGCTGGTACGACGAGGACGTCCTGACCGCGGAGCTTCACTGGCTGTTCGACGGGATGCCGATCCTGTGGGACGTCCAGCCGCTGAACGGCTGGCACGGCTCCGGCAACCCGTTGGGGTTCGGCGGGGCGGACACCGCGCCATTCGACAGCGACACCCTGACCCTGCCGGTGTTCACCGGCCTGCTGGACGCGCCGTCGTCCCGGATCAACTACCGGGTGGTGTCGGACCTGCCGGACCTCGGCCGGGTGGACACCGTCGGGTCGACGAGCAGTTGGCTCACCGTGGACGCCGTCCGCCCGGCGATCCGGGTGGCCGCCGATGGCGTCGCGAGCGCCGACTCCACCTACGTCGAGCAGCCGGGGCGCCGGCTGGTGGTGACCAAGAATGCCGCCAGCTACCGCACCGACGCCGCGCTGGGCGAGCTGTTCGTGCACTTCCACAACGGCGACGGCACTCGGGCCGAGCGGCGCCTACTGCGCCAGCGCCAGTCGATCCTGGTGCCGTCCAGCCTGACCACCGGACACCGGCGGTCCGCGGGGGCGTTCCGGGTGGGCGCTCGGTCGACGTCCGGCCTGGCGGTGACCGTCCGGGTCAGCCCGTCGTCGGTGTGCTCGTACGCGAACGGGTCGATCACCCCGCGCGGCGCCGGCACGTGCCGCTGGACGCTGTCCCAACCGGGCAGCTCGACCTACGACCCGGCCACCACCCGCACCGGCAGCTTCCGGGTCACCTGATCGGCGCTTCAGGTGTCGGCGCAGGGCGTCCTGTCGTCACCGCGACCTCTTCCGCGGTGAGGCGTTCTCTTCCGGGTGGGGCGTTCAGTGCTTCGTCCGAGCCTGCTGGGTGGCCGTCTCGTTCGATGAGACCAGGAGATCGGATATTGGGCAGGCCGCTACCGTCGGTGCGGTGGCGACATACTCGTTGGCGGTGATCGGGGGCGACGGCATCGGCCCCGAGGTGGTCCGTGAGGGCCTCAAGGTGCTGGACGCGGTGGCTGACCACCCCAGGTCGGGCGATGACAGGTCGGGCGATGACGCGCCCGACCACGCCGCTGCGGGAGCGCGGTTCACGCTGACCGAGTACGACCTGGGGGCGCGTCGGTGGCACGCCACCGGGGAGACCCTGCCGGACTCGGTGCTGGCGGAGCTGCGCGGGCACGACGCGATCCTGTTGGGCGCGGTGGGGGATCCAGTGGTGCCCAGCGGTGTCCTGGAGCGTGGTCTGCTGCTGCGGCTGCGGTTCGAGCTGGACCAGTACGTGAACCTGCGGCCCAGCCGGCTCTACCCGGGCGTGGTGACGCCGCTCGGTGCGCCCGGGAACATCGACTTCGTGGTGGTCCGGGAGGGGACTGAGGGGCCGTACACCGGAAACGGCGGCGTGCTGCGGGTGGGGACCCCGCACGAGGTCGCGACCGAGGTGAGCGTCAACACCGCGTTCGGCGTCGAGCGGGTCGTGCGAGATGCGTTCGCCCGGGCGCAGCGACGCCCACGGCGTCGGCTCACCTTGGTGCACAAGCACAACGTGCTGTCCTATGCCGGGCACCTGTGGCGGCGGATCGTGGACCGGGTCGGCGTCGAATACCCGGACGTCGACGTCGACTACCTGCACGTGGACGCGGCGACGATCTTCCTGGTCACCGATCCAGGACGGTTCGACGTGATCGTCACCGACAACCTGTTCGGCGACATCATCACCGACCTGGCTGCCGCGGTGACTGGCGGCATCGGCCTGGCCGCCAGCGGCAACGTCAACCCGGAGCGGACCGCGCCCAGCATGTTCGAGCCGGTGCACGGGTCGGCCCCGGACATCGTCGGCACCGGGCGCGCGGACCCGACCGCGGCCGTGTTGTCGGTGGGCCTGCTGCTGCGTCACCTTGGCGAGGACGTTGCGGCGCAACGTGTCGAGGACGCCGTGGCGGCCGATGTGACGGCCCGTTCGACCGCTGCGCACGTCGGCGGGCGCTCGACCAGCGAGATCGGTGACGCCCTTGCCGAGGCTGCCGCGGGCTGACGCCCTGACGTACCCTGGGGCGATGGCTCTGGAGTACCTCGTCAAGCCGCACGATCGGGTCACCTCGGCGCAGCGCCGCGCGCAGGTCTTGGCGGATCCGGGTTTCGGCACCACCTTCACCGACCACATGGTGATGGTGACGTGGACGGCGGCGGACGGCTGGCACGACGCTCGGGTCGTGCCCTACGGCCCGCTGCACCTCGACCCGTCGACCGCTGTCCTGCACTACGCGCAGGAGGTCTTCGAGGGGTTGAAGGCGTATCGGCACCCCGACGGCTCGGTGTGGGCGTTCCGGCCGGAGCGCAACGCTGAGCGGTTCGCCCGCAGTGCTCGGCGCCTGGCGCTGCCGGAGCTGCCGGTCGAGGATTTCCTCGGGTCGGTGCGGGCGCTGGTGCAGGCTGACGAGGTCTGGGTGCCGGATCCCGACGGCGAGAAGAGCCTGTACCTGAGGCCGTTCATGTTCGCCTCGGAGGGGTTCCTCGGGGTGCGGGCGGCGCGGCAGGTGACCTACTGCGTGATCGCCTCGCCGGCCGGCGCGTACTTCGCCAGCGGCGTGCAGCCGGTGTCGATCTGGTTGTCCCAGGAGTACACCCGGGCCGCGCCGGGCGGTACCGGAGCGGCCAAGTGCGGCGGCAACTACGCCGCGAGCCTGGCCGCTCAGCTGGAGGCCGCGGACCACGGGTGCGAGCAGGTCTGCTTCCTGGACGCGGTCGAGCACCGCTGGGTCGAGGAGCTCGGTGGTATGAACCTGTTCTTCGTGTTGGCCGACGGCAGCGTGGTCACCCCACCCACCGGCGGCACGATCCTGGAGGGGGTCACCCGCGACTCGGTGGCCCAGATCCTGCGCGGCGACGGCCGGACGGTGGTCGAGCGGCCGGTGGACGTCGCGCAGTGGCGCGACGGCTCGACCTCGGGCCAGGTTGCCGAGGTGTTCGCGTGCGGCACTGCGGCGGTGATCACCCCGGTGGGCCGCCTGGTGTGGCCGGGCGGCGAGGCGGTCACGGCCGACGGCCGGACCGGCCCCGTCACCGCCGGTGTCCGCCGGCGCCTGGTCGACATCCAGTACGGCCGGGCACCCGACACCCAGGGATGGCTGACCCGTGTGGTGTAGCCCACCGCCGAGCTGCCATGATGAGCCGTGATGACCGCTACCACCATCATCATCGACTAGGCACGTCGCCGGACCACCAAGCCGACGACGTGCCAGGCCCTCCCAACCCGGGGGGCCTTTTTCGTTGCCAGACTGGGCATCCGGCCCGCCACGGGAGAAGGAGCCAGCGCTGTGACCGCACCAGCGGACTTCCACGTCTACGACACGACCCTGCGCGACGGAGCCCAGCAGGAGGGCCTGTCGCTGTCGGTGCAGGACAAGCTCGTCATCGCCGGTCTGCTCGACGACCTGGGGGTGGGGTTCATCGAGGGCGGGTGGCCCGGGGCGATCCCCAAGGACACCGAGTTCTTCGCCCGGGCGCGCGACGAGCTGCGGCTGAAGAACGCGACCCTGGCCGCGTTCGGGGCCACGCGGCGCCCGGACGGCACTGCCGCGGCTGATCCGCAGGTGCGGGCACTGCTGGACTCGGCGGCCCCGGTGGTAACCCTGGTCGCGAAAGGCCACCCTGGCCACGTCGAGCGGGCGCTGCGCACCACCCTCGCGGAGAACCTCGCGATGATCCGGGACACCGTCGGCTTCCTGGTCGGCGAGGGTCGGCGGCTGGTGCTGGACGCCGAGCACTTCTTCGATGGCTACCGGGCCGATCCGGCCTACGCCGTTGAGGTGGTGCGAGCGGCGGCCGAGTCCGGCGCGGAGGTGGTCACCTTGTGCGACACCAACGGTGGCATGCTGCCGCCGCAGGTAGCCGACGCGGTGCACGAGGTGCTGGACGCCAGCGGGGCTCGGCTCGGCATCCACTGCCACAACGACACCGGCTGTGCGGTGGCGAACTCCCTGGCCGCCATCGACGCCGGCGTCAGCCACGTGCAGGGCACGCTGAACGGATACGGCGAGCGAACCGGCAACGCCGACCTGGTCACCGTGCTGGCCAACCTGGTGCTGAAGCTGGAGCGCCCGGTGCTGGACGTCGACCGGTTGCGGGACGCCACCCGGATCGCGCACGCGATCAGCGAGGTGACCAACGTGGTGCCGTACTCGCGGCAGCCGTACGTCGGGGCGAGCGCCTTCGCGCACAAGGCGGGGCTGCACGCCAGCGCGCTGCGCGTCGACCCGGATCTCTACCAGCACACCGATCCCGCGGCGGTCGGCAACGACATGCGCACGCTGGTCTCGGAGATGGCCGGCCGGGCGTCGATCGAGCTCAAGGGTCGCGAGCTCGGCTACGACCTGGCCGGGCAGGGGGAGCTGCTCACCCGGGTCACCGAGCGGGTCAAGGCGCTGGAGGCGCGCGGTTACACCTTCGACGCCGCGGACGCTTCGTTCGAGCTGCTGCTGCGCGAGGAGGTGGACGGGCGCCGGCCGCAGTTCTTCGAGGTGGAGAGCTGGCGGGTGATCACCGATGCCCGGGGACGCCAGGGCGCAGTCTCCGAGGCCACGGTGAAGCTGACCGCCGCGGGTCGGCGGGTGGTGGCCACCGGGGAGGGCAACGGCCCGGTCAACGCGTTGGACCAGGCACTCCGGGACGCGCTGGACGGCGCCTACCCGCAGCTGCGCCGGCTGGAGCTGATCGACTTCCGAGTGCGGATCCTGGACGCCGCGCACGGCACCGACGCCATCACCCGGGTACTGATCGAGACCAGCGACGGGGCGACGTCCTGGCAGACCGTCGGGGTGGCGGCGAACATCGTCGAGGCGTCCTGGGAGGCGCTCGTCGACGGCATCGTCTACGGACTGATCCGCCAGGACGTCCCGGCTGGCTGAGCAGGTCCGCTGTCAGCAGCACCGGCCGCTGCCTGGCACTGATCTCACCGCCGCCCGAGGTTTCCTTGCCGCCGTAGGCGCCGACGTCAGCAGCACTGACCGGTTGCTCCTCGGGTGCTGCCGCCCCGGGGTGGACCGTCCTCTCCGCTGGGCCGCTTGCCGTCCGCCCACCACCACGATTGCGATCCGTAGGCATGTTGGACCCGGCTGTCGCAGTGCTGCCAGGACTGGGAGTAGCTGTCCAGGCCGGAGAAGCCGCAGGTCTGGGCGACCCGGTAGACCTGCGCCGTCGACCGGTCGGTGACCTTGATGTCCGCGCCGATGCCGTACATGTGCATGGAGTTGCCCGCGCCGCCGACGCGGGCGTTGTGCGCCACCGACCGGAATCCCGAGACGACGGTCACCGGTCGCGAGCCGGACTTGCGGCGCAGCGCCTCCAGCTTGTGCATCAGACGCCGGACGTTCTCCTTGATTCGGTCGCTGTCGAGCTTGCCGCCGCTGAAGCCGCTGCCATCGCGTGAGGTGAACTCTGACCAGTCGAAGTTCACCGTCGACCCGTCAGCGCTGACCAGTGCGTCCAGTGCGTCATAGGTGCGCAGCCCGGCGACGCTGTCGGTGGACAGGCCGTAGGCCGCCTGGAATCGGGCTACCGCGTCCCGGGTGCCTGGCCCGAAGACGCCGTCGATCCGCACATAGTGCTGCTGCGGTGCGCTGGCCGCCCACCCGGCGACCCTGATCTGCAGCTCGAGGACGTCCGAGCCGGTGGCCCCCTCGCGCAGCGTGCGCCACCAGCGCAAGGTGCCGCTGGCGGACGCCGCGCTGGCGCCGAGCGAGAAAGCGGCGCTCACGCCGAGCCAGGCGGGCAGCAACGCCGCGCCAGAGAGCACGGAGCGTCGGGTGATCAGACCAGGATGAGGACGTTGAGTGTCAGCCATTAGACAGAAAGTAGTCGTTTTGGCGGTACTGGAAGCGAGATCTCCACAGCCATACAGAACAGCGATACAGATGACAGGGAGAGCGAAGTTTTCGCGCGAGTGCCGTGCAGCACTAGCGCGGGGCGGTCAGCCAGCGGATCGCGGCCAGGTAGCCGTCAACGCCCATCCCGGCGATCACCGCGGTCGCAACACCGGAGATATAGGAGCGGTGGCGGAAGTCCTCGCGGGCGTGCACGTTGCTCAGGTGCACCTCGACCAGCGGGGCGGTGAGCGCCGCGCACGCGTCCCGGATCGCGATCGAGGTGTGCGTCCAGGCCGCCGGGTTGAGGATGACGGGTGCGGTGGCGTCCGCGGCCTCATGCAGCCAGCCGAGCAGCTCGTGCTCGGCGTCGGTCTGCCGCACCTCGACATCAGCGCCGACCTCTCGACCGGCTTGCCGGCAGTGGTCGGCAAGCTCGGCGTGGGTGAGGGTGCCGTACACCTCGGGCTCACGCGTCCCCAGCCGCCCGAGGTTCGGCCCGTTCAGCACCAGGATCCGCACGAGGTCTCCGACTGGTCGAGGGTCACCGATGGCGGGAAAGCCTAACGGTGATCCGCCCCGACCTTCTCCAGCAGTGGCTAGGGCGCGGCCTGCTCGCGCCAGTCGTTGTCATAGATAACGCGAGACGTTATGCTACCTCGTGGCGATCAGGTCATTGAGTGGTCGAGCTACACAGCGATTGTGGCGCCGGGAGCGCGGCTCGAAGATCGATCCCCGAATCGAACGAGTGGCGTTGCGGAAGCTGGTGATGCTCGATGCAGCCGACTCGCTCGATGACCTCCGAGTGCCACCCGGCAACCGCTTGGAGGCATTGACCGGAGACCGGCGAGGTCAACACAGCATCCGGATCAACCAGCAGTGGCGCATCTGCTTCGTCTGGCGTGATGGAGGGGCTGACCAGGTCGAGATCGTGGACTATCACTGAGGAGAGTGCGATGACAACGCTCGAACCTGTGCACCCGGGAGAGGTACTGATGGCGGAGTTCATCGAGCCTCTCGGCATCACCCAACACCAGGTCGCTGTGCGGGTAGGGGTGCCGCCGAGGCGAATCAACGAGATCGTGCACGGCAAGCGGCGGATCACCGCGGACACCGCGTTGCGTCTTGCTCGCTACTTCGGGACCAGCGAGGGGTTTTGGTTGAACCTGCAGACGCGCTTCGACCTCGAAGTGGAACGAGACCATCTCGGGTCGGTGCTTGACGCGATCGAGCCACTGCGGACGGCATGACGGGACGCGTCGATGGACACGCGACCGGTTCGGTGACCGCTAGCGCCCACCGTCCAGCCGCCCGGCGCTGACGATCTCGCCGCCAGGAAATTCAGTGGCTGGCTCGTGGTGGGGCACCGAAGATGGGTCCTGGAAGCATCGAGCGATGCTCAACGACCTCTGAGGGAACCCGTCGTCGTCGGGCGCGGCAGCAAGTCCTCGCTGAACTCCGCACCCCACGGCGCCGGCCGCAGCCACTCCCGGCGCGCTGCGCGCAAGGCCTTCACGATGGACGACCTGATCGAGCGGATGCGGGGGATCGAGTGGTCCGGTAGCAGCGAGTTCCTGGACGAACACCCCTCGGCCTACAAGCCGATCGACCAGGTCATGGACGACGCGGCCGATCTCGTCGAGGTGCGGCACCAGCTCCGTCAGGTCGTTAACGTGAAGGGTGACTGACCAACCGTGCGCGCCCGTCGGCGGCAAAGGAGTCGACGGGCGCGGTGCAGGTGCGTCGCCGGCGCGAGCGGTGACGGTCGGCCGCGCCGGGGCTGTCAGCGTCCCGCCAGCAGCTGGTCGCAGAGATCGATCAGGCTGCGGCGCAACGGTATCGCTCGCTCGGTGAACGCCCGTTGCGCTGCGACGTACTGCTGCCGGCCCTCGGGTGTCTCCACCGGCACCGGTTCGTACCCGAGGGCGCGCAGGTCGTACGGGGACGCCCGCATGTCCAGCTCGCGCACCTGCCAGGCCAGGTCGAGGCACGCCAGCACCAGGTCGCTGGATGCCGCCGGGACGAGGCGCTGCGCGAAGGAGTACAGGTCCATCGCGGCGTGCAGGCAACCCGGCTGCTCCAGCCGGACCTGGTCGGCCCGGGTGGTCTGCCACGGGTTCAGCGGACGGGCCGCGGGGGTGAAGAAGCGCAACGCGTCGTGGTGGGTGCAGGCCAGGGACGACGTCTCGACGACCGCGTCGGTGCCGGCCGCGCCGAGGCGCAGCGGCCAGTCCGGGTGTCGGCGTTCGGACGGCGCGAGCCGGTACACCATCGCCCACTCGTGCAGGCCGAAGCAGCCGAATCGCGCCGGACGGGACGCGGTCGCAGCGAGTAGCCGCCGGATCGAGGTCACGGCAGTCCCACGGTGCGCGAGAAACCCGCGTGCGCCTACCGTCACGCCGGTCATCTGATGCCCGGCGACGCTGGATGGCCCGCCACTGGCTGATACGCCGGGACTGGCCGGCACGTGCTCGTGGGGTGATTCTTCGGTGCGAGGCGCTGGCGCCTCGACGTAGCAGCGCCACCGCAGCCGCTCCCGAGCCGCCTCGCCGAGCAGCACCACGCCGAGGCCGGGGTGCCAGCGGCGCAGCCGGCCGGGGGGGTAGGGGTAGTAGGTGAACAGGAAGTCCTGCACCGGGTGCGGTGTCCCGGACGCCCGGCGGCTGCGGTGGCCGGCGGTCAGCGCGGCCACCCGCTGCTGGTGCCGGCGCTGTGCCTGCTGCCACTGCTCAGCAGGCAACACCTGCTGCCGGACCTGCGTCCTCACCTCACCCACGGCGTCCAGGCTAGGCCCGGGTGTACCCAGCCAGCTGGAGCTGCCCGGTCCCCGGTAGCGTCACGTCGGTGCGGATCGCGCGATACACCACCGGTGAAGACGTGGCGTTCGGCATCGTCGAGCCGGACCCGTCGGAGCGGGACGGTGGGCTGGTCGTGCACCAGGTGGTAGGCGATCCGCTGTACCGGCCGGTGCAGCGCACCGGGATGCAGGTGCCGATGGATGACGTCCGGCTGCTGGCACCGGTCATCCCGCGCAGCAAGGTGGTCGGCGTCGGGCGCAACTACCGCGCGCACGTCGCCGAGATGGACGCGGACGTGCCGACCGAGCCGCTGCTGTTCTTCAAGCCCAACACCAGCGTGGTCGGTCCGGGCGACCCGATCGTCCGCCCCCGCCAGTCCGCGGACGTGCACTATGAGGGCGAGCTCGCGGTGGTGATCGGCCGCCTCTGCCGGGACGTCCCGGTCGAACGGGTGCCTGAGGTGGTGCTGGGATACACCTGCGCCAACGACGTCACCGCACGGGACCTGCAGCACAGTGACGGCCAGTGGTCCCGGGCGAAGGGCTTCGACACGTTCTGCCCATTGGGGCCGTGGATCGAGACCGAGCTGGACCCGTCCGCCCTCGCCCTCACCACCCGGTTGGACGCCGCGACCGTGCAGCACGCCTCGACCGCCGACCTGGTGTTCGACGTGGCGACGGTGGTGGCCGCCGCGTCCGCGGTGTTCACCCTGCTGCCCGGCGACGTCATCCTCACCGGCACCCCAGCGGGCGTCGGGCCGATGGTCGCCGGCCAGCGCGTCGAGGTGCAGATCGAGGGCATCGGCACCCTGACCAACCCCGTCGTCGACCCGTAGGCCATCTCCCGCGATGGCACTATCGGCCTGATGGCTTCCTCCCGCGAACTGACCTGGTCGGTGGTCGACGTCCGCGAGGTGGCAGGGCGAAGAACAGGACGCCGAGGTTCTGTCGGACCTCGGCCGTATCTTCGCTCTACGAGTGCTGCAGACCAACCGGAGGAGGTTGCTCGATGGCGACCGAGATCGTGGCCAGTGACGCGCAGGCCGGCGTCCCGCCCAGCTGAGCCGGCGCCGAGGTCGTTGGGTGGGCGCATAGGCTGGTCCGTCGTGACCCACCCCTCTGCCAATGTCCGACTGCGCGTCGCGCCCTCCCCGACCGGCGACCCGCACGTCGGTACGGCTTACATGGCGCTGTTCAACCTCGCGTTCGCCCGCCAGCAGGGCGGCCGGTTCCTGCTGCGGATCGAGGACACCGACCGAGCCCGGTTCCGCGCAGACAGCGAGCAGCAGCTGTTCGAGACGCTGACCTGGCTGGGCTTGGACTGGGATGAGGGGCCGGACCGCGGCGGACCGTACGCGCCCTACCGGCAGTCCGAGCGGTTGGACCGATACCGCCCGTACGTCGACCGGCTGCTCGCCGAGGGCCGCGCCTACCACTGCTGGTGCACCCTGGAACGGCTGCAGCGGATGCGCGCCGAGCAGCAGGCGGCGAAGCGTCCCACCGGGTACGACCGCCGGTGCCACGGCCTGACCCGGGATCAGCGGGCGGCGATGGACGGGTTCAGCGAGGTCCCGGTGGTCCGGATGCTGATCCCGGACGACGTCCCGCTGGCCTTCACCGACCTGGTCCGCGGCGAGGTCAGCGCGCCCCGGCCGGACGACCAGGTGGTCGTCAAGGCCGACGGCTTCCCGACGTACCACCTGGCGGTCGTGGTCGACGACCACGAGATGGGCATCACCCACGTGGTCCGCGGCGAGGAGTGGATCAGCTCGACCCCCAAGCACCTGCTGCTGTACCGGTGGCTCGACCTGCCGGCGCCGGCGTTCGCGCACATGCCGTTGCTGCGCAACGCGGACCGCTCGAAGATCAGCAAGCGGAAGAACCCGGCGGCCCGGCTGACCTGGTTCCGCGAGCAGGGGTTCCTGCCCGAAGCGCTGCGCAACTTCCTCGCGCTGCTCGGGTACTCGATGCCGGACGGCGCCGAGGTGTTCTCGCTGGCGGAGATGGTCGAGCACTTCGACTGGTCCCGGGTGAACACCGTCGGCCCGATCTTCGACCTGGACAAGCTCACCTGGCTGAACGGCCACTACATCCGGGCGCTGGAGCCGGCCGATCTCGCCAGTCGGCTGGCCGACCGGCTGGTGGCGGACGGAGTGCTCCCGCCAGCGGCCACCGACCGGCAGCGGCAGCTGGTCGAGGCGGCTGCCCCGCTGGTGCAGACCCGGATGACCCGGCTGGACGAGGCCGCCGGCCTGCTCGGCTTCCTGCTGACGCCGGACGCCAGCCTGGTGATCGAAGACGACGCCCGGGCAGCGCTCCAGGACGGCGCCGACGAGGTCGTGGCCGCCGCGATCGTGGCGCTGCAGCCGTTGCCGGAGTGGAGCACCTCCTCGGTGGAGGCGGCACTGCGCTCGGCCCTGGTGGAGGGGTTGGGGCTCAAGGCCCGGTTCGCGTTCGGGCCGGTCCGGGTCGCGGTGACCGGGCGGCGGGTCTCGCCGCCGCTGTTCGAGTCGATGGAGCTGCTGGGTCGCGACTCCTGCCTCGCTCGCCTGCGGGCATTCGGTGCGACGCTGGAGCGCCATCGGGCCGGGCGCGACAGTTGATGCGGGCCGGGGTGGACGCTGTCCTGCTGGACATTGACGACACCCTGGTAGACACCCAGGCGAGCTTTCGCGCCGGGATGAGCGCTGTCGCGCAGCGGTACCTGCCGCATGTGGGCGCCGACGGCCCGCATCGGGCGTATGCGCATTGGGTCACCGATCGGGCCGGGCACTACTCGCGGTACACCGCGGGCGAGATCGACTTCCTCGAGCAGCGCAGACGCCGGGCCGCCGCGCTGCACGCGGACCTCGGCGGGCGGGCGTTGGATGCCCCGGCGTTCGTCACCTGGAACGAGGTCTACGAGACGGCGTTCACCGCGGCCTGGTCCTCGTCGCCCGGCGCCGCGCAGCTGCTCGACTCACTGGTCGGTGCCGGTGTGCCGATCGGTGCGGTGACCAACGCGGAGACGTCGTACCAGCGGCGCAAGCTCGCGGCGACCGGGCTGGAGGTACTGCCGGTGCTGGTCGGGACGGACACCCTCGGCGTCGGCAAGCCTGATCCCCGGGTCTTCCTCCACGCCTGCCACCTGCTTGGCACGGCTGCCGGTCGCACTGTCTACGTGGGGAACGATCTGCAGGTGGATGCCCGCGCGGCCCGAGCCGCTGGGCTGATCGCGGTCTGGCTGGACCAGGCAGCGGGTCGCAGGGCGAGCCATCGCGAGGATCACCTTCGGCCGCCGATCCGCACCGGAGGTGCCGTGGCCATCACCTGTGCCGAGCGGGACTTTGTCGCGGTTCCGGACCTCGCCGCGGTGCGTGTCTGGTTGGGTCTGTCGTGATCGCGGGACGCCCTGCCTCGGCCTCGCACGGATGAACGTGAGGTGGCTGGAACGGGAGTCGGCAATTTGAGAGGTCACTCGTGGCACCGCTACCATCGAACGTCGGGATTCCTGGTTCGGTCGTCCACGGCCCGCCGTCCGAGGAAACCCCTGTGGGGTATGGTGTAATTGGCAGCACGACTGATTCTGGTTCAGTTAGTCTAGGTTCGAGTCCTGGTACCCCAGCGACATGCGTAACACGATCAGGTCATGTCAGCAGATCACGGCCCCGTTGTGTAGTGGCCTAGCACGCCGCCCTCTCAAGGCGGTAGCGCGGGTTCGAATCCCGTCGGGGCTACATTGATTCGGCCCCCTGTCAGCTCTTGACGGGGGGCCGGATCTTTGCCGTGGTGTCTCCTGAGCCCAGCCCCGGTGTCCGAGCCGCTGGGGTGCTGGACGTCGGCCCGATCGTCGGTTGACCCTCGCCGGTCGGCGGCCTTGCTGGCCGGCGGGCTCAGGAGCTGCGGCGCAGCACCTCGGTCAGCTTGTCCGCTCCGGCGACCACGGACGCCGCGTGCAACCGCCCAGGCTGTCGGGTCAGCCGCTCGATCGGCCCGCTGATCGACACGGCAGCGACCACCCGCCCGGACGGCCCGCGCACCGGCGCGGACACCGATGCGACGCCGGCCTCCCGCTCCGCCACGCTCTGCGCCCACCCCCGACGCCGGACGCCAGACAGCACCGTCGCGGTGAACTTGGCGCCCTGCAGGCCACGGTGTAACCGGTCCGGATCCTCCCAGGCGAGCAGCACCTGCGCCGCCGACCCGGCGAGCATCGACAGCGAGCTGCCCACCGGGATCGAGTCGCGCAGGCCGATCGGCCGCTCCGCCGCGGCGACGCAGGTGCGTTGTTCGCCTTGGCGGCGGTACAGCTGCGCGCTCTCCCCGGTGTGGTCGCGCAACGCGGTCAGCACGGGGCCGGCCGTGGCGAGCAGCCGGTCCTCGCCGGCCGCCAAGGCCAGTTCTGCCATCCGTGGACCAAGGATGAAGCGTCCTTGGATGTCACGGGCCACCAACCGGTGGAACTCTAGGGCGACCGCGAGACGGTGCGCGGTCGGCCGGGCCAACCCGGTGCTGTTCACCAGCTGCGCCAGCGTCGACGGCCCAGCCTCGAGCGCCCCCAGTACCACGGCGGCCTTGTCGAGCACGCCGACTCCGCTAGTGTTGTCCACGAGGCGATCATCTCGTCTCATGAAATGAGATGCAACCCTCGTCGCGAAGGATCGTCGTCATGGGTCGAACGCTCGTCGACAAGGTGTGGGACACGCATGTCGTCCGCCAGGCCGACGGGGAGCCGGACCTCCTCTACGTCGACCTGCACCTGGTCCACGAGGTGACCAGCCCCCAAGCGTTCGACGGGCTACGGGTAGCCGGCCGATCGGTCCGCCGCCCGGACCTCACGCTGGCCACCGAGGACCACAACGTGCCGACCGAGCCCGGGCCGATCGCCGACCCGGTGTCCCGCACGCAGGTGGAGACGTTGCGGCGCAACTGTGCCGAGTTCGGTGTGCGGCTGCACCCGATGGGCGACGCCGAGCAGGGCATCGTGCACGTGATCGGTCCGCAGCTCGGTCTGACCCAGCCCGGGATGACCGTGGTGTGCGGCGACTCGCACACCGCGACGCACGGTGCTTTCGGCGCGTTGGCCCTGGGGATCGGCACCAGCGAGGTCGAGCACGTGCTGGCCACCCAGACGCTCCCGCTGCGGCGACCGCGGACCATGGCCATCACCACGACCGGCGAGCTGCCGCCAGGCGTCAGCGCCAAGGACCTGATCCTCGCGGTGATCGCGCGGATCGGCACCGGTGGCGGGCAGGGATCGGTGTTGGAGTACCGGGGTTCGGCCATCCGCGGACTGTCGATGGAGGGCCGGATGACGGTCTGCAACATGTCGATCGAGGCCGGTGCCCGGGCCGGCCTGATCGCTCCGGACGACGTCACGTTCGAGTACCTGCGCGGCCGGCCGCACGCGCCGCGGGGCGCCGACTGGGACGCCGCGGTCGCGACCTGGCGAGATCTGGCCACCGATGAGGACGCCGCGTTCGACGACGAGGTGGTCATCGACGCTGGCGCGCTGACGCCGTTCGTCACCTGGGGCACCAACCCGGGCCAGGGCGCGCCGCTGGGGGACCAGGTTCCGGATCCGGCGCAGATCGCCGACGACATCGCTCGGCGCTCGGCGCAGCAGGCGTTGGACTACATGGACCTACGGCCGGGGACGCCGCTGCGGAGCATCGCGGTGGACACGGTGTTCGTCGGCTCCTGCACGAACGGTCGGATCGAGGATCTGCGGGCCGCTGCCGCCGTGCTGTCCGGTCGCAAGGTCCGCGACGGCGTCCGGATGCTGGTGGTCCCCGGCTCCGCCAAGGTGCGGCTGCAAGCGGAGGACGAGGGCATCGACCAGGTGTTCACCGCCGCGGGCGCGGACTGGCGGTTGGCCGGGTGCTCGATGTGCCTGGGGATGAACCCGGACCAGTTGCGGCCCGGGCAACGCAGCGCGTCCACGTCGAACCGCAACTTTGAGGGACGACAGGGCCCCGGTGGCCGGACCCACCTGGTGTCGCCGGAGGTGGCGGCGGCCACCGCGGTACGCGGCACGCTGTCCGCTCCGACCGACCTGGACTGATCTCACGAGGCTGGCTGGACTGGGACCGAACGAGCGGAGTGTCGATGAAGGCGTTCACCACGCACACCGGTGTGGGGGTCCCGTTGCGTCGCGGCAACGTGGACACCGACCAGATCATCCCTGCCGTCTACCTGAAGCGGGTGACCAGGACGGGGTTCGAGGACGGCCTGTTCGCCAGTTGGCGGACGGACGGCGATTTCGTGCTGAACCAGGCGACGTTCGCCGGTGGCAGCGTCCTGGTGGCCGGTCCGGATTTCGGTACCGGGTCCTCCCGCGAGCACGCCGTCTGGGCCTTGATGGACTACGGCTTCCGGGTGGTGATCAGCTCCCGTTTCGCGGACATCTTCCGCGGTAACGCCGGCAAGCAGGGACTGCTCACCGCCCAAGCGCGCCAGGACGACGTCGAGCTGCTGTGGAAGCTCCTGGAGGAGCACCCGGGGACGTCGGTCACCGTGGACCTGCGGGACCGCACCATCCGAGCCGACGACCTCGTGTGCCCCTTCGAGGTCGACGACTACACCCGCTGGCGGCTGCTCGAGGGACTCGACGACATCTCGCTGACGCTGCGCCACGCCGATGCGATCGATGCCTTCGAGGGCGGGCGTCCGTCGTTCCTGCCGACGACGCTCGGTTCCCGGTCAGGCGGTTGATACCAGGCGCCGGTTCTGACTGCCAAACTTTGCACATCCGTTGCGAGACAACGGATGTGTGCGTGATCCGGAGCAGCGCCAGTGGAGTCGATGGCGGTCCAGCAGCCGACCGCGATCCTCGCAGATGGCTAGATCCGATGCCTTGATGGCGCGGTCAAACGGTTGCCACACAAGCAAAGACACGTCCCCGAGATGATGGACCTGGGCCTCGGGACGTCCTACCGTCGTGTGGAGGCCGGGTACAGCTCGGCGGCATACGGCATCGTCGGGCACCGGGCCCGGCGCCCTACTCCCAAAGGGGAACCGCAGTGAACAAGGGACAGCTGGTCGAGGCACTCGAGTCGCGGCTCGGCGGGAAACGGGCGGCCACCGACGCTCTTGAGGCCGTCGTCGACGTCATCACGGTGACCGTCGCCAAGGGTGAGAAGGTGGCCATCACCGGGTTCGGCACCTTCGAGAAGGCCGCTCGGGCAGCCCGCACCGGCCGCAACCCCCGGACCGGCCAGGCGGTTCGCATCCGCAAGACGTCGGTGCCGAGATTCCGGGCGGGCACCGCGTTCAAAGAGGTGACCTCCGACACCAAGGCGCTGCGCCGGTTCACCACCGCTGCGGCCGGCCGAGCCGCGGTCGCCACCTCTCGGGTCGCCTCCGGGGTGAGCAGCGCGGCGGCTGGCGCTCGCGGCACCGCGAAACGCGCCGTCGCCGCCAAGACCATCGGGCGGGCGGCCACCACTGGCGCGCGATCGGGTAGCACCCGGTCCGCGGCAGCGCAGAGCACCGCAACGAAGACCGCGGCAACGAAGACCGCGGCGAAGAAGACCGCGGTGACGAAGACCGCGACGAAAGCCCCCGCGAAGAGCGCGGCGAAGAAGATCGCGGTGACGAAGACCGCGGTGACGAAGACCGCTGCCAAGGCCACGGCCAGGAGCGCCACCCCCAAGGCCGCTGCCGCGCGGACGACCGGCGGGCGGGCGGCCGGCAAGAAGACCGCCTCGAGCACGGTCGCGAAGCGAGCAGCAGCTCAGGGCACCACGGCGCGCGGCGCGGCGTCCGGCCGGGCCACCCCGACCGCCAAACGGGCCACTGCCAAGGCGACCACCGCCAAGGCCACTCCGTCGAGCAGGGCGAAGAAGACCGTGACGAAAGCGGCGCCAGCGCGCACCTCCACCGCGAAGCGGACGACCGGCAAGAAAGCCGCAGCCCGCCGGGTCGCGGCTCGCTGACCACCACTGATCGGACGGTCGGTCGCTGACGAACCGACAGGCGCAGGCACTCGGGCCGACACCCTGTACTGGGGTGTCGGCCCGAGTGTTTGCCATGCTGGGGGCATGACCGACACCCTCACCGTGCACGGTGGCGCCCCGCTGCGGGGCGAGATCGAGGTTCGTGGCGCGAAGAACCTCGTGTCCAAGGCCATGGTGGCCACGCTCCTCGCCGAGAGCCCCAGTTCACTGCGCGGCGTCCCGGAGATCCTCGACGTGCGGATCGTCTCCGGGTTGCTGGAGCTGCACGGCGTGCACGTCAGCGCCGGTCCGGAGCCGGGCGAGCTGCTGATGGACCCGCGGAACGTGGAGCGCGCCCGGGTGGCGGACATCGACGCGCACGCCGGCTCCAGCAGGATCCCGATCCTGCTGTGCGGTCCGCTGCTGCACCGTCTCGGCGAGGCGTTCATCCCTGATCTCGGCGGCTGCCGGATCGGTGAGCGTCCGATCGACTACCACCTGGATGTGCTGCGGCAGTTCGGCGCGGTGGTGGAGAAGCTGCCCGAGGGCTTGCACCTGAGTGCGCCGAACCGCCTCCAGGGCACGAAGCTGCAGTTGCCGTTCCCGAGCGTGGGGGCGACCGAGCAGGTGCTGCTCACGGCGGTGCGGGCCGAGGGCCTGACCGAGGTGAGCAACGCGGCGATCGAGCCGGAGATCATGGACCTGATCGCGGTGCTGCAGAAGATGGGCGCGATCATCAGCGTCGACACCGACCGGGTGATCCGGATCGAAGGCGTCGACCACTTGCAGGGCTACACCCACCGCGCGCTGCCGGACCGCATCGAGGCCGCGTCCTGGGCCTGCGCCGCGCTGGCCACCCGGGGCGACGTGTACGTCCGTGGGGCGTGCCAGCCGGACATGATGACGTTCCTCAACATGTTCCGGAAGATCGGCGGCGCCTTCGACGTCGACGATGAAGGCATCCGGTTCTGGCGTGGTGGCGAGGCGCAACGCTCGGTGGTGTTGGAGACGGCGGTGCACCCGGGGTTCATGACGGACTGGCAACAGCCGCTGGTGGTCGCGCTCACCCAGGTGAGCGGGCTGTCCATCGTGCACGAGACGGTGTACGAGAAGCGGCTCGGGTTCACCCGGGCGCTGGTCGACATGGGCGCGACCATCCAGCTGTACCGGGAGTGCCTAGGCGGGTTGCGGTGCCGGTTCGGCCAGCGCAACTTCACCCACTCCGCGGTGATCTCGGGTCAGACCAAGCTGCACGGAGCGCACATCACGGTGCCGGACCTGCGCGGCGGCTTCAGCTACCTCATCGCGGCACTGGCCGCTGAGGGGTCCTCGAAGGTCGACGGGATCGACATCATCTACCGCGGGTACGAGCAGTTCCTCGACAAGCTGGACGCGTTGGGCGCGCACTACGAACGCGGCTGAGCTGGCGGGATGCCGGCCAGTGCGAGGGTAGCGACCCGGGGGGGCTGGCCAGCGTCCTGCTCGCGCATCTCGACAGTGAGCCGCTGCCCCACCCGCAGCCGGCGCAATCCGCTGTGAGTCAACGCTGCCAGATCGAACGCGAGGACCAAGCCGTCGTCGGTGATGACCGACCCAGCACCGGTGTGGTCGTCGAAGCGGTGGACGTTGGCCTGCACGAGCGCACGCTATCGGGTCCGTACCGCCGGCCCACCGAACGGTGGCGGCACCTGCCTTCGACAGGCCGCGACGCCACCAGCAGGTGGCGAGGTCCCAGCAGGCGGCGAGGTCATCGACAGGCTGCGCGGCGGTTGGGCAGCAGCCGACTGGTCGCGGGACCCAGGCCAAGGGACTCGGCCTGGGCCAGGTTCGCGGCGGTGTCGACGTCTCGACGCAGCCGCGGCAGGTCGAGGTCGAGTCGTCGGGCGCCACCGGCGACGTGCCGGCCGGCCGAGCCCGGGCCGAAGGCCGGCCGCATCTTCTGCCCAGGCCGGGCGGTCAGCAGCACGGAGCCGACTCCGTCCAGGTCAGGCAGGACGGTACGAGGGTGGCCGCTGGCAGCGGTCAGCGCGATGGCCAGGTCCTCCGGCTGCGCGGCTGGCACGTCCGCGAGCAGCACCCCGAGCGCTGCCGCCCGGCGGGTCACAGCCGATCCCAGCCCATGTGCGACGCCTGCCGCGATCGCCGCGGTCAGCCCCTCGCCAGGGTCCGGCAGTACCTCGTCCCCGCAGGAGAGGGCGCGATCGGCCACCACCGGGTCGCTGGTGACCACCAGGCGACGGCCCACCAGCGGGCACCGTCGGACGGCGGCCAGAGAGTCGAGCGCGATGGCCCTGGCCAGCTCGGGCCGCCACACACCGTCCGGGACCTGTAGCCGGGTCTTCGCCCGGTCGGCGTGCTGCACGGGCAGCACGATCGTCCAGGTCCCATCAGGCGCGACCCTCGCAGGTGCCGTCTCGTCGGACGTCACCGCGGACGCCGGGCGTGGGTCGAGTCGAGCCGCATACCGTCGATGCTGCCACCTCAGACGTCGCGGCCGTGGCGCCGTCTCGGATGTGAGGGCTGGGCGATCGAATCGCCGGCGGCGCCAGGTGGACTCGGCTAGGGTGCGGCTGCCGAAGCCGCGGGGACGGAGCCTAGGCAGCGCCATGGGTCGGCCATGACCGACCGACATGATGATCAGACGACATGATGATCAGACCAGGAGGGCTGGTGCCGTCCGAGCGCCCGAGCGTCAACTACCGAGCCTTCGCTGGAGTCCTGCGTCCTGCGCTGCGTGCCATGGCTGACCGCGACTGGCGGGGCAGCGAGCACCTACCTGCTCGTGGCGGGGTCGTGGTGCGCACGAACCACATCACCCATCTCGATCCGCTGGTCGTCGGGCACTTCCTCGTGATGTTCCCGGAGGGCACCTTGACCCGTGACCCGCGGTTGTGGCCGATGGTGGGCAAGACCGGTGCCGCTCGGGTCGCCTTGGCCACAGGGTGTCCGGTGGTTCCGGTTGCGCACTGGGGAGCGCAGCGCATCCTGCCGCGGTACTCGCGGACCCCGCGGTTGTGGCCTCGGGCCACCATCCGAGTGGTGGCCGGCCCGCCGGTGGCGCTGGACGACCTGCGGGCTCGACCCGTCGACACCGCGGTGCTCACGGAGGCGACCGAGCGCATCATGGCCGTCGTCACCACCTTGCTGGTGCAGCTACGTGGGGAGGAAGCACCGCCTCGCCGTCATGACCCCCGAGAGCACGGCCAGGTGGTCGTCGGCCGGATTCCCCCCGCCGGACGTGGCGGTCGAGTGCTGCGCACCAGGTCTCGCCTGACTGGTCGCGTGCGCCCCGACACCTGCAGGTCCGCATGACACCGCGAGCGCCGCGCTGCGCCGTGCTGGGCTCTGGCAGCTGGGGCACCGCGTTCGCACTGGTGCTCGCGGACGCCGGCGCTCGGGTGCGGTTGTGGTGTCGACGTACAGAGCTCGCCCAGGCGATCACCGATCAGCGGTGCAACGTCGACTACCTGCCGGATGTCGTGCTCCCCGACGGACTCACCGCCACCACGGACCACCACCAGGCCCTGGACGGCGCCGAGGTGGTGGTGCTCGCCGTGCCGTCGCAGTCGTTGCGGGACAACCTGAGCAGGTGGCGCCCCGACCTGCCGGACGACGCGATCGCGGTATCGCTCATGAAGGGTGTCGAGCTGGGCACCACCCGCCGGATGAGCGAGGTCATCACCGAGGCCGGGGACGTCCCGCCGGAGCGGGTGGTGGTGGTGTCCGGGCCAAACCTCGCGCGGGAGATCGCTCGCCGGCAGCCAGCGGCGAGCGTCGTCGCCGGCATCGACCCCGCTGCGGTGGACACCGTGGCGCACGCCTGCGCCACGACCGCGTTCCGCCCGTACACCAGCGCGGACGTGATCGGCACCGAGCTCGGCGGCGCGGTGAAGAACGTCATCGCGCTCGCGGTCGGGATGGCGGCCGGCATGGGAATGGGGGACAACACCAAGGCCACCATCGTCACCCGCGGCCTGGCGGAGACGGCCCGACTGGGCGCGGCGCTCGGCGCTGACCCGCGAACCCTCGCCGGGCTCGCCGGGGTCGGCGACCTGATCGCCACGTGCATGTCCCCGTTGTCGCGCAACCGGACCTTCGGCGAGCGCCTGGGGCAGGGCATGTCGGTGGCCGAGGTGGTGACCGCGACCCGGCAGGTGGCCGAGGGCGTCAAGTCCTGCGAGTCCATCCTGCAGCTGGCCCGGGCGCACGACGTGGACGTGCCGATCACCGAGGGGGTGGCCGCGGTCGTGCACGACGGCCTGGACCCGGCGCAGATGGGGCGTCGGCTGCTGTCCCGGGCGCTGCGGCCCGAAGGCGAGTGAGCGGGCGGCTGGTCACCGCGCGGGCTCAGGACGGCTGAGCCGCGGTGAGGGCCTGGTCGAAATCGTGCCACAGGTCATCGACGTCCTCGATACCCACGGACAGGCGGAGCAGGTCGTCCGGGACGTCGGGCAGCTCGCCGGGGTGCCGGCGGCGGCGTTCGAGCGTGGACTCGACGCCGCCGAGGCTGGTGGCGTGCACCCACAGCCGGGTGCTGGCCGCCACCCGCTCGGCGACCACCGCCCCGCCGTGGACCTCGACGGACACGACCGACCCGTAGCCGCGCAGCTGCTTCCGGGCGCGGTGGTGACCCGGGTCGTCCGGCAGCGACGGGTGCCGCACCCGGGACACCACAGGATGGGTGGCCAGCCGGGCGGCGAGCTGGGCCGCGTTCGACTGGGACCGCTCGACCCGCACCGCCAGCGTGCGCAGGCCGCGCAGCGCCAGCCAGGCCTCCTGAGGGCCGGCGACGGCGCCGTACAGCGTCCGGTGCTCGGCGATCGCGGTGTCCAGGGCGTGGCCGGCCGGGTCGTCCCGGGTGACCGTGGCGCCGAGCAGCAGGTCGCTGTGGCCCGCCAGGTACTTCGTGGCCGAGTGCACCACGACGTCGGCGCCCAGCTCCAACGGCCGTTGCCCCAGCGGAGTGGCGAGGGTGTTGTCGACGGCGGTGTGCACCCCTCGGGCGCGGGCCGCGGCGACCAGGGCGGGCAGGTCGGCGACCTCCAGCAGCGGGTTGGTCGGGGACTCGGCCCACAGCAGCGTCGCGCCGTCGAGTGCCGCGACGGCCGCGTCGGTGTCCGCGATCGGCACCTCGCGCAGGACGAAACGGCCTTGTGCGGCAGCTCGCCGGAACTGCCCGAGGGTGGCGTAGTAGCACCCGCGCGGCGCCACGACAATGGCCGGTCGTGTCGGCAGCGCAGCCTCCAGCACGGCCTCGAGGACGGCCGCAGTGGCCGCCGCGCCGGAGGCGAACACCCGGGCCTGCCCACCCTCCAGCTGACCGAGCGCTTCCTCCAGGGCCTGCCAGGTCGGATTTCCGTTACGCCCATATGCGTGCGGGCCGCCAGCGACGTAGGTGGACGTCATCCAGGCCGGGACGGTCATCGGTGCCCCAGGCCGGGGTTCCGGCCGACCGGCGGTCACCGCGATGGTGGCGGGGTTCGCCCGACGTGCTAGGGAAGCCGGGTCGACCGCACCGTCCGCTGGGTCGTCCCACTCGTCGTCCGCCACCGCCGCAGGGTATCCGGGCACCTGAGCTGCCACCTCGTCCGATCTGATGGCCCGAGCCCCCGACTCCTCCAAGCCGGTGTCGTGCTGGCTTTCTCCCACGCTGGTACCAGCGGAGCGAGGCGGTCCGATCACCGTGGGCGATCGCTGTGGGCCGACCTGGGGTGGGGCTGCTACCAGTGGGCTGGCGAGGCGACCGCCACCGGTAGGGTGCTGCGGCCATGGCCAGCCCTGACCACCACTCCGCACCAGATCCCGTGACGCCGCACCGGCCGCGGGTGGCCGTGGTGTTCGGTGGACGCTCCAGCGAGCACACGATCAGCTGCCTCACCGCGGCCGGCGTGTTGCGTGCGCTCGACCACACCCGCTACGACGTCGTCGCGTTGGGGATCGCGCCGGACGGCCGCTGGGTGCTGGTGCCGGACGACCCGCAGGCGTTGCAGCTGCAAGGGTCCGGGCGTCCTGTGGTGGCCGGCGACGGCCCCGGGGTCGTGGTGCCGACCAGCACCGCGGACCGCTCGCTGATCGCTCTGGAGCCAGGTCGGGTGCCGCAGGTGCTGGGCACGGTGGACGTGGTGTTCCCGCTGCTGCACGGCCCGTACGGCGAGGACGGCACCCTGCAGGGGCTGCTGGAGCTGGGCGACGTGCCGTACGTCGGGTCCGGGGTGCTCGCGTCGGCGGCCAGCATGGACAAGCACCTGATGAAGGTGCTGCTGGCCGGCCACGGCCTCGCCGTCGGTCCGTACCAAGTGGTGACCCCCCGGCAGTGGCGGCTCGATCGGGACGGCGTGTTGCACCGCCTCGCCTCGCTGGGCCTGCCGGTGTTCGTGAAGCCGGCTCGGGCCGGCTCCAGCATCGGCATCACCCGGGTGGACGAGGCCGCGGAGCTGGCCGCTGCCGTGGACGCCGCGGCCAAGCACGACCCGAAGGTGGTCGTCGAGGCCGCGATCGTCGGCCGGGAGCTGGAGTGCGGGGTGCTGCAGGACCTGGACGGCACGCCGCGCGCCAGCGAGCTCGGCGAGATCGAGGTGGTCAGCGGTCACGCGTTCTACGACTACGAGGCCAAGTACTTCGATGCCGGCAGCGTCCGGTTGACCACGCCTGCGCAGGTGCCGGACGACGTCCGGGACCGGGTGCAGCGGATCGCGGTCGAGGCGTTCGAGG
Source organism: Angustibacter sp. (assembly GCA_051657715.1). GTDB lineage: Bacteria > Actinomycetota > Actinomycetes > Actinomycetales > Angustibacteraceae > JBOFBH01. The sequence goes on along the minus strand of JBOFLF010000063.1, from coordinate 1,454 downwards.
TGATGGGCTGCGAGGGGCTGGCCCGGGTCGACGTCTTCTACACCTCGTCCGGCGAGATCGTGGTCAACGAGCTGAACACGATGCCCGGCTTCACCGAGCAGTCGATGTACCCGCGGATGTGGGCGGCGTCCGGGGTCGACTACCCGACGCTGGTGGATCGTCTGGTGCAGCTGGCGCTGCGGCGTCCGACCGGGTTGCGGTGATCGTTCAGCTGCAGCGGCGGGTGCCTTGCGGGGTGAGGCTGGCGGCGGCGGTGAAGTCGGGCAGCAGCAGGGGCTCTGGCTCGGTGCCGCGGGGCACGAGAACCTGCACCGCGGGAGTCCGCCCGTAGGTGGTGAAGGAGCTCCCGTCGTCTAGCGGTGTGCGGATCCAGTCGACGCCGTCGACGGTGAGGCACTGCTCGGTGGTGCGGCCGGGCGCCGGGACGCCGCACCGCCAGATCACCGGGGGACGCCCCCACGCGGCGACCGAGACGGATTTGACCGAGGTGGGGACCCGGTCGGCGTCCCGGACCCGGCTGGGCAGGCGGCCGGCCATCCGGGCGCAGGCGGGGTCGGAGGCGGAAACGGGCAGCGCCACCGTGACCGGCCGACTCCGCCACCACGCGACGGCAAACGTGGCGCTCAGGGTGACAGCGAGCGCCGTGATGCCGAGGCCGATGGTGCCGCCGAAAACGCGCCTACCACGGCTGATCCCGCTTCGGACGCGATCGTTGTCAAGGTCACGCGCTGGTCGTGGCTCTTCTCCAGCTTCAGGCCCCTGCTCCACGGGTGTGGCCTTCGTGACGGCGAGGCCGAGGTTGGGCCGCGACTGGTTCAGATGTGCACCACGGTGCAGGTGAGGGTCCGGGTGATCCCCGCGACGTCCTGGATCTTGGCGATCACCAGGGCGCCCAGCTTGTCCACGGTCGGTGCTTCGACGCGGGCGATGACGTCGTAGGGGCCGGTGACGTCCTCGGCCATGGTGACCCCGCTGATCCCGGCGATGGCCTGGGCGACCTCAGCAGCCCGCCCGACCTCGGTCTGGATCAAGATGTAGGCCTGCACCATGGGTTCCTCCGGGCGTGACTGGAGGCCAGCGGCCCCGCGATCATGACTGGGGCCGACTGGCCCACCTGAGCGGTCACGCTACCGCGCCACCAGGTGCCAACCGAGCATGCGGTGCAGCTGCGGAACTGCTGTCACGACGACGCGGATCTGACGTCACCAGCACTCCGTCACCTACGCGGCAGGGTCGAGAGCAAAGCCGGCGGTCGACAACCACAGGAGTGGTGAGCGGGCAGGAGGGCTCGCTCGGGCGCTGCCTGGAGGGTGGGTCGGGTTTGTCCACAGATTGGGTGGGGTGGTGTTGGGGGGTGGTTCGGGTGGGTAGCGTGACGGTGCATGAGCGGGGAGTCGCCGGTCGGCGGGATCGTGAGGGTGTTCGCCATCGTGGGGGTGTTGGCGGTGGTGGCT
>JBOFLF010000062.1:0-1547 GCA_051657715.1 Angustibacter sp. | reverse complement strand
GCTGGTGGTGGCGGGTGAAGGATTCGAACCTTCGAAGCTTTCGCGACGGATTTACAGTCCGCTCCCATTGGCCGCTCGGGCAACCCGCCTCGTCGGCCGCGAGCAAGGCTGCGGACGACGGGTGGAAGGATAGCAATCGTCGCGCGGTCGTTGCGCGCCCGTGCCGCACACCACCGGGAGGACACCGTGGCCGACTCCTCGTTCGACGTCGTCAGCAAGGTCGACCGGCAGGAGGTCGACAACGCGCTGAACCAGGCGGCGAAGGAGGTCGGGCAGCGTTACGACTTCCGCGGCACCGACGCGTCGGTGGCCTGGAGTGGCGAGACGATCCTGATCAGGGCCAACAGCGAAGAACGCGCCAAGGCGGTGCTCGACGTCCTGGAGACCAAGCTGGTGAAGCGCGGCGTCTCCCTCAGATCCCTGGACACCGGCGAACCCCGGCCGTCCGGCAAGGAGTACCGGATCGAGGCCACCCTCAAAGAAGGCTTGAGCCAGGAGAACGCCAAGAAGATCGCCAAGCTGATCCGCGACGAAGCCCCGAAGTCCGTCAAAGCGCAGATCCAGGGCGACGAGCTACGGGTGACCGGCAAGTCCCGGGACGACCTGCAGGCCACCCAGCACCTGCTGAAGGAGGCCGACCTCGACGTCGCCCTCCAGTTCACCAACTACCGCTGAGCAAGACGTGTTCTCGCAGGTCATGTGACGTGCCGCCCTTCCGCGGGCACATCCGGGGCACACGACCACGCGTCGTCTACGGCCCTGCGGGTGCGCCGTTCGGAGTCCGGCAGCAGGTGCCCGTACGTAGTGAGGACGAGGGTTGCGTCCTCATGGCCGAGCCGCTCCGCGACGGCGATCACCGACTCCCCCGCGGCGAGCAACACGCTCGCGTAGTGGTGCCGCAGGTCGTGGGTGGTGGTCCCGGCCGGCAGCCCGGCGCCCGCCGCCGCCTGGCGGAAGACACGTGACCCGTACTGCATCTGCCACCACGGCCGGCCCCGCGGCCCGGTGAACACGAATCCGTCGCGGGGCGCGAACCGGTCCAGGTGGGCGGCGAGCGCGTCGGCGACGACCGCGGGCAGCGGAACGTCCCGCACCGACCGCGGCGTCTTGCACGGCACTCGCTCCTTCGTGTCCCGGCTGAGCTGACGGCGGACGTGCACCACCCGACGCAAGAAGTCGACGTCGTCCACGACCAAGCCGAGCAACTCCCCGATCCGCAGCCCCAGCCCCGCCTGAGCGACGACCATCGCGCGACACCGCTGCGGCACCGCGTCCGCCAGCTCGCGGACCTGCTCGACGGTCAGCGGCACGACACGCGGCGCCTCGTGGCGGGGCAGCACGATCCGCTGCACCGGGCTGACCCCGATCACCCGGTCGACCACAGCCCCGGCGAACACGCTGCGCACCAGCTGCAGATGGCCCGCTGGAACCGGAAACCAGCACCGGGCACGATCCTGCACTCGGACCGAGGCAGCGTCTACACGAGTTGGATCTTCGGCCACCGGCTGCGCGAAGCAGGATTGCTCGGTTCCATGGGCCGGGTCGCC
>JBOFLF010000061.1:0-82531 GCA_051657715.1 Angustibacter sp. | reverse complement strand
GTCGACCGGAACCGTCCAGGACCGCGCGGATGCGGGTGATCTCGGGGTTGGTCTGGTTGTCCGTGGCGCACCGCATGGTGATGGTCCACCGGTTGTTGCTGCTGGTGTCACCGGTGCACCCGGACAGGGTGCCGACCTGGGTGATGGTGCCGTCGGGGTTCACCCGACCGGTCTGCACCGACGGATAGCACCACCGGTTCTCACACGTGCCACCGGACTTGGCTAGCCCGCCGCCGGTGACGGTCACGTCGTAGGAGATCTTCCCGGTCGCCGGATCGGCGTCCCACCGGGTCTTGCTCAACGACAACGACGCATCCGGATACGGGGGCGACACCACCTGCCACGCCGCCGGGTACTGACCCGAGGAGTCGGTGTACACCGCTCGCACCGCCGTCACCTCCGGCAGCTGAGACCGAACTGCCGCACCCTCAGCACGGCCAGTCCAGGTACCACCGCTCACGGACTGCTGAACCTGCGTCGTCGGCAACGTCGCCACCACCATGTAGTTGCCGGACGCATCCGAACGCCCAGCCTGGATCCCGACGCTACAACCCGACGAACACGTCCCCTCCCCGCTGGCAGACACCGAATACGTGACCAGACCAGAGGAAGTGTCGGCCTGCCAGTTGCCCACCGCCAAGGTCGCCGAGCCGCCAGAGCCGGTCGCTGACGCCACCGGCGACAACGCCACCCCGGCGCCGACCACCGCCAACGCCACCACACCCGCAACCATCCGACGCGCCAGCGCCCATCGATCCACAGTGACCTCACCCACTACTCGGCAGTAACACCCACCTCAATGTCGGCCGCCGTACCGCTGATCATCAGCGGCCTAACGGATGAACTCTCCGCGTCAAGTCGGAGCGCAGCTGGAGGGCGTCGTGCTCACCGATTACCCACGAACGCTGGATAGCCCACGTGTCGCCGACGGTCCATCGCAGGAAGTTCTCGACTCCCGACCAGCACCAACGTGGACTGCGTTGACGTAGTCCGCCAGAGGTCATCCCTCGAGGCGCGCTCTTGTAATCGGGCGGTTCTCGGTTCGAGTCCGAGTGCCGGCTCTCCCCTGACCAGCGGTGATGTGCGTCCCACGCGGAACCGCGGCTCCTGCGGCGGCGCTCTGCGCCGTCACTCGACCGGGCCTGGGCAAACCAGGTCAGCCCTACCGTGGACGAGGCGAGTCTGGCTTAATAGGCACGCTGATCGACCGAACCGGCGGGGAGGAAAGCTGCGCTCACAACTGACACTTCGCGCATCGGTGTCCCCGCCCTCAGGTGAGACCGCTGGTCGGACGTCGAGCCAGCCGCGGGTGACCACGATGGACCGCTGGCACGCGGCGTTGGCGGAGCAGCTGCGAGGATCAGGCCGGGGCGGTGCCGGCGCCGCCGTCCTGGTGCAAGTGCCGGAGCTGGAGTCGCTTCAACATAACCTCGGGCGCGGGGCGACCGACCAGCTGCGCGCAGTCCTGCTGCGGTGGATCCGAGGCTACGTGCCCGCGGCGACGATCTGCGGCTGGTGGTCGCCGACGACGGTGGCCGTCCTGGTGCCGAGACGGCCAGCCGTGGCCCTGGTCGACCGCCTGTCGCAGATGTCCCACCTGATGGCAGGAAACGCGGTCCAAGCGGCTGGTGAGTGGGTGCACCTCACCGCGGCGGTCGGGTTGACCGATCTCGACAGCCAAGCCGGGGTAGGCGAGGTGCTCGAGCGTGCCGAAGCGGCGTTGGCTGATGCGCGCAACCACCTCGACCTGGTGCCCAGGGTGGTCACCGGCCCGGTCACCCGCTCCGCCCACCGGGCGCCCAAGCCGCGCCGCGGGACCGGTGCGCTCATCGCCGCGACGTATGCCCTGGGTCTGCTCCCGCCGCTGTGCTGCTACCAGCTGGCCTGGCTCTTCGGCGTCGACCTGACCGGGCCGGCCTACGTGGTGATCGCGGTGGCCTCGATGCTGACGACCGGGCTGATCTGGGGTGAGTCGCTGCGGTCCCTCATCCCGGTGGCGCCACCGCTGTCGGCGTCGGCGGCTCGAGCGGCACTCGACGAGGCGGCCGAGGGCCGGCGGCGTCCATCGGCCGCCCTCACCGGTGGCTCGCCGGTGAGCACCACCGCGGTGATCGCCGCCTACCTGCCGAACGAGGCCGCGACCATCGAGGAGACCCTCGAGGCGTTCCTGGCCCACGATCCTCCAGGTGGCCTGCAGGTCCTGCTCGCGTACAACACGCCGAAGCACCTCCCGGTGCAGGACCGGCTCGCCGACCTGGCACGCCGGGATCCGCGCCTGGAGCTGGTTCGAGTCCCGCACAGCACCTCCAAGGCACAGAACATCAACGCGGCGCTGCCCCTGATCCGCGGGGACATCGTGGGCGTCTTCGACGCGGACCACCACCCGGCGCCAGGGTCCTTCGAGCGAGCTCGACGATGGCTGGACGGGGGGTACGACGTGGTGCAGGGGCACTGCGTGGTGCGCAACGGGTCGTCGTCGCGGCTGGCCTCGGTGGTGGCCGCGGAGTTCGAGGTCATCTACGGCATCTCACACCCCGGGCGGGCGCGCTGGCACGGGTTCGGCATCTTTGGCGGGTCCAACGGGTACTGGCGCACCGAGGCGTTGCGGGCCGTCCGGTTCCGCCGGGACATGCTCACCGAGGACATCGACGCCTCGATGCGTGGGTTGCTGATGGGACTGCGGATCACCAGCGACCCGCAGCTGGTGTCCACCGAGCTGGCGCCGGCCGACGTCCAGTCGCTGTGGCGTCAGCGGCTGCGGTGGGCGCAGGGGTGGCACCAGGTCGCGTTACGTCGACTCGGCTCGCTGCTGCGCTCCGATCGGTTGAGCGTGCGGCAGCGTCTGGGCGCCTTCGCCCTCCTCGGCTGGACCCAGGTCATGCCGTGGCTGTCGTTGCAGGTGTGGCCGTTGATCGCGTTCGCGCTCCTGCACCCGGAGCGGCCGACGCCCTGGTTGCTCCCGTTCCTCGCCGTCATGACGTTGGCGACGACGTCCTCGACAGTGGCTCAGGCCGTTCTCGCGTGGGTGATGGCGCATCCGCGGGTGCGCCGACGCCCCGGGTGGTTTCTGCTGTATGCGGTCGCCAGCCTGATCGTCTACGTCGAGGGCAAGAACCTGGTGGTGCGGACGTCACACCTGCAGCAGCTGCTTGGCCGCACCCAGTGGGTGGTCACCCCGCGGACCGCTCAGCTGGCCACCGAGAGCGGGCCTTCCGCGGAGCGGGCGGTCGCGTGAGCCAGGCGCCGACCCGAGCGGGCCGGCGGTCCGCCCAGCGTGATCCAGCCATTCAGGGAATGCGCGGTTTCATGCTGCTGACGGTGGTGGTTTTCCATGCGTGGCAGTTCACTGAGGGGTGGGACCTGACCGTCTCGGGCTGGTCATCGACGGTCGTGCTCGCGCTCAGCTGGGCGGTCAGCTGGTTCTTCGTGACCTCGGGATTCTTGCTCTACCGGTCCTACGCGGCCAAGGTGCTCGCGGATCGTCCGGTCGGCCCCGCCCGGGCCTTCCTGATCCGCCGAATGATGCGGGTGGCCCCGGCCTACTGGGTCGCCATCCTGGTGGTCTGGTCGGCGCGCAACCCGAACCTTCCCGGTGACTGGCGGGACTTGGTCTCCCACCTGACGTTCACCCACATCTTCGATCGCGAGCGGATCTTCTTCACCATCGGGCCGGCCTGGTCGTTGAGCGTCGAGATTCTCTTTTACCTGCTGCTCACCGCCTTGTGGCGACCCTTGGCCCGGATCGCCGCTCCGTACCGGATCGGCGGGCGAACCTTAGTGCTGTGCGTGCCGGCAATGGCCCTGCTGGGTGCTGGCATCGGCTACCAGGTGTGGGTGGTCTTCTGGTCTGGCGCTCCGTTCGAGGCCTGGAACATCTGGTTCCACCCACTCGCTCAGGCGCCGGCGTTGGGGATCGGCATGCTGCTCGCGGTGCTCACCGTTCGATGGCGGCCAGTGATCCACCACCCGATGCTGGCGGCAGTGCCACTGCTCGGTCTGGTGGCCTTGGTGGTCGTGGCCCAGGACCCGGCATGGATCGCCCTGATCAGCGGGAACCCGCTGCCCTTCCGTGCGCTCAGCACCGTGGTGTTCGCCGCCTTCCTCGCGGTGACGGTGCTGATGCCGGCCAGCTCCGGATGGAACCGCATGTGGTCCTGGCGTCCCATGGCTTGGGTCGGCACCATCAGCTTCAGCATCTACCTGTGGCACGACCCGGTGCTGCAGGTGTTCGAGCACTGGGGGGTCATCGACCGGTTGTCACCGTTCGCGGTGGTCACGGTCCTGTCGCTGGTGCTGTCGCTCGCGATCGGGTGGTTGATGTTCGCGGTCGTCGAGCGGCCCTTGCGGCTGTTGGGTGAGCTGGTGGCGCCCTCGACTCCGTTCCCTGATCGCTACCTGTCCACGGCTGTGCCCCGTACCCGCGCCGAGCTGGCCAGGTCGAGGAGGATCAGGTCACTGCTGTGAGGGCTTACCGGTCGCCTTGCGGCACTGGGCCACCGCGGGCGGTCAGCAGTTCTCGCAGAGCGGCGATCTCCGCCGTCTGGGACTCCACGATCGTGCTGGCCAGCAGCCTGACCTGGGGCTGGCCGGCCTGCGCCGCGGCCACCCGGGCCATCACCACCCCGCCCTGGTGGTGCGGGATCATCAGCTGTAGGAACCGACGCTCGGCCTCCAGGCCGGTCGAGTTCCGCAGCAGCCGCAGATCTCGGTCGCTGGCCATCCCCGGCATCCGCGCGGTGGCGCCGGTAGGGGTCGCCCCGCTGCTCACGGACGTCCCGCCATGGTCCATCCCCGACATGCCGGCGGCGCCTTGAGCCCAGGCCATCGGGGTGCGGGAGGTGCCCTGGGTCAAGCCCCAGCCGGCCAGCCAGCCATACATCTGACCGGTCTGCTGCTGCTGGGTGAGCAAGATGTCCCATGCCAGAACGCGCAGCTGCGGGTCCTTAGCCCGGCTGATCATCAGCTGCGCCATCTCGACCGCCTGGTTGTGGTGCGCCTGCATGTCGCGGGCGAAGCCGGCGTCCACCGAGGCGTCGTCGGGCAGGCCGGTCGATCCATCAGCGGGCAGTCGTGAACCGGCGAGCAGGCCAGCGACCAGCGCAACCATCACCGCGACCACGCCGACTGCCAGCAGCGGCGTCCTGCCCCTCCACAGGTCGGTGCTCATGGTGTGACGCTCAGGGAGTCTGGCCCGCGCCGTCCAGGCCGCCGGTGCACGCCGAACCCGGCTCCGGTGTCTGCGGGCCTTGGACGTACTTGACCAGGAACCGTTCCAACCGGGGATCGCTGGCGTTCTCCAGCTTCAGCTGCAGTCCCCACGCGCTTGCGACGACCGGCGACGGCAGTCCCTCGTATGGGCTGAGCAGCACGTAGTCGCGGGCCTCGGCCAGCCTGGTGAGGCGGTCAAGCTGGTCTTTGGCCAAGCCGGGACGGTAGGTGATCCACACCGCGCCGTGTTCCATCGAGTGCACCGCCGGCTCGTTGGCGAGCTGGTTCGTGTAGACGCCGCAGTTGGTCCAGACCGGGGTATGGTCGCCGCCGGCCGGTGGGTTCTGTGGATAGGTCACCGGGGTCTGCACGTGCTTGCGGCCGAGGTTCTTGAACTCCTGGACGCCGGAGATGGGTGCCTTGGCCGCGGCTTCGAGGCGCTCCTTCTGGTTCTGCTCGCGCACGATGGCCACGGTGACCGCAGCGGCTATGGCCAATACCGTCACCAGCGCGACCCCGATGATGACGATCGTCCGGCGACGTTCCTTACGCTGCTGGGCAGCGCGCATGGCTGCCACCCGAGCCGCGCGGTCGCGGGCATCCTGCTTCTTGGGCACGTCTCTCCTCGTTCGGTCCGGCACGCTGTTCGGTCCGGCACGGTGTTCGGGGTGGCACGGTGTTCGGTCAGGAACGGTTTGGTCCGGCGCGGTGCTTGGTCCGGCACTAGTGGTGCCGCGGGATGTCGGCGGGCAATCGTCTCGGTGGGCAGTCGGGCGGGTGGTCGTCGTCCATGATGACGGACGTCGAGGACGGCTAGTTCCCGTCAGGCGACCCTAGCGCCGACGCAGGCCCGAGTTCGGGACGCCCGCCACAACGCGAAACCTCCCGGCGCAGGACACCAGCTCGCCGTTATGGGGTTGTCGCGCAGGCCGCGACGCGCTGTCCGTCCATCGGCAGGCCTGGCAGGATAGCCGGATGCGCAGCACCGAACCGCCGCACCTGGACCCACCGATCGACGGGGGGATCGTGGTCGGCTGGGACGGGTCCGAGCTGGCCGATCGGGCGCTCGCCTGGGCCGCCGACGAGGCGCGGCGGCGAGCGGTGCCGTTGCACGTCGTCCGGGTTTGGGTGCTGTCCACGGCGATCAGCGAGACGGGGGCGCCGTTCGGGACGGTGCCATCGATGCAGGAGTGCGCGGACACCGTCGCCGCCCGCACCAGCGAAGCCGTTGGTGCGCTGCGCGCCGACGACCCGCACGGTCTGGGTGATCTCACCGTGTACCCCCACCAGGTGCACGGGCCGGCCGCGCAGACCCTGCTCGCGGTCGCCGTGCGCGTCGACCTCTTGGTCGTCGGGCAACGCGGGCGTGGTGGGTTCGCCGGGCTCCGGCTCGGCTCGGTGGCCGAGCAGGTGGTCCGGCACGCGCCCTGCACCGTGGTCGTCGTTCGTTGAGCTGCTGACGCCAGCTGGACTTCGCTTGGCCAGCGCCGGCCAGCACGATCCCCAGTGCGCCTGTCCACGATGGGTGCTGTCAGGCAGGTAACCGTTGCACCAGCCACCACGCGGCGTACGGCGGGAGCCAGACGTTGCCGTCACCGCCGACGGTCACCGCCGTGCCGGTGAGCACGTCGACGGTGTGCGGGCCGGGCGCGTCCAGCTCCTCAGCCAGCGGCGGCAGACCGAGCTCGTGCAGCCGCCACGCCGGCCACGGGCGCCAGTCCGGGGTGACGTTGAACAGCTCCAGCAGCGGGCCGATCGGGTGCGGGCGCAGCACCGCGAACACTCCCGGGTCGAGCAGGTCGAGCAGCTGCGGGTCGGTGGCCGCATGCAGCTGGGGAAGCCCGGCGCGGGCGTCGATGATCCGCCGGAGCCCGGCGTACACCCGGCCGGCGACAACCTGCCGGTCGTGCCGGCGCTGGGCGGTGTCCCACGGCATCCGCGGACGGTGCGCCCAACGGTTGTCGGCAGCGTGCGTCGGGTCGTCCGCCCAGTGCGGGTCGCCCAGCAGACCGAGCTCGTCGCCCATCCACAACACCGGGATCCCACCCCAGCCCAGCACCACGGCATGCCCGAGCAGCAGCCGGGCGACCGCCCGGTCCAGGTCGGCGCTTTTCCCCGTCTTCAGCTCGACGTCCAGTCCGGTGCCGACTCCGCACAGGTCGGCCGCTGATCCGCTGATCCGCCGGTCGCCGGTCTCCTCGTTGTACTGGAACACCTGCCCCCGCGCCGGCGACCCCTTGAACTGGCCGCTGTACCAGTCGGACAGGAACGCCCGGTGCGGGCCACCGCCCAGGCCGACCGCGGCGGCGTCCCCGTCGTCCACCGCCCAGCCGATGTCGTCGTGGCAGCGCAGGTACGTGACCCAGGCGGTGGTCGCCGGCCGTGGCATCAGCCGCCGCAGCGCGTGCACCGCCAGCCGCACCTCGCCGGACGCCAGCATCGACCACACCTGGACCATCAGGCTGTTGTGGTACGCCAGGTCGCTGACCCGGCCGTGGTGTTCGCCGCGCCCCAAGTACGCCATCAGCTCGTTCGGCCCGACGATCGCCTCGGCCTTGAACGCCACCGCCGGGCAGGCGATCCGCGCCACCGCGCGCAGCGCCTGGGTGAGCGCGTGCACCTCCGGCTGGTTCTGGCAGCTGGTGCCGAGCCGTTTCCAGGTGAAGGCGATCGCGTCCAACCGGAACACCTCGACCCCGGCGTTCGCGAGGTACAGCACGATGTCCGCGTACTCGGCGAAGACGTCCGGGTTGGCCCAGTTGACGTCCCACTGGAACGTGTTGAAGGTCGTCCAGACCCAGGCGTCCAGCTCCGTGTCCCAGGTGAAGTTGCCGGGTGCGGTGTCCGGGAAAACCTCGGGCAGGGCGGCTTCGTAGGCATCCGGCTCGGTGCGGTCCGGGTAGACGTAGAAGTAGTCCCGATACCGCTGGTCGCCATCGCGGGCCGCCTGCGCCCAGGCGTGCTCGCGGGCCACGTGGTTGAGCACCAGGTCCAGCACCAGACTGATGCCCTCGGCGCGCAGCCGTCGGGCGAGGCCGCGCAGGTCGTCGATCGTGCCGAGGTCCTCGCGGACGGTGCGGTAGTCGGCGACCGCGTATCCCCCGTCGCTGTCTCCCGGGCGGGGCTGCAGCAGCGGCATCAGGTGCAGGTAGGTGACGCCCAGCTCCCGCAGGTAGGGCAGCCGGTCCACCACACCGGTGAGGGTGCCGCCGAATCGGTCCACGTATGCCGCGTAGCCAAGCATCTCGGGGCGCTGGAACCAGTCCGCACGCAGAGTACGGGCCTCGTCGAGTGCGGCGAGGTCGTCGTCGCGCTCGACGTACGCCATGGCCGTGAGCGTGACGATGCGCAGTGCGAGCGCGTCTGCGACGGCGTCGGGGTAGGCGCCGCGCAGCCCAGCGTCCAGATCGTCCCACCAGTGGTCCAGGCGGAGCGCGAAGGTCTGCACCCGATGTGCCGACAGCTGCGGGACGGCGGCGAACACGGTCGCGGCGGCGGCGTGCGCGGCGTCGGGAGCGCTGGGCATGCGGGCGTCCTTGGGGTCGTGGTGCACAGGTCGAGGGATGCAGATCGTGGTGGGGTGAGGTCCGTGGCGGGGCGAGGGTCGATCTGGCTGCCATCCAACACGAACTGGTCGGTCCAGGTGTGGTCGACCCGGGTGTGGGTGTGGCCCACGATTGTCGGGGGCCACCGGCACCATGGGGTGGTGCGTCCCCAGGCCGACATCCTGCACGTGGACCTCGACTCCTTCTTCGCGGCCGTCGAGCAGCGTGACAAGCCTTCGCTGCGTGGTCGCCCGGTCGTCGTCGGTGGGCTGGGGGTCCGGGGTGTGGTGGCGACGGCGTCCTACGAGGCACGACGGCACGGTGTCCGGTCGGCCATGCCGGTGGCGGAGGCGCGGCGTCGCTGCCCGCACGCGGCCTACCTGTCGCCTCGGTTCTCGGCGTACCGAGCAGCCAGTGATCTCGTGATGGCCCAGATGCACGCGGTGTCCGGTCTGGTGCAGCAGGTCAGTATCGATGAGGCGTACGCCGACCTGGCGGTGCCGCCGCGTCCAGGTCCGAGCTCGGCGGACGGCGCCGTTGCCAACTCGGCCAGCGACCTCGTCCAGATCGCGAGCTGGCTGAGGCGGCGGATCCGCGAGGTCACCGGTGGCCTGACCGGGTCGGTGGGGCTGGGTCCGAGCCTGAGCGTGGCCAAGCTGGCCAGTGAGTCCGCGAAGCCGGATGGCCTGCGCGTCGTGCACCCCGCGGACGTCGGCGGCTTCCTCGCGCCGCTCCCGGTACAGGCGCTGGCCGGGGTCGGGCCGGCCACCGCGGCCCGGTTGCGTGGCATCGGCATCCACACCGTGGCGGCGCTCGCCGCGATGGACGACCGGGAGACCGTCCGGTTGCTGGGCGCCGCCCACGGTGCCGGTCTGCTCGCCCTCGCTCGCGGTCAGGACGATCGCCGGGTGGTGGCCGAGCGGGAGACCAAGTCGGTCTCGGTGGAGGAGACCTTCGCGACGGACCTGCGCGACCCGGTGGCGATGGCCGCTGAGCTCGATCTGCTGTCCGCGCGTGTGGCTCGTCGTCTTCAGCGCGAGGGGTGGGCGGGGCGCACCGTCATGCTCAAGATGCGGTTCGCCGATTTCACCACCCGGACCCGCTCGCACACCCGCCGCGAGCCGCTGGACGCCGCCGCCGGCATCGCCCGGGACGCGCGTCGGCTGCTCGCCGACGTCGACACCTTGGACTGGTCGATGGCCGGTGGGGTGCGGCTGCTCGGCGTTGGTGTCGGCGGCCTGTCCGACTGGGTGCAGCCAGACCTGGTGGCCTGGCCACCCGATATCCCGACTGGCCAGGCCGACGCGATTGGCGATCCAGGCGATGAACCGCCGACGTGGTCGGCCGGCCGTGACAGCGGTCCATCGGTCGACCCCACGACCGCACGCCGGGCGCCACCCGAGTGGGCGCCCGGCGCCGACGTCCAGCACCGCAGGTACGGGCACGGGTGGGTGTGGGGGAGCGGGTTGGGGCGCGTGACGGTGCGGTTCGAAGGCCCGGGCACATCACCCGGGCCGATCCGGACCTTCGCGACTGGCGACCCGGACCTCACGTCGGCCCCCGGCCACCTCGCCTACGTAGATGTCGAGGCGGAGGCGGCGAGTCCCCCGACGACTTCCTGATCATGGCCGCTTCACGGCTTGTCCGGCGCAGGAGACGGCCCGACAACCCGGGACGTACGACGGTCCCGGCCGGAGTGAACCCTCTACCGGCCGGGACCGTCGCTGCACGACCGGTCAGAGGTTGGCCGGGCGCAGCACCCCGTCAATACCGTGGGCGATCTGCGGGTTGCCCTCGTTGATGTCCAGGGCGTCTGGGATGAGCCGCGGGTTGCGGTCGTTGTAGTCCTGGTCGATGAGCTTCACCTTGGCCCGGTAGCGGTCCACCACGTCGACGGTGAACGTGCCGCCCTGAGCGGTGGTGAGCGCGACACCGTCCGCCATCAGCGCCTGCTCGCTGGTGATCGTCGCGCCCGGCACGACGTGGTAGAGCAGCACCGTCTCCACCGTGTCGGTGCCCAGCGAGGCCACCGCAGCCAGCACGTTGGTCTCCTTGATCACCGTCTTGCCGGTCAGGTCCTTGACCAGCGCGCGGAACGCCCCATCGGTCGGGAGGAACGCGGTCACCGGCGTCGAGCCGTCGGCGAGGACGGCGACCGGGCTGTAGGGCTTGGCCTCCAGCACAGCGCGGACCGCGCCGTCGACGATGTCGAAGTCGGAGGAGTTGCGGTCGTACGTCTGGCCGTCGGCGGCAAGCACCGCAGCGAGGCTGCGCGGGTAGTGGCGGTCGGACTCGGAGACACTCATGGAACTGTGGGACTCCTCCGACTCGGCGCTGGCGGCCGGCGCCGCAGCCACTGCTGCGGCGGCCATGCCGGCAGCGGTGAGGGCGGTGAGAGTACGGCGGATCAAGGCCACGATTCCTCCAGGGTGAGTAGGTGCTGACATTCAGTGACTTCGAGTCTGCACCACAGTCGGTTGCATCGGGTGCTTCGAGACTGCCGCACTGTTTCCCTGGCGGAGTGCCCCGGACGCTGCAACCGGATGAACAGGTGCTGACGAAAGACAGACGTGGAGACCGACGACCTGCTGGGCCAGCGACTGCGCGCCGGCGACGAGTCCGCCATGCAGGACTGCTATCTCTCGCTCGGCCCGACCGTGCTGGCCTACCTGCGCCGGCATGTCGGCCACGACGAGGCCGAGGACGTGCTGCAGCGCACCTTCCTGGACGTATGGCGCGGCGCCCGCCGGTACGACCCGGCGCAAAGCTTCGCCGGCTGGGTGTTCACCATCGCCCGGCGACGCGCCATCGACACGCTGCGGGCTCGCAAGACTACGGTGGTCTCGGTCGACGTCCTGCGGGACGTCGTGGGTGAGGACGGCCGGGAGATCGCCGAGCGGTACGCCTGGGCGGCGGACCTGCGCACCGCGCTCGCCCGCCTCCCGCGCTCGCAGCGGGAGGCGTTGGAGATGGCCTACTTCCAGGACCGCACGCAGCGCGAGATCGCCAGTGTGCTCGAAGTGCCGATCGGCACCATCAAGGCACGGATGGCACGAGGAACCAAAGCACTGGCCGAGTTCATGGCCGACTCGGCAGCCGCAGGGGCCGGCTCGGCCGCGGTCGCCGCGACGACTGCGGCCAGCAGGACCCGGGCATCAAGGTTGAGCGGCGGCGCTAGGAAAGGAGGGGACGTCCAGTGATCCACGACGACGAGACGAGCGAAGACCTGGTGGCGTTCCTGCGTGGAGAGCTCAGCAGGCAGGCCACCGGTGCGCTCGCCAGCCATCTGCGGTCCTGCGAGCGGTGCCGGTCCGACTTGGTGGACGTCGCCGAGGTGCACAGTGCGCTGACTGCGGTGGGCCGAGTGCTGCAGGCGCCGGTCGCCGCGCGGCCTGCGGTCGCTGATGGCGTGCCTGGAACCGCATCCGCCACGCCTGGTGCGCTGATGGAAGCCGCCATCCCAGCCGCCGCGGAGCTACCACCGCTGCGGTGGGGTCAGGGACCTTCCTGGGCCGGCCGGGCGGTGGTCGCGATAGCTGCGTGCGCCGCGGCCGTCCTGGTGGTCGTCGGTGCTGGCGCCGGCCTGAACGCGCTACGCGAGGACCGTCGCCCAGCCCCGGCTGCTGCCCCACCCGTCCGTACGGTCGTGTTGCAACAAGTGCAGGGGTCGACTCCCGGCGGCGGTCAGGTGTCGATGGCGGGTCGGCCGTCGGCCGTCGGTTCCACCGCCATGACCATCTCCACCACGGGCCTGCGACCGGAGGAGGGCAGGTTTTACTACGCCTGGTTGCTTGACCCTCAGACCAAGAAGATGGTCCCGCTCGGGGTGATCACTGCAGGTGGTCAGACCACCCTGGACGTCCCGAACGACATCGTCGGCAAGTACCACACCGTCGACATCAGCCTCCAGCAGGACAACGGTGATCCGGCCCACTCCGGCGACTCCGTGCTCCGGGCCAGCTACTGACCGCCCGCGACGGCCAGATCGTCCTCGGCGACCTGCCGTCGCCAGCTGTCCTTGTCGGCGCGCCATTCCTCGTCGCCCACCCCGAGCCGCCAGTACCCCGAAGCCGAGAGCCGTTGCGCGGTCAGGTCCCACCTGGAGCGCAGCAGACGCCGGATTCGGCGCACCATCCCGGCCTCGCCGTGCACGAACGCGGCACCGGCGCCGGTCAGGTCCGGTAGCCCGCCGATCGCCTCCTCGAGCAGCTGGCCAACCGGTGTCCGCTCACCACTGCCGGTGAGTTCACTGCTGGTGGGTCGGCCGCTGCTGCGCTCGCTGCCGTCGGGCTGGTGGCCGTGCCGGTACAGCCAGGTCGCGGTGACGCCGGTCGGCAGGTCCAGCGGAAACACCTCGCCCGGGCCGTCCACCTCGATCAGCACGTACGCAGGACGGCCGACCGGCAGCCGCGGTGTGGATGCTGCGATCGCCGGCAGCGCGCTCAGATCACCCGCGAGGACGTGCCAGTCGGCGTCAGGGTCCGGGGCCCAGCCGCCGCCTGGGCCGGTCAGGTGGATCAGGTCCCCGGGTCGGGCGTCCCGCGCCCATGGCCCAGCCAGGCCGCTGTCGCCGTGCATCACCACGTCCAGCGTGAGTTCGTTTCGATCCGAATCCCACGCGCTCACGGTGTAGGCCCGCAGCCGGGGGCGGTGCTCTGCCGGCAGCAGGCCACGTGCCTCATCCAGGTCAAGCACCTCGAGGAACGGTGCGTCCGGGTGCTGGAACACGAGTTTCACGTACGCATCCGTCATGGTGGACGGCTTGAACCGGCTGAGGTCACCACCGCCCAGCACCACTCGTACCATCGAATCGCTGAGCGGGGCGGTTGACCGCACGTGTGCGCGCAGGGTCGGCCTCACTCTGCTGGTCTCCTCACCGCAAGAGTCCCCCCGGCACCGACGTCACAGTGCGCATCGTACTGCTGCTCGTAGGACGTTCCTGCGCGTTGGCAAACGTCTGGCTCCCGGTGTGCGGCATGAGTGAGCCGGCTACTGTGCCTGGGGTGCGCGCACCCCAGGTGACCGCCATGGCGGGTCTGCCCGATCGGGTCGAGGTCTACGAGGTGGGTCCACGGGACGGCCTGCAGAACGAGCCCACCATGCTGCCGGTCAGCCTCAAGGCCGAGCTCGTGCGCCGGCTGGTGGCGGCCGGGATGCGATCGGTGGAGCTCACCAGCCTCGTCCACCCCCGCTGGGTGCCGCAGCTCGCGGACGCGCAGGAGCTCCTCGCCGAGCTCGGCGGTCTGGATGGCGCGGTGCTGCGCGGACTGCGCGCACCCGTCCTGGTGCCTAACGACCGGGGTCTGGACCGGGCGCTGGCCCTCGGTGTCCGCGAGGTCGCGGTCTTCGTCAGCGCTACGGAGGCGTTCGCCCAGCGGAACCTCAACACCTCCCGCGAACAAGCGCTGCGGACATCATCCGCAGTGGCGGCTCGAGCTCGGACCGCCGGCCTGGCGGTGCGGGGTTACGTCTCCATGTGCTTCGGAGATCCGTGGGAGGGCGAGGTCGATGCCGCCGCAGCCGGTGCCGCCGCAGCCGCGTTGCACCAGGCCGGATGTGAAGAGATCTCGCTGGGGGACACCATCGGAGTGGCCACTCCGGGCCAGGTCGTCGGTCTGCTCCACGCGGTGGTCGCGTCCGGGGTGCCGTTGGATGCTCTGGCCGTCCACTTCCACGACACTTACGGGCAGGCCTTGGCGAACACCATGATCGCCCTGCAGCACGGGATCGTTACCGTGGACTCCTCGGCCGGGGGTCTCGGCGGGTGCCCCTTCGCCGGTTCGGCCACCGGCAACCTGGCCACGGAGGATCTCCTGTGGCACCTGCATGGCATGGGCATCGAGACCGGGATCGACCTGCCCGCCGTGGTCTCGACCAGCCGATGGTTGGCCGACGTCCTCCAGCGGCCTAGCTCATCGCGGGCGGTTCAGGCGCTGACCAGCCCCAGCTGACCGCCTGTACCGGATCGCCATCAGTGGGGCAGTGACCAGTCGATCGGGTCGGCGCCCTGCCCCTGCAGCAGCTCGTTGACTCGGCTGAACGGCCGGGATCCGAAGAATCCGCGGTCCGCCGACATCGGGCTGGGGTGTGCGCTCGCGATCTGGGGGGTATTGCCGAGGAGCGGACCGAGCGTCTGGGCATCCCGGCCCCACAGGATGGCAACCAGCGGCCCGCCGCGGTCGACCAGCGCACGGACCGCTTGTTCGGTGACCTTCTCCCAGCCCTTTCCGCGGTGGCTCCCCGGTTGCCCGGGCGCCACGGTCAGCGTTCGGTTCAGCAACAGCACTCCACGGTCCGCCCATGGGGACAGGTCGCCCGACGCTGGGCGAGGCACGCCGACGTCGTCCACCAGCTCGCGGAAGATGTTGTTCAAGCTGCGCGGTACCGGCCGAACCTGCGGCGCCACCGAGAAGGACAACCCGACGGCATGGCCAGGGGTCGGGTACGGGTCTTGACCGACCAGCAGAACTCGAACCGCATCCAGGGGGTGGCTGAACGCCCTCAGCACGTGGTCACCGGCCGGTAGATAGCGGCGTCCGGCGGCGACCTCCGAACGAAGGAACTCTCCCATCGCGCGCACGTCATGCTCGACTGGTTGCAGCGCATGCGCCCATTGCGGCTCAATCAGATCCTGGAGGTTATCTGGCACATTCTTCACACTACGGGGGTTCGCCGTGGATGCCTCAGCAGCCGTGGCGTCCGGGACGCAGTGGGTCAGATCGGGACCCGATCCGTCACAGAATGTGCCTTGCATTGCACACCTGGTGAGCGACACGAAATTTGTCATCCGCCGAAGACCTTGTTTAGGGTCGAGTCGTCACCCTGACGACCGGGACCTCGTAGCGCCGAACTCCATCCGGCGAGGTCGCGGCCCACTGGATCGGACGACGGATGGAGGCGGGGGAACCAGGTAAGCGACCACTCCGGTGGTCTTGGGGTGAAGCCGCCCCGGCGACACGAAAGAAAGATGTCGCGCACAGCGGCCGGGTTGTCACGGACCCGAACCCGACAGCTCACCTCGAAGGCGCTCGACGTGAGAGGTCAATCGCCATGTCTCGTTATCTTGGGATACATCGCGCCCTCAGCGCCCCGACACGAACCACCACCGCGATCGCCGGCTTGACCGCTGCTGGAGCGATGAGCGCCGCCGCGGTCGGCTTTGCTGGACCGGCGAGTGCCGCCAGCTCCAGCACCTGGGATCGACTCGCTGACTGCGAGAGCGGTGGGAACTGGTCGATCAACACCGGCAACGGTTACTACGGCGGCCTGCAGTTCTCAGCCAGCACCTGGCGGGCCTACGGAGGAGCCGCATACGCCCCCTACGCCCACCAGGCCACCCGTGGGCAGCAGATCCTGATCGCCGAGCGGGTCCTCGACGGCCAAGGCCCCGGCGCTTGGCCCACGTGTGGTCCAAAGGCTGGGCTTTCGCGCGGTGGTCCGGCACCGGACGTCTCCGCCTCCGGTGGCAGCTCCAGCCAGTCCAGCACCCGGCAGCAGCCCACTAGCCGCAGCGCCACTCGGCCGGGGCAGTCCTCGGCGGGGCAGTCCTCAACGGCGGCACCCGCCGCTTCTGACGTGGTGGTGTCGGCCCAGGCCAAGAAGTACGCCGCCAAGACCAACGGCTCGTACACCGTCAAGCCAGGCGACACCCTCAGCAAGATCGCCAAGAAGCAGAAGCTCAAAGCGGGGTGGACGGGACTGTGGTGGAAGAACAAGAAGACCATCGGATCCAACCCCGACTACATCCAGGTGGGCCAGAAGCTGTGGCTCCCGGCCTGACGGGCATCACGCGCTAAGCCGATCACGTGAGATGTCGATGTCCGGGGTGGGTCCTGTTGGGACCCACCCCGGATTCGTCTCGTCCGGGTTCCGAGCGTGCCGATCCGGTCCCCGCCTAAACTCGCTGACCGTGCCCCGTTACGACGCCATGCACCGCTTCGATGCGGACGTAGAGGCGTTGAGCCAAGCAGTCCTGGAGTACGCCAGCGACCGATCCCGGCTCAATCCGGTCCCGCTCGACGGGCCACGCACCCAGGCGGAGCTGGACGAGGTGGCGGGCGAGACCATCACCGAGGGCGGCATGGGCGGCGCGGCTGCGCTCGAGCTGTTCGCCGAGCACTTGGCGCCGGCCTGCATCTCGGTCGATCATCCACGCTTTCTGTCCTTCGTGCCGGCCGCTCCCACCGAGGCGAGCCTGCTGTTCGACCTGGTCGTCGGGGCGTCGTCGATCTACGGCGGTTCGTGGCTGGAGGGCGCCGGGGCGGTGCACGCGGAGAACGCGGCGTTGCGATGGATCTGCGACCTGGTCGGGTTGCCCGAGGCCGCCGGCGGTGTGTTCGCGCCCGGCGGCACCGTGGGCAACCTCTCCGCGCTCGTCGCGGCCCGACACCGCGCTCGTACCCGGCGCGACGGTGAGGTGCCTGCGCGGTGGCGGGTCGCTGGCACCACCCAGGTGCACTCGTCGATCACCAGCGCTTGCGACGTCATGGACGTCGATTTCCTCGGTGTGCCGGTGGACGACGGTGGCCGGCTGAACGGGGACAACCTGCGCTGGACCCTGGATAGCGTCGGCTCCGACGGGCTCTTCGCCGTCGTGGCCACCGCTGGCACCACCAACTTCGGCATCGTCGACGACCTTGCCTCGGTCGCCGACGTGTGCGCCGAGTTGGGGGTGTGGTTCCACGTCGACGGCGCGTATGGCGGGGCTGGCTTGGCCGCGCCGAGCATCCGGCACCGCTATGACGGCGTTGAGCGGTGCGACTCGTTCATCGTCGACCCGCACAAGTGGCTGTTCGCTCCCTTTGACTGCTGCGCGCTGGTCTACCGCGAGCCGCACCTGGCGCGTGCCGCGCACACCCAGACCGCCAGCTATCTCGATGTCATCACCGAGGCGACGGACTTCAGCCCCGCGGACTACGCGATCGGGTTGAGCAGGCGGGCGCGGGGGTTGCCGTTCTGGTTCAGCCTCGCCGCCCACGGCACTCGCGCCTACACCGCGGCGATCGAGCAGACCATCGAGGTGGCTCGGTATGCCGCCGCCGAGATTGACCGCCGCAGCTACCTGGAGCTGTTACGGGAACCGGATACGTCGGTGGTGGTGTTCCGCCGGGTCGGCTGGACGCCTCAGCAGTACCAGACGTGGTCTGACCGCTTGCTGCTGGCGAACTTCGCGTTCGTCGTCCCGACGTCGCATGAGGGTGAGACCGTTACCCGGTTCTGCATCGTGAACCCCACCACCACTCCAGCTGACATCTCCAACATTCTGGACACCATGGCATGAGCACCGCGGGTCGAATGACATCAGTGTGGTTCACCGTCTACCCTGGCGGTCGCAGGCGCAGGTGGGACGATTCATCGTCGCGTCGGGGGTGCGGTATGAATCGCGCCACTACCGCATGGGTGACGAAACAGGAGGGCGGCGATGAGCGCAGCCATCGAGCGGGTGAGGGAGGGCAACCCGGTGTCCAGCCTGTCCGAGCGCGATCAGGAGATCCTCTCCTTCGAGCGTCAGTGGTGGAAGTACGCCGGCGCGAAGGAGCAGGCAGTCCGCGAGCTGTTCGACATGTCTGCCACCCGCTACTACCAGGTGCTCAACGCGTTGATCGATCGGCCAGAGGCCGTGCAGCACGACCCCATGCTGGTCAAGCGGTTGCGCCGGATGCGAGCGTCCAGGCAGCGGGCGCGGTCAGCCCGGCGCCTTGGCGTCACCATCTGACTCAGCCTCCTTGGCTGAGCCTGGCCGGCCGTCGGAGGTATAGGTGAACGACGACGACGAAGACGATCTGTGGCGTGAGCGTCGTGGGGCGCACCGACCCCAGGGGGTCGGGCTGGCTGGGGTTATCCCATGGGCGCTGGCTGCGATCGCGGTGGTGGTCATCGCCATGATGGCGACTCAGGTGTTTGGCGGCGGGGACGACGGTGGGCAGCCGTCGGCGTCGTCCAAGCCGACGCAGTCAGGGTCTGCTTCGCCATCGACATCGGTGAAGCCACGGCCAAAGCCGTCGGTGACCGCCGACAAGACCACCCCGATCACGGTGCTGAACGACACGGGTATCACTGGTCTGGCCGCGCGTGCGGCCAAGTCCTTGGAGGAGCAGGGCTGGACGGTCGAGTCGACGGGCAACTACCAAGGCGATCAGCCGTCGACGGCGGTCTTCTACCCGGATTCTGCGCAGAAGGCGACGGCCAGTGCGCTTGTGGACGACCTCGGCGGTGGCGAGGTGAAGCAGTCATCGGACTTCGACGGCATCACCATTGTCCTAGGGAATGACTACCAGCCTGCTTGATCCGGCGGCTCACAGTCACAGCGCGTTCCAGAGCAGGCACCGCCATCCCATTTCACCCCAGCGTGCGCTCGTGCGCGTCACGCCGTCGGCGGCTCCGTGCGGCGATGCGATATCCGCCGTCCGACAGGCCGGCTCGGCACTCGAAGACGTTGCGGTGCAGGGCGGCCGCACCTCGCCAGCGACCATAGTGCGGCGATCCCATAGGCGGCCGGAAGCCGATGAGGCCAAGGAAGCACGCCCACTGGGTGGCATGCCGTGCTTCGTGGTGCAGCAAGGTGTGACGCTGGGCGAGCTGAGCGGCGGTGAGCCTGAGCAGGATCACGTCGCCGATGGTGACTGCAGGAGCCCGAGGGGCGGGGAACCATGCGCGGTATCCGGCAGCCATCAGCTCTTGCCGCCATTTGCACTCGTGAGGGGAGAGTGCTAATCATGGACATTGGCACTCTGAGGATTGGAGTGCCACCAGACGTCGATCGTCCGGTGAGGGCGTTCGTCAACGCGGGACCAGACCGCGTCGGCGGCGCTCGTCCGTCGCGGGCGCCGGTCGGTCACCCACCCGATCACGGGAGGAACGCAGCAGCATGGCCAAGATGATCGCCTTCGATGAGGAGGCCCGGCGCGGTCTCGAGCGAGGGATGAACGCCCTCGCCGACGCCGTCCGCGTCACACTCGGCCCCAAGGGCCGCAACGTTGTCCTGGAGAAGAAGTGGGGTGCTCCCACCATCACGAATGACGGTGTCAGCATCGCCAAGGAGATCGAGCTCGAGGACCCGTACGAGAAGATCGGCGCCGAGCTGGTCAAAGAGGTCGCGAAGAAGACCGACGACGTTGCCGGTGATGGCACCACCACGGCAACTGTGCTGGCTCAGGCAATGGTCCGCGAGGGCTTGCGGAACGTAGCGGCCGGCGCGAACCCGATGGCGCTCAAGCGTGGCATCGAGCAGGCCGTCGAGGCGGTGTCTGAGCAGCTGCTGGTCTCGGCCAAAGAGGTTGAGACCAAGGAGCAGATCGCCGCGACCGCTGGTATCTCCGCCGCCGATCCGGCGATCGGTGAGCTGATCGCCGAGGCGATGGACAAGGTCGGCAAGGAAGGTGTCATCACCGTCGAGGAGTCGAACACCTTTGGGTTAGAGCTGGAGCTCACCGAGGGTATGCGGTTCGACAAGGGCTACATCTCGGCGTACTTCGTCACCGACACCGAGCGCATGGAGACCGAGCTCGAGGACCCTTACATCCTCGTGGTCAACTCCAAGATCGCCACGGTCAAGGACTTGCTCCCGCTGCTGGAGAAGGTCATGCAGTCCGGCAAGCCCCTGGTGGTCATCGCCGAGGACGTCGAGGGCGAGGCGCTGTCCACGCTGATCGTCAACAAGATCCGCGGGACCTTCCGCTCAGTCGCGGTCAAGGCTCCGGGCTTCGGTGACCGTCGCAAGGCCATGTTGCAAGACATCGCGATCCTCACCGGTGGCCAGGTGATTAGCGAGGAGGTCGGCCTGAAGCTGGAAAACGCCGGCCTCGACCTGCTGGGACGCGCGCGCAAGGTAGTCGTCACCAAGGACGAGACGACCATCGTCGAGGGCGCTGGTGACGCCGACCAAATCTCAGGGCGGGTCAGCCAGATTCGTACCGAGATCGAGAACTCCGACTCCGACTACGACCGCGAGAAGCTCCAAGAGCGGCTTGCCAAGTTGGCTGGCGGCGTGGCCGTGATCAAGGCTGGCGCGGCGACCGAGGTCGAGCTCAAAGAGCGCAAGCACCGGATCGAGGACGCCGTCCGCAACGCCAAGGCGGCTGTTGAGGAGGGCATCGTTGCCGGTGGTGGCGTGGCGCTGATCCAGGCCGGCAAGACCGCTTTCGACAAGCTGGACCTGGTGGGTGACGAGGCCACTGGGGCCAACATCGTCAAGGTTGCGGTCGAGGCCCCGCTCAAGCAGATCGCGGTGAACGCCGGCCTTGAGGGTGGCGTGGTGGCCGAGAAGGTGCGCGGGCTGGAGCCCGGGCATGGTCTCAACGCGGCGACTGGCGAGTACGTCGACATGCTGGCCGCTGGCATCAACGACCCGGTCAAGGTGACCCGGTCCGCCTTGCAGAACGCCGCGTCCATCGCCGGTCTCTTCTTGACCACTGAGGCTGTGGTGGCGGACAAGCCGGAGAAGGCTCCGGCTGCCGCTGCGGGCGGCGGCGACGGTGGCATGGGCGGCATGGACTTCTAAGACCAGGCTCGCTCGGCCACGATGCATTCGGCAAAGGGTGAAGGGCGGCACCGACGACAGGTGCCGCCCTTCACCCTTGTTCTTCTGGCCACTCGTATGGTGTTCGTCTCGTGGACACGTCGCTTACTCCGCGGACAGGCATCCACTGCTGTGGACAGCGGGTTTCCACAGGCGGGATCACGTCCCGGCCTGCTCGTGTTCTGCACAAGTGGTCACAGCTGTTCCGGGGTGATCGCAGCTATCCACACCGAAGTCCACAGATGGTTGTCAGCGGACACAGCGGCTACGGAGGTTTCTGCAGCAGAACCCTTGCGCTCGAGTCGGATCCAGAGATACAACTAACCGCACACCACAGCAGCTCGAGCCGATAGGAACGGGGGGCGGTGGTGAGCGGTCGATGATCGTGAGCATCCAGTTCAGGTCAGCTTGCTGGCATGACGCCGCCTATGACGGGGCATGGTGGGAGGTCTCATAGATCTCGATCGGGTGAGCAGGCTTTGAGCGCTCCACCAGCAATGGCGGGTTTCACGTTCAGTGCCGGGACGTCATTCCGGTTCCTGTGCTCGGTTCGCTGAGCATTGGATGGCTCACGAATACAAAAGCGGGGCCCTCCATCTCATACATGGAGGGCCCCGCACTCATGTATGTATCTTTCTTCTTACGCGCCGCAAGTCATCAAGACGTGACACCACGCCGACGAGTTCTCGGCGTTTCGATGAACAAGTGCCTTCATCGGGAGTAGACAAGCCGCTACGACAAGTTCGTCAGCCCAACCTGGGTCGGGCACTGGCCTGTGGGTCAGATCAGAGGGAGATGGCGGTTCAGCGGAACATGGCGGCAGTCTGCTGCTCTGCCGCAGCGTATTGATGGCCAGCTTTCCCGAGCGCCTGGGATACGTGATCCAGCGCCTCGCGAACCCGGGCCTGAGTCGTCCGCCATTCCTGCATCACCTGCTGAAAGCAGGTCGCAGCTTCGCCGCGCCACGCCCCCTGCAAGTCGGACAGCTGGCTCATCATCCGATTCACCTGACCCTCGATCTCGGCGCTGATCCGGTGCACGTCACCTGCCGCTGTGGTGATCCGTTCGGTGTCCACGTGGAATTGACTGCTCATGCGGTTGCCCTCCTATTGATGTGCTCGACCCTCGTCAGCGACGAGCCGAACTCGTGTCACTAGGAGGGTAGGAGGTGTGTGCGCCGACGAGCTGACGCTGTCCACAGCGAGCTACCGGTCGATCGAGGACGCTTCCATGGTGGTCGCGGGGCCACCAGCCTGACTCCAGCCAGCAGTCCACCGAGTCCTCATGCGGGTAGCAGGTCGGGCTGCTGATGTGGTGATGGCAGGTCTGGGCGGCAGAGTGATGAGGTAGTGGCAGGTCTGGGCCGCTCAGCTGCCGATGCCGAGATCGATCGTCCAATAGGTGCCGTCCTTGCTGCCCGGCAGCGTCCACATCCCGACCCCGATATCACTCCAGGCACAGTTGAGGATCTGTTGCCGGGTGGTGGTATTCAAGATCATCGACAGCTGCACCTGCTCGGCCGTGGACCTGCCAGAGATCACGATCTCGTCGGTGCTTGCCGACCGATACCCAGCCCTGGCCATCCGCTGTTGCGGACTCGTGCCGTCTGAACCCTGGGTACTCACGAAGCCGTGTGCCGCCATGTCGTAGCTGTGCGCCTCAGCGGTAGCGGCGAGAAGCGTGTTGTGTCTGAGAGCCACACACTTCGTGTTGGCGCGATGGCTGTTGATGAAGGCGATCAATTCCTGTTCGGCGTTAGCGTCGGACGTGCCGGCTCGGGCTGCCATCGTCCTGGATGCCACCGAACCACCTGACGAGCCGGCCCCACCAGGGGAACTGCCAGAGCCACTAGGGCCACCAGAGCCGCCAGAGCCACTAGGACCGCCAGAGCCACTAGGGCCGCCAGGGCCACTGGGACCGCTAGGGCCACCGGAGCCGTTCACGTTGCCAGCACCTGGGTTGGCAGTGCCCGTCGACCAGCCAGCGCCTCCACCGGCCGCCGCACCAGGACCGACCGCTGAGGGTGGTCCCGTTGGTTGACCACCGCTTCCCGTCGCAGGGCCAAGGCCGCCAGGGCCGGCTTGTCCCGGCGGCGACCCCAAGCCGCCGCCAAGCCCACCAGGGTTCACCGATGCTGAGGGAGCGGACCCAGCAGCGCTGACCTCCATCACCCCTGCCGTTTGGCCATTGGTCCCGTCCGCCTCGGCGCACCCGGCCACCGCAATCCCGCAGGCTCCGATGATCGCGAGCGGCAGGGCAAACGGCCGGCGCTCACGTCTCGTTCTGGCCATCATCGGGGAATGCCAAGGTCGACCGTCCAGTAGGTGCCGTGGGTGCTGCCGGGCAGCCGCCACACCCCCACGCCGATCTCGCGCCAGTCGCAGTTCTTGATCCGCTGCCGGTACTCAAAGCTGTTCATCAATGCCCCGAATGCCTCGCTGTACAGATCCTGGCCACCGGTCACCATCTCCCTGACCTTCGTGAAGCGATAACCCGCATCGCGTATTCGCTGCCCGGGGCTGCGACCGTCGAGACCCCGGCTCGCCACGTAGCCGTGCTCAGCCATCTCCCGGCTGTGCTTCTCGGCAGTTTCGGCGAGCACCGAGTTGTGCGTTACTGATGGGCAGCCGACCTGTTGGCGTTGGATATTGATGGAGTAGAGAAGCCCGAGTTCGAGGAAGTCGTCAGACTGCCCGGCCGCCTGGCCAACTGGAGGTTGGGGTGGGGTGGCGAGCGAACTCGGAACGGATCCCGTCGACCCGCCGCCAGCTGATGAACCGCTGCTGGTGGGTAAACCTGACCCAGACCCGATGCTCGGGCCGTAGCCGGGCGTCTGGCCCGGCTTGCTAGTGGGGCTCGGTGACGGTGGGTACTGTGTCCCGCCCAGCAGGCCCGAACCGCCCTGGGTCAGGCCCGAACCGCCCTGGGCCGAACCAGTGCCAGTAGGGGTGCTGCCGGAAGTGGGGGAGTGAGCGCTCAGGCTCATCGCCCGGACGCTCTGATCGGACTGGGTGCCTGAGTCGCTGCTGCAGCCGACCAGGCTCACGGCGCATAGGGCCGCCGCGGCAAGCCGGATCGCTGACTTCGTCGACCGGCGGGCGCGTGGAGCGATGAGTCGCTGGGTGTCTCCCACGGTAGAAACGCTAGGTGGGGGAGATTGCTTGAGTCAGGTCAGAAGTGCCCAACGGGCAGCGGGTTGTTCGGCGTCGGCATGGGGCGAACTCTGCCGACCTGCCAGGTGCACGTCTAGAGTGCGAAGGTGGCGATCCTGATCGATCCGCCGCTGTGGCCGGCGCACGGACGGATGTGGTCGCACCTGATCAGCGATCGGTCCTATGACGAGCTGCATCGGTTCGCTGAGCTGGTCGGCGTTCCTCGGCGCGCGTTCGAGGGGGACCACTATGACGTGTCGCAGGAGCGGTACGCGGCGCTGGTGGCCGCAGGAGCGCTGCCTGTTGGGGCACGGGAGCTGCTACGCGCCCTGCGCGGCAGCGGCTTGCGGATCCCCAAGCGTCGGGGAGAACGTGTGGTGGCGTCGGTGGCCGAACCCGCCGGGCAACCTCCCGGCGCCCGGCTCGACCTGATCGCTGGGCCGCTCCTGCCCCCGCTAACGCTGACCACCACGGTGGCAGTCGTGCTCATGGCTCAGACGCCGGTGCCGCAGGTGGTGCTCGGTAGCGATCGCCCGGAGTCCGGACTCCCCAGCACCCGTATGCGTTCGGGCGAGAACCACGTCGCCGCCGCGGCGAGGCTGCTAGGGCACCGCATCGGGCCGGTGGTCGACGCCACGACGCTACGGGTGGCTGGGCACGCACGGGTGACGCTCGCCGGACCGCCGCCGCAGGAGTACCCAGGCCCGGCGCCTCGTCATCACACGGTGGTGCTGATGGGGCAGCCGCCGCGGCGGGTGGCCGTCGCCAGACCATGGCGGTGGTGCGAGCTGAGCACGGCGCGACAGCTGTTGAGCGACGGATGGTGGCAGTTGGTCGCTCACCTGGCCACGGCACCGCCGGCCCGCCACCCCTGACAATCCAGTGCCGTCAGGTAGCGGTGGCGAGCTACTGCCGGATGCCAGCAATGAGGACACCCTGCGGCGTCGGCAATGCCAGCGGTGTAGGGAGGCCCCGCGGTTGAGGGGTGCCAGCGGCGATGCCGGCGGTGATTGTCGGTACGGGGTGGCGATGCCGGCGGTGATTGTCGGTGCGGGTGGTGCGTCAGGACGGGTGGGCATCCTGAAGGTGGCGCAGCTCCCGCTCGATGTTCTCGCGGGCCGGCGCCTCCCACCGCGCTCGTCCGGACGGGGTGGAGAAGATGTGATCGCGATCCAGCAGATCCCTCAACACCGCTGCCCGGCCGTCGGCGAATGCCTGATGCGGCAGGACGGCGAATTCTCGACGGACGCCGGCCACGTACTCGGCGTACCGGGCTGGCGGGCTGGCCAGGATCGCCAGGTCGGCGTCGCTGAGCACGGTGGCGTCGGCATCGTGCGGTTGGGGGCGGTGGGTGGCGGTCATCCGGATCAGGTCACCAATGTGCAGTGCCCGGTCCGGCGCTGCCTCCCAGCCGTCCAGCGTAGCGGTGGCAAGGGCGGCACTGGCGACCTCGTTGTCGTCCGCGCCCGGCAGGTAGACCGCGTCGTGCCACCATGCGGCCACCATCACCGCGGACAGGTCCCGGGCGTGCTCGGCAAGGAGCGCGACCGCTCCCACCACCTCACCGAGGTGCCGGGTGTCGTGGTAGTGCCGGTGCGGTTCGTCGTACCTCGCGAGCAGCTCCAACCCTGCTGCTTCCAGGTCCGCCTGGTCCACCACGGGGGCCACGACCCGTCCGTGCCGGACCCACCCGCCGAGCAACCTCACATCGCCCATCTTGCCGTGCTGCCGTGTCGGTCGCACGGTTCGGTGACGGATGTTTCCCGGCGGTGTTTCTCATGACGGGCACCGAGCATCGGCAGGCGCGGCGTACGCTCGGTCCATGACTGCGGCGAGTGCTGCGGCCGTGCCGGATGACGCGGCCGGCTTGGCCGCCGCGTTGCGTGCCGTCGGCTACCTGCCAGGAGCTGGGTTGGCCACCACCGCGTGGTTGGCGCTGCGGCTGCAGCGGCCGTTGTTGCTGGAAGGCGAGCCCGGCACCGGCAAGACCGCACTCGCCGAGGCCCTCGCGGATGTCACCCAGGCCCGGCTGATCCGGCTGCAGTGCTACGAGGGCATTGACGCCAGCCAGGCTCTGTACGACTGGGACGTGACCCGCCAGGTGCTGCACCTACGAGCGCTGGAGGCCACCCGCGGCGACCGGCCGATCGACGTCGATGCCGCCGAGCGCAGCTTGTTCGACGAGCGGTTCCTGCTCGCCCGTCCGGTGCTGCAGGCGTTGCAAGACAGCCGCAGCGTGCTGCTGGTCGACGAGGTGGACCGGGCGGACGACGAGTTCGAGGCGTTCTTGTTGGAGGTGCTGTCCACTTATTCGGTGACCGTGCCGGAGTGGGGCACCGTCGCGGCGTCGACACCGCCGTTGGTGGTGCTGACCAGCAACCGGACCCGCGAGGTGCACGACGCGCTCAAGCGACGCTGCCTCTACCACTGGATCGAGCATCCGTCGCTGGCGCGGGAGGTGGAGATCATCCGGACCCGGCTGCCAGACGTGGCGGGCCGGATCGCCGAGCAGGTGGCCGCGGCCAGTCAGCGGTTGCGCACCATGAGCCTGCTCAAACCCCCGGGAGTGGCGGAATCGCTGGACTGGGCTCGCTGCCTCGTCGAGCTGGGTGCTCGGGAGCTGGACCCGCAAGCCGCGGCCGACACCCTCGGTGCCGTCCTGAAGTACCGCGAGGACGCCGACCAGGTGCGGGCCGATCTCGACCGGCTGCTCAGCGCTTAACCAGGCCGAGCCATGCCCGCTGTGCCTCCTCAACGGGCTCCTTCCCACGACGGGCTGCCTGCCATGACTGTCCCGACCATGACCGCCCCGACGGGAGGCGGGCGAGTGGCGCTCCCGGACGTCGTTCGGGAGCTGGCCGGCTTCGCCCGTGCCCTGCGCTTCGCAGGTGTCCCGGTGACGCCGGACCGCACGGTCACCTACGTGCGGGCGGTCGCCGAGGTCGGGATCGAAGACCGGGCGGCCGTCTACTGGGCGGGCCGGGCGACGTTGTGTGCTGATCCCGAGCACCTGCGGACGTACGACCTGACGTTCGCCGACTGGTTCGAGGGCCAGATGCCGCCCCGGCCGGCCAGGATTCAGTCTCGGTCGTCAGCAGAGATCACCATGGCCGCTCTCGACGGCGGCACCAGCGGCATCGAGGCCGAGCAGGAGCGCGAGCCGTTGCGGGTGGCCGCCAGCGCCGTCGAGGTAGTGCGGCACCGGGACGTCGCCGAGCTGGACCCGGCCGGCCGTGAGCAGGTGCGCAGATTGCTGACGAAGCTCGACACGGGGATCCCGGTGCGGCGCAGCGCGCGTCGGCGTCCGTCGAGCCGGGGGCGGTTGGACGTGCGTCGGATCGTGCGCGAGGAGCTGCGCCGCGGTGGCGTTCCCGGACCGCTCCGGTACCACCGAGGCGGACAGCGTCCGCGGCGGGTGGTGTGGTTGATCGACGTGTCCGGGTCGATGCTGCCGTACGCCGATGTGCTGCTGCGGTTGGCCCATGCCCAGCTGCGGGTGGCGGCCGGCGGCGTCCCAGGGCTGCCGGGCCGGGCTCGGGTGGAGGTGTTCACCATCGGCACCCGGCTGACCCGGGTCACCACGGGACTCGGGCACCGGGACGTCGAGCGGGCGCTGCGCTGCGCCGGGCGGCAGGTGCCGGACTGGTCGGGCGGCACCCGGCTCGGTGAGACGTTGCGGGTGTTCGAGGAGCGCTGGGGGCGCCCGGGTCTGGTCCGGGGCGCGGTGCTGGTGATCTGCTCGGACGGTTGGGAGCGAGGCGACCCGGCCTTGCTGGCCGAGCAGGTGGGCCGGTTGTCCCGGCTCGCGCACCGGGTCGTGTGGGTGAACCCGCACCGGGGCAAGGACGGGTACCAGCCAGTGCAACGGGGGATGGCCGCCGTCCTGCCGTGGGTCGACGACTTCGTCGCCGGGCACTCGGTGGACGCCTATGCCCGGCTGATGGAGGTGGTGGCGGGTGCGTGAAGTGCTGGACCAGCTGCTGCGATGGTGGCGAGCCGGTGAGTCGGTCGGCGTGGGCACGGTCGTGGCGACCTGGCGATCGGCGCCCCGGCCGGCCGGCGCCGCGATGCTGGTGGGCCCCGGCGGCGAGGCGGTGGGCAGCGTCAGCGGCGGGTGCGTCGAGGGCGCCGTCTACGAGCTCGCCCAGCAGGTGGTCGCCCAGGGCCGTCCGGTGCTGCAGCGATACGGCGTCAGCGACCACGACGCGTTCGCGGTGGGACTCACCTGCGGCGGGATCCTGGACGTGTTCGTCGAGCGGATGGACGCGGTGAGCTTTCCGCAACTCGGCCAGGTCGCCCAGGATCTCGAGTCCGGGCGCCCGGTGGCCGTGTGCACCGTCATCGAGCACCCGGACGCCGGGTGGCTCGGCCGGCGGGTCGTCGTCCGGGCGCCGGACGACCCGGAGCCGGTGGCCGGCGAGCTGGGTTCCGACCGTGCCACCGACGCGGTCGTGGACGACGCCCGCGGGCTGCTGGCTGCCGGGCGGACCGAGTCCCTGGGGTACGGCCCGGACGGCGAGCGGCGCGGTGCCGGCATGCGGGTGTTCGTCGCGTCGTACGCGCCACGGCCGCGGATGCTGGTGTTCGGCGCGATCGACTTCGCTGCTGCGGTGGCCCGGGTGGGGGCGTTCCTCGGATACCGAGTCACGGTGTGCGACGCGCGCCCGGTGTTCGCCAGGGCGTCCCGGTTCCCGGACGCCGACGAGGTGGTCGTCGACTGGCCGCACCGGTACCTGGCCGCTGAGGTCGAGGCCGGGCGGTTGGACGACCGGGCGGTGCTCACGGTGCTGACCCACGACCCGAAGTTCGATGTCCCGGTGCTGGAGCTGGCACTGCGACTGCCGGTGGCGTACGTCGGTGCGATGGGATCCCGCCGTACCCACGCGGACCGGTTGGACCGGCTCCGCCAGCGCGGCAGCACCGAGGCCGAACTGTCTCGGCTCAGCTCCCCGATCGGGCTCGACCTCGGTGCCCGCACCCCCGAGGAGACCGCGGTGTCTATCGCCGCCGAGATCATCCAGCTCCGGTGGGGTGGCCAAGGGCGACGTCTCGCCGAGCTGACCGGCCCGATCCACCACATCCGAGATGGCCTGGATCGCAGACTTTGATACCGAGCCGTCGAAGGGCCAGTGACTGGTTATTTCGGCCCTGGCTCACGGTGTCGGCGATGGCTACTTTCTGCATATGAGCGAGGATTTCCGCGATGGCCGACGTCGACGCCCATTGCTCGTCGGAGTCGTGGTGGTCAGCCTTTTCAGTGCGTTGACCATTGCGGGGTGCGCCGAGTCAGACGGCTCGGTGGGGCAGAGCGTTGGCATGATGGACTTGAAGCCAGCGGCAGCGGCTACCCCGGGTGCCGAGATTGTCACCAAGCCGGATCCCGGTGGCCTTGGTTCTCAGCCTTCTACGTCTGGCTCCGGTGGAGATGGCGCAGCGACCTCCCCAAAGCCTCGACCTGAGGCTGATTCAGATCCAGGTCTGTCGGGTGGAGGGCTCATTGGCTCGCCAGACGTGGTGAGTGCGTCGCCAGATCGGCCTCGTGCGCTACCGAGTGGGTCTAGCGCGTCATCGAACGGGCAGCAATCCAGCACCAGGCCGAAGCCTGTCGTGAAGCCCACACGGCAGGTGACGGGGTCGTCCGATGCCGCCGTCGAGGCCGAGTTCCTGCAGCTGCTCAACGGCGAACGTGCGTCGGCAGGCTGCCCTGCATTACGCCGCAACACCCTGCTCGCCGGTGTCGCCGAACTACACAGCCGAGACATGGCGGAGCAGGATTACCTGTCCAACCACGCGCCAGATGGTCGCAGCGGGAAACAACGCATGTACGACGCGGGCTACCGGTATGTGCTGGCGAAAGAGATGGTTGCGGCCAGTCAGACGACGGCGGCGCAGGTGCTTGCGGCATGGCTGCAGAGCACCGAGTACCGCACGCGAATGCTCAGTTGCCAGTACACCGAGGCCGGTGTCGGGATGTGGCGGGATCCGGACAGCAGGTTCGGCTACTACTGGACGCTCGACATGGGGACTCCGGCGTAGCGGTAGCCGGATCTGCGCCGCTGTTCCACCGAGGTTGCCCAGCCCGTGAAGGGTCAGGAGCGGGCTACAACGGTTCCGCGGGTGGTGGGTCGTCTTCTGGTGGTGGATCCTCATCCGGCGGCGGGTCGTCCGCGGGTGGGTCGTCTTCGAGTGGCGGATCGTCCTCGACGAGGAAGCCTGCTCCTGCGCGTACCGCTGGGTCGTCCAACGCCGCGATCGCCAACGACCTCATCGGGCTGATCAACGCCAAGCGTGCCGCGGTCGGCTGCTCGGCGGTGACGTACAACTCGCTGCTTGCCGGGACGGCGATCGGGCACAGCAGGGAGATGGCCAACTACGGCTACGTGGCGAACCGTGGACTGGACGGTCGCAGCGGCGAGCAGCGGATGCATGACGCCGGTTACCGCTACGCCAAAGCCAAGGAGATGGTGACCGCCGGCCAGGGCGCAGCCAGTGACGCGTTCAACGCGCTATGGGCCAGCTTCGAGTACCGAGAGCGGATCAGGAGCTGCGACTGGCGGGATATCGGTGTCGGAGTGTGGACGTTGTCCGGCAGCCCGCACGGCACCTATTGGACGATCGACCTCGGCGTTCCCCAGTAGCGGCTAGCTCGCGAGCCACTGCCCTTGGTCAGCTCACGGCGGCAGGGCGTCGGTGTTGCCCCCGCACACCACCACCCCCACCGTGGCTCCCGGGGGCGGTGCCCAGCGCCCGGCGAGCAGGCCGGCCAGCGCGGTCGCGCCGCCCGGCTCGGTGGCCACCCGCACGTGGCGCCACAGCCACTGCTGAGCGGTCGCGATGTCGGCGTCGCTCACCAGGACGCACGGGCCGACTCGTTCCCGAAGCAGCAGCCAGGGCAGGTCGCCGATGCTGGGTGGCCCCAAGCTGGTCCGCGCGATGCCCTCCGCCTGAGTCGGGACCGGACGTCCAGCATGTTGCGCCTCGTGCAACGACGGGCACCCCTGCGGTTCTACCGGGATCACCGCCCGCTGCTCTCCTGGTGCCGCGGTCAAGGCGAGGGCGACGCCAGCAGCGAGACCGCCCCCGCCGACCGCGATCAGCCAGTGGGTGACGTCCGGGGCGTCGTCGGCCAGCTCCAGGCCCAGCGTTCCCTGACCGGCGATCGTCGCCGGTTGGTCGTACGGGTGCACCAGCGGCCACCCATGGTCGGCAACCACCTGCTCGGCGACCTCGAAAGCCTCCGCCGGCACATCGCCGGTCTGGATGACGTGCGCTCCCAGCTCCCGCATCGCGGTCACCTTGGTCGCGGCGGCCGAGGTGGGCACCACCACCGTGGCTCGCCGACCGAGCCGGTGCGCGGCCCACGCTACGGCCAGGCCGTGGTTGCCGCCGGAGCACGCCACCACCTCAGGGGCCTGCAGCTCCAGCAGCGACGTCACCGCCCCGCGAGGCTTGAACGAGCCGGTCACCTGCAACGACTCCAGCTTGAGCGTCAGCGGCACAGCGCCGGCCGAGCTCGGAAGCTCCACCGTCACCACCGGTGTCCGGCGGACGTGCCCGGCCAGCGCGGACCGGGCTGCCTGGACGTCCATCACGGTGGGGGGGTCGGCGGGGCGGGCCGCTGTCGTCACCGAGCCTGCCTACCACAGCGGTGCGACCTCTGCGGGAGCCACTGCCAGGCCTGGTGCCGCGCGGTGGGTGATGCGACCGGCGGTGCCTGAGCCCCAGGAGACGTCCGGCGCGCGGCACTAGGATCCGCACGTGATCCGCTGGTTGCTGCGCGTCGTTCTCCTCGGTTTGTTGGCCGTCGGGATAGCCGCCTCCGTCGTGGGGTCGGGTGATCAGGCCGACGCGCAACCGGAGGACACCACCATCTCCCGCTACGACGCCTCGTTCACGGTGTCCCGCGATGGCCGGCTCGACGTGGTGGAGCAGCTCGACGTCGACTTCCCGGTCACCGGCAAGCACGGCATCTTCCGGTTCTTCGACACCCGGGATGCCGCCGATCCGCACGCGCGGCGGGTGCCGCTCGGCGTCGCGGTGCTGCGCGACGGCCAACCGGAGCCCATCCAGAGCTCACGCGAGGGGGACGGTCGCTACCGGGTCATCCGGATCGGCTCGCCCGACCGGACGCTGACCCCCGGCACCCACCGTTACGAGATCCGCTATCACCTGGAGGGCGTGCTCAGCCCACCCAGCGACAGGTCGGCCGACGGCGATGCCTCCGCCCGCTTCTACTGGAACCTGGTGCCGGGCGGGTGGCAGCAACCGATCCGGTCGAGCTCGCTGAC
Organism: Angustibacter sp.; assembly: GCA_051657715.1. GTDB lineage: Bacteria > Actinomycetota > Actinomycetes > Actinomycetales > Angustibacteraceae > JBOFBH01. Next base: position 49,821 of record JBOFLF010000061.1, on the reverse strand, counting down.
GGTGCGGTTGCCGGCGCCGGCAGGTCAGGTGCGGTGCGCCGTCGGAGTCGGCGCCAGCGGTGGTTGTCAGGCGGACGGCGCCGGCACCGCCCAACTGCGGATCAGCACCGGCCCGCTGCCGCCCCGGACTCCGGTGACCGTGAGCGCCGATCTGGGGGTGCCATCGTCGTCGGCCCAGGTGCCGTGGTCGCAGCGGCTCGACCCGGTGCTGGGGACCCGGCCCTGGGCGTTGGCGCTGATGGTGCTGCTCGCGCTCGGCGCCGGCGCGCTCGGGTGGCTGCTGAGCCGCAGCACCCGGGAGAGCCGGCCGCGGTTCCCGCTGCAGTACGCCCCGCCCGACGGCATCGGGCCGGCCCAGGCGGCGTACCTGCTGACCGAGCGGACCGACCGGAACGCGTTCGTCGCGTCGGTGATGCACGCGGCCGAGCGCGGTGCCGTCACCCTGGAGCGGTCCGCCAGCGGTTGGACGATCACCGACCGTGTCGGTGAGTCAGGCTGGGCAGGTTTGGACGAGGTGACAGGCCGGGTGGCCGGGTTGCTCGCCGGCCCGGGAACCGCGTTCGTCGTCGACCGGGACGACCCGCAGACCGGCAAGGTGCTGGCGTCGAGGATCGAGTCCGCGCAGGACACCACCCGGGTCTGGGCGCGCCAGGCCGGGCTGCTCACCACGGCCGGGCCGGGCAGCTTCGGTGGGGTGCTGGTGGTCGGAGCGGTCGTCGCCACCGTCGTGCTGTGCTTCGCGAACCCGCTGGGGATGAGCGTGCTGGCCGCGGTGCCGGGGCTGTTCGCGATCGGCGGTATCGAGGTGCTGGCCCCAGGCGCGAGCACCCGGCGTACGTTCATCGGGCGGAACATGTGGTCTCGCATCGGCGGCTTCCGGCGGGTGCTGTCCACCCCGTCGAGCGTGGCCCGGTTCGACTTCGCCGGTCGTGAGCAGCTCTACACCGCCTACCTGCCGTGGGCGGTGGCCTTCGATTGCGCGGCGGCGTGGGCGGAGAAGTTCCGCATCGAGACCGGTGCCGAACCTCCGGTCCCGTCGTACGTCGGTGGGTACGGTCTGGTGGGGGGTGCCGGAGGCGTGCACGGCCTGGTCGGCGACTTCTCCAGCAGCGTGTCGGGGGCCATCTCGTCCTACCAGGCCACCCAGCAGTCGTCGTCTGGCGGTAGTGGCGGCGGCTTCTCGGGCGGTGGCGGTGGCGGCGGTGGCGGTGGCGGCTCTTGGTAAGCAGCGGTCGAGGTCGAGGGCGCAAGCGTCATGATGGGCACGTGGCGAGGCTGAGGCGTGCCAGGGTCGGTTCGTCGAGCGCCCGGCCGGGCGTGGTCAGAAGGAGGACGTTGTGGTGATCGTGTTGCTGGTGATCGTGGGCCTGGTGGTCCTGCTGCTGGGGCTCGGGGTCGTGGGGTTCAACCGGCTGCGGACCGCCGACATCGGTGCCCAGGAGGCGCTCGGCGGGATCGACGTCCAGCTGACCCGACGCTCAGACCTGATCCCCAACCTGGTGGAGACGGTCAAGGGGTACGCCGCCCACGAGCGAGGGGTCTTCGACGAGGTCACCGCGGCCCGGGCCGGCGTGCAGGCCGCGACCGCTGGCACCGACGTCGAGGAGAAGGCCCGCGCCGATGCCCGGCTGGAGCAGGCGATGGTCCGGGTCAACGCGGTCGCCGAGGCCTACCCGGACTTGAAGGCCAGCGCGAACTTCCAGGAGCTGCAGCGACAGCTGGCGGAGACCGAGGGGCAGCTGGCCTTCGCCCGCCAGTACTACAACGACGCCGTCTCCTCGTTGAACACGTTGGTGCGCACCGTGCCGTGGATGTTCTTCAGCGGTATCGCCGGGGTCGGGGTCCGTCGGTTCTATGAGGCGCCGCAGGGACAGCGGGCGGCCCCGACGGTCGACTTCTGATCAACGTGCAGTGGTGCGGTGCATGGCACGAGCACGGGGTGCAGGATTCGCATGGTGGCGCCGGGTGACATCGGCGGAAGCTCTGCGCCCGCAGAAGTCTGCGGCGTTGGATGAAGGCAGTCGACCCACGACCGCCCACGGTCAGCGGTACAGGCGGTCGTACAGGGCAAGCGCTTCGCGTCGGAGCGCGGGCGGCCAGGACGAGGGTTGAGCGGACGGTGTTCCCACCGGCGCCGGGTCGGTGCTCCTGGACTGCGGGGGTCGCGGGAACTCCGCTTCTCCGGTCAGCTCGTACCGCTGGTCACCCTCCAGCGTCAGCAGGTGCACCTGGGCGGGTGCGATGTCGCCCGCGCAGCTGTTCCACCAGCCGATCGTCACCTCCGCCACGCCATCCCTGTCGACGTCGGTGATGGTGGTGGAACCGTCCACGAACCCCAGGCCGCCGTCGAGCGTGCACGGCGCCGGTTGGGCGGGTGATGAGTTCGTCGCCTCCAGCACGGTGCTGACGCGCCCGCCACCGGCGCCAAGCCCGGTGGCCTGGTACACCCGCAGCACCCCGTTGAGGGGGACCCCGGCGGACTCCTGGTCCACCTGGCGGGTAGCCAGCAGCACGCCGCGCCCCGACGAGTCGTTCCACTCCCAGGCCGCGTAGGGGTCGCCGCGCAGCGAGCCGAGCGACCGCATGAGGTCGGCCGCCGCGGCGGCGGCGATCGGGCGGCCCGCGACCACGGTCGGTTCGTCGGGGTCGGGTCCACCGGTGAGCAGTGTCGGTCCCAGCGCAGCCGCGCCCGCCATCGCCACGGCCGCGACGCCGAGGCCGGCCCGCCGTCGACGCCGTGCTGCTCGGCCGCGCGCCAACACCGTCTCGACCGGTGGCGGCGGAGTCGGCAGGTGCTGTTCCAGCGCCTGCAGCTCGTGACGGAGCTGGTCCTCGAGAGGGTTCATGAGCCACCCCTTGACACGGTTTTCTGAGCGTCCAGGCCCGCTGGTTCCTCACCGAGCTCGGTCAGCGCTGCTCGTAGCGCGGACAGCGCTCGATGGGTCTGGCTCTTGACCGTGCCCACGCTGCAGCCCATGAGGTGCGCGGTCTGTGCCTCGGTGAGGTCCTCGAAGAACCGCAGCACGACCGCCGTGCGCTGCCCTCGGGACAACCGGCTCAGGAGGGGCCACAGGGTGCTGCGGGACAGCACGCCGTCGAAGGCGTCGCCGCCGCCGACGTCGAGGTGTTCGGGCACCTCGTCCGCTGCCTCGCGGCCCCGGTGACGGCGCCACCACGAGGTGTGCGTGGTCACCATCGTGCGTCGGACGTATCCCTCGACCGCCTCGGGATTGCGGATGCGCCACCGGGCCGCGAATGCTTTGGCCAGCGCTGTCTGGACCAGGTCCTCGGCGGCGGCGGGCTCCCCGGTGAGCATGTACGCCGTGCGGTACAACGCACCCCACCGGTTCCTGACGAAGCCGGCGAAGTCGTCGTCGCTCCAGCTCGTCGAGGGCCGGCCCCCGTCATCGTGGGCGGGACGTTCGGGCAACACCTCCATCGGCTCGCCCTCCGTCGTCCGCTGATCCGCGGCCAACCCTAACGAGCGAGCTGCGACAGCTGGGCGGGGGAGCGGGCTGGTCGGCCCCCACCTCGCGCCGCGAGGAGAAACCCAGCCGTTCCCGACAACCATCCGCGGGGCCACGACGTCATGAGCACCGTGACCCGCCTATCGGTGGGGTGGCGGGTCGAACGCATCCGTCAGGGATCGGGGCCGACGATGACGGGCCCGTGAGTGAGCAGGAGTGGACACGATGAACGGACAAAGACCAGCCGATCGGCGGCTGTGGACGGTCCTGGTGACGGCAGGCGTGGCCGTAGCGCTCGGTGCTGGGTCAGCTGCGGCGGTCGGTGCGTCGCCGGTCCAGAACCCGAGCGCGACGACGAGCGACGGCGCCACGTGCCGGGTGCTGCCGTGGCTGTCCTGGACCCGGCATGGTGAGCAGCACGCGCCCCACGAGCGCGACGCCGGTGACGCAGCGAGGTGCCGTGCGGCACTTCATGACCGGGCCGAGCAGCGTCGGGCAGGGCGTCGGGCGGCTGCGGCCCGCCTGGCGCCAGCCTCAGCGCCGTCCGCGATCACCGAGGACGAGCCACCGGAGCAGCGCGGCTCGAACGACACCCTGGCCGCCGCCCAGCCGATCCCGTCCTTCGGTGCCGATGCGAACCCGAGAGCGACGGTCAGCGGGGCGCTGGGGGTGACCGCGCAGCCGGACGCCGCGCAGGTAGACCGGATCCCGCCGACCACCACGCCGGACAACACGCTGGCGCAGGCGCGGGACACCGGGATGTCCGTGCGGCGGCGTGGCTTTCGGGTCAGCGGGACGATCGATCCGACGCCGGCCGGCTCTCGGCTGGACACCGACTTCTACCGCATGCGGCTGAACGCCGGTGACGAGGTGCGCGCGCGGGTCACCCGGCGATCCGGTGATCTGATTCCTCGCCTGATCCCGTATCAGGACACCGAGGAGAAGGCCAGCCTGGTCCCGTACGTCGAGGACGACGCGCGGTCGCAGGCGATGGTGTTCACGGTCCCCCGATCCGGGGTTTACCACCTGGCGGTGTGGCCAGGTTCTGCGGAGTCGGGCACGGGGTGGCAGACCCCCAGCGGTGGCTACGACCTGGTGGTCACCGTGGGGGCCGCTGATCGCGACGTGTACGCGGTGCGCCTGAACGCCGGTGACGTACTCGGCGCGGCGACCGACTCCGGCGGTGGCTACGTCGGGTTGTCCGACCCGGGTGGCACGTTGCGCAGCGGTTCGGTGTCCGCCTTCGCGACGGACCTGTATCCGACGGACTCGCCGCTGCCGGGTGGGACGGACTTCTCCGCCGCGACCGAGCTGGTGGCGCGCACCTCGGGCACCTACTACGTCCAGGTCATGGACCGCTCGGTGATCGATGTCGGCGACGAGGGGCGGGCTCGGCCGTACACGCTGACCGTGGAGGTGTATCCGCATGGCGGTCCGGGTCGGCCCCGCACCCAGCGGATCTACCTTGACGTCGACGGTCAGCGGGTGAACCCGAGCATCTGGGGTGGTGCACCGCAGATCCGCACGTTGTCGCCGCTGCGGTCGTTCTTGGGCCGGTGGGGGCTGACCGCCGCGGACGAGGCGGCAGTCGTCGCGGAGATGAGACGGGGCGTGCAGGAGAACCTGCGCCGCGACCTCGAGGCGTCCGGGATCAGCGACCACGTCTCGGTGGCGGTGTCCACCAGCGCCGACGGGCCCGACATCAGCGGTCGCCCCGGGGTCAGCAGGGTCATCGTCGGCGGCACGATCGCCCAGGCCGAGATCGACACGATCGGTGTCGCCCAGTTCATCGACCCTGGCAACTTCGACCGCGAGGACCAGGCTCTGGTGCTGTTGGACGCGCTCAGCGAGCCCGGGAGCCGGACCACAGCCCCCTACTCCCTCAACACCTACCTCACGAAGGACAGCGACCGGGTCGCGTTCGTCGGCCGGGCGTTGGCGGCGGTGGTCTCGCACGAGGTCGGTCACCTGGTCGGCAACTGGCACACCGAGAACCTGAACGACCAGGCGGACATCATGGACGCCGGCGGGGCCAATCAAGCGCTGTTCTTCGGCGTCGGGCCGGACGGTGTGGGGGGAACCGAGGACGACAGCGACGTCGACCTGGGTGAGGACGACCTACTGGAGAGCAACGCCCTCGGTGGTGTCGCCATCGGACTCCAGGACACGTTGTCTCGGACGGCCTGGGGGATGAGCGCCCCGAGTCGTCCGTAGCCCGGGCAGCGGTCCGGTGAGGAGCGATGCCCGCGGGCTGGGGCGCGGGCATCGCTCGCCTTCGACGACCGGCTGCACGTCTTGCCGGTCGGCCGCTTGTGGACCTGATGCTGGTCAGCTTGGGCGCGAGGTGAGCGTCACGGGCACCTTCTGCTCCTGGCCGTCACGCCAGATCGTCAGCTCCACGCGCTGCCCGACCTGACGTTCGCGGATCTGCGCCACCAGGGACTGCGACCCGTTGACCGCTTCACCGTTGACCGCGAGCACCGAGTCCCCGGCGCGCAGACCGGCCTGCTGGGCGGGGGTGCCGGGCTCCACCCGGCTGATCCTGGCCGCTGACCGTTCGGCGGCGCCCTGCCGCACGGTGCCGTTGTCCAGCCGGACGCCCAGATAGGGGTGCTCGGCCTTGCCGTCCTCGATGAGCTGGTCGGCGATCGCCTTCGCCTCGTTGATCGGGATCGCGAAACCGAGGCCGATGCTCCCGGACTGGCCGCCGATCCCGGCGCCGAGCGACGCGATGGACGACGGAATACCGATCACCCGCCCCTGGGCATCGACCAGGGCGCCGCCGGAGTTGCCCGGGTTAACCGCCGCGTCGGTCTGGATGGCGTTGGTGACCACCGGCTCGTTGGCGTTCCCACCCGCGCCGCCGTCCTGCTGGGTCGTGACCGGGCGGTCGAGCGCGCTGACGATGCCGGTGGTCACGGTCCCGGACAAGCCGAGTGGGTTGCCGAGCGCCATCACCGGCGACCCCACCCCGATCTCATCGGAGTCGCCGAGTGTCGCGGGCCGCAGCTCCGTCGCCCCGCTCATCTGGATCACCGCGAGGTCGGTAGAGGGGTCGGTCCCGACGATCTTCGCCTGGTAGCTGCGGCCGTCCGAGAGCGTGACGGTCAGCTCGGGGTCGCCGCTGCCGGCCTGCACGACGTGGTTGTTCGTCAGGACCCGGCCCTGGTCGTCCAGCAGCACACCAGACCCCTGGCCCCCGTCGCGTGCGCCGCGGGCCTCGGCGGTGATCGCGACCACGCTGGGCTGAACCGCGCGGGAGACCTTTCCCCAGTCCACCCCGGCGCCGGGATCGAGCGCGACCGGCCCGTTCCCGGTACCGGCCGCGCCGGTGTCCGACGAAGTGGTGGCGTTGGCAGCCGTCGACGGGTCGTCACCGGCGGCAAGGACGCCGGCGGTCGTACCCCCAGCGACCAGTGCGGCCACCATGGTGACGGCGACCAGCTCACGACGCCGACGCCCTCGGGACGGGGCCGGGCCACTGACGGGGGACGCGTTGATGGAATCACCCGGAGGCGCCCCCACCCCTCCGGATGCGGTGGGCGCGCCGTACCACGTGACCTGCTCGCCCTCAGCGTGCTGCCCGGAAGCGTGCTGCCCGGACATCTCGTGCCCGGTTGCCTGCTGCGGGTGAGGCGGCGGATAGACCGGCTGGGCGTACGGGTCTCGCGTCTGGGGGTACGAGGCCTGGGAGTGCTGGGCGTACGGGTCCTGAGGGTGGGCCGGGTGGTCGTACGGGTTCTGAGGCTGGTCGCCGTACGGGTTGTGGGTGTCCGGCTGGGCGAAAGGGTTCTGGGGCCATGGGGCTGTCGGGTGTGTGTCGGGTGTGTGCTGCCGCACCGGGTTCCCGTGCTGCGGCGTCGGGCTCTGTGGCGTCGGGCTCTGTGGCCACGGGTGCTCCAGAGACGGGGTCTCGGGTGGTGCCGGAGGTCGGGGCGGCCCCGAGGACGGCGGGTGCGGGGTGTGGTGCTGCGGGAAGTCACCTGCAGGCGGACGCGTCGGTTCGACGGGGGGCGACCCCGCTTGCTGGTCGTTCTGCTCGTGGTCCACGGTCCCGGACATCTGACGTCCACCCTCCATCGGCGTACTGACCCTTCTATCCCACATCATCCCGGTGATGTATCGCTGGGATGTTCCTGAGAGTTCCCTGACCGCGCTCATCAGCGGAGGTCTGTCTCCTTGACCTGTGACTGGACGTCGTCGGCAGGCCCCGCGTTGGACGCCTCGTCATCCATGTCCTCGTCGGTCATCGGCCCGCTGCGGGCGGCCGGGATGCGGACCGCGAGCGTCGCGCCACCGCCGAGGGTCTGCCGGATGCCGACCTGACCGTCGTGGGCGGTGACGATCGCGGCGACGATGGCCAAACCCAAGCCGGTTCCGCCGGACCTTCGCTGCCGTGAGGCGTCCGCCCGGAAGAACCGTTCGAAGACCTGACCGACGAGGGCAGCGGGGATGCCCGGACCATGATCGCGCACCTCGATGACGCCGTACACCGGGCTGGCAGCCGTTGCCTGTGAGGGGGCCACGGCCGCCGACGGTGACCCAGTGGCCGGCGCACTGGCCGTCGGCCTAAGGGGCGCACTGGCCGTCGGCCCAAGGGGCACACTGGCCGTGGATGACTGAGGGGGCGGCCCAAGGCCAGGGGCGTCACCGGGGTCCCGGCCCACCGCGATCTCCACTGGCGTACCGGGCGGGGTGTGCCGCAGCGCGTTCGCGACCAGGTTGCCGACCACCTGCCGCAACCTGGCTTCGTCACCTAGAACCATCACCGGTGCCACCGGGCCGTCGCGGCCGAGCAGTGTGACGTCCCGCCCGGGGTCGAGCGCCCGGGCGTCCTGCACGGCGTCCGCGGCCAGCACCGTCAGGTCCACCGGGGTGCGGTGCAGCGGTCGTTGCTCGTCGAGCCGGGCCAGGGTCAACAGATCCTCGACCAGCCCACCCATCCGGGTGGCCTCGGTCTCGATCCGGCGCATGACCGACGCGACGTCGTCCGGCTGCCGCACCGCACCCTGCCGGTACAGCTCGGCGTACCCGCGCACGGCGGCCAGCGGCGTGCGCAGCTCGTGGCTCGCGTCCGAGACGAACCGCCGCATCCGTTCCTCGGATGCCGCCTGCGCCCGGAAGGCCCGTTCGATCTGCGCCAGCATCGCGTTCAGCGCGGTGGCCAGCCGGCCCACCTCGGTGGACTCCGGCTGCCGCGGCACCCGCTGCCCGAGATCACCGGCCGCGATCGCCCCGGCCACCGTCTCGACCTCGCGCAGCGGCCGCAACGACCGTCGGATCACCATCCAGCCCAACAACCCGACCGTGGACAGCACGGCCATCCCGATCAGCAGCAGGATCTGACGCATCCGGGTCACGGTGTCCTGGACGTCGGCCAAGGGCTGGCCGACGACGACGGTGACGGCTTGGCCGGTGGCCGTGTCCTGCGCCCGAACCGCCACCACCCGCCAGTCGTCCCCACCCCGGCCACGCACGGTGAACGGCAGGCCGTCTCGCCGGGTGGTCCGTTCGGACGTGATCGCGCGCAGGTCCGGGGCGCGGGCGGTCAGGCCGCGGTTGATCAGCAGCGATTGGCCGTCGTCGAACACCACGGCGCCGTAGACGTTGGTGGGCAGCCCGCGTGGCCGGCCAGTGTCCCGCACCGGGTCGCGCAGCCAGGCGCGCAACGAGCTGGTGATCTGGTTGTCCAGCTTGCCCACGAGCTCGCCGCGCAGCAGCGACACCGCGGACGCGCCGGTGACCACCAGGGCGACCAGGGTGATCACCACCAGCACCGCCACCAGTCGGTCCCGGAGCGGGACGGTGTCGAGGCGTTGCCGAATCCGCTGCAGCACAGCGGTTTCGGGAGGTCGGCCCGATGTGGCGGGGGGAACTCCTGCGGGCCTGAGGGCATTGGCCTCAGGCATGACCGGGTGGCAGCCTCAGCACGTACCCGACTCCCCGGCGGGTGTGGATCAACGGTGGCCCGTCCGCGGCATCCACCTTGCGGCGCAAGTAGGAGACGTACGACTCGACGATCCCGGCCTCGCCGCGGAAGTCGTAGTCCCACACGTGGTCCAGGATCTGCGCCTTGGACAGCACCCGGTTCGGGTTGAGCATGAAGTAGCGCAGCAGCTTGAACTCGGTGGGGGACAGGTCGATCGGCCGCCCAGTTCGCCACACCTCGTGGGAGTCCTCGTCCAGCTCGACATCCGCGAACACCAGTCGCGAACCCTCGGACTGGTGGTCGCCGGTGCGGCGCAGCACGGCCCGGATCCGCGCGACCACCTCCTCGAGGCTGAAGGGCTTGGTGACGTAGTCGTCGCCGCCGACGGTCAGGCCGGTGACCTTGTCGTCGGTGCCGTCCCGGGCGGTCAGGAACAGGATCGGCACCCGTCGCCCGCCGTCCCGCAAGCGACGGGTGACCGCGAAGCCGTCCATGTCCGGCAGCATGACGTCGAGCACCAGCAGGTCCGGTCGGGTGCTCTCGGCCAGCTTGAGCGCGGTGGCGCCGTCTGCGGCGGTGTGCACGTCGAACCCGGCGAACCGCAGCGACGTGGACAACAGCTCACGGATGTTCGGCTCGTCCTCGACGACGAGCAGCCGCGCCTGCGGGGTATCGGACGACACCACGAGTGCTCACCTCCTGCACCCAGTGTGAGGCGCCCTCCTGGGAGTTGGCTGGACGTCGGGTCGGTCAGCCGGTGAACGACCCCGGCTCGAGGACGGAGGCATGGCCGACGAGTAGTTCTGCGGCCCCACTCCTGCGGCGGCGTGTGTTGTTCTCAGAAACGAGGAATGCCTGGACCCATCTGGTCCAGGCATTCCTCGTTCAGTCCTGATCAGGCAGTCCTGATCAGGCTTCGCCTCCGTAGCGTCTGCGACGGGCGGCTGCGGTGAGGGCGGCACCGATCGCGAGCAGACCCAGGCCTGCGCCGACGAACGGGCCGGGTTGACTGCCGGTGGACGGCAGGCCGCTCAGCTCATCGCTGGTCACCGGTGCGCCGTCGTCGCTGACCGCGACGCTCAGCGTGGATCCGGTACGGCGACCGGAGGAGTCCTGCACCACGTAGTCGATGGTCGCCTGGCCGGAGAAGCCATCAACAGCGGTGAACGCGACCCGACCGTCGGCCAGGACCGTCCAGCGGCCCTGGCCTGGGATGAAGATCGACGTGACCAGCCTTCCCGTGCCCGGATCGACCAAGCGCATCGTGTTCAACAGGAACTTCGCCCCGCTGGACGGGCGGTCGTTGCCCAGAGGATTCAGTATCACCATGGCACCGGACCCAGCGATCACCTCGTCGGGTCGCGCGGCCGGCTTGGGAGTGACCGAGATGGTGAGGGTGGCGGTGGTGGTGAGACCGTCGCGGTCAGCCACCCGATAGGTGATCGGTGTGGCCGGCCCGGCGAAGCCCGGCACCGGATCGAACGTCACCTTCCCCGCGCTGTCGACCGTGTATCGGCCCTCACCGGGGATGGTGACGCTGGTGCCGTAGGCGCCGGTCGCCGGGTCCCGCAGCCGCACTGTGGTGGGGTCGAGCGGCGCACCGCCGTTCGCGCCGGGGTTGTCGTTGGCCGTGACGTCGACGGTGGTGGTGGTGTCCTGAGATGTGGTCGCGGTGTCGTCCTCGGCCTTCGGCGGGTCGGACACCGTGACCGAGATCGTCGCGGTGTCGGTCACCCCGTTGGCGTCGGCCACCCGGTACGTGACCGGTGTCGCGGGGCCGGTGAAGGTGTCCAGCGGGGTGAACGTGACGACGCCCGTCGAGCTCACCTCGTAGGTTCCTTCCCCCGGGATCGTGACCGACGTCCCATAGGCGCCGGTCGCCGGGTCTTGCAGCCGCACCGTGGCGGCGTCGAGCGGCACGGCGGAGTGGCCGGGACGGTCGTTGCCGAGGACCGGGATGGTCACCGAGGTCCCGGAGGGCAGGGTGGCCGAGTCGTTGCTGGCGGTCGGAGTGACGGCCGCGACGGTGACCGTGTAGTCGGCCGTCGTGGTGGTCCCGTCGGTGTCGGCGACCCGGTAGGTGATGGGGGTCGCCGCGCCGGTGAAGGACGGCTCGGGAGCGAAGGTCACGGCGCCGGTGGTGGTGTTCACCGTGTAGGTGCCCTCACCGGGGATGGTGACGGTCGTGCCGAACGAACCGGTCGCCGGGTCCTGCAGGCGGACGGTCGTCGGATCGAGCGGCAGGCTGCCCGGGGTGTCGTTCGTCAGCACGGAGGTGGTCACCGGAACGCCCTGGGACGTCGAGGCGGTGTCGGCGTTGGCCTGCGGGTCGTCGGGGGCCACGGTGACCTCGATCGAGGCCGTGCTCGTGCTGCCGTTGTCGTCGGCGACCCGGTAGGTGATCGGGGTCGCCGCGCCGAAGAACGTCGGTAGCGGGTCGAAGGCCACGGCGCCGGTGGTGGTGTTCACCGTGTAGGTGCCCTCACCGGGGATCGTCACGGTCGTGCCGAAGGCTCCGGTGGCGGGGTTACGCAACCGCACGGACGTCGGATCCAACGGCGCCGACGGATCACCGGGTTGGTCGTTGGCGACGACCGGGATCGTCACGTTGGTGTCGACCGCAGTGGACGCCGAGTCGTCCTGGGCGGTGGGGACGATCTGGGTCACCTCGATGCCGATCGTGGCGGTCGCGGTGTTGCCCAGGTCGTCGGCGACCCGGTACGTGATGGGGGTGGCGTTGCCGACGAAGGACGGCACCGGGTCGAAGGCCACCTCGCCGGTGGCTGGGTTCACGGTGTAGGTGCCTTCACCGGGGATGGTGACGGTGGTGCCGTAGCTGCCGGTGGCGGGATCGCGCAGCTGGACGCTGGCCGGGTCCGCCGTGCTGCCTGGTGGGAACGTGTCGTTGGTCAGCACCGGCACCGTGACCGGCACGTCCTGCGGAGTTGTCGAGGTGTCGGCGGTCGCTTCGGGGGCGACGAACTCGACCGTGGCATCGGCTGGAAGCAGCAGCCCTCGGACATCAGAGATGTCTCCGGGACCGTTGGTGTACGAACCGGCGGTACTCGACGTCACCGAGATGCTGAGGGTGCACGACGCCTGCCCGGTGGTCAGGTCACCGGAGAAGGCCGCCTGGCTCCCCCCGGCCGTACCGGTGAACGCGCCGTTCTCGCAGGTGGTGGAGAAGTCGGCTGGGTCGGCGATGGTCATGCCGGATGGCAAGGTGTCGGTGAACTCCCAGCCGGCTTTGGCGCCCAGCTCGTCGGTGTTGGTGATGGTGAAGGTCGCCCGCACCGAGGAGCCGACCGCGGTCGTCGGTCGGCTGAACGACTTATCGATCTGCGGCGTCGTGTCGATGACGCGAATGTTGTCGAAGGCGTGGTCGTTGCCGTTCTGGCGACCTTCGAGGTTGCGCATCACCACGTCCAGGCTGGACCCGGCGAAGTACACGCCCTCGTTGGTCACCAGACGGTCGACATTGGTAACGAAGCCGGTCAGGCCACCGCAGCCGTCGATCGGATCGCCCATCGGCGTCTCAGAGCCGCCGCTGCTCAGAGCGAACTGCAGGAGAGGGGAGTAGATCGCTGCATCACAGTTCTGTGCACCGATGTCGACCGAGAAGCTGACGAACCGCCCACCTGGTACCGGCGATAGCGGAACAGCCGCCGCCGTCTGGAACTCCACGAGGCCCGATGCGCGGTTGATCTTGAACGTGTAGGCGGACACCAGTGAGTTCTCGCCGGCTGGCTGGCCGTTGAACTGACCGACGGCGTCAGCCAGCTCCCGCAACCGCCCGATCGGGTGATACCAAAAAGTACCGAGGCAGCTGCCGTAATTCGCCAGCGGCACCGATGCGCTGAGGACGAACCCGTTGCAGTCATTGGTGTCTAGCCATGCTGGGTCCGCGGTGTAGGCCTGCCCGGTGGCGGAGGCGTACGAGGCCAACGGGGTGATGGTGGCGTTGGGGCTGTTCTCGAAGTCCTCCTCGAAAAGGAGGATCCCCGGCCCGGGCACCCCGGGAGACCCCGGGGTGGCGATCGCGCGGTCGGGCTTGACGCCGACGCTGAGCCCCGTCAACCCGGCGGTCGCGATCACAACGGCGACGGTGGCCGTCACCTTACGGCGGAACAGACCCATGAAGTGCTCCCTCTGATGAGATTCAATTGCCGCTGCAGGCGTGGAGTCGCCGATTGGCTGACTGAGAGTATGCGAGGAGCTACCCCTGGTGGCGATGGCGGGGGTGAGCGAAATCATGAGCGCTGGCTGGCGACGTGAGTGCGCGGCTGCGCTGGAGGCGCTGACCGGTTGACGGGCAAGCCCGCAGGTGTTTCTGGCCCCTACGCAGGGATCTCCGGTACGTCGTCGGCGTCGATGATGCGGTACGCATAGCCCTGCTCGGCGAGGAAGCGCTGGCGGTGGGCGGCGAAGTCGGCGTCCACGGTGTCCCGGGCGACCAGGGTGTAGAAGCGGGCGGTCCGGTGGTCGCCCTTGGGGCGCAGCAGCCGACCCAGCCGCTGAGCCTCCTCCTGCCGGGAGCCGAACGAGCCGGACACCTGGATGGCCACGCTCGCCTCGGGCAGGTCGATGGAGAAGTTCGCCACCTTGCTCACCACCAGCAGCCGCTGCTGCCCGGCACGAAAGGCGTCGAACAACCGCTGCCGCTCGCGGACCGTCGTCCCCCCGGTGATCACCGGGGCGCCGAGCCGGTCGCCCAGCTCCTCCAGCTGGTCCAGGTACTGGCCGATCACCAGGGTCGGCTCGCTGGCGTGCTGGGCGACCAGCCGCTCGACCACCCGGGTCTTGACGTCGCTGGACGCCGCGAGCCGGTACCGCACGTCCGGCTCGGCGGTGGCGTAGGTCAGCCGCTCGGCGTCTGGCAAGGTGACCCGGACCTCGACGCAGTCCGCGGGCGCGATGTACCCCTGGGACTCGATGTCCTTCCACGGGGCGTCGTACCGCTTGGGGCCGATCAGGCTGAACACGTCGCCTTCTCGGCCGTCCTCACGGACCAGGGTGGCGGTCAGGCCGAGGCGGCGCCGGGCCTGCAGGTCCGCGGTCATCCGGAAGATCGGCGCGGGCAGCAGGTGCACCTCGTCGTAGACGACCAGGCCCCAGTCCCGGGCGTCCAGCAGCTCCAGGTGCGGGAAGACCCCCTTCCGCTTCACGGTCAGCACCTGGTAGGTGGCGATGGTCACCGGGCGGACGTCCTTGCGAGCCCCGGAGTACTCGCCGATCTCGTCCTCGGTGAGCGAGGTGCGTCGCAGCAGCTCGTCCCGCCACTGCCGGGCGGCCACCGTGTTGGTCACCAGGACCAGCGTGGTGGACGACGCCCGCGCCATCGCGGCCGCGCCCACCAGGGTCTTGCCGGCCCCGCACGGCAGCACCACCACCCCGGACCCGCCGTGCCAGAAGCCGTCCACCGCCGCGGCCTGGTACGGACGCAGCGACCAGCCGTCGGTGGCCAGCTCGATCGGGTGCGCCTCGCCGTCTACGTAGCCGGCGAGATCCTGCGCCGGCCAGCCGAGCTTGAGCAGCACCTGCTTGAGGTGCCCGCGCTCGCTGGGATGCACGGCGACGGTCTCGTCGCCCAGCCGGCGACCGACCAGAGGTTGGACCCGCTTGCTGCGCAGCACCTCCTCGAGCACCGGGACGTCGACCGCGTGCAGCACCAAGCCGTCGCTCGGGTGTTTCTCCAGACGCAGCCGGCCGTAGCGGGACATGGTCTCCGCGACGTCCACCAGCAGGGCGTGCGGCACCGGGTAGCGGGAGTGGGTGAGCAGCGCGTCCACCACCTGCTCGGCGTCGTGCCCGGCCGCTCGGGCGTTCCACAGCCCGAGCGGAGTGAGCCGGTAGGTGTGCACATGCTCCGGCGCCCGTTCCAGCTCGGCGAACGGGGCGATCGCCTGCCGGCAGGCGCCCGCGGCGGG
Organism: Angustibacter sp.; assembly: GCA_051657715.1. Classification (GTDB taxonomy): domain Bacteria; phylum Actinomycetota; class Actinomycetes; order Actinomycetales; family Angustibacteraceae; genus JBOFBH01. The sequence goes on along the minus strand of JBOFLF010000061.1, from coordinate 34,498 downwards.
GTGGTCGACCTCCAGCAGCAGCGTCTTGTCGCTCTGCACGATCAGCGGTCCGTCAGGCACATGATCTCCTTGGAGCGGTCGACCGCGACTCGTTCAGCTGCTGAGCGGAACTGCCAGGGCGGACGCGCCGCTGATGACATCATCCGAGTTGGCGAGCCCAGCCGCGAACACGATGATCCCGACGATGAGTAGCAGGACAGACAGGCCGATGGTGACCCAGGAGCAAATCACCCCGGCCTGCACCTGGCTCTCGCCGGTCAACCGCCCACCGGACGCGGCGATCTCGCGCCGGGCACCACCGGCCATCGTGACGCCGATGACCCCGGGCACAAATGCCACGACGCTGAGGAAGCAGGTCACCAGCAGCACCAGGCTCGAGATCCCGAGCGCCAGCACCGTGGTCGCCTTGCCGGACGTCTGAGGGAAACCGCCGGTAGCAGGCATGCCTGGTGGGGTGATAGGCGCACCCGGTTGGAACGGCGGCGGGCCATACGGCGGTCTCGGCGGTGCCCCCGCGAGGTCGTACGGTGCGCCACCAGGTGGGCCATACGGCTGATTGGTCGGTGTGGCGAAGGGCTGATTGCCAGATCCGGGGAGGAGCTGGCGAGGTGCGGGTGGCGGGCCTGGGGGTGGCGCACCGTACGGGTTGGTCGGACCGCTGGGGGGCCGCACGGGCGGCTCGTCCGGAGCCTGGGGCGTCGGCCCACTCCCGGGCGCCCGCCACGACTCTTGCGACAACTGCGGCTGCGACGCTGGTAGGTGCTCCGGCGTCCCCGAGCCTGGCGATTGCGGCGGCGGGGGTGTCTGCGGGGGTGTCTGCGGAGGGGCGGATACCTGCGGAGGGGTTGGTGGCCTTATCGGGACGGCCGGTTGCGGGGGCGGTGGGGCCTGCCAGGACGGCGGCTCCGCGGCGCCGGACGGCGTCGGTGGTGTGGCCGGTGGGTCGTCGTCCGGGGCGCTGGGCTGTTGCCTGGTCGGCGGCTCGTCGGTCATGGCGTCCTCCAGGTACCAACGGGCGTCGGGGTCGAGTCGTGGCGGTCCAGCGGCCTGGTCGTGGCGGCGTCGCGGTGACGTCGTGGTGGTGGGGCTTCAGAGCCGGCACAACCCTAGCGCGCGGCGGTATCGGCGATCGCGCCCGTGGCAGGCACCCCCGGATCGTCGACGAGGTGGTCCGTGACGCCGGCGATCCGGTGCACGGCCACCTCGCGGACGCGGTGGCGCTCGACGTCCATGAAGGTGATCCGGCCACCGTCCACCACCAGCGGTTCGGCCACCGTGTCGTGGGCTCGGCCGGTGGCGTCGGTGAACCGCAACCGGACCATGCTGCGGTGGGCGACCGCGTCCCGCAACCTGGCCATGATCACGGCCGGGTCGGGCGGTGGGAGAGCGGGCGTGGACAGCCGCGGTTGGGATCGGTGCGGTGGCACCGGGGCCTGTCCGGACGGCGCTTCCTGCTTCGCCGGGACGCTCGTCCGGAGGCGCTGCACGAGGTCCTGCAGCACCTCGGTCGAGTGCGCGGGCGGGCCAGCGGATGGGTGTGGCGGCCGTCGGGCCGGGGTGCGGCGGGCGTCCGGCCGGCTGACCGCCACGGTGCCGTCAGCGGTCTCGGCCCCAGGTGCCAGCCCCACGTCCCGGAGCACTCGCAGCGTGGTCGCCGGGTCGGCCTGGCTGATCAGGACGGTCGGCGCCAGCATCCGCAGACGCAAGCTCGCCGCCCGACGGTCGGCCAGCAGCTCCTGCAGCGCTGCTGGGTCGTCGCTGCGCACGTACGCCGCCGCCGCACCGACCCGGACCATCCCGTGCCGCCGGGCGACGTCCCGCAGCAGGTACGACAAGGCTTGCGGGACCGGGGTCCGGCTGATCTGGGTGAGCTGATCGAGTAGGAGGTCGGCGGACCACCCGGCGTCCAGGCCGCGGCGGACACTGGCCTCGCTGAACCGGTAGACGGTCGCGCCGCCGCGGGACTCGATATCGGCGATCAGGCGCAACAGCTGGGACAGGTCCCGGCGCAGCGGCCCGGGTGCCACCGCGGTGAGATCGGCCTGCAGCAGCACGTGCTCGACCGGCCGCGGCAGCATCGGCGCCGCCGCAGCGGCCACCGCGTCCCCCGAGTCGGGCGCGCCGGATCCGGCGAGGTGCTCGGCGAGCACGGTGCCGGCGGCGGACAGCGCGCCCCGGCCGGTCACCCCCAACCAGGCCGCGCCGTGCAGCGCCCAGCCCGTCGTCGTGCGGTACCAGGGGGCGCCCGCCCGGCGCGGTCGGCGCCACCGCAGCCGGTCCAGCAGCGCATCCACCGACGGCGCGGTTCCGGCGGCCAACCCGACCAGCTCGGTGAGGACGTCGGCACGCACCGACGCCAGCGCCGGCCGGACGATCGCGTCGGACAGCGCGGCGCGGACCACTCCCCGATCGTCCCGGGTGCCCACCAGCTCCGGAGCCCGAGCGCTGCCGGCCCAGGCCACGGCCAGCGTGGCCCAGCGCTCCGGCGCCGGCTCGCGGACCCAGTCGTCGTATGCCGGGGTGGGTGCCCACCGCAGATCCGCCGCGCCGTCGTCGGCGATCAACCCGGCGGCGTACGCCAGCTCGACCACCCGCGCGGCAACGGGCTCGTCCACATCCAACGCGGTCGCGGTGCGCCGCAGGTCGCGCACCCCCAGGCCACCAGAGCGCAGGACGCCCGGCGGGCCGGCCCCCCACAGCTCGCCGAGCTCCTCGACCAGCACCAGCACCTCCGCGGCGGCCGGACCGGCCGCCGCGGACACGGCGTCGACCGCCAGGACGTCGCCGCTAGCCGGCGGCGGATTCGGCCGCACATCCCGGTGCACCTGGCCGCCGCGCAGGTGCAGGGCGACCTCACGGGGCAGCACCACGTGGTCGGCGTCAGCCACGGTCAGCAACCGGTGCGCCAGCAGCCACTCGACGGGGGATCGGGCGTCGTCCGGGTGCACCACCCGGTCGGCGTGCGGCACCGAGCCGATCGGCGGTCCGTCGACCAACCGGTCCAGGACGCCCCGGACACCGTCCGGCGCCTGGTCCAAGAGAGCCTGCAGCGCGTCGGGTGCGGTGGGCGCGGCGGCGGTTGCCGGCAGCGGCGGCCCGAGGCCGGCAGGGTAGGGGCCGAGCACCTCCCGGACGGTGAGCACGAGGCGCAGCGCGGAGTCCGGACCCCAGACGAGGGCGGTCCGCCGTAGCTGGACCAACGCGGCGGTCAGATCCGCGGGACGCAGCCCGAGCAGGGTCGCCGTCGCGGCCCGGGACGCTCCGTCCGGTTGGACGGCCAGGGCATCGACGACCTGGAGGGCGAACGTGTCCAGGCCGTCCAGCGCCCGCCCGATGCTGGACCGGGTGGTGGACCGGGCCGCCACCGTCGCCAGATCGATCGGGGCCGGCACGATCAGGTCGGGGCGGGCGCGCAGCAGTGCGACGAGCTGCTCGCCGTCCCACGACCGCAGCTCGTCGGCAAGGCTGCGGGGCGCCGCGCGTCGAGCCATCGTTCCCACGCTACGGGGTGGACGCAGAGCACGAATCCCGGCTCCGGTTGAGAGCTGGCTAGTGCCGTTAGTCCTTGGTATGAGAGGAACCGCGCTCGAATGTGCCGGAAGGCTTGCCACCCTCGCGAACGACTTGGTGCACCAGTGCCGGGTTGGGTGTGATCGGTGGAGGCGACGGGGCGGGTTCGTCGGCTGGTGGCTCTTCAGTGCCGCTCATAATCCGACCGCTCGACGGGAGTCACTGTCATCTGCCTTTTGGCGTGCACGCTCTGCTGCTCGCTGGGTTCGACGAAGCGCCCGGTCATCTCCCTCTGAATTCGTGATCCACTCCGGATGCGGTCTTACGGCAGGTACCGGTGGTGCGGCGCGCTGCGGTGCCGAGGAAGAACGAGGCATCACTCATCTCCTGTAGCTGAAGTTCCACGATAGACCCCACGACGGCCAGGACTGCTGCGATTCCAAGCGAGAAGAACGCCCACCTCAGCCAGCGGACCTTGCGTATGAGCTGGCCCTCGTCGTCTTCATGGATCAGCAGTCGAGTGTCGAGCAGTTCAAGTTTGGCTGTGACGGGGTCTGTTGTTATCAGGTTCTCTCGGGAGCGCCCTCGGCGAGATGGCTCCGGCCACTCTCGGGCGGAACGCCAGCACTGACAGGCCACCCGCGACGGCCGCGGCGCACTGGGCCAGCAAGACGAAGATTCCTGGGCGAGCATCAAAACCGAGGCCCACGACAACGCCGGATGAGCCAAGGACAAGGTCTGCCTTCGTGTCGATCGACGATGAGCTCTTCTCGCGCAGCTCGCGCTCGATGTCCAGCTCTGCCCGGATGATGTCCAATGAGGGGAGCGGAGGTAGTTCCCTCGGCTGCGACTGCTCTTCCTCCATGCTCATGAGTTTATCTTCTCCGGACTACGACAATTGTCACGCACCAATCGTGGCGCCGAGGGATTCGGTGAGGGTGACGGCCTGCGACAGGTCGAGGAGGGCGCCGTCCCAGCGTGGAGTGCGCGGGTCGACGCCGGTCAGGACGCTTCCGCGCAGCTCGGCGCTCGACGAAGGTCGAGCCGACCAGGGTGCAGCCCTCCAGCTCCGCGCCGAAGAACGACACCTGGCGGAACGTGCACCCGCGGAACGCCGACCCCACGTGCCGGGAGGCATTCAGCCGGACGCCGGTGAACGCGCAGTCGGTGAACGTGGTGCCACGGGTGCTGCACTCGGTCAGGTCGACGTCCTCGAGACGGCAGCGGACGAACGAATCGTCGGCCAGCTCACGGGCGTACCAGTCCTCGCCGCTGATCCGGGCATCCTCCGTTGGGCTCATGGACGCCAGAACTTTCGCGCCACCCCTAACCGCGGCATCGATGAGGTGCGGGACGTGTGCCCTGGGGAGGTCAACGCAGCCATGGACGGAGGGTGTCAGCAAGAACAGAGACATCGAGTTCTTGGTGCGACGCGTCGCTCATGACCAGCTCGAAGGCATCATCTTCCGAGGCGTGCAGGTCGCGCCCGTTGTAGATCACGAACAGTCTGGTGCACACCCATCCCAAGCGCTTGTTGCCATCCACCAGGGCGTGGTTGGCCACCAAGCTGCACAGCAGGGCCGCGGCTTTCAGCTCCAGCGTGGGGTAGGCGTCCTCGCCGAAGACGGTGGCTCGCGGTCGTTGGAGAGCGGAGTCGAGCAGGCCCCAGTCTCGCACCTGAGCCGGCCCACCGAGGAAGGCCTCGGTGGCAGCCAGCGCATCTTCGATCGTCAGATAACGAATCTTGCTCATTCCGCGAGCCGGCGAAGCAGCTCGGCATCCTCCGCCACGATGCGCTCCAGCGCTCGTCGGCGAAACTGCTGCTGCTGATCGGTGTACTCCCGAATAGCGGTGACCGCGATCTGTTGCTTGCTCTTGCCGAGGCGCGAAGCAACGTCGCTCAATGCCTGGTCCAACTGCGGGTCAAGCCTCAATGTCATGGCCATGGCTGCATGATACCAAGCTGGTATCAGTTATCAGGTGCGTGTCCCCGGCTCGGCGGAGTGCTTCCCTGTCCGCTCCCGCATATGGCTCTTGCGCTTGCGACCGTTCTCAGCGCATTGCCAGGTAGTGGGGAGCGGTGGCTCAGGTGGCCGGTCCATGGTCAAGGTCATGACCGATCCCCATGACCCCCGTCCCCATGACCCCCGTCCCCATGACCCCCGTCCCCATGACCCCCGTCCCCATGACCCCCGTCCCCATGACCCCCGTTCCGACTCCCCGCTGCCGGCGGACTCGTCGACCACCTCACCCCGTCCGGTCCTGCGCGACTCAGTCCCACACGACGGCGTCGGGTCGCGCGGTTCGGTCCCGCAGCCGCCGGCTCCGCCTGGCTGGCGCCACGACCTGGGCCGGCCGGAGGAGTCGATGGCATCGGGCGGGGCGCGTCGGCGTCGGGTCAGCGGCCGGATGGTCGCGGTCGGTGGCCTCGCTGCCGCGTTGGTGGTCGGCGGTGGGGCATACGCGATCGCCAGCGACAGCGGTGACCCCCCAGGGGCTACGGCCGCGGCCGAGCGCGCCAGCACGTCGCAGGATGACGGTGGGCGTGGGGGCGACCGTGATGGCCGGAGCGGACCCGGCCGGCTCGCGCGGGCGTTGCATGGCGAGCTGACCGTGCCGGGCCGCGATGGTCAAGGCACCCGGACGATCGCCGTCCAGACCGGCACCGTGGTGACGGTAAGCAGCGACCGGCTGACGGTGCGCAGTACCGACGGTTTCACCGCCACGTACGCGGTCACCGACCAGACCCAGGTTCGTGGTGAGCAGGACTCGATCGACGGGATCAAGGACGGCGCGACCGTCCGGGTGTTGGCCGTCAAGGACGGCGAGACCCTGACCGCCCGGATGATCGGGACCGGTGAACGTCCGCCCGGCGGGCCGGGCTGGCAGCGCCCGCACGACGGACCGGACTGGGAGCGGGAGCGCGGCGGGTCGGGTGGGGAGCGCTCGCCCAGCGGGCCGGGTGGTGAAACGTCGGGTGGAGGTGCCGGGGTCGAGCCGTCAGGCACCCGGGCGTGGGAGAGAACCTGAGACGTCGCCGAAGCCCTGGGCCGGCAGAGGGAACAGCGTGCCGTCGTCCCGCGGCTGCTCGTGGGTCAACAGCCACCGCTTGCGATGCACGCCGCCGCCGTAGCCGGTGAGCGAGCCGTCCGCGCCGACCACCCGGTGGCACGGCACCACGATCCCGATCGGGTTGCGTCCGTTCGCGGCGCCGATCGCGCGGACCGCCGCCGGGGCGCCGATCGCCCGGGCCTGGTCCATGTAGCTGCGGGTCTCGCCGTACGGGATCGCCTGGAGCGCCCGCCAGGCCCGCGCCTGGAACGTCGTGCCTCGGGGGGCCAGTCGCAGGTCGAAGTCGCGTCGATCCCCGGCGAAGTACTCGGCGAGCTGATTGGCGGCCTCGGCGAACGGTGCCTGGTCGAGGCGCAGCCCGTCGCCCACTCCAGGGAACCGCTGCTCGTCGCGGAACACCAGGTGCGTGAGCGCACCGTCGTCGTCCGCTGCCAGGCGGATGTCGCCGATCGGCGACGCGACGGTCGTGGTCCAGGTCGGCACAGATGGTCTCCCGTGATACGACGGTCGCCGCTGCTGAGTCGGATCGGTGGGGTGCAGCGTAGAGGCGATGCCGGCATCCGCATGTTCCCCCGGCCTTGGAGGCGTCGTCCGTGCTGGTCCGGACGCCACCTACGCTGGGTCGGTGCAGCAGCTGGTGGTGGGATTCGACCTGGACATGACGTTGGTGGACTCCCGCGAAGGCATCGTGGCCACCGCCCGGGCGGCGCTCGCCGAGCACGGCGTCACGGTGACCGAGGACGACCTGTGGCCGACCATCGGCATCCCGATCGACCAGGTGTTCACCCAGTACCTCGAGGGTGCCGGCCGGGTCGCCCAGGCAGTACGCCGCTATCGGCAGCTGTACCCGACCCTGGGTGTTCCCGGGATCACGGCGCTGCCCGGGGCAGCTGAGGCGTTCACCGCGGTGCGCGCCCAGCGCGGGCTGGTGGTGGTGGTGAGCGCCAAGACGTCGGCGGCCGTCCGGCTGGTGCTCGAGCACGTCGGTCTCACCGCGGACGTCGCGGTCGGTGGCCTGTTCGCCGAGGACAAGGCCCGGGCGCTGGTCGAGCAGGGGGTGTCGGTGTACGTCGGGGACCACCCCGGCGACGTGGCCGGGGCACACGCCGCTGCCGCGGTGGCGGTGGCGGTGGCGACCGGGCCGCATGACGTGTCGGCGCTGCGAGCGGCCGGGGCGGACGTCGTGCTCGACTCGCTGGCGCCGCTGCCGCTCTGGTTGGAGGGCCACGTGGTAGCCGCCCGACTCGCTGATCTGGATCACCGGCTACGTGGCCTCGGGTCCGTGCTGGTGGCCTTCTCCGGGGGGGCGGACTCGGCTTTCCTGCTCGCGGCGGCGGCCCGGGCGCTCGGCCCGGAGCGGGTCGTGGCGGCCACCGCGGTCTCCAGCTCGCTGGCCGTCGGCGAGCTGGACGCCGCCGCCGCGTTCGCCCGCGACCTCGGCGTCCGACACCTGACCCCGACCACCGACGAGCTGTCCCGCGTGGGGTACCGGACGAACGCGGGGGATCGGTGCTTCTTCTGCAAGGCCGCGCTGCTCGACGCGCTGCGACCACTGGCCGACAGCCTGGGACTGGCAGCGGTGCTCACGGGGACCAACGCCGATGATGCGGTGGCCGGGTTCCGGCCCGGCATCCGGGCCGCCGCCGAGCGCGGCGCGCTGGCCCCACTGGTGGACAGCGGCTTCACCAAGGCCCAGGTTCGTGCCGTGTCCCGCCGGTGGGGCCTGGCCACCTGGGACAAACCCGCCGCCGCCTGCTTGTCCAGCCGGGTGGCGTACGGTGTCCCGATCACCGCGCGGACCTTGGTCCGGGTGGACCGCGCGGAACGATCCGTCCGAGAGTGGTTGTCCCGCAACCAGATCACGGTCACCGACCTGCGGGTCCGAGACCTCGGCGATGGCAGGGCGCGGATCGAGCTGGACGCCGCCTGCTTGGCCGCGCTCGACCGACTACCTGGCGATGCCGACCATGATGTCGCCCGCGAGGCTGCCGGGGATGTCACCAGTGATGCTCACGGGAACGCCACTCGAGATGCCGATGGGGTGAGCGACGTCAGGGGTGGGACCGGTTCCGGGAGCCGTGCCGCCGGGGTGGTCGCCGCGGTGGTGGCCGCGGGCTTCCACGCCGCCCGGCTGGACCCGCGCGGTTTTCGGTCCGGCTCGATGAACGACCTGCTCGAGGCCCCCGACCGCTACCGCTGAGGAGTCGGCCGCGCCCGTCGCGTCTCGGCCGGCACCTGGCGCGAGGAGCAGGCGAACCCGCGATGGAACGTGAGCCGGGGTTGCCGCGTCCCACGGTCACCCAGCGCGGTTGCTGGCTGAGCCGAGGGAGTCCAGATGGCAGATCACGACCCGAGGTCCAGGCGGGTGGGTCGCCTGGGTCGACGCCCGCTGATCGGGCTGGTTCTTTCGGTGATCCTGATCGCGGCCGGCCTGACCGCGATCGGCACCGGTCTGGTCGGACGATCGGGGATCTGGCCCGGCTCTCGGCCAGGCCCGCCGACGTCCTTGCGGGCCGAGGCGGCGGGGTACACCGCCTTCACCGGCTGCCCTGATCTGCTCGGCTACCTGAAGAAGCACGCCCGCGCCCTGGTCGGCCCGTACGGTTTGCCGAGCCACGGGCCTGGGATCGCCGAATCCGCGTCCGCGCGCCAGGCGTCCGGTGCGGATGCGGTCGCCGGAGGCCAGAACGGGCCTGGTGGCGCGGCAGCGCCGGGCGGGTCAGGCGCCCGCTCGCAGACCGGCACCACGGTGCAGGTGGCCGGTGTCGACGAGGCCGACATCGCGAAGCGGGTCGGTGGTCTCATCTACACGGTGACCTCCCCGACGGCGGTGCCGCATCCCGCTCGGTCCGGTCGTGCCGAGCCAGGCAGTCTCTCTGCCCGACCAGCGCTGGTCATCATGCGGACGGCGCGCGGTCGTGCTGAGCCGCTGGGGCGGCTTGCCTTCGGCGGGTGGCAGCCGTCGTCCCTGCTCGTCGAGGGCGACCGGGTGCTGCTGATCGGCCACCAGGAAACCTCCGGGAGACTGCCCGCCGGGATGCCGGGGCGGTCCTTCGGGCCGTTCCTGCCGCAGACCCGGCTGGTCGAGGTCGATGTCGCGGACCCGACCGCGCCGCGCGTCGTCCGCTCGCTGGTCGTCGACGGATCAGCGGTCGGAGTCCGGTTGGTGGGTGGGGTGGCGCGGGTGGCGGTCAGCGGGCCGACGGCTCGGGTCCAGTTCGCCACGCCCGCGTCACCGCCCGACGTGAAGCTGCCCGGCGGCGGAGCGCCCGGCGCGGGTGCCGATGAGCCCGACCTGGGCGGTATCGCCGTCCCGCCGGTGCCGCCCAGCCGGGGGGCCGACGGCATCGTCCCGCCGGCTCCGCCGGATCCGCGCGCCGCCCAGCAGGCCGAACGCCGGGCCACCGCCGCCAATCGGGAGGCCGTCGAACGGTCCCGGGTCGAGGACTGGCTGCCGAGGTTCACGCTCACCGACGGTGCTGGTTCCCGTCCCGCTCGCAGTGGCCCGCTGCTGCCCTGCGAGCAGGTCAGCGCGCCCTCCCGGTTCGCTGGTCTGGACACCGTGTCGTTCCTCGCCTTCGACCTGCGCGACCAGGCAGGGGTCTCCCGGTGGGACGGTGCTGGCGTGGTCGCGAGCGGTGCCCAGCTGTACGCCACTGCCGACCACACCTTCCTCGCGACGAACTCCTGGCAGGACTGGTCGGCTGCGGCGGGGCTTCCAGCCGACCCGGCCAGGGTGCTCGGTGGGCAGCAGACCCAGGTGCACGTGTTCGACACCGTGGGCGGGGCCGCCCCCGCCTACGTCGGGTCCGGCAGCGTGCCGGGGTACCTGCTCGACCAGTTCTCGATGGACGCCCACGACGGCTACCTGCGGGTCGCGTCGACGTCCGCCCCGCTCTGGTGGGCGGGGGCCGAGCGGGTGCCGAGCAGCAGTCAGGTCACGGTGCTGCGAATCGACGACGACGGGCTGACCCGGGTGGGTGCGGTCGGCGGCCTCGGGCGTACCGAGACGATCCGCTCGGTCCGGTTCCTCAGGGGCGTCGGGTACGTGGTGACGTTCCGGCAGACCGACCCGCTGTACTCGATCGATCTGTCCGAGCCGGCCCGGCCGCGTGTCGTCGGGGAGCTGAAGATCCGCGGCTACTCGGCGTACCTGCACCCCGCCGGGGACGGGTTGCTGCTCGGGGTCGGCCAGGACGCGACGGCGGACGGCCGGACCCTCGGCCTGCAGCTGACGCTGTTCGACGTGTCGGACCTGGCCGCGCCTCGTCGGGTCGACCAGGTGCGGCTGCCCGGAGCCTGGAGCGATGTCGAGGGCGACCATCACGCCTTCACGTTCATCGACGGGTTGGTGTTGGTGCCGTTCAGCCGCTGGGGTGGCGCGGTCGCGGCGCCGCTGCCCGGTATCGAGCCCGGTGTCGGAGTCTCCGGCGACGAACCCACGCCGACCTCGGCCGGCGGGCTGGGCTACGACGCTGGTGTCATCGCGGTGCGGGTCACCGGCGACAGCGGTCGTCGTCGGTTCAGCGGGCCGACCGTGCTGCGCGTCACCGGCGACGAGCAGCGCCCGCCCGCCTCGCCGGCAGTGCCGGGCCTGCCTCGTCCGACACCTCCAGATCCAGCACTGCCTGATCCGACACTGCCTGATCCGACACTGCCTGATCCGACACTGCCTGATCCGGCCGGGCCGCCGACTCCCCTGCGGACCTTCGTCGACGGCGGGTCGATCTGGACGGTGACGTCCGAGGGTGTGGTGGTGCATGACGCGACGACCCTGCGTCGCACGGGTTTCAGCCGGTTCTGACCACGGCCTCGACGACCGGGACGGCGGGTGGCCGGGCACCCGGTTCGATGGATCCGGGCAGGTGGTCCGGGTGCCCCCGCGCCGGCGCTGGTCCGTCATCCGGATCTGCTGCGACGTGTCAGGCCCGCTCGGTCTACCCTGGTGCTTTCGGGCGCGCGGTCTGCACGGCTTGCGCGCCCGCTCGTGCGAGATCGAGAGGTGTGCGGTGCCGACAGGCAGGGTCAAGTGGTTCGACGCCGACAGGGGATTCGGGTTCATCAGCTCGGACGAGGGCGGTGACGTGTTCCTGCCCAGCTCCGCGCTGCCGTCCGGGACCACCACGGTCCGCGGCGGGGCGAAGGTCGACTTCAGCGTCGTCTCCGGGCGGCGTGGTGATCAGGCGATGTCGGTCACCCTGCTGGAGGCCCCGCCATCGGTGGCTGCCCGCAGCCGGCGCCCGGCGGACGACCTCGGGGTCATCGTCGAGGATTTGATCAAGGTGTTGGACGGCATCAGCAACGGTCTGCGCCGTGGTCGCTACCCGGAGCGCGAGGTCGGCGCCAAGATGGCCACCATGCTCCGCGCCGTCGCTGACGACCTCGACACCTGAGATCCACCAGGCTGATCTCGTTCGGCAGGTCAGCCAGCGAGTGAGGTCAGCCAGCGCAGCCCAGGTCGAGCGCGACGGTGTGCAGCCGCCGGTCCCGGGTCCTCAGCTGGGCGCCGGGGGTGATCAGCGTCGATGCGAGCAGGTGGACGTCGACGTACCCGATGCCACGTCCGTACAGCTGCCTGGTCTCGACGAACCTGGCCACCTCCGACTCCGACGCCTGGTTGGCCTGCGGCAGATCCGCCAGCATCGTCAGGGTGACGTGGCGATTGACGAGCCGCCCGAGCGCGAGTTCACCGACCACCCACGGGTGCGCGAGCACGGAGTTGTTCCGCAGCAGGGTTTCCACCCGGGCATCACCTCGACGCAGGTGGTCGACCCACACCGAGGTGTCGAGGAGGATCACCGATCGTCGGCGGGCGCGGCTGCGCGACGACGTGGTGGTGCGACGAGGTCGGGTTGACTGCCGCCGAGTTGCGCGAGGCGGCGCGCGCTCTCCCTCTCGATCAGCGCCCGCAGCGCCTGCCGGACGAGAGCGCCCTTCTCGGTCGTCCCGGTCAGCTCCTGCGCCCTGGCCATCAGATCGTCGTCCAACGAGAGCGTGGTCCGCATCGCGTCTCCTGACTGAGGATGCCTCTTTGTGCACCAAGAATAGCATCATCTGATGATATCAACAGTGCCTAGCCGCGCTGACGAGCTACCCCTCCCCGGGTCGCCAGCAGTGAATGGACTGTGACGATCACGACCAAGGCAAGGCCGATCGCGGCCACGCGCAGGCCCCACGCACCACCCAGCGGCATCACGATGCCCAGCCCGCCGCCGGCCACCCACGCCAGCTGGAGCACCGTCTCGCTCCGGGCGAAGGCCGAGGCGCGGACCTCTTCAGGGACCTCCCGCTGCACCAGGGCATCCAGCGCCAACTTGCCCAGCGCGGCCGACAACCCCGCGCACAGGCCGGTGACCAGGACCGGGACCAGCCCGTAGAGCAGGCCGCCGACCGCCGCGCCGACCGTGGCCAGCCCGACCGTGATCGTCACCACCACGTCCGCCTGGGCTCGTCGCAGCACCGCACCCAGGGACGTCCCGATGGTGCTGCCGACACCAGCGAACCCAGCGACCAGGCCGATCACGCCGAGCAGCGGGAGCCGGTCGCTGATCGGTTCGGTGCGCAGGGCGAAGGCGAGGAACAGGGTGAGGAACCCGGTGAAGGCCCGCAGGGCGGCCACCGCCCGCAGGCCGAGCACCACCCGGGGGCCGATGCTCCACCGTGACCGTCGTCCCACCCGCGCAGCCGCTGGTCGACCCGTGGCCTGCGGGTCCGTCGGGTGCTGGGCGGGCTGGGTCGCCGGCTCGAGCGCTGAGGAGAGGCGGGCCGTGCGTTCACCGGCCGCCGAGTCCACCCGACGGGGCAGCGCCAGGGCCAGCCCGGTCCCGACCACGAAGACCGCGAACGCCAACCGCAGGGACCACTCTGGTCCGATCCGTTGCAGCAGCGCGCCGAACGGCGTCGCCACCGCGATCGCCGCGATCCCCCCGAGCAGCACCCGGGAGTTGGCTGTCACCAGGCTCAGCCCGGACGGCAGCACCCGCGGGATCGCCGCGGCCCGGGTGACGTTGTAGGCCTTGCTCGCCACCAGGTGGCCGAACGCGGCCGGGTAGAGGGAGAACGCCTCCTGCCCGCCCACCACGGCGCCGGCCATCACCCAGGCCAAGAACGCGCGGGTCACCAGCGTGATCGCCAGGGCGTACCGGCGTCCGTGCCGGAACCGGTCCAGGACCGGACCGACGATCGGCGCCATCACGCAGAAGGGGAGCATCGTCACCAGCAGGTACAGCGCGATCCGGCTGCGTGCCTCGCCGACCGGCACCGAGAAGAACACCGTGTTGGCGAGCGAGATCAGCACCAGCGCGTCGCCGGCCGCGCTGATCCCGTGCAGCTCGATGACCTTCGCCAGTCCTGACTCACCCGCCCCCTGGGCGTGGGTAGCGCGCCGCACCCGCCGTCCCGTGGCGCCGGCCGCGCGGCGGGTCGAGCCGGCCAAGCGCCGAGCCCCCCGGCCGATGGTGCGTGGCCTGGCGCGGGGCATCCGACCGGCCGGTCGCCCCGGGTTCGCCGCGCGAGAACCACTGGCCGCGTGCGGATCCGGGGGGGATGACGGGGACGCGGGCCGCTGCAGTGGGGGGCCTGCGGCTTGATCCGGTTCCACGGCGCCATTGTGCCGATGAGGCGGCTGGCCGGGCTGGCGCACCCGCTGGCGGTAACGGGTTCGGGTGGGGTGCCAGAATCGTCGGGTGTCCACCCATGACCGGACGAGTGATCCGACGACCAGTCCTACCGGCGGCATGGCCCGCGAGCTGGCCGGCGGGGCGTCGACCGCCCTCGCCGAGACCCCTCCGGGTCGACGACCGCGTCGACGCGCGGGGGTTGATGCCACGTTGGCCGCCGCGGTGGACGCGGCGCTCGGTGCCGCTCTGCAGGTCGCCGAACCCGGCACGGTCGGGGAGCACCTCGGGGCCACGGACGACGGCGACCGGGTGGTGAGCCATGGCTTCGCCTGCACCGCGACCGGGTACCGCGGGTGGCGGTGGTCGGTGACGCTTGCCCGGGCGCCACGGTCGCGGACGGTGACCGTCAGCGAGGTGATGCTGCTTCCTGGCGAGGGCGCCGTGCTGGCACCGGCCTGGGTCCCGTGGTCGGACCGGTTGGCCCCGGGGGACCTGTCACCGGGGGACGTGCTTCCCCGGCGGCCGGACGATCCGTTGCTGGAGCAGGGGTACGAGGCCATCGGTGTCGCCGCGGACGGCCAGCTGGCGGACGACGGGGTCGACGCGATCGCCGCCTGGGAGTGGGGGCTCGGGCGCCCGCGGGTGCTCTCCCTCGAAGGCCGGGCCGCCGCCGCGTCCCGGTGGTACGAGGGGGAGCACGGGCCGCGGGATCCGCACGCTGAGCAGGCCTCGGCCTCATGCGTGTCCTGCGGGTACCTGGTGCCCATGGCGGGAGCGTTGCGGCAGCTGTTCGGGGTGTGCGCGAGCGAGTGGTCGCCGTCGGACGGGCGGGTGGTCAGTTACGACCACGGGTGCGGGGCGCACAGCGAGGTGGATGTAGCACCGCCGATCGAGATCGCCGACGTCCCGGTCCTCGACGAGCTTGGCTACGTCGACGTGACGAGCGAGGTCGGCAGCCGGGCCGCTGAGCCAACCGGAGCCAGCGGTGGGACGGCTGAGGGAGTCGAAGCCAGCGGTGAGGTGACTGAGGGAGTCGAAGCCAGCGGCAGCGCGGCTGGGGAAACCAGCGAGGTCGGCGGCGAGGCCGCTGGGGAGGCCAGCCCCTGACTGCCGTCGACCTGCCAGACGCCGCCGATCCGTTCGGGACGGCGGCGATTCGGCGTCGGGTGCTGGCAGGGTGGATGGCGTCGCCGGTCCGGTTCCGCGAGGACGCCAACGCCGAGGAGGACTTCGCGCTGGGCGGCTATCGGGACCGGCTGATCGTCGAGCTGGCCCAGAACGGTGCTGACGCCGCGGCCCGGGCTGGGGTTCCCGGTCGCCTGCACCTGGTGCTGCGCCCGGTGAGCGTCGAGGACCCGCCGGCTTTCGGGGGTCCCGGTGATGTCGTCCTGGTCGTCGCCAACACCGGGGCTGCGCTGGACGAGGCCGGTGCGCAGTCCCTGGCGACCCTGCGAGCCTCGGCGAAGACGGGTGGCCCGGCACCAGGAGGGGGCGCACCGCTGGTCGGCAGGTTCGGTGTCGGGTTCGCCGCGGTGGTGGCCGTCAGCGACGCGCCGATGGTGCTGTCCCGGTCCGGCGGGGTGCGGTTCGCGCGCGCTGACACGGTCACCGCGATCGACGGCGCTGATCCCGGTCCGGAGCGCGACGGCTTGCTCGCCGAGGTGCGCCGACGGTCCGGGCATGTGCCGGTGCTGCGGCTGCCGTTCCCGCAGTCCGGGTCGCCGCCGGACGGCTATGACACGGCGGTCGTCCTACCGCTGCGGGACGCCGCCGCGGTGGCGTCGGTGCGCGCTCAGCTCGAGGGGGTGTCCGACGTCCTGCTGCTCGCGCTGCCGGCCTTGGCGGAGGTGACGATCGACATCGCGGACGGTGTCGACGGCCCGCCGGTGCGGCGCACCGTGGCCGATGCTGCGCACCGGTGGTGGGTGCACCGGCGCGTTGGCGCCTGGACCGACGACGAGCGTCGGGTGCTGGTGGCCGATCGCCCGACCGAGGAGCACGCTGCCCGTGGCTGGCAGGTGCTGTGGGCGTTGCCCCGTGGCGACGTACGACGGCCCGAGGTGCCGCTCGCGGGTCCGGAAACCGGCTTCGGGGGCTGGGACGCCGCGTCGGACCTGGCGCCGGGCTCAGGGCGGGGCACCGTGCACGCACCGACTCCGACCGACGAGCCGTTGAGCCTGCCCGGACTGCTGGTGGCGACGCTGCCGTTGGACCCCACCCGCCGGCACGTCGCCCCGGGCCGGCTCACCGACCGGGTCCTGCGGGAGGCGGCGGCCGGGTACGTCGCGCTGCTCGCCGAACGGGCCGCGGCCGGCGGGAACGTGCTGCCGCTGATCCCCACGGGCCTGCCGGCTGGTGCGGTGGACGGTGCCCTGCACGATCAGGTCTTGCGGCTGTTGGCGTCGGCTCCGGTGTTGCTGCCGGCGAGCGGTGGCGCGCCGATCCGCCCGTCGGACGCCGTCCGGTTGGACGTCGACCTGCCGGAGCCGGCGCTGGCGCTGGTAGCGCCGCTGGTCGACCGGCTGGTCCGGCCGCCGCGCGGGCCGCGGGACGTGGCCGCCCTGGCCGCGTTGGACGTGCCCGTCGTCCCGTTGGCCGAGGTGGTGGCCGGGCTGCCGGCCACCGACCAGCTGGCCTCGTGGCGCACCTGGTACGAGGCGCTGGCGCCGCTCGCCACGGACGCTGCCGGGCGGGAGGCCCTGGGGTTGCTCCCGGTGCCGCTGGTCGACGGTGAGCTGGTGCGCGGCCCGCGCGGCCTGGTGCTGGCGCAGGACGTGACGACGTCCGCCTCCCCGGCCGACGGCGATGCTGGGCCGCTGCCCGCGGTCGCGGTGCTGCGGTCGTTCGGTCTGCGGATCGTGCACCCGGAGGCCTGGCACCCGCTGCTGGAGCGCCTGGGTGCGGTGTCGGTCACCGCCCGCGGCCTGGTGGAGCACCCGGCGGTCCGGGCCGCGGTCCGGGAGTCGGGGCGGCTGGACGATGTCGACCTCGCCACCGAGCTGGCGACCGCGGTCCTGACCGTGGTGTGCCAGGCCGTCCGCGTCGGTCAGCTCAACGTCGGTGACCTGCCGTGGTTGGCCGACCTGGTGCTGACCGACATCCGCGGCGACCTCGTCCCGGCGGGCGGGCTGGCTGTGCCCCGGTCGCCCGCCGCCGATCTGCTGGACGCCGACGAGGTCGGCAGCCCCGCCGCCACCTGGCTGGACCAGTGGTCGCGCGAGGTTCTCGCCGCAGCGGGCGTCCTGGACGACTTGGCACTGGTCCGGGCCGAGGACGTCGACCTGCTCGCCCCCCCGGACGACCTCGTCGATCTGGATGGCTTTCCGGAGTGGGCCGAGGCCGTGACGGCTCAGCTGCCGGCCGGTGCCACGCTGGCGGAGGTGTCGCTGCTGCTCGCGGTGCGAGACCTGGATGCCATCCTGCCGGGGCGGTGGCCGGTTGCCCTGCGGTACCTGGCCACCACGCCGTCGACCAGGCAGGCGCTGCTGCAGCCGGTGCACGTCGACGGGCGAGCGGGGTTATCGGGCACGGTGCCGTCCTGGACCGCTGTGCCGTCGTACACCGCCTGGTGGTGGCGCCGGGAGCTGGCTCTCGGGCCAGCCGTGGTGGGGGCTGATCCGACCGGCCTGCTGGATCCGGCGCCATCGTGGCTGGCGGACCTGGACCCGCAGGTGCGCCGGGCGCTCGGTGTCCTCGACCCAGCCGACCTCACGGTGTCGTCCTTCGACAAGCAGCCCGAACCGGCGCTCGTGGTCGAGCTGCTGCGCCGGCTCGGCGACCCCGACCGCCGTCCGGACGTGCGGACCTGCGTGGCTGTCTGGCGCTGGGCCGCGGACGCCGACGGGCTCGTCGTCGCGCCGCCGGCCGTCGTGCGTGCGCTGGCCGGGCGGACCACCCGAGTGGTGGACGCCGCGGACGCCGTGGTGCCCGACGACCCGCGCTGGGCGCAGCGCACCGACCTGGGCGACCTCGTGCTGGCTCCCGCCGGGCGCGCGCAGCGGCTCGCCGACCTGCTCGACCTCGACCTGGCCAGCGATCGCGCGGACGGTCGACCAGACGCGCCCGGGGTCGCAGTCCCGGTGCCGACCGTGGTCCGGCAGGTGCTCGCGGGTGCGGCACAGTCCTGGCGGGAGCACGACGACCTCACCGTGGACGGTCAGTCGGTCGAGTGGTGGGTCGATGTCGACGGCATCGCGCACGCGGCCACCACGGAGGGCCTGGCTCGGGCGTTGTCCTGGGCCGCGGGCGACTGGCCGGCCCGGCACCGGGTGGCAGCCGTGCTCGCCGACCCGGAAGAGGGGGTCCGGTCGTTGGTCGAGGACGCCACCGGCTGACAGCATGACGGGCGGTGATCGGCGCACCAGCGCCGCACGGGTCTTGTTCCGTGAGGCGCGCCGACGGTAGCGTCCACCGTGGTTGAGGTCATGCTGTTTTGCAGGTGGGGAGGGTCTGTGATCAGCACTGTTCCGGGGTCCGCCGCCCGGCGGCGGGCGACCGGTGAGGAGCGGTTCGCCGCCGAGGCCGAGCTGGCCCGGGCGGCCCGGGCGCTGGGTGACCTGGTGGACGACCGGATCGACGGGGGTCCATCCGGCGGGCTGCGACTGATGGGTATCGGTCTCCCAGGAAATGCGCGGGGACTGGAAGAGATCGACCGGCGCACCCGCCGCAGTGTCTGGACCGTGTGCCGACATGGGTTCTACGACCCGCGAGGTCCGGGCCGGGTCCGCAACGAGCGTTTCCGTCGGCGTGGGGTTGACCTTCAGCTCAGGATTCCCGCGCGTGCGGTGCGACGCTACCCACTCACCGCGTCCCTCAGCCCACCGGACAAGATCCGGATCTCGCTACCCGTCTCTCGGCACTTCGCCATCTATGACTCCGAGCTGCTCAAGATCCTTGGCCCCCTCACGGTTCACGGTGACTACACGAAGTGGACCTCGACCGACCCGCTGCTGCTCCGGTATGCCCGTCGGGTTCAGCGGTTGATCGACGCGCTGTCCACGCCACTGGCTCCCTCGCAGGGCGTCGTGCTCAGTGAACGCCAGCTGGACATCGCCGAGAGCCTGTGTCGCGGTCTCAAGGACGCCACCATCGCCCGCAACCACGGCGTGTCCACCCGCACCCTCGAACGCGAGACCGCCACCATCTTGCGCGCTCTCGGCGCCCGGAGCCGGGCCGAGGGCATCGCCATCATGCTCGGCCACGGTCCACCCACCCCGCCACCGGGCTGAGCTCGCGGCCGACCGAACGTGGCGCCCGGCTCATGTTGGAACCGGATCGCTCGCTCTCCCCACTTGACCGGGATCGCCTGCTGTTCGCGGGACGGGACACGGCCGCATCGACCGTCAGGCGCCGGCGTCGTGGTGACCAACGCTCGCTCGCGGATCAGGCCGTCGGCGGATCAGGACGTGCTCGGCCGGGCTCCCGCTGCGTTGCCTCGTCCGCGTAGGACGTAGGCCAACCCGAGAAGGCCGAGCCCCACACCGCTCAGGCAGGTCCACGGCCACCACTCGCGGCCGTCGCTGTGCAGCGTGGGAACGGCGATCACGACGACGAACGCCACCGCCCAGCACGCGGTGCCCGCCACGACGATCCGCGCGGTGTTCGTTTGCGCCGGCTCGATCGGCTCGGCTGAGGCGGCGTGCCCGGTCGGAAGGTTGTCGTCGCCCTGTCCAGCGTCGCCCTGTCCAGCGTCGCTTTCTCCGGCGTTGTCCTGGCTGGCGTTGTCCTGACCCATCCGGCCCAGCGTAGAGCGTCGCGCTGTGGACCCTGTCCGGATATGGCGTGCTGCCACCGGGTGATCGTCGCCCCAGACACTCAGGCTCCCGGGTCAGGACGGCCGACAACACCTGTGTCGGGACGACCGCCCCGGGCCGTCCCCCGACCTTGGAGGAAGCTCGTGAGCGTTCGACGCTTGATCGCGGCCGCCGGCACCAGTGCCCTTGCCGTGGCATCGGTGGTGGCGTTCGCCGCCCCGGCCCAGGCCAGTGCCACCGACACCGACCGGGACGGCATGCCCAACCGGTGGGAGGTGGCCCACCACCTGAACCCCCGGTCGGCCGCTGACGCCCGCCGCGACCACGACCACGATGGCCTGTCCAACCTGCGGGAGTACCGGCTGCAGTCCAGCCCGCGCGACGAGGACACGGACAACGATGGCCAGGACGACGGCGACGAGCTGCGCACCCGGACCTTCCTGACCCGGGCCGACAGCGACCGGGACGGTGTACGGGACGGCGACGAGGACGCGGACCGCGACGGCGTCCGGAACGAGGACGAGGACGACGTCCTGGAGACGTGCGTCCTGGATGACGACGACCGGGACGGCGACCACATCGCCGACGAGGACGAGAACGAGCTGGGCACCTCGCCGATCCGAGTCGACTCCGACCGGGACGGCGTGCGGGACGGCAGCGAGGACCGGGACCGCGACGGCCGGGTCAACGAGGACGAGGACGACTCCCCGTTCGACCAGTGCTCCCGGGACTCCGACCGCGACGGGATCCAGGACGAGGACGAGGGCGATGAAGCCGACGAGTCCGAGCACGAGGAGGAGCAGGATGCCCGGATCGCGACCGTGGCCTCCTACGACGTCGAGGCGATGGTGTTGACGGTCACGCTCACCTGCGGTGACAACCTCCAGGTCGTCCTGGACGAGCAGGTCAAGGTCGACGGAGGCTCGTTGCAGGACCTGGTCGTCGGCGCTGCTCTGGTCGGGATCGAGTTCGACCCGATCACCCAGAAGGTCGTGGAGCTGGAGCTAGCCGCCCGCTGATCGCCGACCTGGTCGGCTTGAGGGCGCGTCGCGGGAGTCCTGTCCGCGACGCGCCCTCAGCCGTCGGCGGTGCGTTCGAGCGCGAGGACCGCGGCCCGGTCACCTCAGACCCGGTCCAGGGTGGTGCGGCCGATGAAGAATGCCGCGACGACGGAAGGCGGCCGGGGCCTCCATGAGCGCGCGGGCGCCCCGGCCCAGGGTCCGCGACGGCCACCACAAGTGGTCGTCACCTCGTCATTGTCACCCAGGATTGTCACCCAGGTTCGAGACGGGAAACACTTCGGGAACACCACACCGGCCGGGGGTGTTGCCGAGGTATCCGCGATCGTCAGCACCCGAACCGAGATAAGCGAGGCCAGTGTCGCCGTTGAGCTTTGGCTGCCCTGACCATGCTCGGGCCGTGGCATCATGAGCCCCACCTTCCGGGCGCTGCGCACGTTCAACTATCGGCTCTGGTTGGCCGCCGCGGTGGTGTCCAACGTGGGCACCTGGATGCAGCGGGTCGCCCAGGACTGGCTGGTGCTGACCGTCCTCACGGACTACTCGGCCGTCGCGGTGGGTGTCACGGCAGGTCTGCAGTTCGGCCCGATGTTGGTGTTCGCGCCGGTGGCCGGGTTGCTCGCGGACCGGGTGCCCAAGCGCCTGGTCCTCTTTGCTACCCAGAGTGCGATGGCGGTGTCCGCCGCCGTCCTGGGTGTGTTGGTGCTCACAGGAGCCGTCCAGCTCTGGCACGCCTACGCGCTCGCGCTCGCGTTGGGGGTGGCGGCGGCTGTGGATGCCCCGGCCCGGCAGGCGTTCGTCAGCGAGATGGTCCCGTCGGACGACCTGCCCAACGCGGTCGGGCTGAGCAGTGCCTCGTTCCACGCCGCGCGGATCGTCGGCCCGGGTCTGGCGGGTCTGCTGATCGCGGGGGTGGGCACCGGCCCGGTGTTCCTGGTCAACGCCGTGACCTTCGTCGCGGTGCTCGCCGCGTTGTCCAGGATGCGTGGCGCCGACCTGCGACCAGCTCGCCCAGCGCCTCGCGGGCGAGGTCAGCTGCGAGCCGGCCTGCGGTACGTCCGTGGGCGTCCGGACCTGATCCTGGTGCTCGCGACGATCGGGTTGGTCGGCACGTTCGGCCTCAACTTCCAGCTCACCACGGCGGTGATGGCGACGGCCGCGTTCGGCAAGGGCGCCAGCGAGTTCGGGCTGCTCGGCAGTGTGATGGCGGTCGGCTCGCTCACCGGGTCCCTGCTGGCTGCCCGCCGTTCCAGGCCGGGGTTGTGGTTGATCGTCGGATCCACCCTGGCGTTCGGGATCACCGCCTGCGTGGCGGCGCTGATGCCGACGTACGAGCTGTTCGCGGTCGCTTTGGTGCCGGTGGGGCTGACCGCTCTGACCTTGATGACGTCGGCCAACGCCCTCGTGCAGCTGTCTGTCGCCCCGGGGATGCGGGGCCGGGTGATGGCGCTCTATCTGGCGATCTTCCTCGGCGGCACCCCGATCGGCTCGCCGGTCGTCGGCTGGGTCGGCGAGACGTTCGGGCCACGATGGACGATCGTGCTCGGTGGCCTGGTGGCGATCACCACCGGCCTGGTCGCCGCCGCCTGCCTGGTTCGCGCTCGACACCGGTGGTGGCACGATCACCTGCGCTCGCAGGTGCACCTCGCCGAGCGTGCGTCCGCTCATGACGCCGAAGCCCGCGAGCGGCAGGTCGCATGACACCGCGAACGCGGCGGCTCGTCGTCTCCTGTTGCCTGGCCCTGCTTGTCCTGGCCGTGGCGGTTGCCGCGATGCTCTCCTGATCCTGCTTCCGGACCCGTCTCGGCTGTCCTGCCCGGGTCCGCGGCAGGCAAGGTGGGGCGGCTGCACGGAGGTTGCCGAGCGGCGGTGAAGATGAGTGATGATGGGGGTGTGGCGCACGACCTGGCGACGGCGCTGGCCGATCTGCGGCCGATCCTGCTGGACTCCGACCGGCTGGTCCGGGCGGTCGCCGCCGGGCATCGGCGGGGGAGCCGGCCGTCGGTGTCCCGAGCCGAGCTGCGGCCGGTCGATCTGCGCAAGAAAGGCCGGGTGTTGCAGGTGGTCACCCATGACGGCCGCCGTGCGACCACGCGCAACACCCCCTACGGCGCCGCCGCCGCGACTGTCGACGCGCTGCTCGACGAACCGTTCGGCAACTGGCACGTCGAGACGGTGGACGCCACGGTCCAGCTGCGGGTGACGAAGAAGGGCGCGGCCGCGGTCCACCGGATGCCGGCCAGTCGCCGGGACGTGCAGGTCCGGGCGCACGACCGGGCGCCGCAGCGGTTGCTCGACCCGGCGGACCCGTTGTTCGACGCGCTCGGTGCCGGGGCGGACAAGCGTCGTCAGGTGGACGCGTTCCTGCGGCTGCTGCGACCGGCCCTTCCTGCGCTGGCCCGTGATCGAGGTGGCGATCCGCTGCGGGTGGTCGACCTCGGCTGCGGCAACGCCTACCTGACTTTCGCCGCGCACCGGTTCCTCAGCCAGCAGCTGGGCGACGTCCGCACCATCGGGGTGGACCTGCGCGACGACGTGGTGGAACGCAACCAGCGGCTGGCGGCCGAGCTGCGGCTGGCCGGTCTCGGCTTCGAGGTCGGCGCCATCGACCAGTCCGACCCGTTTGGCGCGGCCGGCCACGACTCGGGGGCTCCGCAGCTGGTCCTGGCGTTGCACGCCTGCGACACCGCGACGGATCACGCGATCGCGCGCGGGGTGCGCTGGCGGTCCTCGGTGCTGCTGGCCGCGCCGTGCTGCCACCACGACATCCAGCGCCAGCTGGCCGAGGGGCCGGGCGCACCCGAGCCGTACGCGGCGATCACCCGGCACCCGATCCTGCGCGAGCGGTACGCCGACGTGCTCACCGACACCCTGCGGGCGCTCGTGCTGCGGATCCTCGGCTACCGCACCGAGGTGGTCGAGTTCGTGGACTCTCGGCACACCCCGCGCAACGCGTTGATCCGCGCCGTCCGCGTCGGGTCCCCGGCCCGGGACACCGTGCTGCGGGAGTACCGGGCGCTGACCGCGGACTGGGCCGTCTACCCGGCCCTGGCCCGGCAGCTGGACGACGAACTCACCCGGATGCTCGACCGGTGACTGCGGGCCGCTGCGCCCGTGCCACCCCGCTCAGCCCGGGCTTCGCCTCCTCCGGCGGGCGCTAGCGCGCCAGTCGGATGCTCAGACTCGCTCGACGACGTGATCCACGCAGGCGGTGAGAGCTTCGACGTCGTCCGGATCCACTGCCGGGAACATGCCGATCCGCAGCTGGTTGCGGCCCAGCTTGCGGTACGGCTCGACATCGACGATCCCGTTGTGCCGCAACGTCGCCGCGACCCCGGCCGCGTCGATCGCGTCGTCCAGGTCGATCGTCGCGACGACCGGGGAGCGGTGGGCCGGGTCGGTGACGAACGGGGTGACCCACCGCGTGCGCTCGGCCCAGTCGTACAGCACCGCCGCCGACCGTGCGCACCTCGCGGTCGACCACGCCAGGCCGCCTCGGGCGAGCAGCCAGTCCACCTGCTCGGCCAGCATCACCAACGTGGCGATGGACGGGGTGTTGTACGTCTGCTCCTGACGGCTGTTCGCGATCGCGGTTCGCAAGCTGAGGCTTGCCGGCACCCAGCGCTGCGCCGACGACGACTCGAGCTCGTCCGCCCGGGCAACCGCTGCCGGCGAGAGCAGTGCCAGCCACAACCCGCCGTCCGAGGCGAATCCCTTCTGCGGCGCGAAGTAGTAGACGTCGGTGCGGGACACCTCGATAGGCACGCCGGCCGCCGCGGACGTGCCGTCTACCACCACCAAGGGACCGCCGTCGGTGCTGGCTGCGGTGCCCGGCACCCGGTCCACCGGGAGCACCGCTCCGGTGGAGGTCTCATTGTGCGGCCACGCGTGCACGTCGACCTGTGCCGCATGAGGTGCGGGCACGGTTCCTGGCGGGGACTCCACGACGTCCGGGGCGGCGAGGAACGGCGCGTCGGCGGTGGCCGCCGCGAACTTGGCGGAGAACTCCCCGCACACCAGGTGCTGCGCACGCTCGCGCACCAGGCAAGTGGTGGCGACGTCCCAGAACGTCGTCGACCCGCCGTTGCCCAGCACCACCTCGTAGCCGTCCGGCAACGCGAACAGCTCAGCCAGTCCCCGGCGCACCTGGGCGACCAGGCCACGGACCGGAGCCTGCCGGTGCGAGGTCCCCAGCAGCGATCGCCCAGCAGCGGCGACCGCTGCCACCTGTTCTGGTCGCACCCGACTCGGACCCGATCCGAATCGACCGTCCCGTGGCAGGAGGGCTGGCGGTATCTGCACCTGGGCCGGCGACGCGGTACGACTCACCGGCCCACTATCCCAGCCCGTCGTTCCAGGCTGACCCACGCCGGGTGGCCCGGCCGCGTCCGCGGTGCTGGACGCCGGCTCGGCACCTACGCTGAGCGCCGTGACCGACGAGACCACAGCAGCCGAGATCGCGGCAGCTGAGGCCGCGGCGACCAGAACCGCGGCGACCAGAACCGCGGCGACCAGAACCGCGGCGGCGGGCGTCCTGCCGGACGTCGTCGACCCAGCCGCCCGAACGGCCTACGAGGGTGATGGTCTCGCCGACGACGTGACCGGCCCGCCGTACCCGTGGTTGGTCCGGTGGTACGCCGACGCCGAGGCTGACCCGCGCATCGTCGAACCCGGCGCGATGGCGCTGGCGACCGTCGACGAGCACGGTAGGCCGGATGCGCGCACCGTGTTGCTGAAGTCGCTTACCCCTCAAGGGCTGGTGTTTTTCACCAACACCCGATCGGCCAAGGGACACCAGCTGGCTGGGACGCCGTCGGCCGCCCTGGTGCTGCTGTGGCACCCGATGTATCGGCAGGTCCGCGTGCGAGGCGTGGTGGTCCCAACCACGCCGCAGGTCGCTGCGGAGTACTTCGCCAGCCGGCCGCGTGGCTCACAGCTCGCGACGAGAGCGTCCCGCCAGTCCCAGCCCATCGGATCCCGCGCCGAGCTGCGTGCCCGGGTCGTCGCGGAGGAGGAGCGTTGGCCGGACGACGGATCACGGGACGACGTCCCGGCGCCGTCCACCTGGGGTGGTTACCTGGTGCGCCCGGACGAGGTCGAGCTGTGGGTCGGCCAGCGGTCCCGTCTGCACGATCGGGTGCGCTTCGACCGGATCGGTGATGGCGATCTCGGTGACGCCCGGGCCTGGCGCACCACCCGCCTGCAACCCTGACCCGGCCGTCTTCGCCCTAGCAGCACTCGAAACGGGCCGACGGCTCGTCTGGGTCTACCGGCGGCTCGTCTGGTTCTAGGGGCATGAGATGGCCCGCAGGCTGCCTCTGGGAGGCTGCCGCGCTGGACGAGGCGCGGCTCCTGCGGGCCACGGTGACTGCCGGGAACTCGCCAGCCGCGCGTCGCGCGGCGGTGGGTCCGCACGGGAGCCCGTCCGACTCGACGACGGCTAGCTAGCTGTCACCTCACGCGTCCGTACGTCATTCACTACGCGGACCACCTCCCTTCCCGTGTACTCGGGACGGTACGTCGCGTCGCTGCGAGGCGCAACGCAGTTCTGCAGGTCGGTGAGAGCGGGTCGCAGGGGGGGTGTGATGGCTATCCGATCACGACGCTCTCCTGACAGCACATCGTTGGGGGGCGATGGCAACTGACAAGCAAGGGCTGCCCGGTTTTCGATCCGTCAGGCACAGATGCTCCAGCGGATCGGAGCAATAGGTTGACGCACGTCCTGAAATTCAGCAGAGTTCATAGGTCAACGGGAGCTGGCCTGTGAGGGCGGGTGGGTCGGTACCCCATCAGACAGCTGCTGAGGAGCCGTTCGTGCGCCACCACTCCACTTCTCCCCGCCATCGCGGACGTCGGCGCCCCGGGGCGCCGTTCCTACTGGTCGCCGTTGTGATCGTCGGCACGGTGGCCGCCGGCTCCGTGGCCGCCGCCTTCGATGGCGACGACGCTGCTCCGACGCGGCTCGACGTCACGCCATCGTCGGTTACCCAACGCACTGGCGTCGGGGACGGCAGCGAGAGCACCCAGCAGGGCGCCAGGAGCGGATCGCCGGGATCTGACTCGTCTGAGAGCAGCACGCGGTGCCGGACCCGCACGACCCAGGGGTGCCCTCCCGGTTCGGATGGCGACGGCTCGTCGGAGTCGAGCACGCCCCGGTCGGGTTCCACGACCTCCGAGGGGGGCGAGAGTTCAGCCAACTCCGTGCCGGAGACGTCCAACCGACCTCGTGGATCCACGTCGGGCACGTCCGGAGGGTCGAGCACATCCGGAGGTTCGAGCACGACTGGAGGAGGCGATGGCGATCCGGAGGGCGCTGCCTCGCAGTCGCGGATCCTCAAGGCGGTCAATGCTGAGCGGGCCAAGGCTGGCCTGCTGCTGATGACGTTGAACCCGTGTCTGGACGGCTTCGCCGACCGCTGGGCCACTCACTTGGCCACTATCAAAAGGCTCCGTCACCAAGAGCTGGGTTCGATGATCACCACCTGTGCCACCGGCAGTAGCGGCGAGAACATCGCCTACAGCCAGGGTTCTGGTGATCCGGTCCAGCAGATGATCGATGGCTGGATGGCGTCACCGGCGCACTACGCGAACATCATGCGGCCGGACTTCACCACGATCGGCGTCGGACTGGCCCGAGGAACAGACGGCCGGTGGTACGGAGTCCAGGAGTTCGGCATCCTCGGCTGACTTCAACCGCCAGGCGGCACTAACCGCGAGCAGCGGCGTATCGGCGCAAGGCCTCGGCTCGCTCGGCAGAGTGGTCGACGATCCGCTGAGGATACCCGTGGTCGTATCCATCCGCGGCGGCCCAGGGCTGGTGGGCGGCCTTGCCGGGCAGGTGCCGTAGCTCCGGCACCCATTGGCGCACATAGTCCCCGAGGGGATCGAACCGTTCGCCTTGAGACACCGGGTTGAAGACCCGGAAGTACGGTGCCGCGTCGGTCCCGGTGCCAGCCACCCACTGCCACCCGTGGTTGTTGCTGGCCAGGTCGCCGTCCCGCAACCACCGCAGGAAGTACCGGGCGCCGTGCTGCCACTCCACGTGCAGATCTTTGACCAGGAAGCTGGCGGTGACCATCCGCAGCCGGTTATGCATCCACCCGATCGTGCGCAGCTGACGCATGCCGGCGTCGACGAACGGGAAGCCGGTGCGGCCGGCCTGCCATGCGGTGAAGGCAGGACCGGGCTGATCGTGCGCCATCGTGGCCAGCTCGGGGCGCAGGTACTCGCGAGCGGTGTGCGGTTGGTGCCACAGCACGTCGGCGTAGAACTCCCGCCACGCCAGTTCGGTGCGGTACGAGTCCACCCCCTCGCCGCGGCGCCGATGCAGATCCGCGAGCAACGTCCGGGGGTGGATCTCGCCGTACTTCAGGTGCGCCGACAGCTGGGAGGTGCTGTCCACATCCGGGCGGTCGCGGTTCTCGTGGTACGACCTGAGGGAGCCACCTAGGAACTCGGCCCAGCGGTCGGTGGCGGCCTGCTCTCCGACGTCTGGCAGCTCGATGCCGTCCGTGGCCGGCTCGTCCGGCAGTTCCTCGCTGGCGACGGTGCGAGCCCAGCGCAGCCCCGCGGGTGGTGGTCCGGCCGGGTCTGGCCACCCGTGCCGCTGCCAGGCCCGCATGAACGGGCTGAAGACGCCGTAGGGCGTGCCGTCGGCCTTCACCACCGACCCCGGGCCGACCGCATAGGCGCTGCCGGTGCGCACCAACGGCACGTCGTGGTCGAGCAGGGCCTGCTCGACCTCCTGATCACGGCGCCGTCCATATGGTCCGGTATCCGCGGTGACGTGCACCGTGACGTGTGCTGAGGACCCGCCCAGCTCACGCGCCGCCTGCGGCAGAACCTGCGCCGGGTCTCCGTGCCGAATGGTGAGTGCGCCGTCCGTCGCCCGGTGCAGGGCGCGCAACGAGCGCAACAGCCAGGTGAGTCGAGGTGCGCCAGCCGAGCGCCACAGCCGTGGGTCGATGACGAAGACCGGGAGCACCCGCCCACCGCTCGCAACCGCGGTGTGCAACGCCGGGTGGTCTCTCAGCCGGAGGTCTCGTCGAAACCACAACATCGAGGCGGCCACGTGTCACACGGTAGGCCGACCGGCCAGCGCCCGCACGGCAGACCGCGGGCCAGCGCCCGCACGGCAGGCCGACCGGCCAGCGCCCGCACGGCAGACCGACCGGCCAGCGCCCGCACGGCAGACCGCGGGCCAGCGCCCGCACGGCAGACCGCGGGCCAGCGCCCGCACGGCAGACCGCGGGCCGGCAGATCGCGCTGCCCGCCCGCTGTGCTGCCCGGCTGTCCGGCTGTGTGTCGGGAATGGCACGGGCTACGCGTACGCTCCCCTCTAGCGGATCGCGACGGAGGAGTCGAGCGGCGTGAGCGACCTGATCGACACCACGGAGATGTACCTGCGCACGATCTTCGAGCTGGAGGAGGAGGGCATCGTCCCGTTGCGTGCTCGGATCGCTGAGCGCTTGAACCAGAGCGGCCCCACGGTGTCCCAGACCGTGGCTCGGATGGAGCGGGATGGTCTGCTGCACGTCAGCGGCGACCGGCACCTCGAGCTCAGCACGCTGGGGCGGGCCAAGGCGACCCGGGTGATGCGCAAGCACCGGCTTGCCGAGCGGTTGCTGGTCGACATCATCGGTTTGGAGTGGGAGCACGTGCACGTGGAGGCGTGCCGGTGGGAGCACGTGATGAGCGAGCGGGTCGAGCGCAAGCTGCTGGAGGTTCTCGGCCACCCCACCGAGTCGCCGTACGGCAACCCCATCCCAGGTCTCGACGAGCTCGGGGACTCGGCGGTGTCCGAGCAGTTCCTCAGCGACAACCTGCGCCAGCTGACCGCGGTGGCCACCGCGCAGCCGGTAGACGTCGTCGTCCATCGGATCGGTGAACCCGCCCAGGGCGATCCGGCGATCCTGTCGGCGCTCAGTACCGCCGGGTTGCACCCGGGTCATCGGGTCCAGGTCCGGACGGATGGTGTCCACCTGCTCGTTGAGGGGCCTCAGGGTGAGGTCGAGGTCCTGCATCGGATCGCCGACCATGTGTTCGTCGCCACGACGCCATGATCGTGCTCGGTGCGGTGGGTCCGACTCGCTCGTGGCGCCACCCGCTCCGTGACGCCGATCGCTCCGGTTAACGAGATGCCGCCGGGTTCGTCATCGCCCCTAAGACGAATCTGGCTGGGCGCGTGGTCATGACGAACCCCACTGATGTGACGGCAAGGGGTGACTCCGGTATCACCGAGCGAATTTCTTTGCCCCGAGAAGCGTGCAGGAGATGACAGCTGTCCGCGGCCGTGTGTACGTTAGGCCCCGCCTCCGGGTCCCATCCGGAGGTTCCGTGGACGCAGACGCCGAGCCCTGCCGCTGCGATCACGGCACGATCGACCGTTAGATGGCAGGGACGGGGGACCCACCAAGTGGGTGGCGCGGCAGCCAGCCGTGGTCATCCTTGGGGTGAAGCCACCGCCCCAGGCCTCGCGGTACGGGCCTGGACGAGGTGGCCGGGTGAATTTCTCCCACCCGAACCCGACAGCTCACCTCGTAGGCGTCGGAGAGGCTGTTTGAACGTGACGACCCGTAGCTCTGGGCGCCACCGTGCGCCAGCTAGTACTACCTCCTCAGGTTTCGCCGTCGTGCACACCAGTGGCCACGCTGGTGCGGTCGCCAAGACCGGCGCAGTTCTCGCGGTTTCTGGTGGGCTTCTCGCTTCGATCGGCCTGCAGTCCGATGCTTCTCCGGCGCAGGCCTCGACCGCTGATGCCAGTCCCTCGACATCCAGCCTTGCCGCCCTGGTGGACAACCCCCCTGAGACGGCCCAATCGGCGTCGGTGATTCCGGCTTCCCTGATGACCGGTGCCACTCCGGCGCCGCGGTACGGGGTGCTCGGTTTCAAGGCCAAGCCCGCGCCGAAACCCAAGCCCAAACCCACGCCAACACCCACGCCGGCCAGCTCAGCCGGCGGATCCGCGAGCACCACGTCACAGTCGCAGCAGATCGATCCACCGCCCACCATCCAGGCGGGGTCCCCAGGCTCAGCTCAGTTCGGGGCCGCCGTTCTCGAGGTCGCCGCCCGATACCTCGGGGTGCCGTATGTCTACGGCGGATCGACGCCGGCTGGGTTCGACTGCTCGGGCTACACCTCATACGTGTATCGACAGGTCGGCATCAACCTCCCGCGGACGTCGTCCGCTCAGCGAGCAGCGACCCGGATGATCCCACGCAGCCAAGCCATGCCAGGTGATCTGGTGTTCTCCCCCGGACACGTGGGCATCTACGCAGGCAACGGGATGATGTACGACGCTCCCCGCACCGGGAAGTCCGTGTCCAAGCGGCCCGTCTACTCCAGCAGCGCCACGTACGGTCGGGTGTCGCGCTGACCTCGTACGGTCCCGATCGGTTCTCTGCTTGACTGCCGGCCTCCCGTCTCATCATCCGGCCCGCCCAATACGGGTGACCCTGACGCAGATCACCGCCTAGTCTGACGCTGGACCCGCCAGCCAGGCGGTTTCTGGACGTCTCCGACATCCAGCACGCCAGCTCGGGTGATCGGGGTGAGAGAGGGGCGCGCATGCGCACGCTCGTGCTCAATGCCAGCTACGAACCGCTGTCGGTGGTGTCGTTCAAGCGGGCTGTTGTGCTAGTGCTGTCCGGAAAAGCCACGATCCTCGCTGCCGGCGAGGAGCCCATCCGCAGCCCGGGGTCGCTGCGTCAGGTCGCGACCAACCTGAATCGGCCATCGGTGATCCTGCTGGTCCGGTTCGTCCGAGTGCCGCGATATCGGTCGGTCGGCGTCAGCCGTCGTGGTGTGCTCCGGCGGGACGGCCATCGCTGCGGCTATTGCCTGGCGTCCGCGACGACCGTGGACCACGTGGTGCCACGCTCCCGAGGTGGCGGCGACAGTTGGGAGAACTTGATCAGCTGCTGCTTGCGGTGCAATGGCGCCAAGGGAGATCGCACCCCGGATGAGATGGGCTGGTCGCTGCGGTTGCGGCCGTACACGCCGGTCGGTCCGACGTGGTCCCTGCGCGGGACCGGTGGCGTGGACCCGCTGTGGGAGGAGTACCTCGCGCTGGTTGCCGCGTGAGCCGGGCTCCGCAGTCCGTGGCCCGCGGGCACTAACTGGTAACGACCGGCGATGCTGGACGCGCCGTGAGGTCGGGAAACGTCAGGACCGCGGTGAGCACGTGCCGGCGCCGGGCGGCCAGATCGGTCAGCAGCGCGGGGGCGTCGTCCAGGGGGAGGACGTCGCTGACCATGACCCGGCGGATGTCCGGCCCCCGACTGCGCAGCAGGTCGATGGTCTCGGCGGACAACCGGAGCCGGTCCCACGAGCTGAGTCCGCGCGGAACCCGTCCGATCTGGGCGCACCGCACCGTGAGGCCGTTGTGGTGGAACTCCTCACCCAGCCGGACGTCGTCCGCCGGGCCGGTGTAGAAGGCCAGGTCGATCACGGTTCCCTGAGGTCGGACCGCGCGCAGCGCGGTGGCCAGGGCATGGCTGCGGCCGCGACACTGGAACACCACGTCCGCGCCGTGGTCGCGGCTCGCGTGCCGCCACCGCTGCTTGAGTGCGCGACCAGGGTCGCCCTCGGCCGGTAGGGCGGTGATCCCGAGCTGCTCCGCAGCCGCGCGTCGGCGAGGGTCCGCCTCCACCACGATGGTCTCGGCGGCGCCGTGCTCCAGGCACAGCAGCCCGGTCATCAGTCCGACGGCGCCGCCGCCGGTGATGGCAACCCGGCGTCCTCGGACGCCGTCACCCAACCCAAGGACGGTTCCGCCGGTGGCGTCGGCGGCCGCGTGCAGCAAGCCGTTGGCGCAGATCGGGCCAAAGTGTGCGACGAACACCCCTAGCAGGGGGTCGATGTCGTCAGGCAGCGGGACGACGTGCTCCCGGGTCGGGTCCGCCAGGTGAGCGGTGGCGTGTCCGTAGGCCGCGGCGACGAGGCCGCCATCGGCGAAACCAGATGTCCTGCTCCGCAGAACCCGGGCCACCTCCATGTACCCCAGGCGGAGTATCGGATAGCCGGCCGCCGGGGCGGTGGGCAGGAACAGGCCGAGGTCGGCGTCCCACCCGGAATGCAGCTGCGGAGCGTCGCCTTTGACGAAGGCCAGTTCAGTGCCGGCGGATACGCCGCTGGTGACCGTCTCGAGCAGCAGCTGACCGTCCTGGATCTCGGGCAGCTCGTCGCCCACCACCTCGACCTGGCCTGGGCCGGTGACGACGACGCGGCGGCGCCTCACTGGCTGACCGTGTCGGCAGCGACCCCGCTGGGATCCACGGGGTGCAGGTCGCGGGTCGCGGCGGTGGTGATGGCGCACGCCAGCTGGTGCGTACGGAGCGCTTCGGCGTATGGCACCCGGGTGGACGCGCGCTCACCCCGGACCGCTGCGATGAACTCCTGGTCGACGGCGACCCGCGGGTCGACGGCCGGGGTGATCTCGTGTCGACCGTCCGGGCCGTCGATCACCAGGCAGGTCTCGGTGAGGCTGAGCCGTGTCCCCGCGGCCACGATGTCGAGCACGACCGGGCCGGCGCTGGGCAGCACCGAGGTGGCCGCGAAGGTCCCGACGGCGCCGCAGCCGAACCGGACGACGGCCGCGGTGGCGTCGTCCACCTGCTCAGGGTCGAACGTGGTGCTCGTAGCCGCCGCGGCGACCCCGACGGCTTCACCGAGCAGGTCGCGGGCCACATCCAGCAGGTGGGTGAGCTGCTCGACGACCTGCCCTCCGGAGCCTCGCCGCCGACTCCACCAGGCCACCGGGGGGCGGGTAGCGAACCAGCTCCCGCTGACCAGGAGCGGTGAAGTGTCGTGAAGCAGCCGGGCGGCCCGCTCCACGGTGTCCAGGCAACGCCAGTGGTAGCCGGTGCCGGTCACCACGCCGGCCCGTTCGACGAGCCCGGCCAGCTCCTGCGCGGTCTCCAGGTCGGCGGCCAGCGGCTTCTCGACGAACAGCGGTAGCCCCCGTTCCAACGCGGCGCGCTCGGCGGGGCCGTGGGCGAACGGCGGGACACAGACGTAGACCGCGTCCGGGCGGTGCTCGTCGAGCGCCTGGCCCGCATCCAGGTAGGCGGTGGCGCCGATGACACCCGCCAGGTGCTCGGCGGCGCCGGCCACCGGGTCGACGACCGCGGTGATGCGGACATCTTCCAGCCCGGTCAGCACCCGGGCGTGCCGCTGCCCGACCGATCCGGCGCCGACCAGCACGACGTCGGTCATGACGCGGGTCCTGGCAGTGCGATGTGCGAGGCGGCCGGCCAGGCGGGAGTGGCCTGGGGCTGCTCGGTCCGTGCTGGCGCCGGAGCCGGGCCACGCCGAGGCCCGACTTGAGTAGCGGCTCGATCTGGGGCGGTCCGGGGCGCCGGCAGCGAGGGGACCTGGGCGGTGCGGTGCTGGTCGTACAACTCCAGGTAGCGGCGTGCCATCGCGGCTGGCGTCCAGTCGGCCACGGACGCTCGGCATTCATCGGGATCGAGGGTGGCGGCGCGGGTCAGGCCGGCGACCAGCCCGTCTTCGGTGCTCGACAGGT
>JBOFLF010000060.1:0-5142 GCA_051657715.1 Angustibacter sp. | reverse complement strand
CTCGCCCCCACGGCCTGCGTACAGACCGTACTGAGCTGGTCGACCTGGCGCCGACGACGACAGCACCAGGCCCGAGCGAGTCACTACCGCCGACGCGGCCATCGCCCCCCGTAACCTGAACTGCCGTTGCAGTACTAGTGGCGCCACGGCCCGTACTGCGGCGGCTAGGACCGTGCCGGGGTCGACGTCCCACCGGTACCCACCGGCGGCGGTGGCGGACACGAGTTCGTGGAGTCCGGCCAGCAGTCCGGACAGTCCGGACACCACCCAGACAGCGACAGTGTCGGCGCCACCTGGTCGGCCAGCCAGCGCGGCCGCGCGCGCCAGTAACGCCGACGACACCAACGCCAGCTCGAGGAAGCTCGCCAACGCGACAGCTACGAGCAGCGGAAAACCGAGGACGTCACGCGCCAGTGACGTCATGCCCTGAGCGGCCAGGACTGTTGGGACGGCTGCACCGATCGCTGCGACCGCGGTGGCCTGCCGGCGGGCACGAGCCGCGGCCTCGGGGACGGCTATCGCGGGGGTTGTCATTGGCTGGCCTGACGTAGGACGTCGGCCGCGATCACCAGTGCGAGGAGGTCGGGATCGCGGTCGTCGGTCCTTGTCCACGACGGTGTTCGCGCAGGTTGCGGTCGGTCGCGGTGGTTGTCAGGGATGATGGACATGGGGAGTCCTCCAGTGCGATTGGGTGGCTTCTCAAGCCCCGGCCGGTGTTCGTTGCACCGACCGGGGCACCTCAACTATTGGTCTGCGTCATGGTTGCGGGTCTGGGCGCTATCGGTGGTGGCGGAGCGGTGAACGGGTGGTGCGGGATTGTGGTGATGTTCCGATCGGCCCTTGGGTGCGAGTGGATGGACCAGGACGGTTGTCCCAGGAGGGACGCGCACGGTGACCGACGTCGGGCTGACGACGGTCAGTCGTGCCTGTTGCCTTAGGTGCTCGATCTTGTCGTGTTGTGCCGAGTCATGGTGATACCCGGACATCAGTTTGTGCGCGGCGTCGTCGGCGTTGCCGGGGTTGGCTGTTACCTGAACTGGCCGCAGCGGCCGGGCTTGTCCGCGTTTCCAGTCCCCTCCGGGCAGTGGTTGTCCGATGAGCCCGGCGAACTCGTCCGCCGAGGAGCCCTCCCAGCGGACCCGGCCCTCGTCGTTCCGATCGAAACCGGTGATGGTATAGACAGAGACGACGGTGCCGCGATAGGCCCCGAGTACGAGAGTGACTGTCTCTGCGTCGCGGTCGCTCACCTTGGCCCAGTCCCCGAGTGTGACCGATTTCAGATGCGCCAGCAGGGGCGTTCGGTGAGCGCCGTCGGAGCAGGCTCGGAGCACCTCGGGGTAGGTCCGGGGGAGGTTAACGGCCGTCGCGTCCATCGAACTCTCGTAACATCGGGAACATAAGAATTGATGTTAGCAGGGGGCCTGCGTCTTCGATGTATCGGGCTGGGTGGGTTCGTTCCGGCGGTTGGGTTTGGTGGGCGGGCGAGTTGGGGCTGGGGCGGTCTAGACTGGGTGGCGAATGGCGCTCCTCCTCGTTGCGGACTCCGTTCGGACACCGCCCGGGCGGGCGCAGGTTGGCCCCTGCATCTCGCCCGGGCACTTTCATGCCGGGGGTGGGTACGCTCGGTGTGTGGCCAGGTCCAGTTACAGCGCGGACCCGGATGGGCGCACCGACCTAGACCGGGGCCCCTCCGGCGGCGATCCGCGGGTGCGGGTCGCCGCGCAGGTCGCCGAGGAAGATCTCACCGAGCGGCGCGCGGACCGGACTGGGCAGCGCGAGCTCGACGACCTGGTGGAGACCTCTCGGGGGACGCGCGCGGCGCGGGACCGGGCTCGGGCCGCGCCGCGGGATGTCACCGCCGAGTTGGGGCACCCGCGTAAGGCCCGTCCGATGCCTGAACGGTCGGCACGCCGTGGTGGGTTCTCCGCGCGGCAGCGGTCCGAACGGTCCCGGGTCAAGCGGGCCGTGCAGGACCGCCTCGACGGGCGGCAGCACCACGAGATGCGCCAGCTCCTGGTCGAGGATCCGCATCGGTGGGCGGCCGTGAATAATGCGCTCTCGCAGGCTGCCGGCGACGTCCAGCAACTCCCCGATACCGAGATCACCCGCATCCAGCGGGTCGACCGCGCGATCCAGGCCTATGAGCGAGCCAACGACCGCGGACACGTGATCTACAGCAACGTCCAGTTACCCGACGGGGTCGAGTCGCATCGACCGGTGCGGTTCCTGCGCGAGCAGTTCCACCCCGGGGACGAGGTCGCGTTCGACCGGTACACCCTGGGCGCGCACACCATGCACGAACTCGACGACCCAGACGGTCGCGCACCGCAAGGTGTTGCCGTGCTGGAGATCCGCACCCGCCGGGGCATGTATCTGGGCCAGTCCGGCCGCGGCCAGAGCACCTCCCACCTCCTCCCACGCGGAATGCGGCTGTGGGTCAACGGAGTCCACCACGCCGACTACGACCGGGCCGACGGGACCATCGGACACCGCACCGTGATCCAACTCTCCGACACCCCACCGACCAAGAGAAAAAAGGGCCAGTGATGGCTGAGCAGAAACAACCCCGCACACCAACAGCCGAGGAGGCGTGGCAGGCCAACAAGCCAGGCCCGGGCAGACGAGACAAGCACGGCCGGCCCGAACTCCTCGTCCACCCGCATCTGCTCCGCGCGGCCGCCCCGCCACCTCGCTCGATCGAGGGCGCCCGCCCAGAGTGATCTCCCTATCAGGTAGCCACGTCCGCGTCGCCGGACGACCGGCTCAGCCCTGTGGTGCTCTTCCACCGCGAATCGACTCGGCCGACCCAACGGCCGCTGAACAGTGCCTCGGGAACGGCGGTCAGCAGTGGGTGGGCCAGGGCGTCCTGAGGGTGGTCCTGGCGCCAATCCTGAACGCACGGCATGTCGGCCATGACCTCGACTTGGGAGGCGAGTTCTTGTGCGGCGCGTAGGAGTTGTACGGCGAGGATCTGGTCTCCGGTCCCGCCGACATCGCTGCTCCGTGGGGCGCCACCGATGCTGTGATAGCGACCCCGACCGCGGTTGTCGATCGCGTCTGCGGCGCGCTCTTCCTCCAGGGCCTCCTCGACCAGTGTTGGTGTGAGCTCGCTGCCGGAGCCGGCGTAGTTGGCCGCGTTGAGTGCCCCGAGGGCGGCCGCGCGATGCTGGTTCGCCTGCCCGCCTTCGGTGATCGCGTCCTCGAGGATGCGCAAGACGCTGACCGCCTCGTGAAGTTCGGCCGAGAGCAGGTAGGTGGCTCGGACCCACGCCCGCGCTGAGACTCTCATCTCGAACGGGTTCCCCTCGCCTTGAACCTCCGCGGTCGCTGCGGCTCGTAGCGTCGCGGCGGCGGCACTGGCCGGGGCGCCGAGATGCAACGTCTGGTGGACCACGTCGCGGAGCCGCTGGGTCGACCACAGGCTGAAGACGTCCTGGGCGGCCCGCTCGAACCCGCGCATTCGCACACCCGTCATCTGATACCCGGCCCGGACGTGCCCTGGGCTGGGCTTCTGTCCCGGTCTGCTCGGAGCGGGGCGCCTACTCGGATGTGCTCTGGTCTGAGCCACGCGACCGACTCGACGTCCCAGCCGTACATCTGCGCGCAGAGCAGACCGTGCGGGCGCTCGAAGTCGCTGTCTGCCCACGACCTGGTGATGGCGCCGGGCTGGACCCAGACGGCGTCGATGCCGGCCTGGGCCAGCGCCTCGAACGAGAGGTGCCCGTGGCGGGTCGGCCACTCCTGCGCCGCGATGACGAGGTCGTCCAGGGATTGCAGACGCAAGATCCGAGCCATGTCCGGGTCGGGGACAACGGGCCAGAGCCGTTCGGGGCGGGCCTTGCTCCGCAGGCGTTCCCATCGGGACATCCCGCGGCGACGTATCAGGTCGTATCCGTGCCGGTAGTACATCTGGGACCACGCCGTCCGGTGCCCTGCCGGTGAGTGTCCGGTCGCTGGTGATGTCCACAGCGCCCCGACCGGCTTGACTGCCAGGCTCTGCGAGTCAGCCGGGCTGTCCCGAGCCGACACCTTCCACGGATCGTTGCCCTGGCTCAGGTGTAGCTGGGCGGGCAGGTCGCGCCCGGTCATGATGGTCTGACCGGCGGCGAAGCCGCGGACGCAGCCATCGTGTGTTGCCATGGTCCGTGCGCCGTTCACGAGGCCGCGGCGATGCCGCCCCGAGCGCAGTCGCCCTGCTTGGCCAGTTCCCGAGTGAGCATTTCGACGTGAGCGGGGAACACCTCGCCGCTGTACCGAGCGTCGAGCTCGGCGACCAGGTCGGTGTAGGTCGGTGCCGGCACCCACTCGGCGCGCCGCGCGTCATCCTCACCGGTCGCAGCGGGCAGCGTCGGCACCGCTCCCAGGTCGGTACGGGCCACGACGGTGACTGCCCAGGCCTCATCCGAGCCGCGCGGGTCTGGCACGTACTGCGCCTCACCACGCTGCCAGTCCGCGTCCGGCACCGCTAGGTGGGTCTCCTCCGCCAGCTCACGCACGGCGGCGGCGGCGGGAGTCTCGCCCGGGTCGATCGACCCACCCGGAACCGCCCACCCATGACCGTCGGCGCGCTCAACCAACAGCACATGCCGGACCCCGGCGTGCTCGCACGTCACGAGCGCGTCGGCCATCTGGTTCTCGCCCCACCTGCCCAGGCCGTTACGGCCACGCCGAACCGACGACGCCAGGCCCGGGCGCACCGGCCGGCCATCTACGACCTTGAAATCGAGGAAGGCGACCTTCTTGCGCGCTGGCCAATCGATCTGGGTCGGGTCGGTCTCGGGGTCGGCCCAGCCCTGGGCGATGCCGTCAGTGAGGACCGCTGGGTCGGTGTACTCGGTGATCTTCTCGTCTGTCGCGCTCATCGTGGTAGCCCCTTCCGGCTCCGGGTGGATTCTCACCACCACACCAAGGACACCGCCTGGGCCGGTCGCTGCGGCGTACATCCCGATGATGACGTCTGGGGGTACCACGCGTTCTCGGGCTGCGTTCCGGGCGAGGGCGATCTCGAGTGGCACGTGGAAGTCCTTACGGGCCAGTGTCGCGCCGTGGCGGGCGGCGAGGTCGGCCCAGTCTTGGAGGATGTCGGGCTCGAGGTTGGTGTTGTCGACGATGACGTCCCGCCCGGCCTGGAGCGCCTGGACC
>JBOFLF010000059.1:0-1558 GCA_051657715.1 Angustibacter sp. | reverse complement strand
CTCTGGTCGTTGTTCGCCGTCTGGCTCGCGGCCAGCAACTTCCAGAACCCGTCCGGTGTCGGCGACCTCGAGCCCGAGCTCGGTGACATGCCCGAGCTGTGGGACGGCGCGTGGTACCGGCGGATCGCCGAGGACGGCTACCCGCCGGACCTCGCACGCGATCCCGAGAACGGACGTTTCGCCTACAGCGAGTGGGCGTTCTACCCGTTGTACCCGTACCTGGTCCGGATGCTGATGGTCACCGGGATGTCGTTCACCACCGCGGCGATCCTGCTCAACCTCGCGCTCGGTGCCGTCGCGACGGTGCTGATCTGGGCGGTCCTGCGGACCACGGAGCACGCGGAGCGTCAGCCGGAGCGCGAGCGGCTGGCCCTCGTGGCGGCCGGACTGTGGTGTCTCTATCCGGCGACACCGATCCTCAGCATGCCCTACACCGAGGCCCTGGGAGTCGTGCTCGTCGCCGCCTCGGTGCTCCTGCTGATCCGTCGGCGCTACCTCGCGGTGGCCGGGCTGGCCCTCGTGCTCGGCTTCACTCGCGGAGTCGTCCCTGCTCTCGGTGCCGCCGTCCTCATCCACCTGGTGGTGCGATGGCGGGAGGAACGAGGTCGCCCTGGCCGGTTCCTGGCCGGCCAGCGGTGGCAGATGGCGGTGTTGCTGTCGGCCCTCGCAGTCGGGACAGTGGCGTGGCCCGTGGTAGCCGGTGCCGCGACCGGTCGGCCCACGGCCTTTGTCGATGTCCAGTCGGCGTGGGGCCAGCAGCCCGAGGCCGGGCCGTTCGTCCAGTGGATCGAGTGGGCCTGGGACGCCAAGGGTCTCGGCGGGGTGGTCGTGCTCCTCGGCCTGGTGGCCACGTACGTCGCGCTGGTACTCGGCCGGCACGGTCGGTGGATCAGCGTGGAGGCTCGCGCCTGGGCTCTCGCGTACCCGCTCTACCTCGTCGCGGTGGTGCGGCCGATCACCTCGATGTGGCGCTTCCTTCTCCTGGACTTCCCGGTGGCAGCGCTGCTGTCGTCGGTGGCGATGCGCACGGCGAGTGGGAAGGCGATCGCGCCGCACTGGCGGCGTCGGGTGGCGCTCGTCGTGGTGGTCCTCGGCGGCGTCGTCGTCCTTTACAGCGTGTCGTTCCTGACCAGGGTGCCCTGGGGAGACCAGCCGCCCTGAGCGTGCTCACCGACCGGATGGAGCAGGCGTCCCCGTGCGGTCGCCCCGACGATGACGAGCAGTGACGCGGGGCGCAGCAGTGAGATGGCCAGGCCGGCCGGGCCACCGACGGTGGCTGCGTACTCGAAGAGCGGGGCCGCCCAGAGGACGGTCAGGATCACGGCCGCGACCCGACGACCCGCCAACCAGCACAGTGCAGCGGCCAGGCCGGCCACCAGTGCGTGGTGCGACCAGGACACGGGTGTGGCCAGGACGACCAGGGCCCCCGCCCCGACCGATGCCTGAACGCGGTCGACCGCGGTGCGGCGCACGGAGTGGATCCACCACAGGGTCAATGCCGCCGCCAGCACGACGGCGGACCACCGGACGATCGTGTCGGGAACACCTGCGTGGGCCA
>JBOFLF010000058.1:0-5045 GCA_051657715.1 Angustibacter sp. | reverse complement strand
CTTACTGGCACCTCGTCTCCACCTGGTTCCCAGAGGTCCTCCTCACCGTCGCTGTCCCTTGAGGTGCTCGCACAGCGGGCGGCGGTCGTAGGCGCCAGAAACGTTGAGAGCGACGGCGTCCCAGAACTCGGGGGCGCTGCCATGGCTTCCCAACGTATGCCAAGCGAAGCCGGGATTCTCTGCGCGCAGGGCTGCCAGTCCAGCGGCGGCGAGGCCCCGCCGCTGGTACGGCTCTGAGGTGTAGGGCTGTTCCACCCATCCGATCCGGCACCGTCGGCACAGCAGGTAGTCCACCTCGAAGGCGACATCATTGACATCGTTCGCGTTGCTGTGAGGTGGCAAGTTCGCCGTGCGCATCCGCCAGCTCGCCTGTTGGGTCGAGACCGTGTCTTGCCACGGGCTTGCCAGGGACGTGATCACCAGTCCCTCCGGTCGCCGCGGCCATCGGCCCCGAGTCAGCCAGAGCATCACCTCGCGCCACAATTCGCGGCCGTCAACCCGGGCTACCTGGTCGGCACGCTCGATTAACTCACGGACGACTACGTCACCACGGGCGGCGTTGCGCCGACTCCCGGCCGTCATCGCTCGCTCACACCACGATCCTGGAACGCTCAGAGAGTGAGTGCCACCGGCGGAGAGTTCTGACCTGGGCGCGGGTCCACCATGGGACAACGGCCCGGTCGGGAGCCTCGACGACTTGGTCCTCCAAGCCATCAAGGTCGACGACGAACTCATCCTCGTCGGGCAGCAGCATCAGACACCGGTCCGCGGGCACGGTGACCTTCCAGAGCTGGCCGTGACTGTCTGGCGGCTGCCGGTGCTGGGCGAAGTGTCGGGCGATCGCCGGGTTCGCGGTCCATGACACTCCGTGCCTACCCGGGGTGCTCGCACCGCGGACGAGGGTGAGGTTGCCACGTGGTCGAGGCGCAGGCCGCCCGGCGATGGTGAAGCCGTGAACTGCGTGGAAGGCGCGGAACATCTCACGCACCGTCGCGGCATCGACTCGGTCTTGTCCTGGGTCGAACCGCCAAGCCCGAGGAAGGTAGTCCAGCAACTCGTCGGCGCGGCCGGCGGTGTGCAGTTCGGCGAGGATCTGCAGTTCGTTGTCCCCGCAGTGCAACTGCTCAAACCACCGGGGTGGGACCGGATTCGGTGTGGTGATGTTCAGGTGAGCCCGGGCGAGGTTGCCGTGGTGGACGCGGTTACGGTCACGTAGGTCACCCGGCGCGTCCGTCCACCATTCCAGGGCCTCTTCGAGCCCCAAGGTGACTCCTTCGCGCACGCTGTGGTGGGTCTTGGCGTCGAGGAAGTACTCGAGGCTGCCGGCTCGAACGGGGACATCGCCTTGCTCAGCGATTGCAGCGCGGGTCAGCCACAGCCGGTGCCGGCCATCGTGGAGCATGTCGTCGACGTAGTCGTAGACCACCGCGGAGCAGTCTTCGACCCATGCGCTGGCGATCGTGTGCTCGAGCTCGGAGAGGGGCTCGAGCAGCACGACCGTGAGTGCGTCCTGGGAGAACGGGTCCTCCAGGAGATCGCATCGGGACACCGCGTACCGCACTGCACGCAGCACCCGTGACCAGTCCGCTGCCGTCGTGCTGATCGCCCGAGGCGCCGCAGCATCCTCAACTTCTGGGTCAACGTCGACGAGTGAGTGCCCCGGAGTCCACCAGCACCATGCCCACGGCCGTTCCACCACCAACACCGAGGAATCTCGTTCGGGCTCGGTCTCGGACCACCAGACCGAGCGCTGTTCGGGTGTCACCTCGGCCTGGTCTCCTCATCGGAGTAACCGCTCTCGGCTGGGTCTTCGGGTACTTCGATGCCGAGTTTGCGCAGTCGCGACCGGATGCTCCGCGGGCTACGGCCACGGTCCTGGGACAACTGCTCGACGCTCATCCCGGCGGGGTACTCAGCCCGCAGTTGATCGTCCGCTTCCGGGGACCATGGTGTGTGCGAGTTCGGGTACACCTCACGCACGGCCCGCATCCGTGCCTTGGTGTTGCCACGGACCGGCTCGATCGCGGCCACTTCTCCCACCTCGCACCGTTCAATCTCGGCCCCGTCCTGCCAGAACACGACCTGGTCACCATCGAAGGTGAGGACCTCGGCGTCAACCAGCCGACTCGCGTACTGCTCCCGGATCACACGGAACACTCCAGGCCCCTCTTCTTCTTGCTGGACAACTGCGACGCTTCCTAGCCTCTCGCTCAGGTCTGACACTGCGCTCGAAACTCCTGTCCTACCTGCCCGAGCGCGCGAGGGCACCACCTGGTGCGGTCGCTGCGGTGTGCATGGCGGCGATCACGTCTGGAGGCACGACGCGTTCTCGGGCTGCGTTCCGGGCGAGGGCGATCTCGAGTAGCACGTCGAAGTCTCTGCGGACCAGGTCCGCGCCGCAGCTGTCGGCGAGGTCGGCCCAGTCTTGGAGGATGCCGAGGTCGAGGTTGGTGTTGTCGACGATGACGTCCCGCCCGGCCTGGAGCGCCTGGACCACGCGGGCGTGCTGGACGGCGTTGACCTGCACCTCCATGGCGGGGACGGGCGGGGTGTCGTGATATCGCGGCCCGTACAGGTCGGTGCGGATGTCGTCCCGGCTGGTGACCACGACGTCAGGGTTGCTGGTGGCTTGTTCCCGGGCCCAGGTGGACTTCCCGGATCCGGGGATGCCGACGGTGATGGTGAGGGTTGGTGGGGCGGCTTGATCGGTCGCGGTCTGGTTCATGTCGGTCATCGTGGGTTGCCTCTCCTTGGCCCGAGGACGCGCGCTGTCTGCGTCAGGAGGGTGATCGTGGTGATCGTGTACAGGGTGGCCGCGACCGGGGACGAGATCAGCGTGGTCGGGTCGCCGTTGCTGATTGACAGGGCCCGGCGCAGTTCCTGCTCGGCTAGCGGCCCGAGGATCAGGCCGATGACGGCCGGCGCTACCGGTAGTCCGAACCGGCGCATCACCAGCCCCAGCACGCCGAGCGCGACGAGGAGCAGCAGTTCGGTCGTGGTGCCGGCTGCGGCGTAGGCGCCGAGCATGGAGAACATCAGGATTCCGGCGTACAGGTACGGCCGGGGGATCTCCAGCAGCCGCGCCCACAGCCCGACCAACGGCAGGTTCAACACGAGCAGCATGAGATTGCCGATCAGCAGGCTCGCGATGAGCGACCACACCAGATCCGGCTGGGTGTCGAACAGTTGCGGCCCGGGCTGGATCCCGTACTGCTGGAACGCGGTCAAGAGCACCGCCGCGGTCGCCGACGTCGGCAGGCCCAGAGTGAGTAGCGGGACCAGGGTGCCGGCGGCGGCGGCGTTGTTGGCCGCTTCCGGCCCGGCGACGCCCTCGATCGCGCCGTGCCCGAACTCCTGCGGACGCCGGGACAGCCGACGCTCCAACCCGTACGACAGGAACGTCGGCAGTGCCGGACCACCGGCTGGCACTGTGCCGAGGGTGAATCCCAGCGCGGTGCC
Organism: Angustibacter sp.; assembly: GCA_051657715.1. GTDB lineage: Bacteria > Actinomycetota > Actinomycetes > Actinomycetales > Angustibacteraceae > JBOFBH01. Next base: position 1,586 of record JBOFLF010000058.1, on the reverse strand, counting down.
GCGCAGCCACGGCCGCCACGAGCGGGACAGGTCGTTCCTGCTCAGTATCGACCGGCGCCACCAGGAGCCGCTCACCGCGGTGACTCGCGGCACGTTCCCGCCGCGCGGTCCGTCGTACCGCGCGTCGAGCTGGTCCTCCCGCCGAGCCTGCCCGGCCACGTGCAGCGCCTCGCCGACGGCGAACAATCCGATCGCGACCAGCACCACGTCAATCCCGGCGGCCAGTTCTGGGATGTCGAACGTCAACCGGGACTGACCGGTCACCGGGTCGATCCCGACCAGGCTCAGGGTCAGCCCGATCGCCAGCGACACGATCCCGCGGACCAGTGACCGGCCCAGGATCGTGGCGCCCAGCACGAACGCGGTCACGATCAGCGCCAGGTAGTCCGGGGATCCCAGCCGCACGGCCATGTCCGCGACCCGCGGCGCGAAGACGGCCAGCAGCACGGTGCCGATCGTTCCGGCCACGAACGACCCGATCGCGGCGGTGGCCAGGGCTGCGGCGCCCCGCCCAGCGCGGGCCATCCGGTTGCCTTCCAGCGCGGTGACGATCGAGGCCGCTTCCCCGGGGGTGTTGAGCAGGATCGCCGTGGTCGACCCGCCGTACATTGCGCCGTAGTAGATCCCGGCGAACATGATCAGCGACCCTTGCAGGTCCAGGGTCGAGGTCAGCGGCAGCAGCAAAGCGATCGTCATCACCGGGCCGATGCCGGGCAGCACACCGATCGCGGTACCGAGGGTGACTCCGGCCAGCGCCAGCAGCAGGTACTGGGGTTGCGCGGCCACCGCGAAACCGTCCAACAGACCTGTCACGCCATCCACCGCGATCGCCCCTTTACTGGTTCTTGAGTGGCCTGCTCGCTTGCGGCTACCAACCGAACGGTCCGGCCGGCAGCGCGACGCCGAGGCCTTCGGTGAACGCCCAGTACGTCAGGAGCGGGAGCACGACGGTGACGGCCACCAGCGGGACCGGACGCCGAGCGCCGAGCACCAGTGCCGACCCGCCGAGCAGCAACGCCGCGGCGAGGACCCAGCCGGCTGCGTCGATCAGCGTGATGTGCGCGATCAGCACCACCACCAGCAAGCCGGTGGTGCGCAGGTCCACCGGCTGGACCGGTTCGCCCTGCTCGGTCCGGGCCCGCCCGCCACGCAGCACGTCCACGAAGAGCGCTACCGCGACAGCCCCCAGCAGCGCGCCCACGAGATACGGCACGAACCGGGGCCCCACGGCCGTGACGGTCGGCGGGACCAGGACCTGCCGAGCAGCGACGACCACCACGGCCGCTGCCGACGCCAGCGCCCCGGCGAGGACGAGTTCGGGCCAGGCCGGGTTGCGCCCGGCCGGGTCCGGCGACGGCGCTGTCGAGACCGTCGTGGATGCGGTCGGGGTGTGGTTCGGGGCCACCGGGATCCCTAGTTCTTGAGGAGGCCGAGTTCGCGCAGTACCCCGCTGATGCGTTCCTGCTCGGCGGTCATGAAGCCGGCCAGATCCTGGCCGGTGAGCCAGGCGTCGGCCCACCCGAACTCCACCAACGTGCGGCGCCAGGTCTCGGTGCTGTGCGCCTTGGTGAGAAGCGCCGTCATCT
>JBOFLF010000057.1:0-3779 GCA_051657715.1 Angustibacter sp. | reverse complement strand
ACACCGTCGAGGACGTCGCCGCCACGCTCCTCACCCACCCCTGGATCACCGCGGTGGACCGGGCCGGCCACTCCGCGCTCGCGGTGGTTCCCCACCCGCGGACGCTGCGGGCGGGGGCCAGCCCGGGAGCCCTGGTCGCGGAGTTCCTGGAGCACTGGGGGGAGGTGTACGACCTCACCTATGCCGCGGCCGGCGAGCGGCACACCGACGACCTCGACCTGTCCGGATGGCGCGCGACCGACACCGGGCGTCCCCTTCCGGTCGAGCACATGACGGAGTGGCTGGACCGCACCGTCGAGCTGGTCCGCTCGACCGGCGGGCGGTGGGTCCTCGAGCTCGGCTGCGGTACCGGGATGCTCATGCACCGGCTGCATCCGCACGTCACGGGCTACGTCGGCACCGACGTCTCTGCCCACGCGGTCGGCACGCTCGGTGCCGTGGCGCCGAGCGCGGTCAGCGTGGTGCAGGCCGCCGCCCACGAGCTCGCCACGGCCCGGGTGCGGCAGATGATGACGGAGCAGGGGTTCCCCGACGGTCGTCCGGACTGCGTCGTGCTCAACTCGGTCACCCAGTGCTTCCCTGACGTCGCCTACCTCGACCATGTGGTCCGTTCCGCCGTGGAGCTCGTCGGGGCCGGCGGCAGCGTGGTGGTCGGCGACGTGCGGCACAGTGCACTGCACGACCACTTCTGCCGGTGGGCCGAACACGCGGCAGACCCCACCGCGCCACCGGACGTGGTGGCTCACCGTGCCGCGGCCCGGGCCGCTCGGGAGGAGGAGCTGCTGGTGGACCCGGCCACGATCGCTCGAGGTGCGCTGGACAGCGGCCGCGAGGTCGGCATGGTCGTTCGGGCCAAGACGATGCGCGGGGACACCGAGCTCACCCGGTACCGGTTCGACGTGGTCCTCAGTGTCGACGCGCCCGGGCCGGGCGTACCGGCCGGCGACATCGTGCCCTGGACCGACCTGTGCGCGGACGGACCCGGTGGCCGGTTGGCGGTCCTGGCCCGCCGGGTCGCCTGCGGTCCGGTGCGGGTGGCCGGCATCCCGAACGTCCTGCTCCGCCCCGACCTGGCCGGAGCCGTGTCGGCGCACGCGCTGCGCGACGTGGTGAACGGCCGCGGCCTGGTGCTGCTCGACCACCACGACCCGGCGATGCTCGCGGTGGCGGCCCCGGCATCGGCCGCCGTCACGGCGGCGGAGCAGGTCGCGTCGGGCGTTCGCCAGGCGTACGAGCCGCTGCTCCGCTTCGCGCGGCGTCGGGTGGCCGAGGAGGCCCGCCGTCACCTGCGCCGTCAGCTGCCGGCAGCGGCGGACACGCCGATCACCGTCGTCCTCGACGGCGGCACGGCATGAGCTGGTCGGAGATCGCGGTGCTCGCCGAACGGGCCGGCGAGGCGACGCTGGCGGGTGTCGACCGCGGGGCGCTGCCCGGTTTCATGCGTCTGCTGGACGATGCCGCGCTCGTGGCGATGGCGGCCACGTTGACCGCCGGTGGCGCCTTCCGGTCGGGAGCCGCCCAGAGCGTCGACCAGGTCGCCGCAGTCCTGGCCGTCGCCCCACGACACCGGTGGATCCTGCGCCGCTGGCTGGAGATCCTGGTCTCGGAGGGCTGGTTGCGGCACGACACCGGCGCCGGCCGATACCACGGGCTTCGGGAGGCGTCGCGGGGCGACGTGCGGACGACCGCCGAGGCGGTGGACGCTGCTCGTGCCGGTCTCGGGTACCCGCCGGCCATGACCCGGTTCTTCGCCGCGGCGGCCGATCACCTGCCGCAGCTGCTCGGCGACGAGATCATGATGCAGTCTCTGTTGTTCGCCGACCACGACCTGGCCACCGCGGAGGCGGCCTACAAGGACAACGTCATCAACAGCTACTTGAACGCCGTCACCGCCACCGTGATCGCCGGGCTCGTCGACCGGCACCAGGGGACGTCGGCCCTGCGGATCCTCGAGCTGGGTGCCGGCGTCGGCGGCACCACCACCGACGTCCTGTCCGCGGTGCGGGGCAAGGACGTCTCGTACCACTTCACCGACGTGTCCCGCTACTTCCTGGACACCGCGGCTCAGCGGTTCACCGGATGTGGCGTCCTCACCTACGGACTCGTCGACATCAACGCCGACCTCGATGCGGACCGCGACATCGACGGTGCGCCGGTCGGGTCGGTGGATGTCGTGCTGGCCGCGAACGTCGCCCACAACGCGGTGGACGTGGGCCGCTTCCTGCGCGGAGTGCGCCGGTTGCTCACCCCCGGTGGTCACGTCGTCCTCATCGAGTCCTGCCGCGAGCACTACCAGGTCGCGACATCCATGCAGTTCCTCATGTCCGCTCGGCCGGGGACGCCACCGGCGGGCAGTGCCGACCTGCGCGCCGGCACCGACCGGATCTTCGTGACCCGTGAGCAATGGCTCGAGCAGCTGACCGTCGCACGGCTCGAGCCCGTTCTGGACCTGCCCCGGACGGACGACCCGCTGGCGGCCCTCGGCCAGCACGTCTTCGTGGCCGGTCGCTGACCCGTGGACCTCGCTGTGCACCGTTGGGGTGGTGGGCTGCTCGGGCGAGTGGCGGTCACCCAGGTCTGGCTGATCGAGCCGTCCGTCGACGAGCTCGACGAACGGTGCCTGACCGTGGCGGAGCGCGACGAGTTCGACGCCGTCCGTCATGGACCTACCCGGCGCGCTCGCCGTGCCGCCCGCGCCGGGCTGCGGCACCTGTTGGGCGCCCAGCTGCGGTGTCCACCCGAGTGGGTCCAGCTGGGCCGAACGGCCCTGGGTCAGCTCGTGCTGACCGGCGGCGCCATTCGACCGCATCTGTCGGTCAGCCACACCACGTCGTGGTGTGCGGTCGCGCTCTCGCGGGCGGAGGTCGGCATCGACGTGGAGCGGGCCGACCTCCGCGCGTTGCGAGAGGCCGCGCCGGCCTTCCTGAACCGCCGTGAGGCCGCGGCGCCGGACGCGTTGCTGCCGTTGCTGTGGACCGGCAAGGAGTCCGTCGCGAAGGCTGCGGGTAGCGGCTTCACCCGGAACGGTCCGGCCGATTTCGTCTTCACCGTCGGACCCGGCCGCGGTCCCGTGCCGTCGGAGTTCCCGGACGGCCGGCCGTACCGGGTGTGGTGGTTGCGCCCCGACAGCCTGCACGTGCTGGCGGTGGCGGTGGCGGCGGGCCGCCGCTCAGCCTCGGGCGGCGCGCACGATGTCGAGCGGTCCTCGTTCGGCGCTGAACCCCGCTTCGGTCAGCTCCCGAACCAGGTCGGGCGATGACAGCACGTGCCACCGGTACTCGGTGCGGCTCTCGCGGATCACCGTGCCGTCGTCCTGCAGCACTCGGTAGCGCATGTGCCAGACCACCGCGTCCTCGCCGGCGGGCTCCGCGGAGCCGCCGCCCTCGTAGGTGTGGAGGCCGACCCGGACGGCACCGAAGCTCGCATACTCGATCGCGGCGGGCTCCGCCGGAGGTTGCAGGTTGACGACCAACGGGGCGCCGGGTACCAGGCGTTCCGCGAGCCGCCGCCACAACGTCATCCGGCTCGGGGAGTCGAGGTGTCCGATCATGTTCATGGCCAGCACTCCACCCAGGCGGTCGGGCAGGTCCGCGGCGAGCGCCTCGGCAGCCAGCACGGTGACCCGCTCGCGCAGCGACGGGTCCGACGCGACCCGCGACGTCAGGACCGCCCGCAGCACGGGTGACGGCTCGACCGCGAGCACCGGCGCTGCCGGTACCGCCTGCGCCAGGACCCCGAGGCCCTGTCCCGTCCCTGCACCGAGGTCGACCACGGGCTCC
>JBOFLF010000056.1:0-11000 GCA_051657715.1 Angustibacter sp. | reverse complement strand
GTGGCCGCCGTGCTTCGGGCTGCCGGCTGGTCTTGACCGGGCGTCCGGTCGCCGCGGTGCTGATCGGGCTTGGCCGGCGGACGACCCCGAACCGGGCGAAGGCGCGCAGGACGGGTGTGATGGGGCTGCTGGATCGGGTTCCCGGCCGCGCCAGAGCCGCTGCACCGGCTCTGGCTGGTAACCGCGACGACGGGGCAGCGGTGTTCGCCGTTGTCGATGCGGAGACCACCGGCTTGTCCCCGGACGGGCACCATTCCTCGAAGCGCAGCCAAAAGTCTCCCTCGTCGTGCGCGAAGCCCAGGACGCTGGCGTCGCGGTCCACGAAGTGCATACGGCGTGGCTCGACTTCCCGCAGAGAGGGCCATCATCGAAGTCCGCGTCGCATCGGCCTACGAAGGCGACATCCGGATGCGCTCAGTCGAGGAAGTCACCGCGGTCATGGCAGCGCTGCGCGAACACGGCCACGCACCTCCCCGCCCCGATACTGGACGGTAGAGCCCGCGACCGGCAGCACGGACGACGACACCCAGGCGAAGCCGACCGAACCCGCTACCGACACGTCTCGGTGACGAATCGGCGGTAATCACGCAAGGGGGCGCGGGACCGCGCGGCTTGTACTAGGCCCGCCGGTGCGTTTGTCGGTGCAGACCCGCCCGTCCTCCACCCCGAACCGGCGCATCTCGTCGAGATGCGCGGCCAGGTCATGACGCTCGGCGCTCACCAGGGCGTACCCCGATCAACGCGCCGCCGCCCTCGCTGCCTGGGCATGGTCAGGACACAGTTGGCACCGGTTGGCGGCGCAGCCGTCGGACGTGCAGGACCATGATCGCCGCGGTGGCCAGTTGAACGAGTAGGTTGTAGCCAAGGGTACGGACGAAGCCGTCCCGAGCGGCCACCGTCACCGCCCGGTCCGCGGCCGCCCTCACCGGGGCTGTCGCGTCGTCCACGTCGGGGCAGAAATCGCCGGTCGCCCCGGTCAGTTGACCGGTGGCGCGCGCGAGGCAGTCGGCAACGTCCGCCGCAGCCCGCTGTGCCTGCGCTTCGGTGCCTCCGGAGTCGACAACCGAGGTCTGCACCTCCCTGGCCCGCTCCGGTGCGGACCGGTCGAGCTGGTGGGTGACGAACGCGGCAAAGATGATGACCGCCAGGGCCACCCCGAGCTGTTGCGCGATCAGTTGCACTGTCGTGAAAACCCCGGAGGCAGTCGCCGCGATGCCCGTTGGGACGTGGCGCAGCAGCATCTCGATGAGGGGGGTGGTCACCAGCGCCTGGCCCAAGCCGAGCAGCGCGACGCCAGGGATGAGCCGAAGCACCGTCAGGTCGGTGCCAGCGGTATGCACGGTGAGACCGATGACGACGGTGCCCACCATCATCACCAGCACACCGACGATGATCACGGACTCGTTGAGCCGCGCCTTGAGCCGCTTGACCAGGTCAGCACAGACAAAGAAGACGAGGCTGAACGGCAGCAGCGACAAACCCGACTCGAACGGTGAGAAGTCCAGCACCGACTGCAGATAGATACTGGTCAGGAGGAAGTACCCCGGCGGCCCAAGGAAGAAGGTCCCGATCACCAACAGGCCTATGTTGAACTGGCGGTCCCGAAACAGGTGAGGTGGCAGCAGCGGGGCGCCCCCGGCCCGCGCGGTACGCCGCTCGATCGAGGTGAGCACCACCGCGCCGACGGCGGCAAGGACCAAGCAGAGAAGCGTCCACATTGGCCAACCTGCCTGAGGGCCCTGGATCAGCGGCACCAGAACCAGCGCTGTGACCACGGTCAACGCGAGCGCCCCGGCGGTGTCTAGCCGGGCAGTGGAGGATTGTTCCGTCTCGTCGAACCAGCGGGCGGTACCCAGGCAAGCGAGCAGGGCCAGCGGCACATTGACCAGAAAGATCGACCGCCAACCCAAGCCGGCGACGTCCCCCTCGATCAGCAGCCCGCCGAAGATCATACCGCTGGCCCAGGAGAGCCCCATCACCGCCCCGAAGACCGCGAACGCCCGTTCCCGGTCCCGCCCGGAGAACATCGCGTGCACCGACCCGATCCCCTGCGGCAGCACCAACCCGGCGGCGAAGCCCTGCAGGACCCGGGCCACGACCAGCACCGGGGCGCTCCACGCCAGGCCACCGAGCAGGGAGGCGAGCGCGATCCCCGCCATACCGACCAGAAAGACCCGCCGGCGGCCGTACATGTCGCCGAGCCGGCCCCCGGTCACCACGGTGAGCCCGACCGCGCCGCCGTAGCTGACCGCCACCATCTGGATCTCCGACAGAGTCGCGTGCAGGTCCTGCTGGATCGGTGGGAGCGCGACATTGACGATGAAGAAGTCCACCTGGACGACGAACATGCCGGTCAGTAGGGCGGCCAGCCCGAGCCAGCGCCGGGGGTCAGCCGGACCGGCTGGCTCCGTGGCGCCGACAAGCGCGGTAGCTGCGGGCGTCACACTCAGGCATCCTGATCCGGCTGGGACACCGCAGTTGCGGCGAGATCCGCGATCACGGTACGCAGAGCGTTGTCGTCGACTGCGTCCATGTGATCCCCCGGAAGCTCCCGTACAGACAATTGCCCACCGGTTAGTTCGCGCCACCGGGCCACCTGCCGGTCCCTCCGTTCGGGCGCACGGTCGGCAACAACGTAGAGCGTTACGGGCACGGTGATTGGCTGCGGGGGGTATCGGCGCCCCATCCTCAGGTAGTCGCTGAAGGTGTCGAACGCCTCCCGCAGGGTCCGCTCACCGTCCCCGTCGCCTAGCAGTCCCTGTCGGTTAGCCTCGTTGATCACGTCCGACCACGTGATTCGGCTCTCCGATCGGTTGTTGCGGCTCACCTCTGGATGGCGCCCCGAGCGGCGGCGCATCTGCCAGTGGAACTCGCGCAACAGCAGGTCCCCGTCACCATCGTCCGGTCCGGTCAGCACCTCCGCGTCGAGCAGCACCACCTCGGCTGGGCTCCGGCCCACCGCGGCCAGACGGCCGGCCGTGGCGAACGCGAGAAGACCACCGAACGACCAACCGAGCAGCCGTAGCGGGTGGGCCAGCGGGGAGGCGTTGAGGAGTTCGGCGTAACGGTCGGCCAGCGTCTCGACATCCGCGTCCTGGTCGAGCGAGCCGGTGGCTCGCAGGCCCCAGACCGGCTGCTCGGGGCCGCAGATATCGCGCAGCGCCTGGTAAGGCAGCAGGCTGCCATCGGAGGCTGGTACACAGACCAGTGGGGTGAGCGACCCGGCAGGCTGGATGGCTACCAGCCCGCCGGTGGCCTCTCGGGACGGCTGTCCGTCGAGATGACGGACCAGTTCACGGACGCTCGGTGCGTTGAACAGCGTGCCCAGGCTCACGTCCCGACCAGTTTCGGTGCGCAGCAGTGACACCAGACGCATCGCGCTCAACGAATGCCCGCCGGCATCGAAGAACGAGTCGGTCACCTGGATCCGTTCGTTCCCGAGGACACGGCGCCAGAGCACCAGCAGCCTGGCCTCGGCAACGCTGGCCGGAGGGACCTGCTCAGCGTCAGGGGTCGCGCCCACCGGCAGAGCGGCCAGCGCCCGCCGGTCCACCTTGCCGTTGGCGGTGACCGGCACCGTGTCGACCCGGACGAATTCGGCCGGAACCATGTAGGAGGGCAGGGTCCGGCAGAGTTCGTCGCGGAAAAGCGACGCGCCGATCTCGTCGTCGGCGAGATAGAAGGCCTGCAGCTGGCACTGGTGTCCCTCGCCGACGGCGAGCACGACCGCGTCCTTCACCATGGGCACCTGCTCCAGGGCCGCTTCGATCTCGCCGAGCTCGATCCGGAAGCCGCGAATCTTGACCTGGTGGTCGATGCGGCCGAGGAACTCGATGGACCCGTCCGCTCGGTGCCGGACCAGGTCCCCGGTACGGAACATCCGCCCATCAGGGCGGAACGGGTCCGGCAGGAAGCGTTCCTGGGTCAGCTCCGGACGGTTGAGATAGCCGCGGGCGACCTGCGCGCCGCCCAGGTGGAGTTCCCCGGCGACGCCCACCGGCACGGGCCGACGCCGCTCGTCGAGCACGTAGGCAGTGGTGTTGGCGATCGGACGGCCGATCGCCGGTAGCCGGGTCAACGCGCATCGCGGCGGCAGTGCCTCAATCGTGGACAGGATAGTGTTCTCTGTTGGCCCGTAGCCGTTGATCACCTCGAACGGCAACTCAACCAGGGCCGGGTGCGCGTGCAGCCGGTCGCCGGCCACCACTACCGTTCGCAGCGCCAACCCTTCCGGCACCGACTCGTTGAGCATCGCCTCGAACAGCGGAGTGACCAGGAAGCTGACCGTGGTCCCTGAGTCGCGCTGCCACTGCCACATATCGGCCGGATCAACCAGCGCCGAACCGGGTGCGATTACCAGGGTCGCACCCGCGGCGAGGGTCGGCCAGAGGTCCATCGCGCACACGTCGAAGCCAACGTTCGCGGTCTGCCCGCACCGGTCTCGGGAGTTCAGGCCGAACCGCTGCACGTACCAGTCGACGAAGTTGGTCAGGTTGCGCCGTTCGATCATCACCCCCTTGGGACGTCCGGTGGAACCGGAGGTGTAGATCACGTACGCAAGGTCGGCCTCCTCCACCCCGGGGGCGCTGTCCAACCGCTCCGGGGCGTCCGCGTCGTACCAGTCGGTCGGGGTGGGCACCGGGCCAGCCTGCCCAGTGGGCGCCGTCCCGATGACGAACAACTGAGTCCCCTCTGGCACTACGTCGGCGTGTCCCGGTCCGGCGAGCACCACCCGGGCGCCGGAGTCACGCAGCATGAACTCAACGCGCTGCGGCGGCAGGTCCGGGTCGACAGGCAGGTAGGCCGCCCCGGCGAACAGCACGCCCAGGCAGGCCACCACGAAGGTGGGGTCACGATCGCCGATGACCGCCACCACGGCGCCGGCGCCGGTCCCTGCCGCCGCCAGCCGCCGTGCCACGTCGTCGGCGCGGCGAACCAGTTCGGCGTAGCTCAGTCGCTGCCCGTCGCCCTCCACCGCGGGCGCATCCGGCTCACGCAGCGCATGGTCCCGGATCCGCCGTCCGACCGGCGGACCGGGCTGCTGCCCGCGGTGGGTGTCGTTCCAGTCCCGCAGCACCACGCCGACCTCCCGGTCGGAGAGGAACTCGTAGCCGCTGACCGGCTGATCCGGGTCATCGACGACGGCCTCTGCTAAGCGCAGGTAGTGTTCGGTCATCCGGCGGATTTGCTCAGTGTCGAAAAGATCAAGGTCGAACTCGGCATAGCCGGGTACTTCTCGATCATCGGGGGCGAGGCTCAGCGTGAGGTCGAACTTCGAGGTACGCCACGGGACCTCGACGTCGACCACATCGACACCGTCGATGTGCAACTGCCGGGCGAGCGGTGGCTCGAAGGTAAACAGCACCTGCACCAGTGGGGAGAAGCTGGCGTCTCTCCCCCGGCCCAGGTGCTGGACCAGTTGCTCGAACGGCACCGCAGGGTGCTCGTAGGCGTCCAGGCAGGTGTGGCGCACCCGAGTGAGCAGGGTGCGGAACGTCGGGTCATCGCGTACCGGGGTGGCGAGCGGCAGGGTGTTGGTGAACATGCCGACGGTCTCGGTGGCGGCCGCGGAGCGATCCACGAAAGCGGTGCCCACCACCAGCGGTTCCTGCTCCGCGAGAGTGGAGCGGGCCAGCAGGGCCTTGAAGACGGTAAGCGCCACCATGAACGTGGTGGCGCCCTCGTCACGGGCGAGTCGGGTCAGCCGCTGCCACAGCTGCGCGGGTACCACAAGCGGCACCCGCGCCCCCCGGTACCGCTTACGGGCTGGCCGTCCCCGGTCGGTGGGCAGAGCGAGCAGCTCCGGTGCATTGGCGAGCCGTTCCTGCCAGTGCCGCAACGCGACTTCGCTGTGCTGCGGGGCGGCAATCCGCTGACACACCTCGATGTACTGGATCGGCGGAGGCCGCTCGGGGCGGCGACCACTCAGTACCGCGGCGTACGCTTCGGAGAAGTCGCGCAGCAGGATCGACATCGAGGACCCGTCCGCCACCGAGTGGTGTGCGCAGAAGGCCAGGACGTGCTCCTCGGCGGCGACGGTGGCCAGTGCCATCCGAAACAGTGGTCCCTCCGCCAGGGACAGACCGGTGGTGGCGAAGCTGGCGAGTGCCGCGAGCACGTCGGCATCATCCGGGTTGTCGGCCCAGGTGAGCCGATCCAGTGCCACGTCGGCCATCATCTTTACCGATTGGTACGCCCCGTCCGGCCCGGAGCGCAGCACGGTACGCAGTGCCTCGTGCCGGTCGAGGAGGTACTGACCGGCCGCGCGGACGGCAAGCGGGTCGACCGGACCGCGTAACCGCCAGGCCCGGCAGATGTTGTAGAGGGCCGGCTCGTCGGCGACCTGCTGGTGCAGGTAGACGTTGCGCTGGTGGGCGGCTAGCGGTGCTCGGCGCACGATTTGCCGATCCGCTCCAAGCTCGAGATAGCCGTAGCCGCGGCCAAGGGCAAGGGTCAACGACGAGAGCGAGCCGAGGTCGAAACGACCACGCCACCCCTCGGCGACCCCCCTCTCGATCTGGCGGAAGCCAGAGAACTTCACGTCACCGGCCATCCGGGATTCTGGGTAGAGCCCGTCGATCATGCGGGTCGCTTGATCGGCGTACGGGTCAAGCATGCTCTGGCAGAACGGCACCCCGACGAATCGGGCGACGTTGCGCAGCGTCTCGGCCGGATCGTCGAGCAGGTCCTCGAATCGCACCCGTAGTTGCTGTTCGGCGGGCACCGACTGGAGGAACTCCTCCACGTTGAGGTTGCTGACCAGCCAGATCAGCTCGGCTAGTTGGCGCGGGGCGAAGTCATGGGGATGCCGGAACACCTGGTCGAGCTTCACCTCTTGGTAGGAGGCGATCATCCCAGCCGGGTGACGTACCAGGTGCAGGTAGCGGGCTTCGGGAAACAGCCGCCCAGCCCGGCGCAGCGCGGACATGTCCATGGCGTAGGTGCTGGTCTTGTCAATGAGGCGCCGGTGCCCGAGTTGTCGCGTGATCAGCTCGTAGAAACCACCGATCGTCAGGTCTCGATGGCATTCGATGAAGTGGTGTGCCTCCTGCGGATCGCCGCCGAGCAGCTCCCGCACCGCCCGGGCTAGCCCGTCCTGGGCGTAGCTGTTCGGGCCCTCCAGTGCCCGGGTCCGCTCGGCCATGCTGTCGAAGCCGAGCAGTTCCAGTTCCGGCGGCACGAAAAGGTCCGGGCTACCTGCGAGCATCACCCGCAGCAGCGTCGACCCGGACCGGGGCGCCGATAGAAGGAACACCGGTGCTGGACCTGACAGGTCCACCGGCCGGGACGGACCCGGAGCGGGACCTGTGACCAGGCCGCGGAACCGGGCCACTTGTGCGCTGCTGACCGGCCTGTCCGCCTCGGCGGCGGTGCCCGGCGGCACGGGATCGGGCTCCGGCCCGACCAAGTCCGCCGCCACCCGGGGATACTCCCTCAGCAGATAGTCCGCGAACGCGGCCATCGTGGGCGCCTTGAACAACGCGGTCACGTAAAAGACCTCGGCGTATGTCTGCGTCAGCCGGTTGACCAGCGCGGCGGCGCGCAGCGACGTACCGCCCAGGGCGAAGAAGTCATCTGCGCAGCTGACGGCGGGGCAACCGGGTAGGACCTCACGCCAGAGCTCGGCCACCGCGCGCTCGAGTGCAGAGCATTCGTCTGCGGGCTCGCCCGGCGCGGCCAGGACAGCGGGAGCAGTCTCCTCCGCCAGCGCGCTACGGTCGATCTTGCCGTTGGGCAGCAAGGGGAACGTGTCCCGGAAGACGATTCGGGCCGGCAGCATGGCCGAGGGGAGTTCCGCGGCGAGACGAGCACGCAGTTCCGCCGAGCCGGACACCGGGCGGTTCAGTTGTACGAAGGCATGTATCTCCTGGCCGCCGTCATACGACTCGACTGCCTTGACGACTGCTTGGCCGACCATGGGCAGCCGGGTCAGCGCCAGTTCGACCTCGTGCAGTTCCACCCGGTGGCCGGCCACCTTCACCTGCTGGTCCCGGCGGCCGAGCAGTTCGATTTGTCCGTCGTCGTCGAAGCGTGCCAGGTCTCCAGTGCGGTAAAGCCGCTGACCGGGCCGAAACGGGTCGGGAACGAAACGCTCCTCAGTCAGCCCGGCCTGGCCCCGGTAGCCCCGGACCACCCCAGCACCGGCGATCGACAACTCGCCCACGCAGCCGACCGGCACCGGCTGCATCCCGGCGTCCAGCACGTAAGCTCTGGTGTTCGCCACCGGCCGGCCGACCGGTGGCCGGGCGCAGTTCCGCTCATCGACGCGGGCTGCGGTTGACCACACGGTCGTTTCGGTCGGACCGTACATATTCCACACCACGCGGGTTCCGGCGACCAAGCGCCGGGCGAGCGCCGGTGACATCGGCTCACCACCGCAGAGCGCAGTCACCGGGAGCCGGGCCGTGACCGCACCGAGCAGTACCCGCCAGGTTGACGGGGTGGCCTGCACGATGGTCGGACCGGCGCGATGGATTAGCCGGGCCAGCAACGCGCCGTCCCGGGTCTGCTCCGCGGTGGCCACGATCACCCGCCCCCCGTGCGCCAACGGCGCCAATACCTCCAGCACCGAGATGTCGAATGACAGCGAGGTAAGCCAGAGGACTCCGTCAGATGGGGCCAGACCGAACAGTTCACCCATACCGAGGACAAAGTTGACCACTGAGCGGTGCTCGACTTCTACGCCCTTCGCCGAGCCAGTGGACCCGGAGGTGTAAATGAGGTATGCGAGGTCGGCGGGCCGAGCTCGGTCCGCTGGCGGGTTGGCCGACTCCGCAGCGACCAGGGTGGCTACGTCGCCATCCAGGAGCAGTACCCGGCTGTCGGGTCCGAGCGAGGCAGCCCCGGCCAGGTCGGACACGACCAGCGCAGCCGCGCTGTCCCTGAGCATGTGGTGGAGCCGAGCGGGCGGATAGCCGGGGTCCAACGGGAGGTAGGCGCCCCCGGCGCGTAGCACCCCGAGCAGCGCCGCGACCAGTCCGGCCGAGCGGGGCAGGTGCAGTCCCACCACCGATCCGGGTCGCACGCCGAACCGGACGAGCAGGTTGGCGATCCGGTTAGCCCGCGCCTCCAACTCCCTGTACGTCACGATGGCATCCCCGTCGACCACCGCCACAGATAGCGGAGTCGACCGTGCCTGTTCGGCGAAGAGCTGACAGATCGTCCGGTCGGCCGGGTACGACCTCTCGGTGGCGTTCCAGTCCTCCAGGACCCGTTGCATGGCTTCCCCGTCAAGCAGTGACAGGGTGCCATTCGGCGCGTCCGGCCGCTGCACTCCGTCGTGCAGCAACGCGGATAAGGCCGGCAGCGTCCACGGCGCCACATGCCTGGCCGAATCAGCTCCGGCGTCGTCGCTGCGGACCGTGACGCCGAGGTCGTCGCCTTCATCGGTCAGGTCCACTCGCAGCCATGCGTCGACCGGATACCGCCCATCGGCGGACCCGGGATCGGCCGCACCCTCAGCGTCGGCGGACGCGATGTCGGCCGGGTAGCGTCCGTCGGCGAGCCGGGTGCTGAGCAACCCGCGCATCGACGAGGCTGCGGCCAGGTCGTAGACGTGAGTGTGGCGCCGCCCTTCCTTGATGAGCACTACTCCGACCCGGCGGCCGCCCTCCGTGCGCTGGTGCAGCACGGCCAGTCCGGCGCCCACCGCGCAGTGGGACGGGCAGCCGGTGTGGCGGCTCAACCCATTGAGCGCGTCGACCAGCCCGGCCGGCAACACTTCCCGTCGCTTGCTGATCATCCGACTTCCCCTCGGTTGCTGATTGCCCGACTTCCCGTCACCACTCCCCAGGACGGCCCAAGCCCGCTCGTCCTTCCCGACACACCGCGCCGACTGGCAAGGCGTACCGGTCGGTTCAGTGGCCGACCGAGGTGGCCCGCTTGACCTCGCGGACTCCGAGAATGTTCGTCGCGCGCCACTGCTCGCCAGCTTCCAGCAGCACAGTGTCGCCGACGTTGACCTGCACCTGCTCGCCGAGCGGGCTGAACGTCTCGGTGGTCCAGAGCGGCCGACCGGCGTGTACCAACTCCTGGGTCCAGATCACGCCGCTGAGCCGTCCCGGGCTCACCACCTGCAGCGTCGCCTCGGTGCGGAACGGGGTGAAGGCTTCGGCCGTGTAGTCGACCTCGACGAACGGCTCCGGTTCGGAGAGCAGCCGGACGTCCTCCCGGTCGAACCGGATGCACGCCATCTGAGTGGGCGGACGCCAGTCCCGGGAGGTGGGGTCGATCGGCCGACTACGCTTGATCGCCAACTCCCGCCGGGTCAGTTCGACCAGCGGGGCGAAGTCCAGGCCGTAGCAACCATTAAGTAGGTCGACGGCGTATCGCAGGTCGGTGCTTTCAGTGTGCAGGTCCCAGTCCCGCCGCTCGCAGCCGGTCACCTGGTAACGAATCACATTGGGCACGACCATGCAGCCCGGGGCTCCGTACCGGTCGCGGAGAGCGAATACCATGCGTGAGCGCGCCTCGTCCACCAGCGGATGGTTGGTGTAGATGAAGGAGAGTAGGACATCGAAGGTGTTCTTGACGTCAACCCCGGGAATGTCGATATCGACCAGATCGGTCTCGGCAAATGTCATCCGATCCGCGAGGCCATTGTGCTCGGCGAGCGCTCGAGCCACATCGACATGCTGACGGTCCACTGCGACGACGTGGGACGCGCCAGCCCGCAGTGCCACGAACGAAAGTATTCCTGAACCGGTGCCAGCGTCAAGCACATTGACGCCCGGACGCACCGCTTCGGCAACCGCACGCTGCAGGTTGTGCCCTCGGTCGAGGCTTAGCAACAGGCGCATGTGCAGGTCAGTGCTGAAGGACATGTCGACAATATTCGCCATTCTGGGCACGCACCTTTCGGGAGTTTCGATCCGATTCCCGTCCACCGTAGCTGTCCATGAAACTCGTGCAACCCGAGCACGGGGATGACTGCGATGAATAGGCGGTAATGGTGCGGGGTACGCCAGGCGTCACCGGTCAAGTCCTGATCGGTGGTGTAC
>JBOFLF010000055.1:0-93385 GCA_051657715.1 Angustibacter sp. | reverse complement strand
GGGAGACTACGCTCGGCGGCGATGGAGCCACCCGACGAGGCCCGAGCCGGGACGCTGGCCGACGTGGCCGATTCGCATGTCTTCCACCCCGGGATGATCCGTGCGAACTCGGTGCTGCCGGCCCGCCGTCAGGACATCGAGCTGTACACCGCGGATGGTCTGCGGCTGGTCGGTGAACTGGCGCTGCCGCCGGACCGCGATCCGGTCGCCACCCTGGTCACGCTGCACCCGCTCCCCACGCACGGCGGCTTCATGGACTCGCACGTGTTACGCAAGGCCTCCTACCGGCTGCCCGCACTGGGCGATGTCGCGGTGCTGCGGTTCAACACCCGCGGTACCAGCAGCCCGCGAGGCACCAGC
Source organism: Angustibacter sp. (assembly GCA_051657715.1). Classification (GTDB taxonomy): domain Bacteria; phylum Actinomycetota; class Actinomycetes; order Actinomycetales; family Angustibacteraceae; genus JBOFBH01. Next base: position 93,025 of record JBOFLF010000055.1, on the reverse strand, counting down.
GAGGGTCGGTTCGACCACGCGATGGGGGAGCGGTACGACGTCGCGGCGGCCATCGAGTTCGCGGAGTTCCAGTCGCTGCCGGCGCCGTGGTTGCTCGGCTGGTCGTTCGGCACCGACCTGGCGCTGATGCACGGGTGCGACCCCGCGGTGGTCGGGGCGATCCTGCTCAGCCCGCCCCTGCGGTTCAGCGAGGTGGCGGACTTGCGGCGGTGGGCGTCCTCCGGCAAGCCGGTGGTCGCGTTGGTCCCAGAGCTGGACGACTACCTGCGGCCGGACGAGGCGCGGCGCCGATTCGCCGCCATCCCGCAGGCTGAGGTGGTGGCGATCGCCGGGGGTCGACACCTGTGGGTCGGTGAGCCGTACGTGCGTCGGGCGCTGGACGAGATCGTCGCCCGGGTGGCACCTGGCCGAGTGCCGCTCCCGACCGCCTGGCACGGCCCTGCCGGGGCGGCGTTGCACCCGGCGTCCTGAGTCGCTGTCCCAACCGGGTCGCGGAGCGCCTGCCACCCATCGAGGCATTCAGACCGACATCGCGGTCAGTGCCGCTCCTGACGGGGGACGAGCACCTCCTCGTAGATCAGCAGGAGTGCCGCTGCCGCCGGGATGGCCATCAGCGCACCGAGGACGCCGAGCAGGGTGCCGCCGGCCAGCGCGGCGATCACGGTGATCGCCCCTGGCACCGCGACCGTGCGCCGCATCACCCGGGGCGCGATCAGGTAGTTCTCCACCTGCTGGTAGATCACGTAGTAGATGACCACCACGAGCGCGGTCACGCCGGACTGGAACAGCGCCACCACGATCACCAGGACCGCCCCGATCGTGGCGCCCACCAGGGGGATCAGGCCGAGCAGGCCCACGCAGACGGCCAGCACCGCGGCGTAGGGGATGTCCAGGACCAGCATCAGCAGGTAGCTGCACAGGCCGTTGATCGTGGCGACCGCGATCTGGCCGAGGAAGTACCCGCCGACCCGGCGGCTGACCTCCTCGGCGAGGAACTCGACCCGCGGCCGGCGGCTGACCGGCACCACCCGGTACAGCGCGTTCTTCACCGCCCCCAGCGAGGCCAGGAAGTACAGCGTGAGGACCAACACCGTGAACGCGCTGAACAGGCCCGACACCACCCGGGCCCCGGCCCCGAGCACTCCGCCGAACAAGGACGTCCACAGCGACTGGTCCGTGGCCCGCTGCTGCAGCTGCTCCTGGGCGCGGCTGATGATGCCGTACTGGCTGTCCAGGTCCCGTACCAGGCGGCTGTTCACCAGGTTCTCCAGGTAGTCCGGAGCTTGGGTGGCCAGGTCGGTGGCCTCGCGCACCACTGGCGGCACCACCAGCGAGATGACCCCGACGAACACTGCGATGACGCCGAGCAGCACCGTCAGCACGGCCCAGCCGCGGCGCATCCCGCGACGTTGCAGGTTCTGGACGACCGGGTCCAGGCCGAGCGCGAAGAACAGCGCGACCAGGAGCAAGGTCAACACAGCCGACAGCCGTTGGACCGCGATGACCAGTCCCCAGGCGACGAAAACTCCGAGCGCCCCGACGAAGCCGAGGTAGAAGGGCGACTGTTGGTTGAGCGGCGCTCCTGGCCGTCGTGGCTCGCCCGCTTCTGGGTCCGGCGGGTCCGCCGCCCGGCGCCGCAGCCACCTCACGGCCGACCGTCCTGATGGCTGTCGAGCGCCTTGCCAGGCGCTGTCCCGGCGGGCGTTGCCGTGGTGGGCGCTGTCCCGACGAGCCCCGTCTCGTCGGCTGGTGTCTCGTCCGCCGCGTCGACTGCTGAGCCGCCCGACGCCTCGACTAGCTCGACCAATACCCCACCCGCGTCCTTGGGGTGCACGAAGTTGATCCGGGCGCCCGCGGTACCGGTGCGGGGCTCGTCGTACAGCAGCCGCAGGCCGCGTCGGCGCAGTGCCTGTCCGGCCGCCTCGACGTCGGTGACGCGGTAGGCGAGCTGCTGCATGCCAGGGCCGTTGCGGTCCAGGAAACGGGCGATCGTCGACGTCGGCGTCAGCGGCGCGAGCAGCTGGAGGCACGTGCCGTCACTGCGACGGTGCCCGGTGCTTCCAGGCTGTCCGGCGAAGCCGAGCATCGCCTCGTGTACCCCCTGCTCCTGGTTGACCTCCTCGTGCAGCACGGTCATGCCGAACGTGGTGCGGTAGAACGCGATCGCGGGCTCCAGGTCCGGGACGGCGATACCGACGTGGTCGATGCCGACGAACAGGTGATCTGGCAGCGGCACGCCAGGGGCAGCGGGGGGTTCAGCCATGGAACGTCAGGGTAGGCGTCCCGGGTCCGACGATGCCCGCGGACTACCCTGTGTCGTACCTCTGGCGGCGGGCAACCGTCGCCGCAGCGCCGGTTGCGCTGGCCGACCGACGTGACCGGCCCGCAGAGCTCGGCTCCGCCGGGATCGCTCGCTGAGATCGGCGCGCTGAGCTCGTTGAGATCGGCCCGCTGAGATCGACCGATGGAGGCTACCGTGACGCAGATTCCTTCTCCTGCACCGACGTCGGTGATCATCGCGGGAGCGCGGACGCCGATGGGCCGGCTGCTCGGCTCGTTGAGCGGGTTCTCCGCCGCCGAGCTGGGTGGCTTCGCCATCGCCGGCGCGCTGGAGCGCTCGGGAGTGCCGGCGGCCGACGTGGAGTACGTGGTCATGGGCCAGGTACTCACCGCCGGCGCCGGCCAGATCCCGGCGCGGCAGGCGGCGGCGAGCGCGGGGATCGGCATGGACGTCCCGGCGCTCACCGTCAACAAGGTCTGCCTGTCCGGCCTGACCGCCATCGCGCTGGCGGACCAGCTAATCCGCGCTGGCGAGTTCGACGTCGTGGTGGCCGGTGGCCAGGAGTCCATGAGCCAGGCGCCGCACCTGCTGGAGAGGTCGCGCGCCGGGTACCGGTACGGCGACGTCGTGGTGCGCGACCACCTGGCCTACGACGGCCTGTGGGATGCCTTCACCGATCAGGCGATGGGCGGGCTCACCGAAGCCGCGAACGCCAGCGATCAGCTGCGGTCGTTCAGCCGCGAGGAGCAGGACGAGTTCAGCGCCCGGAGCCATCAGCGCGCCGCCCGCGCCTGGCACGACGGGGTCTTCGACGACGAGGTGGTGCCGGTTCAGGTGCCGCAGCGCAGGGGCGAGCCGGTCCGGGTCGACCGGGACGAAGGGATCCGGGCGGACGCCACGGCGCAGTCGCTGGCCGGGCTGCGTCCGGCGTTCGCGCCGGACGGCACCATCACCGCGGGGTCGGCGTCGCAGATCTCCGACGGCGCCGCGGCGGTGGTGGTGATGAGCCGGGAGCGCGCGGACCGTTTCGGGCTGCGGTGGCTCGCCGAGATCGGTGCGCACGGCGTGGTGGCCGGTCCCGACTCGACGCTGCAGGGGCAGCCGGGTCGGGCCATTGCCCGGGCCTGCGCCCGGGAGGGCCTGGCGCCCACCGATCTGGATCTGGTCGAGGTGAACGAGGCATTCGCCGCGGTCGGCCTCGCCGCGACCCGCGACCTCGGTCTGAGCCCGCAGGTGGTCAACGTGAACGGCGGTGCGATCGCGCTGGGGCACCCGATCGGCATGTCCGGTGCCCGGATCGTGCTGCACCTGGCTCTGGAGCTGCGACGGCGGGGCGGCGGCGTCGGTGCGGCGGCGCTGTGCGGCGGCGGCGGTCAGGGTGACGCGTTGGTGGTTCGCGTGCCCGGAGTCGGGTCCTGACCTCCCGGTCCCAGGCTGAGCCCACTGCGGCGGCTGAGCCCACCGCAAAGGCCGGGTCCGCTGCGAAGGCCGGGTCCGCTGCGAAAGCCGAGGTGCCCGAGCGGTTGGCGCAACCGGTGTCGCGGGCGGCGGACGTCCTGGCCCTCATCGAGCAGGCGCGCAGCGGTCGTCCGCGGGCGGTGGCCCGCCTGGTATCGATGGTCGAGGACGGGCACCCGGCGGTGCGCGAGGTCATGGCGGCGCTCGCCCCGCACACCGGGTCCGCCGCGGTGATCGGCATCACCGGCAGTCCCGGCGTCGGCAAGTCGACCATCACCTCGGCCCTGGTCGGCGCGTTGCGCGCCCGGGACGAGCGGGTGGCGGTGCTCGCCGTCGATCCGTCGTCCCCGTTCTCCGGCGGTGCCCTGCTCGGCGACCGGGTCCGGATGCAGGACCACGCGCTGGATCCCGGGGTGTACATCCGCTCGATGGCGACCCGAGGCCACCTCGGCGGGTTGTCGGCCGCGGCGGCGCAGGCACTGCGGGTCCTGGACGCCGCCGGCTTCGACGTGGTGCTGGTGGAGACGGTCGGCGTCGGGCAGAGCGAGATCGAGATCGCCGGACTCGCGGACACCACGGTGCTGCTGCTCGCGCCCGGGATGGGAGATGGGATCCAGGCCGCCAAGGCCGGTGTGCTGGAGGTGGCGGACGTCTTCGTGGTGAACAAGGCCGACCAGCACGGCGCGGCGGCCACCGCGAGAGACCTGCGGGCCATGGTGTCGCTCGACCAGGCGCGCGGGCCTAGCGACTGGCGGCCACCGGTGGTGCAGGCGGTGGCGCACCGAGGTGAGGGCATCCCGGACGTCCTGGCTGCGCTGGACCGGCACTGGTCGTGGCTGGCCGAGCTCGATCGGCTGCGCGAGCGTCGGGTGCGCAGGGCGGCTGACGAGGTCCGGGCCATCGCGCTCGGTGTCCTGCACGCCCGGATCGCCGGCGTCGGGGTCGGTGGTGTGCCCGAACTGGCAGCGGCGGTGGTGGACGGCCGGATCGATCCCTACACAGCCGCCGACCGGGCGGTGGCGGTGGCAACCGGAACGCCGTAGCCCAGGTCCGGTGAGGCGTCCACCGTCTGCGGATTCGAGGAGGAGCATCTAGTGTCGGCGCGTGGACGCTTCTGTCCGGGTGCTCGGTGGGTCGCCGTGGCCGCGCAACCCTCAGCTGCTGCCGCGGATCGGGGTGCAGCTGCAGGCGTTCGTCGGGGCGGTCCAATCGGTGTTGTACATCGCGGTGGCGCTCACCCCGCCGTTCGGCCTGCGGCTCGTCGGATCCTGGTGGTTGATCGCGCCCCTGCTGCTATGCGGCACCCTGGCGTTTGTGTCGATCGGTCTGTTGATCGGGTCGATCGTGCGAACGGAGGAGGCGGCCAGCGCGGTCGCGAACGTTGTGGTGCTGCCGATGGCCTTCTTGTCTGGCACCTTCTTCCCGATCGAGGACGCGCCGACCTGGTTGCAGACGGCGAGCCAGGTGTTCCCCCTGCGGCACCTCACCGACGGCATGCTGGCGGTGCTGGGGCGCGGCCAGGGGCTGGACGCGGTGTGGCAGCCGTGTCTGGTGCTGATCGCGTTCGCTGGGGTCCTCACGGCGATCGCCACCCGGTTCTTCCGCTGGGACACCAGCGCATGACGGGTCGAGCACCTGGGTAGTGAGCACCCCGCAGTGAAACGGTGCCGGCGGGCAGGCCATCCGTAGAGAGCGGGGCCAGCCGGTGGATAGGGGTCTGGTGGTGGACAACGGGCCTGGTGACGGCGGGCCACGTAGATTGACCGCCATGGGCGAGGTCGGGGCCAGCGACGTGGGGGCCGGCGACGTGGGGGCCGGCGACGTGGGGGCCGGTGACGTCGGCGTCGGTGATGGGACCGATGCTGACGCCGGGCGAGACCGGTGGCAGCGGCGGTATAACGAGGCGCTGGCGGCTGGTCGGGTGCGGGACGCGGACTTCAGCACGCTGTCCGGCGCTGAGGTCCAGCCGGTGTATGGACCGGCGCCGGGCGCGGCGGACCCGCGGATGCCGCGGATCGGCTGGCCGGGGGAGTTCCCGTTCACCCGCGGTCTGTACGCCACCGGTTACCGCGGGCGCGCCTGGACCATCCGGCAGTTCGCCGGCTTCGGCAACGCCCAGCAGACCAACGCCCGCTACCGGATGCTCCTGGAGCGCGGCGGCGGTGGGCTGTCCGTCGCGTTCGACATGCCGACCCTGATGGGGCGGGACTCGGACGATCCGCTGAGCCTGGGGGAGGTGGGCCACTGCGGGGTGGCCGTGGACTCGGCCGCCGACATGGAGGTGCTGTTCGACGGCATCCCGCTCGGCGAGGTCACCACGTCGATGACGATCAGCGGCCCGGCGGTGCCGGTGTTCTGCCAGTACCTGGTCGCGGCCGAGCGCCGGGGGGTGGACACCGCCACCCTGGACGGCACCCTGCAGACCGACATCTTCAAGGAGTACATCGCGCAGAAGGAGTGGCTGTTCGCACCTGAGCCGCACCTGCGCTTGATCGGCGACCTGATGGAGTACTGCGCCGAGCACATCCCGGCGTACAAGCCGCTGTCGGTGAGCGGATACCACATCCGCGAGGCCGGTTCGACGGCTGCGCAAGAGCTGGCGTTCACCCTCGCCGACGGATTCGCCTACGTGGAGCTCGGCCTGTCGCGGGGTCTAGACGTCGACCGCTTCGCCCCGGGGTTGAGCTTCTTCTTCGACGCGCACGTGGACTTCTTCGAGGAGATCGCCAAGTTCCGCGCGGCCCGTCGGATCTGGGCGCGGTGGCTGCGCGACCGCTACGGCGCCCGCACCGAGCGGGGGCAGTGGTTGCGGTTCCACACCCAGACCGCGGGGGTGTCGTTGACTGCTCAGCAGCCGTACAACAACGTGGTCCGAACGGCGGTGGAGGCGCTGGCCGCCGTGCTGGGTGGCACGAACTCGTTGCACACCAACGCCTTGGACGAGACCCTCGCGCTGCCCAGCGACGAGGCGGCGCAGATCGCCCTGCGGACCCAACAGGTGCTGATGGAGGAGACCGGTGTGGCGAACGTCGCCGACCCGCTCGGCGGCAGCTGGTACGTCGAGGAGCTGACCGACCGGATCGAGGCCGAGGCCGAGGAGCTCTTCGCCCGGATCCGGGGCCTGGGGGACGACGGCACCATGACCAGCGGGGTGCTGCGCGGCATCGAGGACGGGTGGTTCACCGGCCAGATCGCCGATGCCGCGTTCGCCTACCAAACGGCGGTGGAGGACGGCGACAAGAAGGTGGTCGGGGTCAACGTGCACACCGACTCCCTCACCCACGACCTGCAGATCCTGCGGGTCGGCCATGAGGTCGAGCGCGAGCAGGTGCAGAGTGTGGCGGCTCGTCGGGCGCGACGCGACAACGCCCTGGTCGAGGCTCGGCTGGACGCGATGGTTGACGCCGCGCGCGGTCCGGGCAACCTCATCCCGGCGATGCTGGAGGCGACCCGAGCCGAGGCCACGCTCGGCGAGGTCTGTGGTGCGTTGCGCGAGCTCTGGGGGAGTTATCGGGAGCCGGCCCGCCTGTGACCGGGAACGTCGGCGGCAAGCCTGCGGGCATGGTCGCGCGGGGATCGTCGGGCTGATGGTGAAGCGGGGCGGCTGGTCGAAGTCACCGAAGGGAAAGTTGCGGAGAGTCTTCGCCCGACGACGTGACGTTTCAGACCGTTGCGGTCGAGGGAACGGTTGATCGGATCATCTGCCGGTCCGGCTAGGGTGGGTCACCACCTGCCCGACGGCGCCCGCGTGCGCCCTGACTCCAGGAGTCCGCCCACGATGCGGCGAGCCCGCTCGGCTCTCGGGACCCTGACTGGTCTCGTCCTGGTCATCCTCGCCGTCTGCGGGGTGGTGCTGATCTCGCCGGACGGAACCTGGACCGTCCGCACCCAGGTGCCCGCCGGTCGTTCGGCGATCGTCGTCGAGCCGCCGTTGGCGAGCGTGATCGGGCCGCGGGTGTCGGTCTCCGCCCGGGTTCAGGAGTCAGCGGATGCCGAGGTCCCGTTGTTCCTCGGCCGTGCTCGGCCGGACGATGCCGCGGTGGTGATCGGCGCCAGCTCGCGCTTTCTGCTCACCGGTCTGGAGGACCCGCGCACCGCCGCGACCGCGACCGCATCCGGGTCCAGGGTGGTGCAGGCGGCCACCTCGGACATCTGGAAATCCCGGGCGACCGGCAAGGGCCAGGTAGCCCAATCCGTGGTCGCCAGGCCGGGCGCGGAGTCGGTGGTGATCACTCGGGCGGACGGCCAGCCGTTGCCGGCGATGGACGTGCGGGTCGGCTGGACCAACGCGTGGTGGTACTGGATCCCGGCGCTGCTGCTCGTGATCGGTCTCGCGGTGATGGTGGTCAGCCACCCGCCCGGCCGCCGCGCCCTCCAGACCGGCGTCCGTCAGGCCGGCGCATCCCGGCGACGCCGCCCGACCGACGACAGCGTGAGTAAAGGCCGCCGCGCGACGGCTGGTGAGGTCGACCCCCGCCCGACGGACGTGGGCGTGAGTCGCCGCGCGGCGGACGGTGCGGGTGTGGGCCGCCGCGCGGCGCCCGGCAGCATGGGCTTGGACGGGGGCGGCAACGAGGGAGTGGGCGAGGCGGCGAACCAGCATGCGAACGGAGGACGGGCGGCCGCGTCGGCGTTCCCCGGCTTCGCGTCTCAGTTCCCCGGTCTGGCATCTCAGTTTCCCGGTCTGGCGTCCCAGCCCTCCGAAGCCGGTCCCCACAGCGAGACCGGGGGCGGCCGTACGGTGCTGCCGCTCGATGACACGGCTCGTCGTGATGACACGGCTCGCCGCGAGGACACCGGCGACCGTGATGACACGGCTCGCCGCGGTGGCACCGGCGACCGCGAGGACACCAGCCGTCGCGGTGGCACAAGGCGTCGTCGCGCCACGTCATCTGGCCGGCGTCGATGAGGTGGTTCTCGCGTCGCACGCGGCGGGGTGGTCCGATGGCGGCTTGGGCCAGCGGGCTGATGTGCTGCGCCGTGATGCTCTCCGGGTGTGGCTCACCGGCTCAGGTGCTGGGATTGGAGGCCAACACGTCCGTCCCGCAGTCCGAACCCGCGCTGACCGCCGACCAGGCGGTCCAGATCGCCCAACGAGCGCTGAGCCAGGTCCAGCGCGCGGACGTGGCACGCACCGAGCAGGCTGCCGCTGCCGCTTTCACCGGTGTCGCACGACAGCTCGCCCCGCCCGCCTACATCGTCCAGCGAGCATTGTCGACCGCTGCGGACCGTGGTCAGGTGCTCGGGGCGGTGGCACGGCCGTCCCGGGTCGTGGTCACCGCTGGCCGGGCTTACCCCAGGCTGTTGCTGGCGGTCTGGACCCCCACGGCCAGCTCCACCCCGGAGCTGGCCGTGCTGAGTACCACCAGCGCGACCCGTCCGTACCAGGTGTCCGCCCGGATCACGTTGGTCCCGGGCACCACGTTGCCGGCCACCGCGACGAACTCCCGGGGCGCGCCAGTGCTGTCCGCGAACGAGCGCGGCCTGTCGGTCACCCCACAACAGGCGGTGGTCGACCTGGCCCGGTTGCTCCAGAACGGCAAGTCTGGGCGGACCGCGTTCGCCAGCAGCAAGCTGGTGGCCGACGTCCGGGCCTTGACTAAGACTCAGGCGCGGGACGTGCGCAAGGTGTCCAGCTTCCGGCAACGACACACCCCAGCGCCGACCGCCCCGCAAGCCGTCCGGACGGCCGATGGTGGTGCCTTGGTGCTCGCGGTTGTCAACCGGTTCGATGCGTTCCGGGTCCGTCCTGGTGCTGGTTCGCTCGTGCCGAGTAGCAGGTCCGGCACGACGGTCGTCCGAGCGCTCAACCCCAAGGCGAAGAGCATCAAGAAGTCGCTGGACATCACGACCGTCCAGCTGGTCGCGCTCGCTGTGCCCCCGGCCGGTGGCGGCCGGGTGCGGGTGGTCGGCTTCAGCGCGACGCCGACCCGCGTCCAGGCATCGTGATCGCGCCAGCCGTCCCGGTGGCCTGACAGGTCCGCGCGGTCTGACAGAATTCGGGTCATGAGCCAGCCCTCCGGTTCTCCGGCCCCCACCCGAATGCCCCTGCGGGGTGCTGTGGACTTGGCCGCCGTTGCCGCGCAAGCCAAGGCCCGTCAAGAAGTGTCAGTGCATCCTCTCGGCGCCCCGGTGGTCGATGCCACCGAGGCCGACTTCCAACAGGTCGTCATCGACCGCTCCCTGTCGGTGCCGGTCGTGGTGGACCTGTGGGCGACCTGGTGTCAGCCGTGCACCCAGCTCAGCCCCGTGCTGGAGCGGCTGGCGCAGGAGTACGACGGTCGCTTCCTGTTGGCGAAGGTCGACGTGGACGCCAACCCGCGCCTCGCGCAAGCTTTCCAGGCCCAGTCAATCCCGATGGTGGTCGCGGTGGTTCGCGGCCAGCCGGTTCCGTTGTTCCAGGGCGCCTTGCCCGAGCAGCAGGTCCGGGCCTATCTGGACGAGCTGCTGCGGGTGGCCGCCGCCAACGGCGTCACCGGCACCGTCGCGACCACCGACACCGACTCGACGGCGCAGGACGCGGTCGGTAGCGAAGCTGCCGGTGACCCAGCCGCTAGCGATCCAGCCGCCCCCCTGCTGCCGCCGTTGCACGCCCAGGCGTACGAGGCCATCGAGCGCGGTGACCTGGACGCAGCGGCCCAGGCATACCGGACCGCCCTGGATGCCTCGCCTGCCGATGCCGACGCCCGGGCCGGGCTCGCCCAGGTGGAGCTGATGCGCCGGACCGCCAGTGTGGACCAGCAGGCGGCTCGGGACGCGGCCGCGGCACGTCCGACCGACCCGGCCGCGCAGATCCTGGTCGCCGACCTGGACCTGATGGGTGGTCACGTCGAGGACGCTTTCGCTCGGCTCGTGGACGCCGTGCGGGTCACCACAGGTGCGGACCGGGATGCGGTGCGCACCCATCTCGTCGAGCTGTTCGAGGTGGTGGGCAACCAGGATCCTCGGGTGACGGCCGGCCGGCGGGCACTCACCAGCGCGCTGTTCTGACGACCCGTAGCCTGGACGTCGGTGCTCGGCTCTCCAGATCGCTGCTCGTGTCGCCGGATAGAACGTGCCGGGGCCGGCTGGCAGCTGGCGCGTGCCGGGACCGGCTGGCTCGTTCAGCCGTCGAGGGCGGTCGCGACGACCTGGCGGGCCGCCTGCTGCACCTGAGCGAGGTGCTGGGGGCCGCGGAACGACTCGGCGTAGATCTTGTAGACGTCCTCCGTGCCTGACGGTCGAGCGGCGAACCATGCCGACTCGGTCGTCACCTTCAGGCCACCGATCGCCGCGCCGTTGCCCGGTGCGGTGGTGAGGGTGCCGGTGATCGGCTCACCAGCCAGCTCGGTCGCTGTCACGTCCCGCGCGGACAGCTGGGCCAGCGCGGCCTTCTGCTCTGCCGTGGCAGGGGCGTCGAGGCGCGCGTAGGCGGGTTCGCCGTATCGGGCGGTCAGGTCGCGGTAGTGCTCCGACGGCGAGCGGCCGGTGACCCCGCAGATCTCCGCTGCCAGCAGCGCCAGCAGGATGCCGTCCTTGTCGGTGGTCCACACCGTGCCGTCGCGGCGCAGGAACGAGGCCCCGGCGCTCTCCTCGCCGCCGAACCCGACCGTGCCGTCCAGCAGCCCCGGCACGAACCACTTGAACCCCACCGGCACTTCCACCAGCGGCCGGTCCAGGTCCGCCGCCACCCGGTCGATCATCGAGGACGACACCAGCGTCTTGCCCACCCCGGCATGCGCGGGCCAGTCGGTCCGGGAGCCGAACAGGTACCCGGCGGCGACCGCCAGGAAGTGGTTGGGGTTCATCAGGCCGGCATCCGGGGTGACGATGCCGTGGCGGTCGGCGTCCGCGTCGTTGCCGGTGGCCACCCGGAAGCGGTCGGGCTCCGTCGCCAGCTGGGCGACCAGCGAGGCCATCGCGTACGGCGAAGAGCAGTCCATCCGGATCTTGCCGTCCCAGTCCAGGGTCATGAAGGACCACCGCGGGTCCACGCGAGGGTCCACCACGGTGAGATCCAGCCGCAGCCGATCGGCGATCGCCTCCCAGTACGCCACGCTGGCACCGCCGAGCGGGTCCGCGCCGATGCGCACCCTGGCATCTCGGATGGCGTCCAGGTCGAGCACGGTGGCCAGCTCGTCGACGTACTGCCCGAGCAGGTCCACCCGATGCACGGCGTCCCGAACCTGGTGCCGGGAGGCGCGGGCCACGCTTGTGGCCCTGGACCGCAGGATCTCGTTGGCGCGGCGCTGGATCCACCCGGTGACCGCGCCGTCCGCCGGGCCGCCGTGCGGCGGGTTGTACTTGATACCCCCGTCCCGGGGCGGATTGTGCGACGGGGTGACGATGATGCCGTCCGCCTGACCGGCTGACCCCCCAGCGCGCGACGTGGCACCACCCCCGGCGTTCAGCCGCAGGATGGCGCGGGACACCGCGGGTGTCGGGGTGAACCCGTCCTGGTCGTCCACCAGCACGGTCACCCCAGCGGCCACCAGCACCTCCAGCGCCGTCCACCACGCCGGCAGCGACAGGGCATGGGTGTCGCGGCCGATCACCAACGGGCCGTCGATGTGCTGACCGGCCCGGTACTCCACGATCGCCTGGGTGATGGCGGCGATGTGGGCGTCGTTGAACGCGCCGTCCAGGCTGGATCCGCGGTGCCCCGAGGTGCCGAAGGCCACGAGTTGGGCCGGATCGCCCGGGTCGGGGACCAGGTCGGTGTAAGCGGCCACCAACGCATCGACGTCGATCAGATCCTCGGGTTGCGCGGGCTGGCCCGCGCGGGCGTGGGTCATGTCGTTCTCCTGGTGATCTGCGGTGGTCCTGCCGTGGTTCGGGGTTTGCCGTGGTCCGCGAGGCCCGGGTGATAGCGGGTTCTATCACCCGGGCCCTGTCATCCGAGCTTCGGCTCGGGTACGAGCCACAGGACGCCGAGCGGCGGCAGGTCGAGCAGGGCCGATGCGGGCTGCCCGTGGTACGGCTGCGCGGTCGCGTCGACGCCTCCGAGGTTTCCTACGCCGGATCCGCCGTACTCGGATGCGTCGGTGTTGACCACCTCGCGCCAGCGGCCGGTCGTCGGCAGGCCGATCCGATAGCCGTGGTGGGGGGTCCCGGAAAAGTTGACCACGCAGGCCAGCACCAGTGGGACGGCAGAATCTGACCCGCCCGCTGAACCCGACACGCCCGCTGAATCCGACCCACCGCCGACCGCGGTCTCGCAGGAGCCCGTCCCGCCGTAGCGCAGGAAGGAGAACACGTTCCCGGCCGCGTCGTTCGCGTCGATCCAGGCGAAGCCGCTGGGGTCGCCGTCCTGGGCCCACAACGCCGGGTGCCCGCGGTAGGTCCGGTTGAGGTCGCGCACCAGGTCCAGGACGCCGCGGTGCGCAGGCTGTTCCAGCAGCCACCAGTCCAGGCCGTGGCCGTCCGCCCACTCGGCCTCCTGGGCGAACTCGGTGCCCATGAACAGCAGCTGCTTGCCCGGGTGCGCCCACATGAAGGCCAGGTAGGCGCGGACGTTCGCCAGCTGCTGCCAGCGGTCCCCGGGCATCTTGCGCAGCAACGACCCCTTGCCGTGCACCACCTCGTCGTGGCTGATCGGCAGCACGAAGTTCTCGCTCCAGGCGTACATGAGCGAGAACGTCATCTGGTGGTGGTGGTACTGCCGGTGCACCGGCTCGCGGGCGACGTAGTCCAACGAGTCGTGCATCCAGCCCATGTTCCACTTCAGGCCGAAGCCGAGCCCGCCCAGGTGGGTGGGCCGGGTGACGCCGGGCCAGGCGGTGGACTCCTCGGCGATGGTCACCACACCCGGCACTCGCCGGTACACGGTGGCGTTGGTTTCCTGGAGCACCTGCACCGCCTCGAGGTTCTCCCGCCCGCCGTACCGGTTGGGCAGCCAGGCGCCGTCCTCGCGGGAGTAGTCGAGATAGAGCATGGACGCGACGCCGTCCACCCGCAGGCCGTCGACGTGGAACTCCTCGCACCAGTACACCGCGTTGGCGACCAGGAAGTTGCGGACCTGCGGACGGCCGTAGTCGAAGACGAATGAACCCCACTCCGAGTGCCAGCCGCGTCGGTGGTCGGGGTGCTCGTAGAGCGGCTCGCCGTCGAACCGGGCGAGCGCCCACGGGTCGGTGGCGAAGTGTCCCGGCACCCAATCCAGAATCACCCCGATGCCCCGGCGGTGGAGGTGATCGACCAGATACCGCAGATCGTCCGGCGAGCCGAACCGGGCGTCCGGGGCGTAGTAGCCGGTGACGTGGTAACCCCACGACGGCGGGTACGGGTGCGCCATCACGGGCATCAGCTCGACGTGGGTGAAGCCGGCGTCCAGGACGTGCTCGGCCAGCTGGTGGGCGAGCTCCCGGTAGCCCAGCCCAGGCCGCCACGAGCCCAAGTGCACCTCGTAGGTGCTCATCGGCCCGGTGTGCGGGTTGGTCGCGGACCGTTGCCGCATCCAGTCCTCGTCGCGCCAGGTGTACGTGCTCTCGGCGACCACTGACGCCGAGGCCGGCGGTGCCTCAGCGGCACGGGCCATCGGGTCCGCCTTCATCCGTCGCACGCCGTCCGGGCCGGTGATCTCGTACTTGTACCGGGTGCCCGGCCCGACCTCGGGGACGAACAGCTCCCAGACGCCGCTGGAGCCGAGCGAGCGCATCGGATGGCTGCTGCCGTCCCAATGGTTGAGGTCGCCGACCAGGCGGACGCCGCGGGCGTGCGGTGCCCACACCGCGAACGCCGTGCCGGTCACGGTGCCCATGGGCGAGTCATAGCTGCGGACGTTGGCGCCCAGCGCCGTCCACAGCGCCTCGTGCCGGCCCTCGGTGATCAGGTGCAGGTCCATCTCGCCGAGCGTCGGCAGGAACCGGTACGGGTCGTCGCCGCGGTGGGTCGCCAGCGCCTGCGGGTCCTCGCCGTAGCTGACGTCGAGTCGGTAGTCGCTCACCTGGGTGCCCGGGACGACCCCGACGAACACCCCGTCATGCTCGTGCCGCAAGGGGTACCGAGACCCGTCGGGCAGCACCGCGATCACCTCGCGGGCCTGTGGGCGCAGAGCGCGGACGGTCAACCCGCCGTCGTGTGAGTGCATGCCGAGCACCCGGTGCGGGTCGGCGTGGCAGCCACGGACCACCTCACGCAGCTCCTCGGGGTCGACCGGCCGCGCCTGCGTTCCGGCAGGTCGGCTCGCATGGGCGTCGGGCACGGGTGTCTCCTGCTCGGTGGTGGCGAGTGCAGTGGTTGTCGGTGCGGCGGGCTCGCGTGCGATGCCGGTCTCGCGTGTGATCGCGGTCTCAGGCTCGATGGCGGTTGTGGGTGTGGTGGCGGTTGTGGGCGAAGCCAGGCCCAGGAGCCGGTCGAGCGCCGCCAACGGGATCGGCAACCACCCCGGTCGGTTCGCCGTCTCGTACATCGACTCGTAGATCGCCTTGTCGGCCTCCAACGCATGGAGCAGCACCGGCTGCTCGCGCGGATCCCAGCCGGCCCGAGCGGCGTAGCCGGCACAGAAGGCATCCCGGCGAGATCGCGCCCACGCCCGTGCCCGCCGAGCTGCCTGCGGATCCGGGGTGTGCGCGCAGACGAAGGGGTGGGCGGCCGCGTAGTCGAACGAGCGCAGAACCCCGGCGATGTCGCGCATCGGCAGGTCCGGCGCGGTCCGCTCGGCCAGCGGTCGTAGCGGCTCGCCCTCGAAGTCGACCACCACCAGACCCCGGGCACCGCCGTCCAGCACCTGGCCCAAGTGCAGGTCGCCGTGGATTCGCTGCAGGACGA
Source organism: Angustibacter sp. (assembly GCA_051657715.1). Taxonomy (GTDB): domain Bacteria; phylum Actinomycetota; class Actinomycetes; order Actinomycetales; family Angustibacteraceae; genus JBOFBH01. The sequence continues at coordinate 77,538 of JBOFLF010000055.1, read as the reverse complement.
GGCGGTCCGGCGCCGAGCGGACCGCCTTCAGCAGCGATCGCAGGGCACTCGCTCGGTCCCTGAGCTCGGGAACCCGCGCGAGCGCCCGGTCCAGCCGGGTTCCAAACTCATCGGTGAGCGCGACCAGCGCGGACTCGTCCAGCTCTTGGGTAGGCAGTGCGGTGGCCAACGTCGCGTGCATCCGAGCGACGGTGTCCCCGAGCGCCCAGGCCCAGTCGTCCTCCGGCTGCTCGACGTCGGCTGGCGGCACTGCGGGGTTTGGCGGCACTGCGGGGTTTGGCGGCACTGCGGGGTCCGGCGGCACTGCGGGGTTTGGCGCCATGGCGATGACGTCGTGCACCGCGGCCAGCGCGTGGTGCCACAGGTCGCGCGAGCCCGGGATCAGCTCCTGGACGAAAGCCAGGTCTCCTCCTACGGTGCCACGGGGGCTGGTGGTGCCGAGCTCGGCGGCGCCGGGGTCGGGCCAGCTTCCGCTCAGGTGCCCAACGGGTGTCGGGACGACATCGGACCCGGCTGCGGCTACCGCGGACTGCACGACGATGTCTGGGTTGTCGCCGGGCTGCAGCACCCGGAACAGCTTTGCGACCACCGAGGCTCCGGTAGAGGGGCTGGACGGAGCCAGGTCGATCACCACCGAGGTGTTCGACTGCTCCCCGCGCAACACGTGGGAGCTACGCACCCGAGCGTCGACCGGCAGTCTTGACGCTGGGTGCGGGTGCCCGACAGCCACCGGCAGTCCTGCAGGTGCTTGCGGTGATTTCACTTGTCGTGCAGGAGAACCCGATGCTGGAGCAACCGGTGCTGGAGAGCCGGCGCTGGCGGCCCGCTCGGCCGAGGCCAGCACACCGCCGTTCAGCACACCGCCGCTCAGCACACCGCCGCTCAGCACCACGTCGAGCAGCACACCGCCGCTCAGCACCACGTCGAGCAGTCGATGAGCGAAGACCGGGTCGTGTGGAGCGTCATAGACGTAGAACTCACCACTGGGTGGATCGGCCAGCTCATCAGTGGCGACTCGATCGGTGCCGTCGTGCTGGCTGTCACCAGGGCCGTCGCCGACGATCAGGGCGGCCTCGGCGGACGGTAACGGCTCTGCACGGCAGGTCACCGGCACCTGGTAGACCACGGGCGCTGGGCCACCGGTATCCGTGACAAACCAGGTCTCCACCCGCACCGAGGCACCCCGCTGGTCCTCGGCGCCTTGCTGGTCCGCGACGCTGGTGGTGCGGTACTGGCTTTCGATCCGGGGCCAGGTCAGCCGACCGAGCAGGGTGATCTGTGGTTGGTGTCCACGGCCGGTGTACCAGCGCTGCCGCACCAGCCAGGGTGCCACCCGCCGAGCCACCAGCTCAACCACCACCCGCGTCGGCAGTGGGGTAGCCGGGTCGTTCAGCAGCTCATGCGGCACCCGGGTGGGCGCTGGGCGCGGGGGCGGCACGGGCATCACCAGGGTTGCGGGTCGCGGTCGCCCAGGTGCAGCCAGAAGAAGTCCCGGGAGCCGAGGCTGAGGGTCACGGTGCCATCGTCTCGCACGTCCGGGAACCCGGCACCGCCGAACAGGTCCCGCAGCGGTGCGCCGGCATGGTCCGGTAGCCGCAGCGTGGCGGCCTGCGGATTGTGTGCGAAGTTCGCGACGCACAGCACCGTCTCTGGCTCCGCGCCGGATGCGTCCGGGCTGGCGGCGTCCAGGACCCGCAAGAACGCCAGCACCGCATGGTTGTCCGCGCCCACCGGGACGTACCTGCCGAGGCCGAACACCGAGTGCCGCCGCCGCACCGAGAGCATCGCCCGGGTCCAGTGCAGCAGCGAGGACCGCGCCGCCAGCTGCGCCTCGACGTTCACCGACGTGAAGTGGTGCACCAGGGACTGGTTGGTCGGCAGGTACAACTTGCCCGGATCGGCGGTCGAGAAGCCGGCGTTGCGGTCCGGTGTCCACTGCATCGGCGTGCGCACCGAGTCCCGGTCGTCCAGCCAGATGTTGTCGCCCATGCCGATCTCGTCGCCGTAGTAGAGGCACGGGCTGCCCGGCAGGGACAGCAGCAGCGCGGTGATCAGCTCGATCTCCGAGCGGGAGTTGTCCAGCAGGGTGGCCAGCCGTCGGCGGATGCCGATGTTCGCGCGCATCCGCGGGTCCGGGGCGTACCAGCCGTACATCGCCGCGCGTTCCTCGGTGGTGACCATCTCCAGGGTCAGCTCGTCGTGGTTGCGCAGGAACGTGCCCCACTGGCCGTGCGCCGGCAGTTCGGGGGTGTCCGCCAGGATGTCGATCACCGGCTTCGCGGACTCGTCCCGCAGGGCGTAGTAGAGCCGCGGCATCAACGGGAAGTGGAAGCACATGTGACACTCCGGCTCGTCGTCGGTGCCGAAGTAGTCCACGACGTCCTGAGGCCACTGATTCGCCTCCGCGAGCAGCACCCGGCCCGGGTACTCGGTGTCCACCAGCGTCCGCAACCGCCGCATGAACGCGTGCGTCGCCGGCAGGTTCTCGCAGCTGGTGCCCTCCTCCTCGAACAGGTACGGCACCGCGTCCAGCCGGAACCCGTCGATTCCCAGGTCCATCCAGAACCGGACGACGTCGAACATCGCCTCGTGCACCGCCGGGTTGTCGAAGTTGAGGTCCGGCTGGTGGCTGAAGAACCGGTGCCAGAAGAACTGCCGGCGTACCGGATCGAACGTCCAGTTGCTGGTCTCGGTATCGACGAAGATGATCCGGGCGTCCTGATAGCGCTCGTCGCTGTCGCTCCATACGTAGAAGTCGCCGTACGGGCCGTCCGGGTCGGAGCGGGACGCCTGGAACCAGGGGTGTTGGTCGCTGGTGTGGTTGAGCACCAGGTCGATGATCACCCGCAGTCCACGGGCGTGCGCCTGGGCGACCAGCTCGGTGAAGTCCGGCAGGGTGCCGAACTCCGGCAGCACCGCGTGGTAGTCCGCGACGTCGTACCCGCCGTCCCGCAACGGCGAGGCGTAGAACGGCGGCAACCAGATGCAGTCGACGCCGAGCCACTGCAGGTAGTCCAGCTTGCTGATCAGCCCGGTGAAGTCTCCCGACCCGGACCCGTTGGAGTCGCAGAACGCCCGCACCAGGACCTCGTAGAAGACCGCCCGCTTGTGCCAGAGGGGGTCGTGCTTGAGCCCTGGCGAGGTCAGTCCGGGTGAGCTCAGCTCAGCGCCCGAGAGCCCCTGCACGTCAGATCCTCCGGACGTGCACGATGTGCACCGGCTCGTGGTGCGGCTCCAGCCGGACGTACACGTGCTCGCCCCAATGCCAGGTGGTCCCGCTGACCAGGTCGCGGGCGACGAACCCGGCGGACCAGTCCAGGCCGAGTGCTGGCATGTCGAGGTGCAACGTGGTCTCCCGGATCGCGTGCGGGTCCAGGTTGGCCACCACCACCACGGTGTCCTCCCGCCCGGTGGGGGACTGGGCGGCGGTGACCCGCTTGCTGAAGCAGAGGATCGCGTCGTCGTCCGTGTGGTGGAAGGTGATCGGCCGCAGCCGTTGCAGCGCCGGGTGCTCGCGGCGGATCTGGTTGAGCTGGGTGAGCCACGGGGCCAGACTGGTCCCCGCCGCCTCGGCGGCGGCCCAGTCCCGCGGCCTGTACTCGTACTTCTCGTTGTCGATCTGCTCCTGCGCGCCCGGGCGGGCGATTTTCTCGACCAGCTCGTAGCCGCTGTAGATGCCGTACGCCGGGCTCATTGTCGCGGCCAGCGCGGCCCGCATCCGGAACGCCGGGCGACCGCCGTACTGCAGGTCCGGGGTGAGGATGTCGTGGGTGGTCGGCCAGAAGTTCGGCCGCATGTAGTCCGCGGCCGGGCCGGCGAGCTCGGTGAGGTACTCGGTGAGCTCGGCCTTGCCGGTCCGCCAGGTGAAGTAGGTGTACGACTGGTGGAATCCGACCTTGGCGAGGGTGTGCATCATCGCCGGCGAGGTGAACGCCTCAGCGAGGAAGATCACCTCCGGGTGCTCGCGGCGGACCTTCTCGATCAGCCACTCCCAGAACCTGACCGGCTTGGTGTGCGGGTTGTCCACCCGGAACAGCGTCACTCCGTGGTCGATCCACAGCAGCACGATCCGCAGCACCTCGTCGTAGAGGCCCTGCCGGTCCTGGTCGAAGTTCAGCGGGTAGATGTCCTGGTACTTCTTGGGCGGGTTCTCCGCGTACGCGATGCTGCCGTCCGCGCGGGTGCTGAACCACTGCGGGTGCTCGGTCACCCACGGGTGGTCCGGCGAGCACTGCAGCGCCAGGTCCAGCGCCACCTCCAGGCCGTGCTGGTGGGCGGTGGCGACGAAGTGGTCCCAGTCCTCGAACGTGCCCAGGCCCGGTTCGATCGCGTCGTGTCCACCGTCCGCGGATCCGATCGCGTACGGCGACCCCGGGTCGCCGGGACCAGCGTCCAAGGTGTTGTTGCGGCCCTTGCGGTGGGTCTTGCCGATCGGGTGGATCGGCGGCAGGTACGCGATGTCGAACCCCATCGCGGCGATCGCGGGCAGCCGCTGGGCCGCCGTGCGCAGGGTGCCGGACGTCCAGGTGCCGGTGCTCTCGTCGTACCTCGCGCCCTCGGACCGGGGGAAGAACTCGTACCAGGCGCCGACCAGCGCCCGTTCCCGCTGCACCCGCAGTGGCTGCTCGGCGCTGGCTGACACCAGGTCGCGCAGCGGCTCGGCGGCCAGCGCGGCGTGCACCGCGGGTGAGGTGCCGGCGGCCAGGCGTGCCTGCGGCGGTCGGCCGGTGTCCTGCAGGCCGGTGGCCGCGTCGCGCAGCACCGCTCGGTGCCCGGCCGGCCGGCGTCGCTGCCGGGCAGCCCGCTGCAGCAGCAGCGCTCCCTCGGTGAGCATCAGCTCGACGTCCGTCCCAGTCGCCACCTTGACCACCGCGTCGTGCTCCCAGGTGGCGAACGGGTCCCGCCACCCCTCCACCCGGAACGTCCAGTCCCCCTCCCGGTCCGGGACGACGTCCCCACCCCAGCGGTCCAGCCCGGGCTCCAGGAGCGTCATGGTGGATCGGGAGCGCTCTTTGCCGTCCGGGCTGGTCAGCACAGCTGTCGCGCCCACTGCGTCGTGCCCGTCGCCGAACACGGTGGCTCGGACCGGTATCGCCTCACCGACCACGGCTCGGGCCGGCCAGCGTCCGGCGTCCACGCACGGCGAGAGGTCCAGGACAGGGATGCGACCGATCACGGGCTGACGCTATCGAGCGGCGACCTCGTTCGGCACGTTCACCGGCGCATGAGTAGCGCCACGGACGACCAGACGGCAGCTCAGTGGACGGACAGCTGGCGAGACCCCGCCGATGTCCCTCTAGTCTTTCCGCCCGTGAGAGCGATCCGGCGTTTCAGCGTGCGCACCGTCCTGCCCGACTCCCTCGTCGCCCTGGGCGACCTGGCCAGCAACCTGCGGTGGTCCTGGCATCGTCCGACCCGCGACCTGTTCGCCGAGATGGACCCGGAACGCTGGGAGCGGGTCCGGCACGATCCGGTGGCCCTGCTCGGTGACCTGCCGACGCAGCGGCTGCAGGAGCTGGCCGCGGACGCGCGGTTCGTCGACCGGGTGGGTGAGGCCGCAGCCGACCTGCACCGCTACCTGACCGAACCACGCTGGTTCCAGCAGCAGACGGCCCCGCAGGCAGATGGTGCGGGGCTGCCCACCGCGGTCGCCTACTTCTCCGCGGAGTTCGGCATCACCGCGGCGCTGCCCCAGTACTCCGGTGGTCTCGGCATCCTGGCGGGGGATCACCTCAAGAGCGCGTCCGACCTCGGGGTCCCGGTGATCGGTGTCGGGCTCTTCTACGCCACCGGGTACTTCGAGCAGTCGCTGTCCCGGGAGGGGTGGCAGCAGGAGACCTATCCGGTTCTCGACCCGGACGGCCTGCCGCTGGCCCTGCTGCGGGAGGCTGACGGCACCGCCGCCCAGATCGAGGTCGGCCTTCCAGGCGGGCGCCGGCTGGCTGCCCAGATCTGGCGGGCTCAGGTGGGCCGGGTGCCGCTGCTGCTGCTCGACTCGGACGTCCAGGCCAACGACGACGCGGCCCGCGGCGTCACCGACCGGCTGTACGGCGGGTCGGGCGAGCACCGGCTGCAGCAGGAGATGCTGCTGGGCATCGGCGGCATCCGGGCGCTGCGGGCGTGGTCCCGGCTGTCCGGGGCGCCGACGCCGGACGTCTACCACGCGAACGAGGGCCACGCCGGGTTCCTCGGCCTGGAACGGATCCGCGAGCTGGTCGAAGCCGAGGGGATGACGTTCGACGAGGCCCTGGAGGCGGTCCGGGCCGGCACGGTGTTCACCACTCACACGCCGGTTCCAGCCGGTATCGACCGCTTCGGCACCGACCAGGTCCGCACCTTCTTCGGCGGCGACAACGCGGTGCGCGCGGTGCCGGTGGAGCGGGTCCTGCAGCTGGGCGCCGAGACCTACCCCGGTGGTGAGTCCGGGGTGTTCAACATGGCGGTGATGGGCCTGCGGCTGGGTGGCCGGGCGAACGGGGTCTCGCAGCTGCATGGCGAGGTGAGCCGGCAGATGTTCGACGGGCTGTGGCCTGGTTTCGACGACGCCGAGGTGCCGATCTCGTCGATCACCAACGGGGTGCACGCTCCTACCTGGGTGGACCAGCGGATGATCCAGCTCGCCGAGCAGCACCTGGGCGTCGGCGCCCTGGAGTCCGGACTGGGCTGGTCCCGGATGCGCGAGCTGCCGGCCGATCAGCTGTGGGCGGCGCGTCGGGCGATGCGCGAGCAGCTGGTCGTCGAGGCCCGGCGCCGGGTGCGCGTGTCCTGGCTGGGTCGTGGTGCCAGCGAGGCCGAGCTGGGGTGGGTGAACCAGGTACTCGACCCGGACGTGCTCACGATCGGTTTCGCTCGCCGGGTCCCGACGTACAAGCGCCTCACCTTGATGCTGCGGGACCAGGACCGGCTGCGTTCGCTGCTGCTGCACCCCGAGCGGCCGATGCAGCTGGTCATCGCCGGCAAGTCGCACCCCGCGGACGACAAGGGCAAGGCGTTGATCCAGCAGGTGGTCCGGTTCGCCGACGACCCTGCGGTCCGGCACCGGATCGTGTTCCTGCCCAACTACGACATCGCGATGGCCCAGTACCTCTACCCGGGCTGCGACGTCTGGTTGAACAACCCGCTGCGCCCGTTCGAGGCGTGCGGCACGTCGGGGATGAAAGCCGCGCTCAACGGCGGGCTCAACCTGTCCATCCTGGACGGGTGGTGGGACGAGTGGTACGACGGCGAGAACGGCTGGGCGATCCCGTCCGCGGACGGCGTCGAGGACCCTGACCGCCGGGACGACCTCGAGGCCGCCATGCTCTACGACCTGCTCGAGATCCAGGTCGCCCCGTGGTTCTACGCACGGGACGACGGCACCGGCCTACCCACCCGGTGGTTGGAGATGGTCCGCCACACGCTGAGCACGCTCGGCCCGAGGGCCCAGGCCAGCCGGATGGTGATGGACTACGTGCAGCAGCTGTACGGTCCGGCCGCCGGGACGGCACGCGTCCTGGGTGGGGCTGGCCACCCGGTGGCTCGGGAGCTGGCCGCGTGGAAGGCGCGGGTGCGGGATCGGTGGGGCGCTGTCCGGGTTGACCACGTGGAGTCGATCGGCGTCGGGGACTCGCCGCAGGTGGGCGACACCGTGTCGGTCCAGGCGTTCGTCTCGCTGGACGGGCTGGCCCCGGACGACGTCCAGGTGCAGGTGGTGCATGGTCGGGTGTCGCACACCGACGACCTCGCCGAGACCCAGGTGATGCGCCTGCGGCACGCCGAGACGTACGAGGGCGGCCGGCACCGGTACGACGGCGACCTGGTGCTCAGCCGCACCGGTGCGTTCGGCTACACGGTGCGGGTCTTGCCGGCGCACCCTGCTCTGGTCAGCGAGGCCGAGCTGGGCCTGGTGGCGAGCGCCTGATCCTGTCGGCCGGTCCGGCCCGTGATGGAGTGCTCTGTCGAGCAGATCATCCAGCCGCAGATGGCGTTCCCGGCGGTGCTGCTGACCGCCTTCAGGCGATCAGGGACGCCGTCGTTCGCTGGTTCCAAGCTGTCGATAACGATCCGTCTTCCACCCGCGAGTGACTGACGCTCAGCACTCGAGCCCGGGAGTGGCCGCGTACAGCCGGATGGTCCGCGGCGGCACCAGCTGCGGTCCGGCTGATACGTCGCCCACCGAGCCGGGACGCTCGGCGCCGGAGTCCCAGAGCAGCTGGTAGCCGGTCGCCCAGGGCTGCCCGGGCAGGGTGATCCGAGCGTCCTGCCCGCCGCCATGGACGAGCAGGAGCAGTGACCGGCATTGCGCGTCGCTTCGCGACGTCGCCACCGAGTCGGCTTCGAGCGCGTGATCGGCCTGGAACAGCGCCTGCAGCATCCGCCGGTGGGGATCCTGCCACTGGGAGTGGACCATCACCGTGCCGTCCTCGGCGAACCAGACCAGATCCGCGGTGCCGTCCGGGCGGTGCGGCCGTCCGCCGAAGAAGCGGCGCTGTCGGAGTACGGGGTGCTCCCGGCGTAGCCGCAGCAGGTGAGCGGTGGTGTCGAGAAGGTCCCGCTGCCAGCCGGTCAGCTCCCAGTCCACCCAGGAGATCGGCCCGTCCTGGCAGTAGGCGTTGTTGTTGCCGTCTTGAGTGCGGCCCAGCTCGTCGCCCGCGGTGAGCATCGGCACCCCGGTCGACAACATCAGGGAACCGAGCAGGTTGCGTAGTGATCGTCGTCGCTCGGTGAGCACCTCGATGTCGGCTGTCGGGCCCTCGACGCCGTGGTTCCAGGTGCGGTTGTCCCCGTGACCGTCGCGGTTGCCCTCGCCGTTCGCCTCGTTGTGCCGCTGCTCGTATGTCACGCAGTCGGCCAACGTGAAGCCGTCGTGCGCGGCGATGAAGTTGACGGAGGCCACCGGTCCTCGATCGGCGTCCGGTCCGTACCCGTCCGGCCCGCCGTCGCCATCGCCGAAAAGGTCTTGTGAGCCGGCTATCCGGGTTGCCACGCCTTGGACCCCGCCCGGGTTCGCCTGCTTCGACGACCGGGGTGCCGCACTGGTGAGCCAGAAGGTGCGCAAGTCGTCGCGGAAGCGGTCGTTCCACTCCGACAGCGGCGGCGGGAACTCGCCGGTCCGCCATCCGTGCGGGCCGACGTCCCACGGCTCGGCGACCAGCTTGACGCTGGACAGAACCGGATCGGTGCGCAGTGCCACCAGGAATGGGTGGTCTGGCCGGTACTGGCCATGCTGGTCGCCATGGTGCTGGTCGCCATGGTGCTGGTCGCCATGGTGCTGACCTCGGTGGTGGTGGCGGTGGCTGTGGTGCCCGCCGCGCCGGCCGCCTCCCGGTCCGCGGGCCAGCGCCGTGGCCAGGTCGAACCGGAAGCCGTCGACTCCGCCGACCTGCACCCAGTACCGCAGCGAATCGAGAGCCAGCTGCACCACACGCGGGTGTCCGAAGTTCAGGGTGTTGCCGCAGCCGGTGACGTCGAGATCACGGCCGTGGGTGTCCAGGCGGTAGTAGCCGCGGTTGTCCAGGCCGCGCCAGCAGAGCGTGGGGCCGTCTCGGCCCTGCTCGCAGGTGTGGTTGTAGACGACGTCGAGCAGCACCTCGAGACCGGCCGTGTGCAGTGCGTCCACCATGGTGCGGAACTCGGCCAGCACGGCCTCGGGGTCATCGGTGCTGGCATATCCCATGTGCGGCGTGTGGAAGTTCACGGTGTTGTAGCCCCAGTAGTTGCCCTTGCCCCGCCGAGCCAGCCAGGGCTCGGTCACGAACGCGTGCACCGGCATCAGCTGCACGGTGGTCACCCCGAGTGCCCGCAGGTGCGCGGTGATCGCCGGGTGACCGAGGCCGGCGTAGGTGCCGCGCAGGGGTTCGGGCACCTCTGGGCAGCGCTGGGTGAGGCCGCGCACGTGCGCCTCATAGATGACCGTGTCCGCCCACGGCACCCCCGGCCTCGGTGGCCGCCCTGCACGATCGCCAGCCCACCCGGTGACCACCGTGCTGTTGGTCGCGGCGGTGAGCGCGGCGCCCACCGCCGCGTCGGTCGGCGTCGTCGTGGCCGCGTCGGTCGGCGTCATCAACATGTTCGTCGGTGTTCCCAGCACGATGCTGCGCGGGACGAACGGCGCGGAATCCCGGTCGTCCCGGACGTCCGGATCCCCGACGAGGTCGTCCCCGACGACATGGCCGAACGCCTCCGGCCGCCACCGGAGCCCGGTGATCGGGTCATCGATGGCTCGGGCGTATGGGTCGAGCAGGAGCTTGGCCGGGTTGTGCCGTAGACCACGGCCTGGGTCCCAGGGGCCGTGCACCCGGAATCCGTAGCGATCGCCGGCTTGGACCCCGGCAACGAAACCGGAGTGGACGCCGTGCCTGCGGTACGGCAACTCGATCCGCCGCTCGGCGGCGTGCGGCCCGGATCCGTCGAAGAGGCACAGTTGGACGACGTCCGCGTGCCCGGCGTAGACGGCGACGTCCGCACCGCCCGCACGGAGGCGGACGCCGAGCTGGGCTGGCCGGTCCGGATCTGCTGGGGGTTCGATCACCGCGGAAGTCTCACCTATCCCGGTCGCGGACACCGGCCGACTCGCACTATCGGCCGGTTCGCCGGTCTTGCCGATGGTGCCCGGTTCGTTGACGGGTGCGTCGCGGCTGGGAGCCGGCGTGGCAGGCTGCCACTCGTGTGGACCGGAACCCTTGAGGCGGACCTGCTGCTCGGCGATGTGCACTCGGTGAAGCAGAAGCGGTCGGTGATTCGTCCGCTGGTGGCTGAGCTCCGCCGCCGGTTCGACGTGGCTGCCGCGGAGACCGATCATCTCGACCTCCATCGCCGCGCCGGTATCGGGGTGGCCGTCGTGTCCGCGGACCGGGAGCACGTGGTGCGCGTCGTGGATGCTGCCGAACGGTTTCTCGCCGATCGCCCGGAGGTGGAGTTGCTGTCGGCCGGCCGAGTGATCAGGTCGTCGCAAGACTGACCGACAAGACCCGCGCGAACAGCTCGACCACGTGGGACCGGGTGAGCGAAGGCCGGTTCCTCGCGCGCTGTGCTGAGTTTCCTGCGCGGCGTGGCCAGCGCCTTGCGCGGCGTGCTAGGAGCGTGCACCGGGGTTGGGCTCTGGTCTTTCAGCCCCGTACCATCTGGCCATGGTCGTCCTGGTGCCCGCCTCCGAGGACGCTCCCGAAGAGGTTCCGCTCACGCTGCGCGAGCTGGTCGTACACCTGCTGGCGGACGCCAGCCACCAGCCGACCATCGACAGCGACGGTGACGTGGCCTTTCAGGTCGGCGGTCATCAGCTGTTCGCTCGGTGTGTCGAGGGCGAGATCGTCGTGCTGCGGGTGTTCGGGCAATGGAGCCTTGCCGGTCTGGGTCACCAGGATCCACAGCACCTGTTTCAGATCTGCAACGAGGTGACGGGCCGGTTGTCGGTAGCGAAGGCGACGATCGACGAGGACGTCCTCGTGGTCTCAGCGGAGAACGTCATCAGCGACGGCGCTGATGTCGACGTGGTGATGTCGGCCTCGGTCGATCTGGTGCTGGCCGCGGTGGAGTATGCGCACGAGCTCGCCCACCAGCTGGGTGGCGGGGAGACGGAGCGATCGGCGATCGGAGGCAGGCACCGTGGTTGAGCCAGGCAGCGACAAGGCCAGCAGAGCCGGTACTCCCGAAGCCGGTACTCCCGAAGGTGGTGAGGTGGTGGGGAGTGAGTTCGTCCGGCTGGAGGTGGCCGACGGGATTGGCATCGTGCGGATCGACCGGCCTCCGATGAACGCGCTCAACCCCCAGGTGCTGACCGAGATCCGGTCGGTCGCCGACGTGGTCGGGAAGCGGGCTGACGTCGCGGCCGTCGTCGTCTTCGGTGGTGAGCAGGTGTTCGCCGCCGGTGCGGACGTCAAGCAGATGCAGCAGATGTCCTACACGGACATGGTGAGCCAGTCGGCCACGCTGCAGTCCTCGTTGAACGCCCTCGCTCGGGTGCCGAAGCCCACGGTCGCGGCGATCACCGGGTATGCCTTGGGAGGCGGCCTCGAACTCGCGTTGAGCTGCGACTTCCGGGTGTGCGCCCGTGATGCCAAGGTCGGGCAGCCGGAGATCCAGCTGGGCATCATCCCAGGGGCCGGTGGCACCCAGCGATTGCCCCGGCTGATCGGGCCGAGCCGCGCGAAGGACCTCATCTTCTCCGGGCGGTTCGTGGACGCTGTCGAGGCGTCGGAGATCGGTCTGGTGGACGAGGTGGTCGAGCCGGACGAGGTGTTGGCGGCTGCCGTCGAGCGGGTTCGGCGGTACGTCGGCGGTCCGTCCTACGCGCTGCGGGCTGCCAAGGAGGCGATCGACCGCGGGTCGCAGGTCGACCTGCAGACCGGTCTGGAGATCGAGCGGCTCCAGTTCGCCAGCTTGTTCGCAACCGCCGATCGAGCAATCGGGATGGCTTCGTTCGTGGAGCATGGTCTGGGAAGGGCACGGTTCGAGGGCCGATGATCAAGAGATGGCGCAGAGGTGGCCACACGCCCCAGCCAGCTCGTGACCCGGCTGCCTCCCCCGCTGGAGGCCCCATCGATCCTGACTCCGGCGGGTCTGGTGTCGGCGGGTCGGGTTCCAGCGCGTCAAGCACCGCTCCACACCGGGCACCCTTGGGGCGAGCTGGCGGTGGGCGAGGCGACACCCGCCTTGATGGGCTCCAGCACGACGGAGGCGAGGACGACACGATGGCCGAGCACGAGCAGGTACCGGACTACGTGCCCCAGGCGCTGGACCGTTCCGCGCAGGACCGCATCCTCGCCGTACTCCGTGAAGAGGGCTATCGGCCATCGGTGGACGAAGAGGGTTTCATCGAGGTCAAGGCCCAGGGACGGCGTACCTACGTGCGCTGCGTGGAGGACGCCGTAGGCCCCAACGACGTGGTCCGGGTGTCGATCAGCTGGTCGCTGGACGAGACCTCTGATCTCGCTGTCATCTTGGCCAGGTTGCAGGCCTGCAATGACATCAGCGATCGGGAGTGGTTGGTCAAGTTGTCCCTGGTCCGTGGTGGCAACACGTTGATCTGTGCGATCGAGCAAGTGGTTCAGCCGCAGACCACGTTGGCCCCGCTGCTGGTCAGCAGCTTCGACGCGGTATTGCGGGCTTCCACCCTGTGGTTCGAGGCCGGCCACAGCTGACGACACTCGAGGAGCGCAGACAGTGGGGGATGGATCCGGGGCAGCGCGGCGCTTTCATTACTGACCGGTAACCTGGCGCTGAGCCTAGGGATTGGGGAGCACCGATGAACATCGTGGTCTGTGTGAAGCACGTGCCGGATGCCCAGGCCGAGCGGCGGTTCGACGAGACCGACCACACCACCGACCGGCTCGGGGTCGACGGGCGGCTCAGCGAGCTGGACGAGTACGCGGTCGAGGAGGCGCTGAAGATCGTCGAAGCCGCGGGTAGCGCCAACGATGGCTCGGTGACGGTGCTCACCGTCGGCCCGGCCGGCGGGGCCGACGCGGTGAAGAGGGCGCTGCAGATGGGCGCGCACGCCGGGGTGCACGTGTGCGACGACGCGGTCGCCGGCTCCGATGCCGCCGCGACCTCCCTGCTGCTGGCTACGGCGGTGCGCAAGATCCAGGAGGACGCGCCAGTGGACCTGGTGCTCACCGGCATGGCGTCCACGGACGGGGTGATGGGCGTCATCCCCGCGATGCTGGCCGAGCGCCTGGGCCTGCCGCAGGTCACCTACGCCAGCGAGGTGACGATCGCTGCCGGGTCTGACGGCGGATCCGGTGGCACGGTGCGGATCAGGCGGGACGGCGACATCGCCACGCAGGTAATCGAGGCGGCGCTGCCAGCGCTGGTGAGCGTCACCGACCAGATCAACGAGCCGCGGTATCCCTCCTTCAAGGGGATCATGGCGGCGAAGAAAAAGCCGGTCCGGACCTGGTCGCTCGCCGACCTCGGGGTGCCCGCGAGCCAGGTGGGGCTCAGCGCGGCGTGGACGGCGGTGCGGCGGGTGGATGCTCGACCACCGCGCGAGCAAGGCCAGGTGATCGCCGACGAGGGGGACGGCGGCACTCGGATCGCCGAGTACTTGGTCGGTCAAAAGGTCATCTGAGCACAGAAGCGTCGACCGCGGCGTCAAGGAGCTGGCGTCGCAGCGCCGCGACGGGAGCTGAGAAGGAGGTCACGATGAGCGAGGTTCTGGTGCTGGTCGACCACGTCGACGGTGCGGTCCGCAAGAGCACGACGGAGCTGCTCACCCTCGCCCGACAGCTGGGTGAGCCGTCCGCGGTCCTCGTCGGTCCGGGGTTCGAGGTTGCCCAGCCGACACTGGCCGAGTTCGGCGCGCGGATGGTGTACCGGGTGGAGTCCACGGACGTCGTGGACCACCCGATCGCCCCGGTCGCCGAAGCGTTGGCCCACCTGGTCGAGCGAGTTGCACCCGTTGCTGTGCTGCTGCCGAGCACGCCCGACGGCAAGGAGATCGCCGGCCGGTTGTCCATCAAGATTAGCTCGGGCCTGATCACCGACGCCATCGCGGTCGATGACGACCTGGTCACGACCCAGTCGGTGTTCGCCGGTGCCTACGCCGTCCGCGCCACGGTCACCCGCGGGACGCCGATCATCACCGTCAAGCCGAACGCGGTGACTCCGCAGGCGGCGCCGGGGCCGGCGACCGACGAGGTGGTCGAGGTGCCGGTGTCGGCCGTGGCGCGGGCAGCTCGCGTGGTGGAGCGTCGGCCACGTGAGCGCACCGGTCGTCCGGACCTCACCGAAGCAGCCGTGGTGGTGTCCGGCGGTCGGGGCACCGGTGGTGACTTCGGGCCGGTGGAGCGGCTCGCGGATGCGCTGGGGGCGGCGGTGGGCGCGTCCCGCGCCGCGGTGGACGCCGGCTGGTACCCGCACGCCAACCAGGTCGGTCAGACCGGCAAGACCGTGTCGCCGCAGGTGTACGTGGCCGCCGGGATCTCCGGCGCGGTGCAGCACCGCGCCGGGATGCAGACCGCCAAGGTGGTAATCGCGGTCAACAAGGACGCCGAGGCCCCGATCTTCGAGCTGGCCGACTTCGGTGTGGTCGGCGATCTGTTCGCGGTGCTGCCGCAAGCTGCCGACGCTATCGAGAAGGCCAGCGGGTGAGCCGGGTCTACCTGGACCACGCCGCCACGACGCCGATGCTCGCCGAGGCGGTGCAGGCGATGGTCGCCGAGCTGGGTGTCGTCGGAAACCCCTCGTCACTGCATACGTCCGGACGCCGAGCCCGGCGGGTCGTGGAGGAGTCCCGCGAGCAGCTGGCGGCGGCGATCGGTGCTGCCGCCAGCGATGTGGTCTTCACTTCCGGGGGGACGGAGGCAGACAACCTCGCGGTCAAGGGCAGCTACCGAGCCCGGCGTCGAGCCGATCCCAGGCGTCGGCGGATCCTGGCCAGTGCCGTGGAGCACCACGCTGTGCTGGACCCTGTGCAGGCGTTGGTGCAGCACGAGGACGCCGAAGCGGTGTGGCTGCCGGTGGATTCCTGCGGCCGGGTCGAGCTGTCCTACGTCGCTGAGCAGATCCAGCAGGACCCGGATTCGATCGCGTTGGTCACCGTGATGTGGGCGAACAACGAGGTCGGCACCGTGCAGCCGATCGGCCCGCTGATCGAGCTGGCGCACGCGCACGGCATCCCGGTGCACAGCGACGCGGTGCAGGCGGTCGGGCAGGTACCGATCGACTTCGCTGGCAGCGGGGTCGACCTGCTGTCGCTGAGCGGTCACAAGGTCGGCGGGCCGCACGGCGTCGGTGCGCTGGTGGCGGTTCGTGGGGCCGCCGTGGATCCTTTGCTGCACGGTGGCGGGCAGGAGCGGCAGATCCGCAGCGGAACCCTGGACGAGCCGGCGATCCGCGCGCTGGCGGTCGCTGCCGAGCTCGCCGTCCGGCAGCAGCCGACCACCGCGACCCGACTCACCGCCCTCCGGGAGGCTCTGGTGGTCGGCATCCAGGCGGTGGTGCCAGATGTGGTCGTGCACGGTGATCCGGACCCGGCTGGCCGGCTCCCTGGGTTGGTGAACGCGTCCTTCGCCGGTTGCGATGGCGACGCGTTGCTCTACCTGCTGGACGCGCAGGGCATCGACTGCTCCACTGGCTCGGCGTGCCAGGCGGGACTCCCGCAGCCCAGCCACGTCCTGCAGGCGATGGGAGTGGCGGCAGACCTCGTTCGCGGCGCGTTGCGGCTGAGCCTGGGCCACAACTCGACGTCCGCGGACGTTCAAGCCGCGGTTGCCGCGATTCCAGCGGCGGTGCAGCGCGCCCGGGGTGCGGCAGCATCGGCGCAGCTTGACCGCGGATCCCGTCCCGACTCGTCGGGCGCGGCCGCTGAGCGAGGCTCGCCAGACCACACCGGAGCGGGGGCGCTCTGATGCGGGTGCTGGCCGCGATGAGCGGCGGGGTCGATTCCGCGGTGGCGGCGGCCCGTGCCGTCCGCGCCGGGCACGAGGTCGTGGGTGTGCACCTGGCGTTGTCTTCCGCACCGTCCGGCCAACCGGTCGTGGCACGGGCCGGTGCGCGGGGGTGCTGCACGGTCGAGGACGCCCACGACGCCCGACGATCGGCGGACGTGCTCGGTATCCCGTTCTACGTGTGGGATTTCTCCGAGCAGTTCCAAGCCGGGGTGGAGGCCGATTTCGTCGCCGAGTACGAGGCGGGTCGCACCCCCAACCCGTGTCTGCGGTGCAATGAGCGGATCAAGTTCAGCGCGCTGCTGGATCGTGCGCTGGCCCTCGGCTTCGACACGGTCTGCACCGGTCACTACGCCCGGATCGTGCTGGACGGTGACGAGCGCCAGCTCCATCGGGCCGTCGACGAGGCCAAGGACCAGTCCTACGTCCTCGGGGTGTTGACCGCTGAGCAGTTGTCCCGCGCGATGTTTCCGCTGGGGGAGAGCACCAAGACCGTCGTACGGGCGGAAGCGGTCGACCTCGGCCTGGCGGTCGCTGACAAGCCGGACAGCCACGACGTCTGCTTCATCCCGGACGGTGACACCCAAGGCTGGTTGGGCAGACGCCTCGGCCGCCGCCCCGGTCCGATCACCGATCGAGACGGCACCGTGCTCGGTGAGCACGACGGCACCCACGGGTTCACGGTCGGTCAGCGCCGCGGGTTGCGGATCGCCCGCCCAGCCTCGGACGGGCGGCCTCGGTACGTGCTCGAGGTGCGTCCGGTGACGCGCACGGTCGTCGTGGGGTCGGTAAGCGACCTGGACGTCGGACTCGTGCTCGGTGAGCCAGTCCGGTGGTGCACGACCCCTCCGGCCGGGACGGTCCAGGTGCTGGCGCAGGTTCGAGCACACGGCGAGGCGGTGGCGGCATCCGCGGAGGTGGTCGCGGGGTCGGGTGGCCGAGCGCAGCTGCGAGTCGCGTTGGGCCGGCCGATCCGAGGCGTCGCGCCGGGTCAGGCGGTGGTGCTGTACGACGGCACCCGGGTGCTCGGCTCCGCCACTATCGTTGCGGCTGAGCCGATTCCGGGTCAGCCGCCGCAGGTCGCCGCCGCTGGGCCTGCTCAGTGACGAGGCCGGTCTCCGCGCAGAACCCGGTCCAGCCGGCCACCGTGCCCCGGGGAGTCGCGACGGGTGTGGGGTCGTGGCCAGGAACCAGCGTCCGGGAGGCGCTGGCCGTCGTCCGCGGCGAGCTGGCGGACCTCGGGCACCTGCCCTATCTGCCAGAACTGCCTGACCGTGGCCCTGGGTCGGACCTGATCGGTCGGTCGGCCGCCCGGCTGGCAGGGTTGCCCGTCGACCTGCAACCGTCAGGGTGGCGCCTGGTCGACCGGCCGGGACGGGATCAGGCACGTGCCGACGCGGTGTGGCGAGCGGACCTCGACCAGCTGGCCGAGGTCTTTGACGGATGGGCGGGTCCGTTCAAGGTGCAGCTGTGCGGCCCCTGGACCTTGGCCGCGTCCGTGCAGCTGCCCCGGGGTGAGCGAGCGATCAGCGACCCGGGTGCCAGGCGCGATCTGGTTCAGTCCAGTGCCCAGACCGCGGTGGAAGTGCTCACCGACCTGACCCGGGCGCTGCCCCGCGCCGAGCCGGTGCTGCAGCTGGACGAGCCGTCCCTGCCCGCGGTGTTGTCCGGCGGTCTGACCACCGCCTCCGGTTACGGCCGGTTGCCGGCTGTGCCCAGCCAGCAGGTCCGCGACGGACTGGCCGCGGTGGTGACCGCAGCCCACGCGGCCGGCGTGCCGGTGGTGCTGCACAGCTGCGCCCACGGCCTGCCCATGGACCTGATACGTGACACGGGTGCCGATGCGGTGAACCTCGACGTCGGCCAGCTGGGCGCTCGGGGGTGGGAGTCGCTGGCCGCTTCCGTGGAGGCCGGGCTCGCGCTGTGGGCTGGTGCCGTGCCCACCGAGATCTCGCCGGAGCGGGCTGGTGGACACATCAGCGCGGCGCCCGCAGGTGCCGACGGTCTGGGCTCGACCGCCGGTGGCCAGGGAGATGCCGACCAGCAGCGGAGGGCGGCCGAGCAGTGGGCCGACCAGTGTGCTGGTGCCTGGCGTCGAGTCGGGTTGCCTGCTCAGGGACTCGCCGACGTGGTGGTGACGCCGGCGTGCGGTCTGGCCGGTTGGTCGCCCTCGGCGGCCCGCACGGTCTTGGCTTCGACCGCGCGGGTCGCCCGGCTGATGCGTCAGCGCGCCGATCAGTGACCACACCGTCGTGAGCTGGTCAGCGACGAGCGCGGCACTAGGCTGAGCTGCCTACGCGGGTGCTTCGGTCACGGTGACGAGCTCATCCGGCTCACGTCAGGGGTGGGCCGCGGCGTCATGCAGGCCCGACGAACGAGGGGAGCACCCAGATGGCATCACCGGGTACCGCCGAGCCCGGCCGGGTTCCGGCTCGCGTCACCATGGTCTGGGATGCGGTGCGCGAGGCAGCCGACGCTCTGCGCTCGGCCGCGGGTGCTCCGTTGACCATCCTCGACGTGGGCGGTGGCACGGGGGGTATGTCGGTGCCGTTGGCGACGCTCGGGCACCACATCGTGGTGGCCGACCCCAGCCCGGACGCGTTGGCCGCGCTGCAGCGGCGGGCGGCTGAGGCGGGCGTGGCGGACCGGGTGCGCGCGGTCCAGGCCGATACCGCTGATGTGCGCCGTGCCCTCGACTCGCCTACCGACCTGGTGGACCTGGTGTGCTGCCACGGAGTGCTCGAGCACGTCGACGATCCGGCGGCCGCGTTGGCCTCGGTTGCCGAGGTGGTGCGTCCGGGCGGGATCGTCAGCCTGGTGGTGCCTCAGCGGTCTGGGCAGGTCGTGGCCAGGGCGCTGGCTGGTCGGTTCGTCGAGGCAGGTCGAGCGATGGACGATCCGGACGGGCGATGGGGGCCGGCGGACGTGGTGCCTCGCCGGTTCGACCTTGCCAGCTTGCGAGACCTCATCCAGGCCGCTGGACTGCGCCCTGGTGCCGTCCGAGGCTTGCGGGTGTTCGCCGATCTGGTGCCTGAAGCCCTCGTGGACAGCACGGCAGCCCGTGTTGCCTTGGTGGATCTGGAGCGCCGCGCCGGTGACTATGACCGTCATCCGGAGTACGTGGCGTTGGCCGCCCAGCTTCACGTGATCGCCCGTCGGTGAGCCAGCATCACGACGGCGAGCTGATCGTCGACAGGTCACCTTGTGGTCGCCCGGCAGGTCCGGCACGTGATCGCGGGACGGTCGGCAGCGTCGCCCTAGGACCAGACGGCTCAGGTGGGCTCGTGCGTGGCGCGAGAGCTTCGATCTTAAGAACCGTCCGGCTTTCCTCGCCCCCTCAGGGCCTTTATCCTGAAGGTCAGTCCGCGTGCCTGGCTTTGCTTCGGCAGATCGAGCTTCGGCAGGTCGACTGCACATGTCGCGCCGGATGCCCACGTGCCAGCAGGAGGTCGTCGTGCCACTGTCAGAGCACGAGCAGCGTGTGCTGGAGCAGATGGAACAGGCCATGCGGGCCGAGGATCCTAAGTTCGCCACGACGATGCGAGGGTCCAGCCAGCGCGCTCGACAGCGGCAGCGGTACCTGATCGGCGTGGTGGGCGTCGTTGCCGGCCTGGTGCTCGTCATGGTCGGTGTGGCTCAATCGGTGGTGCCGGTGGCCGTGGTGGGTTTCATGATGATGATCGCCGCGGGGGGGATCGCGGCCACACCGCCGCGCAGACGGCCGGGCGGGCCGATAGGGGCAGTCGCCGCTGATGGGCGCACCCGGCCTCATGGCCGATCCGGGCGTCTACCTGGTCGATCCGGGCGTCCACCCGATCGATCCGGCTCGTTCATGCAACGCATGGAGCAACGGTGGGAGCGACGCCGCCATGAGGGGCAGGGCTGGGGCTGAGTGACTGTCGCACGCCGGTCCGGTCGGGTCGGCTGACCTCAGTGGGGTGGGGGTCGGCGGCCTGACGAGCCGGAGCGCCAAGAGTCCGGCTTCATCAGCTGCAGCCTGCTCGCCCAGCACCGGAACCCGTCGGCCAGGTGATGCCTGCCAGAGCGTGGCCACACGCGCGACCGCCATCTGTCCCCTGAGCTGCGGCTGGCGCTGACCGCGTCCACCACCTGACGGATGTCGGATTGGAGTTGGTCGAGATCGACCGAGGACGGGGCATCGGTCGCGGCGTACCGCGACGCTTCGATCGCTGTAGCCACCCGAGTGAGCGCAGCTCGCGGTTCGTCATCCAGCCCACCCGCGTTCGCGAGGTGCCGATCCACTTGACGGGGGGTGAGGTTGTCACCGACGGCGACGCCGAGATCCTCGACCCGCTCACGCAGGTCTGCCCAGGACGCCTCCACTGCTTGCGGTCTGGACCGGGCAGCCTGTCGTCGTCGGCGTCGCGTCCACCACGCCGCCACCGGGGTGAGCCCGGCAGCGGCCACGAGCAGGGCAACCACTGCGAGAATCCGTGCGATCCGCGGCCACCACGATGCGTCGGCGCCGGTCGCCGTGGAGCTGGCATCGGCACCCGGATCATCCAGCACTCCACCTCGCCCGCTCGCCGATGCCGAGGGTGCCGTGCTCGTGGTCGGATCCGGCGACGATCCGTCGGTGCTGGTCGGCGAGCTGGTCGACGGGTCGGTGGCGTCGGCGCCGTCGGTGTAGCCCGGCGCCTCGCCGGTACGGGACCCGGGGGTCGGCTCGAACCGGATCCACCCGACGCCCTCGAAATACAGCTCGGGCCAGGCGTGCGCATCGTTGAGCCGGACCTCGTAGCGGTTACCACCGATCGCCCGGCCCGGGAGGAAGCCGACCGCGATCCGGGCCGGGATGCCAAGCGCCCGGGACAGCACCGCCATCGCGGAGGCGAACTGGATGCAGAAACCTCTTTTGTCGTCCAGGAACGCTTCGATCGCGTTCGTCCCAGCGTTTGCGGGCACCTCGGTGGAGTACGTGAACTCGCCCGAGTCCCGGAACCACTGCTGCAAGGCGACCGCTCGGTCGTACGCCGTCATCGCGGATTCGGTGATGTCTCGTGCGACCTGTCGGACCGAACTCGGCAGTTCAGGCAGCCGGGTGTACTCGGCGAGCTGGCCGAACCGGTCTGCCTGGGCGCGGTTCAGCTGGTCGATCGTGGGCCGGACCGCCACGTAGTCCGCCTGGTAGCTCAGCCCCCGGACCGTCTGGCCGTCGTCGCCGAGCACGTTGAGGGATCGGCTGTCGAAGTACCAGCGTCCCTCCACCTCGACCTGGGTCGTGGGATAGGGCAGAGGCAGGAAGTCCTGGTCCAACACTTCAGTGATCTCAACGTTCATCCGGAACTGGTCCCGCTGGACGTCGGCCGTCAGCCCGGGTGGGGCCGGCAGCCCGTCTGCGACGGAGTTGTCCCGGCGGATGCCTCGGGTGTTCGGCTGCCAGGTCTCACCATCGAAGACGTCGGCCGTCACGATCCGCAGCGGAGCGGGGTTCGGCTCATCCGTCTGGTAGCGCAGGACGACGACGTCCCGGGATGGGTCCAAACTGTCCCGCAGGGACAGCACCGGGTTGATGACCGTGCGTCCACCGAAACCGCCGCCGCCTGACCCGCCGGACTGAGCCAGCAGGCCTTCGTCGAGGCCAGGTGCCAGAGTTGGCAGGACGGCGGCCAGCGCGAGCGCGACGACGGCCAGGCGTCGTCCGGTCGCGGCCTGCGCCATGGCGTCCTTGCTGAACGTGGTCCGGCTCGGGGTGTCGGTGCCCCAACGCGGCAGCAAGCGTCCCCAGGTGAGCACCCGGGTGCTGGTGTCATGCGCGACCAGCAGCAGCCATGCGGCAGCTGCCACGAGGAAGTAGCGGGTCGGCAACCCGTCCTCCAGCACGGCCGCCGGCACGCAGTAGAGCGCGAGCAGCGGCAGCCCGCTAGCTGCTGGGGTTCGGAGGGTGACCGCGGTGAGGTCGACCAACGCCGCTACGGCCAGTACTCCGAGAGCGATGATCAGGACCAGGCCCGTGGATTCCGGTACGGGGGCGGTGTACTGATCGATGGTGGCGCCGCCCGCGAGGAGCAGTTCACGCAGCTGTGTCGCCGCGGCCGGCCCGGGCAGCAGGCCTGCGACCGCGACGTCGCCGACGAACTGCGCCACCAGGACGATGCCGCCGGCCACCACCTGGAGAGGAACCACTAAGCCCGCTGGCGCCTGAGCCCAGCGAGCCAGGATGCCGACCACGAGCACGGTGAGCACCATGACGAGCGCTGGGCCCTGCCACTCGTTGCCGTCCACGACCGGGGCCAACGACCACATGGTCGCCGTGGTCGCCACCGCGGCTAGTGGAGCCGTCCACCGGTCCCGGCTCATCCTGCCTCCGGTATCGGCCCTGAAGGCCGGTCAGCGGCACTCGCCGGTGTCGAGGGCGCTGCGAGTCGGCTCCAGGTCGCGTCTAGGCGTTCATCTGGCTCAGCCACCACCACGTGCCACCCCGCGGCTTGCAGGCTGGCGACCTGCCGACCGCACGACGCTGAGTTGGTCGGGCGCGTCGAACGGCCAGTCGGGCGCTGGGCCGCGACCACCGCGACCGCGGTGGTCCCGGGGCTCACCACCCTGGTGAGCAAGGCCGGGTCGTCCTCCCGCACGGTACCCAGAACAGCCACGACCAGGCCGTTTGGCGTCCGGGTCGTGGCCCGCGTCGCCCGGCTCAGCTCGAGGGATCCGCCAGCGGTGCAGGTGGCGAGGTAGTCGAGGGCATGCCGGGCGGGTGCGTCCTCGACCTGGCCGGCTCCAGACCACATCGGGCTGGACACGTTGACCGCGTCCTGGACGCCGACAGACCCATCGATCAGCTTCACCGCATAGCCTCGGCGGCTGAGGTGGCCGGCCACCGATGCGACCGCCCGCACTGCCCACTCGAAGCCGTCCGAGCCCTCCGCGTACGCCGAACCGCGTCGATCCAGCAGAACCGTCGCCTGGCTCCGCCAGGGTTGCTCCTCGCGCCGGACCATCAGTTGGCCTCGTCGCGCGGTCGACCGCCAGTGCACCCGCCGCACGTCGTCGCCATGCTGGTACTCACGGGTGGTGACGTCGTCCGTGCCAGCCGTACCGAGGGTCCGGGACACCGTGCTGCCCGAGCCGGCCCAGTCGCCGCCGAGTGCCAGGGTGGGCAGCTCGACGGTCGTCGGGACGACCAGCACGTCGCTGCGACTGGTGAATGACCGCTGATGCTGGCCCATCCCGAATGGATCGGTCACCGTGAGACTGAGCGGCCCCACCTGATACCGGCCCCGGGTGTGACATGTCACCGGGTAGCTCACGGCACGCCGCTCGCCGGCCTCCAGACCGGGGAGCACGAACCGTGCGGGTGTGCCCAGCGCGTCCGGGACCTGCTCCTGGGCCATGACCGTCCCGCATCGGGACGACGAGACGTTGACCACCTCGAGGGTGACCTGAGCGCTCTGCCCGGCTGGCACCCGCGCTGGGGAGATGGTGCGCGCACACGCCAGCTGGTAGCGCATGCGGGTCAGCAGCAGGACAACGAGCAGCGGGATCACGGTCAGGAACACGGCCACTCGCAGCAGGTCCCGCTGCCCCAGGCCGTAGGCGCACACCACGGCGGTCAAGCCAGCCGCCAGCACCGCGCGACCGCGGGTGGTGAGCCGCCGGAAGCTGTTCAGCCACGTGAACTTGCGGGCGGACCTCATGGGCACCTCACCGGGACATCCCCACGGTTCAGGCCTCCTGACCCGCCGCGACGGGAACGTGCCGTAGCAGCGAGTGCACCACGTCGGTCGTGCTGTGGCGGGCCAGCATCGCTTCGGGTGTCAGCAGCAGGCGGTGCGCGAGCACCGGAACAGCCAGCCGCTGGACGTCGTCCGGCAGCACGTGATTGCGACCCTCCAGCGCCGCGTGCGCCCGAGCCGCCCGCGTCAGGTGCAGAGCGGCGCGAGGCGACGCGCCCAAGCGCAGCTGCGGATGGTGGCGGCTCGCCTCGACCAGCCCGACGACGTACTGCCGCACCGCCCTGCTGACCCACACCTGCTGCGCGACGGCGATCAGCTGGCGCACGTGTGCCGCGGTGGCCACCGGCCGGACGGCGTCCAACGGTGTCGCCGATATGTGGCTGTCCAGCATGGCGAGCTCGGCGTCGGTGCTCGGGTAGCCCATGGACACCCGAGCGAGGAATCGGTCTCGCTGCGCCTCGGGCAACGGGTAGGTGCCTTCCATTTCGATCGGGTTTTGGGTCGCCACCACCACGAAGGGGGACTCCAGCTGGTACGTGGTGCCGTCCACGGTGACCTGCCGCTCCTCCATGCATTCCAGCAGCGCGGACTGGGTCTTGGGGGAGGCGCGGTTGATCTCGTCGCCGAGGACCACGTTGGCGAAGATCGCGCCTGGCTTGAACTCGAAGTCGCGTTGCTGCTGGTCATAGATGCTGACCCCGGTCACGTCGCTGGGCAGCAGGTCCGGGGTGAACTGGACGCGCCGGACGCTGCAGTCCAGGGTCCTGGCCAGGGTCTTGGCCAGCATCGTCTTGCCCACCCCTGGCACGTCTTCGATCAGCAGGTGCCCCTCGGCCAGCACCACGGTGAGCGCCACCCGGATGACGTCCGGCTTCCCCTCGATCACCGACTCGATCGCCTGGGCGATGGCCGAGGTGGTGCGCCTGAATCCATCGATGTCGAGTTCGGGGGTTCTCGGTGCGCTCATCGCGCTCACGTCGCCCTACCTCCTGAGTTTCTGAACGCACGGTGATCCATCAGTTTGTCACCCAACGACCAGCGGGCCGCAGGAGCGTGAGCCGCCGCAGTTGTGCAACGCCGGGTCCGGCGTCTGACGTTCCTGACCGCACGCATCTTCGGTGCCGGTCGGGTTCGCGGCAGAGAGCCGCCTGCTTCATCAAGGCCAAGGACCGAGTCGCGTGACGAGAGGTGCCTGCAGGGGATCGAAGAGGGTGCATCTCCCTTTCTGTGGAGCAGAGTGGAGTACAGTGGAGGTCACGGGAGTTACTCGCTCTGGTGACCGTCGTCTGGAGTCACCGTCGCCTGGAGTCGAGGGGATCGGGAGATGGAGGGAGTCGTGGTGCACGGTGTTCCTGGGCACGCACTCACCTCGTCTGGACGACAAGGGCCGGCTGATCCTCCCCGCGAAGTACCGAGAGCGGCTGGCCGACGGTCTGGTGATCACCCGGGGGCAGGAGCGCTGCCTCTACGTCTTCGCGATGGACGACTTCGTCCGTCTCGCCGAACAGACCCGCTCGGCACCGATGACCAGCAAGGCGGCCCGGGACTACCTGCGGGTTTTCCTGTCTGGGGCGAGCGACGAGCTGCCCGACAAGCAGGGCCGGATCACTGTCCCCCCGGCGCTGCGGGACTACGCCGGCCTGTCACGCGAGCTGGCGGTGATCGGGGCTGGGACCCGAGTCGAGGTGTGGGACGCCGATGCCTGGCAGACCTATCTGTCCAGCAACGAGCAGGCGTTCGCGGAGCAGGCGGAGGAGGTGATCCCCGGACTGTTGTGACCGAGTCAGCCAGATTCGAGTCAGCCAAATCGAGGTAGCCAGCGCGCGCCTGCCAGCCCGCCCGCGTCGGCCTGCTCGTCACCGTCTCGTCCGTTCGGCCCGGTCTCCACCCGCGCTCTGCCCTGACGCACCTTCCCCGGCGCCAGGACATCGAGAGCGGTTGGGGACCGGACCGGATCGGCCGTGCTGTGGGCAGGCCGCGGCGGGAACGAGTCAGCGCGCGGATGGATCGGCGTGCGGATGGATCAGCAGGGCACCCGGCGACACCTGGGAGGGAGGCGGCGATGGAGCGTCACGACGACTCAAAGGCCGACGATGATGTCGGTGCCGCACGCGGTGACAGCAGCACGCGCGGTGACAGCAGCACGCGCGGTGACAGCAGCAGAGAGGTCATGGCGGTCCACCGGCCGGTGATGGTCGACGAGGTTGTCGAGCTGCTTGAGCCGGCACTGCGGCAGCCAGGTGCGGTCCTGGTCGACGGGACGGTCGGGCTCGGTGGGCACACGGCTGCCTTGCTCGCCGCCTGCCCCTCCGCGACCGCGGTCGGCATCGACCGCGATAGCGACGCGCTGCGGATCGCCCGGGAGCGGCTGGCTGGTTTCGCCGGCCGGATTCGGTTGGTCCACGCGGTGTCCGACGAGCTGGCCGCGATCTGCGACCGGCTGGAGACCGACCAGGTGCACGCGGTCTTGCTGGATCTCGGCGTGTCCTCGATGCAGCTGGACGAGCCGCACCGCGGCTTCGCCTACCGGTTCGACGCGCCCCTGGACATGCGGATGGACCGGACGGCCGGACGTACCGCGGCGGACTTCCTGGGCGCAGCGTCCGTCGAGGAGCTGGCCGACGTGCTGCGACGGTACGGGGAGGAGCGTTATGCCCGTCGGATCGCCAAGGCCGTGGTGCGTCAACGGGAGCGAGCACCGATCAGCTCGTCGGCGCAGCTCGTCGAGCTGGTGCGCCGGGCCGTCCCGGCATCTCGGCATGCCGGTCACCCAGCCAAGCGGACGTTCCAGGCATTGCGCATCGAGGTGAATGATGAGCTCGGTGCGCTGGCTCGGGTGGTTCCAGCGGCTGTGTCTCGGTTGGCCATCGGCGGGCGGATCGTCGTCCTGTCCTACCACTCGCTCGAGGACCGGATCGTCAAGCAGGCCTTGGCCGCTGGTGCGCGGTCCAGCAGTCCGCTCGACCTGCCGGTCGAGCTTCCTGAGCACGCCCCTCAGCTACGGCTGTTGACCCGGGGGGCGCAGATGCCGTCGCCGCGAGAGGTCGAGTCGAACCCGCGGGCCGCGTCCGCACGGCTGCGAGCCGCCGAACGCATCCGACAGCATGCGAGCGCGGCATGAGCCAGCCCCTGGCCGTCGGGCGGCGTTCGCCATCCGCGGGTCGCGTCCGTGCCGGTGCGGCTCGCGGACCCCGGCCAGCGTTGCGGGTGGTCCGCCCGCCGTCCCCGGATCGCGGTCGCTCGGTGTTTGCCGGGGTGTGCCTCGCCTTGCTCGGCGCTGGTCTGATCGGGCTGCTGGTGGTCAACACGGCACTCGCGCAGGGTTCTTTCCGGCTGCACGACCTACGGGAATCCACCGACCGTCTAGACGATCGGGAGCAGCTGCTGCGGCAGGACATCGACCGCCGGGCCGCCCCTGAGCAGTTGGCGCGGCGCGCGCGGCAGCTCGGCATGGTGTCTTCTGGTCCACCGGCGTTCATCCGACTGCGAGACGGGCGGGTGCTGGGTTCGGCTCGAGCGGCGCCCACCCCCCGAGCGTCGGCCCCGGGGGACCGGAGCGAAGCTGCCTCGCGAGGCCCAGACGATCCAGCCGAGGCCAGTCGCCCGGGTGCCTCGCCGACGGCCACGAGCGGTCGGGCTACGCCCGATCAGGGCACCGACGATCAGGGCACGGGTGATCAGCCTGCGGCACAAGCGGATCGCCGGAACGCGACCAGCACGGTAACCCCGAGCCCGCGACGGCGTGATTGACATGACGACCTCTGCGACCGGTCGGAACCGATCGAGGACGGCCAGCAGGCGTCCAACTACCCGATCTGCGGTCAGCCGATCTGCGGTCAGCCGATCTGCGGTCACCCGACGGGCGGTCCCGGCCAACCGGCGGCTAGCCGCGGACCGGGACGCACGTCGCCGGATCGGGATCCCGCAACGGCGGGCTCGGGCGATGTTCGTCGCGGCGTGCGTCGTCCTGAGCCTGTTCGCGGCCCAGCTGCTGCGGTTGCAAGCCTTGGACGCGTCAGCGATGGCCCGCGAGGCGCTCGGCGGGCGGTTGACCACGGCGGCGGTGCCAGCGGTCCGCGGACAGCTGCTGGACCGGTCGGGGGTGGTGTTCGCCACCAGCCTCGAGCGATACCACATCACGGTGGACCAGAAGGTGGTGCCCGAGTACTACCGGTACGTCGAGGACCCGCGTACCAGCCGCTCCGTCCGGCAGCGGCTGGGGGTCGCTGGAGCGGCGCGCGGGCTCGCCACCGCACTCGGCATGGACGAGGGGGAGGTCCGGCGTCGGATCACCGGCACCAAGCGCTTCGTGTATCTGGCCAAGAACGTCACCCCGGACGTCTGGCATCAGGTGCGGTCGCTGCGGATCGGGGCAGTTCACGCGGAGCGGGTGACCCAACGCTCCTACCCGGCGGACGGTGTCGCTGCACCGGTGATCGGCTTCGTCGGGCAGGCCGGTACCGCGTTGGGCGGCCTTGAGCTGAGCCTGGACGAGCAACTTGCCGGCCGTGCCGGCACCCGCACGTTCCAACGTGACCCCAGCGGGCGGTCCATCGCCACCACCGATGTCGCGGAGCAGCCAGCCGTCCCGGGCCAGGACATCCAGCTGACGTTGGACCGGGACCTGCAGTGGCGTGCCGAGCAGCTGCTAGCCGATCAGGTTCGTCGGACCGGGGCGTTGTCCGGCACCGTGGTGGTGATGTCGGTCCGGACCGGCGAGGTGCTGGCACTGGCTAACGCCCCGAGCTTCGACCCCAACGCACCGGGCGACGCCGACTCCGGTGACCTGGCCAACCGCGCCTTGTCTGAGGTGTACGAGCCGGGGTCGACCAGCAAGGTCATGACGGCGGCAGCGGTGTTGCAGGAGCGGGTCGTCCGACCGTCCACGCCGTTCACGGTGTCGGACCAGATCGGCCGTGCCGGCACCGTGTTCCACGATTCGCACCCGCACCCCACCCAGCGACTGACCTTCGCCGGGGTGCTCGCCCAGTCCAGCAACGTCGGGACCATCCTGGCCGGGGAGCGGCTCAGCCCCCAGCAGATGGACGGGTATCTGCGCCGGTTCGGCATCGGGCAGCCGACCGGTCTGTCGTTCCCGGGGGAGAGTCGCGGCATCCTGGCTCCGTCGAAGCAGTGGAGCGGCTCCCAGCGGTACACCATCCTGTTCGGGCAGGGTCTGTCGGTGAATGCGGTGCAGGCGACGGGTGTCTTCCAGACCATCGCCAACGGCGGGGTGCGGGTGCAGCCGACGCTCGTCCGCGGCTCGGTCGGTCCTGGTGGGCAGCTGCAGCCGGCCGCGCCGGGCCGCCGGACCAGGGTGGTCGATGCCCGGACCGCCCGTGAGCTGCGAACCATGCTGGAGGGCGCGGTCAGCGACGAAGGCACGGCGCCGCAGGCCCGGGTACCGGGGTACCGGGTGGCCGGCAAGACCGGCACCGCGGAGCGTTTCGACCCGGACTGCGGCTGCTACCGCGGGTACACCGCGTCGTTCATCGGCATGGCCCCGGCGGACGCACCCCAGCTGGTCGTCGCCGTCACGCTGCAGCGTCCGGTCCGCGGGTACTACGGCGGCGCGGTCGCCGCCCCCGTGTTCCGCCAGGTGATGCAGTACGCGCTGCAGAAGATGCAGGTACCGCCGACCGGAACCCGTGTGCCCACCATCAAGCTGACCCCAGGGTGACCGGTAGCCTCACCGGCGTGCGACCCACCGCCGACCTCGACCGCTCTGGCGTGCGGCCTCGGTCGGTCCCCGGTTCGTCGATCGCCGAGGTGGCCGTGACGGCCGGCGCGACCTTTGCCACCGAGGGCGCGGTCTCCCCGGCGTCGTGGTCCGCGACAGGGTCAACGACGACAGGGTCCGCGACAGGGTCCGCGACAGGGTCGACCGAGCCGACGGTTCGCGGCGTCACCCTTGATTCCCGGTCGGTCCACCCTGGCGATCTGTACGCCGCACTACCCGGCACCCGAGTGCACGGCGCGGACTTTGTCGGTGACGCCGTTCGAGCCGGTGCGGCAGCCGTGCTGACCGATCCGGACGGCGCCCGCCGGATCGCCTCGGTGGCCGGCTTGGCGGCACGGCCCGCGGTGCTCGTGGCGGACGACCCACGCGCGGTCCTCGGGCAGGTCTGCGCCCGGGTGTACGGCGACCCGGCGTCCGCGCTGACCCTGCTGGGGGTCACTGGCACCAACGGCAAGACCACGACCAGCTACCTGCTGGACGCCGTGCTGCGCGCTGCCGGTCGGCGTACCGGGTTGATCGGTGGGGTGCAGGTCCGGGTCGGCGACCACGGCGTGCCGAGCGTTCGGACCACCCCGGAGGCGCCGCAGCTGCACGCGCTCCTGGCAGCGATGCGTGAGCAGCAGGTCCAGGTGTGCTCGATGGAGGTGTCCAGCCAGGCGTTGGCCCAGCATCGGGTGGACGCCGTGGTGGTGGACGTCGCCGGCTGGACCAACTTCAGCCAGGACCATCTGGACCTGCATGGCGACCTCGTGGGGTATCTCGCCGCCAAGCAGCTGCTGCTCACCCCGCAACACAGCCGCCAGGCCGTCGTCGTGGTCGACGATGAGGGGAGCAGGTCCGCGGCGGAACGCGCTGAGGTTCCGGTCACCACGCTGTCGGTCGACCCGGACGCGGCCGCTGACTGGCAGGTGGGCCGGCGACCGGTGGCCGGTGGCGGCACCGACCTGCGGTTGGCGGGTGTGAAGGAGCAGGTCGAGCTGTACTGCCCGCTGCCGGGCGGGTTCAACGCCACCAACGCCGCGCTGGCCGCCGTGATGCTGCATGCGGCCGGGCTTTCGTGGGCGCAGATCCGGGACGGCCTGGCCGGTGCGCGCGGGGCACCCGGCCGGATGGAGCGGGTGGACGCCGGGGTGAGTGGACCGCTGGCGGTCGTCGACTACGCGCACACTCCCGTCGCGGTGGCCAGCGCCGTCCGGGCGTTGGCTGTCGCCACCGCCCCTGGTGATCAAGCTGCTCCTGATGATCAGGCCGCCCCTGGTGATCGGACCGGACCGGACCGGCTGGTGGTGG
This sequence comes from Angustibacter sp., assembly GCA_051657715.1. GTDB lineage: Bacteria > Actinomycetota > Actinomycetes > Actinomycetales > Angustibacteraceae > JBOFBH01. The sequence continues at coordinate 46,444 of JBOFLF010000055.1, read as the reverse complement.
TGATCGGTGCCGGCGGCGACCGGGACCGGGGCAAGCGGGCCGCGATGGGACAGGCGGCGGCGCAGGGTGCCCAGGTCGTGGTGGTCACCGACGACAACCCACGCGGCGAGGACCCGGCCGCGATCCGCTCGGCGGTGCTGCAGGGCGCCCGACGAGTGCCGGGGGTCGAGGTGGTGGACGTGCCGGACCGGCGGTCGGCGATCGCCGAGGGCGTCCGCCGGGCAGGTGTCGGCGGCACGGTGCTGGTGTTGGGCAAGGGGCACGAGCAAGGCCAGGAGGTCGCCGGCGAGGTGTATCCGTTCGACGACCGGGTCGAGGTCGGGGCGGCCCTGCGCCAGTTCGCTGTGAGCAGTCAGGAGTCCCGATGATCCCGCTCTCCCTGGCCCAGGTGGCGTCCGTGGTCGGCGGGGTGGTCGATGCCGCCGCGGCCGACGTGGTGGTCGACGGGCCAGTGGTCACCGATGCCCGCGACAGCGGCCCGGGCAGCCTGTACGTGGCCCGGGTGGGCGAGCACGCCGATGGCGTGGACTACGTGCACCAGGCCGCCGAGCGCGGTGCGGTTGCGGTCCTGGCCACCCGGGTGGCCCCCGGTCTGCCCACCGTGCTGGTGCCGGACGTGCAGCAGGCGTTCGCCGATCTGGCTCGTGGCGTCCTGGCCCAGCTCGGCGGGCTCACCGTGATCGGGATCACCGGGTCCTCCGGCAAGACCAGCACCAAGGATCTGATCGATCACGTGCTCGCCGCCCACGGGCCGACGGTCGCGACCGAGCGATCCTTCAACGGCGAGGTGGGCGTGCCGCTCACCGTGCTGCGTGCCGATCGGTCGACCCGGTACCTGGTGACCGAGATGGGCGCCCGAGGTGCCGGGCACATTGCCTACCTCACCGCGATCGCCCGACCTCAGGTGGCAGTGGTGCTCAACGTGGGTTCGGCCCACCTCGGCGAGTTTGGCACTCGTGCGGCGATCGCCGCTGCCAAGTCCGAGCTGGTGCAGGCGTTGCCGGCGGACGGGGTCGCGGTGCTCAACGTGGACGATCCGCTGGTCCGGGGGATGGCGGCCAGCACCACGGCAACCGTCCGGTGGTTCGGCGAGGGTCCGGAGGCGGACGTGCGCGCGGTCGACGTCCGCCTCGACGAGTCGGCGCGGGCGACGTTCACGGTGGTCTCGGGTCACGAGCAGGTCGAGGTGCGGCTGGCGCTGCACGGCCGGCACCAGGTCAGCAACGCGCTGGCGGCGACCGCGGTCGCGCTGCACCTGGGCATAACCCTGCCAGCGGTGGCCGCGGCGCTCAGCCGTGCGGTGCCCGCCAACCGCTGGCGGATGGAGGTCACCGATCGCCCGGACGGCGTCCGCGTGGTCAACGACGCTTACAACGCCAACCCGGAGTCGATGCGTGCCGGGTTGGCCGCCCTGGTCGGGATGGCTCGGTCTGGCCGGACGTGGGCCGTGCTCGGCGAGATGCTGGAGCTGGGTGCGGACTCGGCCAACGAGCACGAGCGGATCGGGGCGGCTGCCGTCGACCTCGGGGTGGATCGGGTGGTCGCGGTCGGGTCCGGTGCCCGCGCCGTGTACGCCGGTGCGGCCAGTCAAATGGACGACGTCGACGGCGCGGTCTGGGTTCCGGACGTGGACGCGGCCTACAAGCTGCTGCAGGTCGAGCTGGAGGCCGGTGATGTGGTGCTGCTCAAGTCCAGCCGGGATTCCGGGCTCCGGCTGCTCGGTGACCGACTCGTCGCCGACGTCGTCGGATCAGGCGTCGTCGGATCGGGCGCCGTCGGATCGGGCGCCGTCGGATCGGGCGCCGTCGGACTGGGCGCTGCTGGACTGGAGACCGCCCGGTGAGGACCGTCCTGGCCGCGGTGGCGGTGGCGTTGCTGGTCTCGTTGCTTGGCACTCCGTTGTACATCCGGTTCCTGGTCAAGCGTGGCTATGGCCAGTTTATCCGGGACGATGGCCCGACCTCGCACCACACCAAGCGAGGCACCCCCACCATGGGTGGCGCGGTGATCATCGGGGCCGCGCTGAGCGCCTACGTGGTCGCCCACGTCGTCACGCTCACCCCGCCGACGTGGAGCGCGATCCTGGTGCTGGGGCTGACCGCCGGGCTCGGTGTGGTCGGCTTCCTGGACGACTACATCAAGATCAGCAAGCAGCGCAGCCTGGGTTTGCGAACGGTCCCGAAGCTGCTGGGGCAGGCTGCCGTGTCGGTGGTGTTCGCGGTGCTGGCGTTGCAGTTCCCCAACCAGAACTTCCGCACCCCGGCGTCCACCCAGGTCTCCTTCATCCGCGATACCGGCCTGGACCTGGCGTTTTTGGGCGCCACGGTCGGCGTGCTGCTGTTCGTGGTCTGGTCCCTGGTGATGATCGCGGCGGCCAGCAACGGGGTGAACCTCACCGACGGCCTGGACGGCCTGGCCACCGGGGCCAGCACCCTGGTGTTCGGGGCGTTCGTGCTGATCGGCATCTGGCAGTCGAACCAGAACTGCCAGAACCTCACCCTGGACGACGGCAGCGTCGCCGCGCTCAAGTGCTACGAGGTCCGGGACCCGCGCGATCTCGCCGTCGTGGCCGCGTGCCTGATGGGGGCGTGCATCGGCTTCCTGTGGTGGAACGCCTCCCCGGCGAAGATCTTCATGGGTGACACCGGATCGCTCGCGCTCGGCGGTGCTCTGGCTGGACTGGCCATCACCACCCGGACCGAGCTGCTGCTCCTGGTCATCGGCGGATTGTTCGTGGTGATCACCCTGTCGGTGATCGCCCAGGTCGGCTCGTTCAAGCTCACCGGTCGTCGCGTGCTGCGGATGGCGCCGCTGCAGCACCACTTCGAGTTGCTCGGCTGGCACGAGGTGACGATCGTCATCCGGTTCTGGATCATCGCCGGCCTGTTCGTCGCCCTCGGCCTGGGAATCTTCTACGCCGAGTGGGTCGTCGGCACGTGACGTCCGACGGTGGTGTCCGCGCTGACCGGCACGGCGGTCGCGGTGATCATGACCGGCAAGGCGGTCGCGGTGATCATGACCGGCAAGGCGGTCGCGGTGATCATGACCGGCAAGGCGGTCGCGGTGATCATGACCGGCACGGCGGTTCGGTCGGCCGACGGACGGATGGCTTGCTGGACGCGTCGGCCGACTGGACCGGGGTGGACGTCCTGGTCGCCGGGGCCGGGGTCAGCGGGTTTGCCGCTGCGGACGCGCTCGCTCGGCGGGGCGCCCGAGTCCGCGTGGTGGACGGCCGGGACGGCTTGTTCGAGCAGGAGCGCGCGGACCTGCTCCGGGCGGTCGGCGCACACGTGCGGCTAGGCGCCGGGGCCGTCCAGGACTGGCCGACCGCGGTAGGCGGTCAGCCGCCCGATCTGGTGGTCACCTCGCCCGGGTGGCGCCCGGACCAGCCGTTGTTGGTGGCCGCCCAACGAGCCGGTGTGCCGGTCTGGGGAGAGGTCGAGCTGGCCTGGCGGCTGCGGCCGGCTGGTGGCGGGCCACCCTGGCTGACCCTGACCGGCACCAACGGCAAGACCACGGTGGTGCGGATGCTGGACGCGATGCTGCGGGCCGCCGGTCTGCGATCGGTCGCGGCGGGCAACGTCGGTCGGCCGGTCCTGGATGCCGTGCTCGCGACTGGTCCTTCCGACGGGCGATCCGCCGACCGGCACCCTTCCGGTGGGCTACCTCCAGGCGGGCGCTCCTCGGGTGGGCGCTCGGTTCGTGACCATGGCGGCGGGCCGTACGACGTCCTGGCGGTCGAGCTGTCGAGCTTCCAGCTGCACTGGCTGGGGCCGGACCGGGAGCACTCGATCGCACCGCTGGCCAGCGCGGTGCTCAACGTGCAGCCAGACCACCTGGACTGGCACGGGTCGCTCGCCGCGTACGCGCGGGACAAGGGCGAGGTGTACCACCGGACCCGCGTCGCGTGCGTCTACAACGTCCAGGACCCGCAGACCGAGCAGCTGGTCCGGGATGCCGACGTCGCCGATGGATGCCGAGCGATCGGCTTCACCACCGGGGTGCCGGCGGTCGGGATGCTCGGCGTCGTCGATGGGGTGCTGGCAGATCGGGCCTTCGTCGCCGAAGGTGCGACGTCCGCTGTCGAGCTGGCCACCGTGGGCGACATCCAGCGGTTCGCCTCCCTGGCTGAGCCCGACGCCCAGTCCGACGGCGAGCCCGGCCTCGAACCCGGCCTCGAACGTGGCGCGGTAGCACCGCATGTGGTGTCGAACGCCCTCGCGGCCGCCGCCCTGGCCCGCGCCGCCGGGGTGCCGCCGCACGCCGTACGGGACGGCCTGCGCGGCTTCCGGCCAGACCCGCACCGTCTAGAGACGGTGGCGGTGATCGACGCGGTCACTTACGTGGACGACTCCAAGGCGACGAACCCGGCTGCCGCCGATGCCGCGCTGGCCGCATTCGGTCAGGTGGTGTGGGTGGCCGGAGGCCTGCTCAAGGGCGCAGACGTGGACGGTGTGGTGGCCCGGCATGCCGCCCGCCTGCGCGCTGCCGTCCTGATCGGACGGGACCGGGCGCAGCTGGCGGTCGCGATCCGCCGACACGCTCCCGATGTGCCGGTGGTCGAGGTGCCGAGCACCGACACTGATGCCATGGACGACGTGGTGCGCGCCGCCGCTGGCCTGGCGCGCCCGGGTGATGTCGTTCTGCTGGCACCCGCGGCAGCGTCCATGGACATGTTCCGCGACTATGCCGCGCGCGGCGAGGCGTTTGCCGATGCGGTTCGGCGGCGTCCTGGTCCACGGGCGGGATGAGCGGTGGGAACGTCCGGCGGGGCGGTCGTGGACGGACTGGGCGGGGTGAGCCGCAGTTGGCTCGGCCGGCAGGTGCCGGCCCTGCGACGACTGGACTCTCCGGTTACCTCGTACTACGTGCTACTCGGTGCCACCGCGCTGCTGCTGGTGATCGGCCTGGTGATGGTGCTGTCGGCCTCGTCGGTCACGTCGCTGAAGGAGAGCGGTTCGTCGTTCACTGTCTTCCGCCAGCAGGCGGTGTTCGCCGCGATCGGTGTCCCGCTGCTGGCCGTCGCTGCGCGAGTACCGGTGCGCTGGTGGGTGCTGATCGGCTGGATCGCGTTGCCGGTGGCGCTGGCCGCCCAGCTGCTCGTCTTCACGTCCCTCGGGGTGACCGTCAACGGCAACCGCAACTGGGTGCAGCTCGGCGGCATCCGGGTGCAGCCGTCCGAGGCGCTCAAGCTGGCCCTGGTGCTGTGGGGGGCGGCAGTGCTGTCCCGCAAACGCCCGCTGCTGCACCGGTGGGCGCACGTGTGCATCCCGCTGCTGCTACCGGTGGGCGCGCTGGTCCTGGGCTTGGTGCTGGCCGGCCATGACCTGGGCACCGGCCTGGTGCTGCTGCTCATCCTGGGCGGGCTGATGTTCGCCGCTGGGGTGCCAGCCCGGATGTTCGTCGGAGCGGGTCTGGCGATGGCCGCCGGGGTCGGATCCCTGGTGGTCACCAGCGAGAACCGGATGACCCGGGTCGCGAATTGGCTCGGTGGCGGTAGCTGTCAGGACCGGTTGAACACCTGCTACCAGTCGATCCACGGCAAGTACGCCCTGGCCGACGGGGGGTGGTGGGGTGTTGGTCTGGGTGCCAGTCGGGAGAAGTGGTCGTGGCTCCCGGAGGCGCACAACGACTTCATCTTCGCGATCATCGGCGAGGAGCTCGGCCTGCCAGGCGCGGCCGTCGTGCTCGGCCTGTTCCTCGCTCTGGGGTGGGCCTGCCTACGCATGGTCGCTCGCTCGTCGGACGGGTTCGTCCGGCTGGTGAGTGCCGCGGCCATGGCATGGCTGCTCGGGCAGATGCTGATCAACGTCGGCGCGGTGATCGGGATGTTGCCGGTGGTCGGGGTCCCGTTGCCGTTGGTCTCCAGCGGCGGCTCGGCGCTGGTGACCACGCTGATCATGCTCGGCGTGCTGATGTCGATGGCGCGCGCTGAGCCGGGCGTGGCCCGGGCGCTGCGAGCCAAGCCAGGTCTGCTGCACCGGTCGCTGGCCGTGTTGTCGGACCGGGCGAAGGCTGGTCCGAGGACGCATGGCGGTCGCCGGCCGGCCCGTCGAGGCTGGGCCGGCCGGTGAGCATCCGTGCGGTTCTGGCCGGCGGGGGTTCGGCTGGGCACGTCTCACCGTTGCTGGCGTTGGCCGACTGCCTGGCCCGGCGCCAGGACGGTGCCGTGATCGAGGTCCTCGGGACCGCCGAGGGCCTCGAGGCCCGGTTGGTTCCCGCGCAGGGGTATCCGTTGCACGTCGTCCCCCGGGTGCCGATGCCACGACGTCCGAATGCCGACCTGATCCGCCTCGGGCCCCGGCTGCGCGCCGCGGTGCACGCGGCTGGCGCGGCGTTGGACGCGGCGCGGGCGAATGTCGTCGTGGGATTCGGCGGGTACGTCTGCCCGCCTGCCTACCTCGCCGCCCGCAAGCGGCGGATCCCGATCGTGGTGCACGAGGCCAACCCGCTGCCCGGTTTGGCCAACCGGATGGGCGCCCGGCTCACCAGCTGGGTGGCGACGACGTACGAAGGCACCCGCCTGCCCCATGCCACCCGGACCGGTCTGCCGTTGCGCCGGGCGGTCACCGATCTGGCCCGCCTGACGCCGCAGCAGCGTGCGGCGCGGCGGCAGGCCGCTCGCGCGTCGTTCGGCCTTGATCCGCACGCTCCGGTGTTGCTGGTCACCGGTGGTTCGCTCGGGGCCCGCCGGTTCAACGAGACCTTTCCCCAGGTGGCCGACGACCTGGCGGCCGGCGACATCCAGGTGCTGCACGTCACCGGGGTGGGTAAGGACGTCGCGGTGGACCCGCAGCGCATCCGGCCCGGCCCCCTTGTCGCCGGCCGAGATGGAGCCGGCCGAGACGGAGCCGGCCGAGACGGAGCCGGCCGAGACGGAGCCGGCCGAGACGGAGCCGGCCGATATGCGGCTGGCCGGTATGTGGTGGTGCCGTACGTCGACCAGATGCCGAACGCATACGCCGCGGCGGATCTCGTGGTGTGCCGCGCCGGGTCGAACACGGTCTGGGAGCTGGCCACGGTTGGCCTTCCCGCGGTATTCGTCCCGCTGCCCGTTGGGAACGGCGAGCAGCGGCTCAACGCTGAGCCGCTGGTGGCGGCTGGCGGGGGCCTGCTGGTGGACGACGCGCGATGCACCCCGGACTGGGTGCGCCAGGTGGTGCTCCCGCTGATGCGCGATCAGGCGGCTCGTGCCCGGATGGCTGCCGCGGCTGGTGGTTTCGCCGTCCCGGATGCTGACGAACGGCTGGCCGATCTCACGCATGCCGCAGCGGCTAGCTTTCCTGCGGGGCGCGGATGATCCCCGACGTCGACCTGCAAGCCCAGCTGCCATCGGCTGGCGAGCTCGCTCCTGCGCACTTCGTCGGCGTCGCGGGCGCCGGCATGTCCGGTGTGGCACGGCTCTGGCTGGCCGCCGGTCTCGCGGTCAGCGGCAGCGACGGCCAGGCCAGCACGGTCCTGAGCGGGTTGCGCGAGGCTGGCGCGCAGGTCAGGGTCGGGCACCGGGCCGAGCAGGTGGACGGTGCGCGCTGTCTTGTGGTGTCGTCCGCGGTCCGCGATGACAACCCGGAGGTGCAGCGGGCTCGCGAGCTCGGCCTGCCGGTGCTCCACCGATCGCAGGCGCTGGCCGCGATCGCCGCCGGCCGCCGGATCGTCGCGGTCGCCGGGACCAACGGCAAGACGACCACGACCGCGATGATCGCCACGGTCCTGATGGCCTGCGGCCGGGATCCGTCCTACTGCGTCGGCGGCGATCTGCAGGCCACCGGCAGCAACGCCCAGCTGGGGTCCGGTGACACGTTTGTCCTGGAGGCGGACGAGAGCGACGGGTCCTTCGTGGTCTACCGGCCCGAGGTGGCCGTGGTCACCAACGTGCAGCCGGACCACCTGGACTTCTATGGCGACCTGGCCGGTGTCGAGGCGGGATTCCGCCGGTTCGCCGACAGCGTCCACTTGGATGGCGTGCTGGTGGTGTGCGCGGACGACGACGGCTCGGCTCGGCTGGCCGCGGGGGTCGCCGTTCAGGGCTCGGTCCACCCTCCGGAGCTGTCTGGTGAGTCAGCGACCGGTGGCCCGGTGACCGGTGGCCCGGTGACCGGTGGTTCCGGTCGGGCGGTAGTGACCTACGGCATGACGGCTGCCGCGGACGTCCGAGGCCGGCACCCGACGACGACCGGTGACGGCTCGAGCGTCGATGTGCTGACCCCGGACGGACCAGCCGGGACGGCTCGGCTGTCGGTGCCCGGGATGCACAACGTCTCGAACGCGTTGGCTGCGGTCGCTGCGGTACGGGCGGTCGGAGTGCCAGCCAGGGAGGCGGTGGCCGCGGTGTCCCGGTTCACCGGCACCAGGCGCCGCTTCGAGTTCCGCGGTACGGCGAAGGACGTGCGGGTGTACGACGACTACGCCCACAACCCCGGGAAGGTGGCCGCCGCGGTCCGGGCTGGGCGGCAGGTCGCCGGACGCGGCCGGCTGGTCGTCGTCTTTCAACCGCATCTGTACTCACGGACCCGGGACCTTGCCGCCGGTCTCGGTGCTGGGCTGGGCCTCGCCGACGAGGTGGTCGTGATGGATGTGTACGCCTCCCGGGAGGATCCGGTACCCGGGATCGGGGGCGATCTGGTGGCGCGGGCCGTGCCGCTGCCGGCGGAGCGCGTGCACTTCGTGCCGGACCGGGCGGCCACGGCTCAGGAGGTGTTGCACCGGCTGCGGCCGAAGGACGTGGTACTGACAATCGGTGCCGGTGATGTCACCCAGGTCGCCGACGAGGTGCTGACCCTGCTGGCGGCGACGTGACGACCACCACGACCATCGCAACCACCACGACGACGGTGGTGACATGACGACGACCGTACGGTTCGCCAGCCAGCCAGGGGCACCTCGACGGCGATGGCGTCCTGTGGTGGCGAGCGGGGTTGCGGTCGCGGTGGGTACGGCAGCGCTCGCCGGCCTGGTGATGTTCGGTCCGTTGTGCGTGGTCCGTGACATCGAGGTGCGGGAGGTGGCTGCACGCGGTCAGTCGGGTGCGTCCGGTTTCTCGGGCGGGTCCACTCCCTCGGCGGGTCGTCCAGCGTCCGGAGGGTCGACGGTGCGATCGGCCGCGGTGGTCAAGGCGGTCGAGAGACTGGCTGCCGCGCACCGTGGTCGGCCGCTGGCACGGATCGACGGTGATGCTGTGGCGGCGTCCGTGACCACCCAGTTCCCCCAGGTGAACCAGGCGCGGGTGCATCGTTCCTGGCCGTCCACGCTGCGGGTCGAGTTGGTGTGGCGGACGCCGGCCGCGGTGCTGTCCTCAGCGGGGGCTTACCAGCTGGTCGATGGTGCGGGCGTCGCATACGCGCGAGTCTCTGGGCCGGCTCGGGGACTGCCGGTGGTGCGAGCGTCGGGCTCCGGGTCCGGTGGACGTGCGCTTGTCGCGGCACTCGCGGTGCTGCGCACGCTCCCGTCCGCGATGCGGCAGGAGATCCGATCGGTCGACGCGGAAACCCCGGACGACATCCGGCTGCGGCTGCGGCAGGGGGAGGTCGTGTGGGGTGGTGTCGCGGACGCGGCTTTCAAGGCGCGGGTGCTGCAGGTGCTGCTGCGACAACCAGGGTCGGTGTACGACGTCAGCTCGCCGAGAACGCCCGTCATCCGATGAGCCCCGCGACCCACGGCCACGTTGATTCGCTCGGTACGCCGTGCGGAGCGGCGCTCCCTTTTGCGGTTCGGTCGCGGACACGCCGTCCACGGTCGTTGTCCGGTCTCGCGGTGGCGCTTAGCGTCCGGGGTATCGAGTTGACATAACTCTAACTCTCTACTTGAGGTTCAGACCTTGGCCCGGTATTCGCCACCAATGCCAGGGGCACGTGAGATGCCAGGGCACTTGATCAGACCGCGAGAGACCAGACCACGAGACCAGCGGAGGCCCGCATGGCAGCACCGCAGAACTACCTGGCCGTCATCAAGGTCGTCGGTATTGGCGGCGGCGGGGTCAATGCGATCAACCGGATGATCGACGTCGGCCTCAAGGGCGTCGAGTTCATCGCGGTCAACACCGACGCCCAAGCGCTGCTGATGTCGGACGCCGACGTCAAGCTGGACGTTGGTCGCGAGCTCACCCGAGGTTTGGGCGCCGGTGCCGATCCGGAGGTGGGCCGCAAGGCGGCTGAGGACCACGCGGAGGACATCGAGGAGGTGTTGCGCGGCGCCGACATGGTGTTCGTCACGGCGGGCGAGGGTGGTGGCACCGGGACGGGCGGCGCACCGGTGGTCGCACGGATCGCCCGCACACTGGGCGCCTTGACCATCGGCGTGGTCACCCGGCCGTTCACCTTCGAAGGGCGTCGACGCGCCACCAGCGCGGAGAGCGGGATCGCGGCGCTGCGCGAGGAGGTCGACACCCTGATCGTGATCCCGAACGATCGGCTGCTGTCGATCAGCGACCGGTCGGTGAGCATGATGGACGCCTTCCGCAGCGCGGACCAGGTGCTGCTGTCCGGTGTTCAGGGCATCACCGACCTCATCACCACGCCCGGATTAATCAACCTCGACTTCGCGGATGTCAAGTCGGTCATGCAGGGTGCCGGCAGTGCTCTCATGGGCATCGGTTCTGCCCGTGGCGAGGATCGCGCGGTGCAGGCCGCCGAGCTGGCCATCTCCTCGCCCTTGCTGGAGGCGAGCATCGACGGGGCCTACGGAGTTCTGCTGTCCGTGCAGGGGGGCTCCGACCTCGGGTTGTTCGAGATCAACGAGGCCGCTCGGCTGGTGCAGGAGGCAGCTCACCCGGAGGCGAACATCATCTTCGGGGCGGTGATCGACGACGCACTGGGTGACGAGGTCCGGGTCACGGTGATCGCGGCCGGTTTCGATGGCGGTGTTCCGACTAGAAGGCAAGATGACCGGGCGCTGGGCCAGGTCACCGGCTCCGCGCGGGCGGCGGCTCAGATGTCGGTGGGCGCGGCTGCCAGGGCGGGTGAGCCACCGAGCATTCGGCCCTACGCCCAGCCGGGTGTCCCAGCGGGTGCCGCCGACGTCGGCGGCACTCACCATCGCCGCCTCTCCAGCGATCCGGAGGTCGTCGCCGCGCCGGTCCCTGCTACGACAACCGCGTCGCCTGCGTCGATCCCGGGTGGATCGGCAGAGCCGTCTTCTCGGCCGGTCATTGACCTTCCGGAGGACGAGCGAGAGACCGCGCGGCGCACGTCGGTGGTGGTGCCGGACAGCCTTGAGCCGGTGCGCGTCCGCGGGTCGCGTAGCAGCGTGTTCGACGACGCGGAGGACGAGCTCGACGTCCCGGACTTCCTCAAGTAAGCCGCCTCGCCTGTCCCGGCCGATGTTGCTCATTGACAGGTATGACCACGGTGCCCGCTGGGCTTTCACCGGCCGAGGTCGTGGCGCCGGTGCCTATGGTGAGCACAACCTGGCAACGCATGTGGGCGATGATCCGACCGCGGTCAGGCGTCAGCGGGAGCAGCTCGCCGCCGCGTTCGGCGTCGACGTGGACCACCTGATCTTTATGAACCAGGTGCACGGCACCCGCGTCGAGCAGGTGCGCGGACCGTGCCCCGGTGATCCGCCGGAGTGCGACGCGTTGGTCACCACCAACGCGGACGTCGCCCTCGTGGTCCTGGTTGCCGATTGCGTCCCGGTCGTGCTGGTCGCGCCTGACGACGGGGTGATCGGGGTCGCGCACGCTGGACGGACGGGGATGGCCACCGGTGTGATCGATGCCGTCGTGAGTGCGATGCGCGACCTTGGCGCCGGTCGCCTCGTCGGCCGCCTCGGGCCGTCCATCTGCTCGCGTTGCTACGAGGTCCCGCTGTCCCTGCGAGAGGGGGTGGCGGCCCGGTGGCCGGTCACCCGGGCGCTGTCCACCGCCGGCACACCGACTTTGGACATCGCGGCTGGTGTTCGTCAGCAGCTGTCCCCGTGGTGCGCCGAGCTGGACCAGGTTGCCGGATGCACCGCGGAGCGGCCGGACCTGTTCTCCTATCGCCGGGACGGTGTCACGGGGCGGTTCGCCGGGGTGGTTCGCCTCCAGCCAGTCAGCCAGGCGGTGCACCGTGAGCCGGGTGCACACTGAGCGAGTGGACAGACCAGCCGCTGCCGGACCACCACGCGATGTCGCCCCGCAGTCCAGGCATCCGTCCGCTGAGGCCTCTGATCGCCGGGACGATCCACGGACCGCCGAGATAGCCGCCAATCTGGCCCAGGTTCGAGAGCGGATCGCCGCAGCTTGCCGGCGCGCTGGGCGACCAGTGTCCAGCGTCACCCTGATCGTTGTCACGAAGACCTTTCCGGTGTCCGATGTGATCCGCCTGAATGACCTTGGCGTGGAGGACGTTGGCGAGAACCGCGATCAGGAGGCGGCGAGCAAGGCAGCGGCGTTGGCCGGTCGACGGCTGCGATGGCACTTCATCGGTCAGGTGCAACGGAACAAGGCCCGCTCAGTGGTGCGGTACGCCGACGCGGTGCACTCCGTCGACCGGATCTCACTGGTGCCTGCACTGGACCGGGCCTGTGCCGTGCAGGCACGTCGGCTCGATGTCGCTCTGCAGGTGGACCTGTCCGACGTCCACGACCCGAAGCGTGGTGGCGCGGCTCCGGCCGAGGTCCCGGCCTTGGTGGGTGCGGTCGCCTCCTCTCAGCACCTCGACCTGCGTGGTGTCATGGCCGTCGCCCCGCGCCGGACACCTCCTGGGCATGCGTTCGCGCTCTTGGAACAGGTGGCGAAGGAGATGCAGCGCGACCATCCGGAGGCTCGGTGGTTGTCAGCTGGGATGAGCGGTGACCTGGAGGACGCGATCGTCTTCGGCGCGACACACCTGCGTGTCGGTGCGGCGGTTCTCGGATCACGTCCGTCACTGCAGTAACGTCCGTCCCACGAAGTCAGCGGCCACCGATGATGCGGAGGATCTGGCCATGGCCGGTGCGCTACGCAAGACCATGGTCTACCTCGGCTTGGCCGAGGACGACCGCTACGACCATGAGGGCTACGACGATTTTGACGAAGACCTCGACGGAGCTGGTGATGAGTCGCCTCGCCCCCGAGCTGTTTCCCGTGCCGAGATCACGCGGCCGGACCGGGCACCCGTTACTCCGCTGCCGCAGCGACCGCTGATGGGACTGCCATCACCCACTGGGCTGCAGCGCATCACGACCATTCATCCGCGCACGTATAACGACGCCAAAACGATCGGCGAGTCTTTCCGGGATGGCGTTCCCGTCATCATGAATCTCACCGACATGGGTGATCCGGACGCCAAGCGACTCGTAGATTTCGCCGCTGGGCTGGTGTTCGCGCTGCACGGTACGATCGAGCGGGTGACGGCCAAGGTGTTCCTCCTTTCACCCGCTCATGTCGAGGTGACGGCGGACGACAAGGAGTCCGCCGACGCGGCCGGCGGCCCTTTCAACCAGAGTTGACGTGGCAGTCTTCTGGTCTTTACTGGGTCTGACCGTCCTGCTGTTCTTCATCACGCTCATCGGGCGGTTGGTGCTCGACTGGATCCAGCTGTTCGCTCGGGACTGGCGACCGCATGGGCCGGTGCTGGTAGTCGCAGAGGCGATCTACACGATCACAGACCCTCCGCTGAAGGCATTGCGGCGACTCATCCCGCCAGTCAGGCTTGGCCAGATCCAGATCGATCTCGCCTTCACGGTGCTGTTCATCGCCACGATCGTGGCGATGCGGCTGATCCCGTCATGAGACCGCGCGCCCTCGGGTACCTGGTGGATGCACCACGGCGCCGAGTTTCGACACCCCGTATGCTCCTGCCGTCAGCCGCGGTCTACTCCAAGGTCGCAGTCGGACGCGGCCCGGGTCCCGATGACCCCAGGCCGGCCTATTCGCTACGGTGGGTGGGCGACCCACACACCAAGAGGTGAGCACATGCCGCTAAACCCCGAGGAAGTTGTCAACAAGCGTTTCAGCCCGACGAAGTTCCGTCAGGGTTACGACGAGGAAGAAGTCGACGAGTTCCTGGATGAGGTCGTGGCGGAGCTGCGGCGACTAAACACCGAGAACGACGAGTTGCGGGCCAAGCTCCGTGCCTGCGAAAGCCGGGTGGCCGAACTGACGCGCTCCGGCGGTATGGACCGGCCGGTTGTCCCTGAGGCTCCTCGTACTGCTCCGGTTCCAGTGGCCGCGCCAGTGCAGCCCAGCCCGCCACCGGTCCTTGCACCGGCAGCTCGCGGCGACAGTGACAATGCCGCTGGCATGCTCGCGCTCGCCCAGAAGCTGCACGACGAGCATGTCGAGGCCGGCAAGGCGGAACGTCACAAGATCATCACTGAGGCGCAGGACCACGCTTCCCGACTGGTTCGTGAGGCCGAGGCCAAGCAGCGGGAGACGCTCGGCGATTTGGAGCAGCAGCGCCAGATGCTGGAGCGAAAGGTGGAGCAGCTGCGGTCGTTCGAGCGCGAATATCGCAGTCGGCTCAAGGCATACCTCGAGGGCCAGCTGCGTGATCTGGAAGCCAAGGCGCCGTCCGAGAGCGGAATGCCGGAGATGACGACACAGGCACAGGCACAAGTGCCGGGGCCGGCCACGGCTGGTGTCACACCACTTCCCGCTCGAGGGTATGGCGGCGATCGGCAGAGCACGGCAGAGACCCCCCGGTTCCCTTTCGGGAGCTGATCCGTCCGCACAGCGCTGCGACTGGGAGAGTGCTCCCGGTCGCAGCGCTGTGCTGTCAGTCGGGCACGGCGGCCGTTTCTTCGAGATGCACGTCTGTCCTGCTCTTCCCGCACCAGCCAGGTTGTGCGCTGCCTGCCGACGGTTGGGAGTAGCGATAGTGAACAGCTCGCGTGCACAGTGCCGCCCGTGCTGGCGGCTCTGGCCGGGGTGCTACCAGAATCGTCGGCGCCACGACCAACCTCAGTCGGGAGCTGCTCAAACGACGTCGACGTGCCTTGGACCGGGTCGACGACGGGACGTTCGGTGTCTGCGAGTCGTGCGGCGAGCCGATCGGCAAGACGCGACGCCAGGCATCGTCACGTGCCACCCTGTGTGTGTCATGCACATAACTCCAGGAGCGTCGCTGAGCCACGACCGCGCTACGCGCCGCGGCCGGCGGCGGGTGCCGCTGAGGCTGCTCGCGATCGCCGCGGTCGGCAGCTTTGTCCTCGATCAGCTCACCAAGATCGCCGCTGTCGCCAGCCTGAAGCCCGGCCAGCCTGTCGAGCTCGTGGGTGAGGTGCTGCAGCTGCAGCTCATCCGCAACCCGGGCGCGGCGTTCTCGTTGGCCACCGGCATGACCTGGGTGCTGACCGCGGTCGCCCTCGTGGTGGTCGTGGTGGTGTTGCGGGCGGTTCGGCGGATCACCAGCACCGCGTGGGCGCTCGCATTGGGTTTGTTGCTTGGTGGTGCGCTCGGCAACTTGGCCGACCGGTTGTTCCGGGCACCGGGCATCGGGCAGGGGCACGTCGTCGACTTCATCGCGTACGGCGGCCTGTTCGTCGGCAACATCGCGGACATCGCCATCGTGATGGCGGCGGTGCTGATCGGGATTCTTGCTCTTCGCGGGGTGGGGATGGAAGGCAAGCGTGCCTGATCAGGTCCGTGGGTCGGCTGCTGATGTGGACGTGCACAGCCCGGACGGAGCGTTCGACCTGCGAGCATTGCCCGTTCCGGACGGGCTCGGGGGCGACCGGCTCGATGTCGGTCTGGCCCGGCTTCTCGGACTGAGCCGCACTCGCGTGGGTGAGCTCGTTGCCGCGGGCCGGGTCGAGGTCGATGGCCGGCGCCCCGTCAAGTCGGAGCGGCTGATCCCGGGTTCGTGGCTGGAGGTCCAGCTACCACGGGCCGCGGCAGCCTTGCCCGATGAGCCGGTGGTACGCCTGAGCGTCGTCCACGAGGACGACGACATCGTGGTGGTCGACAAGCCGGTCGGGGTGGCGGCGCACCCGGCGCCCGGTTGGACAGGACCGACCGTGGTCGGCGGGCTGGCCGGCGCCGGGGTGATCGTGGCGTCGTCCGGTGCGGCCGAGCGGCAGGGCATCGTGCACCGCCTGGACGTCGGGACGTCCGGCCTGATGGTGGTCGCCAAGAGTGAGCGGGCGTATGCGTCGCTCAAGGCGGCGTTCCGCGACCGGACGGTGGACAAGACGTACCACGCCTTGGTCCAAGGGCACCCGGACCCGTCCCGGGGGACCATCGACGCGCCGATCGGCCGGCACCCGTCCCGCGATGGCTTGTGGGCCGTCACCAGCACGGGGAAGGACAGCGTCACCCACTACCAGACCGTGGAGGCGTTCCGGTCCGCCTCTTTGCTGGAAGTCCACCTGGAGACGGGCCGCACCCACCAGATCCGCGTGCACGTCAGCGCTGTGCGGCACCCCTGCGTCGGCGATCTCGCCTATGGCGCGGACCCGGTGCTCGCTGATCGCCTGGGCCTGCAGCGTCAGTGGCTGCACGCCGTGCAGCTCGGTTTCGAGCACCCAGGCACCGGTCGTCCGGTTCGGTTCGACACTGCCTACCCGGGTGATCTGACGCACGCGCTTGAGCTGGTCGCCGCCGGGTGAACCAGCCGGCCACAACCGCCGTGGCGGTCGTCGGTCCACGAGGGGGGCGCGCCTAGACTCCCGGGGTGGCTGCGGGTGCGTCTCCTTCGTCGGGTTCAACGTCATCGTCGTTCGTCCACCTGCACGTGCACACCGAGTACTCGATGCTGGACGGTGCCGCGCGGATTGACGACCTCATGGCCGAGACCGCTCGCCTGGGCATGCCGGCCGTGGCCACCACCGACCACGGGTACATCTTCGGCGCCTACGAGTTCTGGAAGGCGGGCCAGCGGCACGGGGTCAAGCCGATCATCGGGCTCGAGGCGTACCTGACACCCGGCACCAGCCGGCGTGACCGCAGCCGGGTCCGGTTCGGTGCTGGCGGCCGGGACGACGTCTCGGGGGCCGGCGCCTACACCCACATGACGATGCTCGCGCGGACCACCGGAGGCATGCACAACCTGTTCCGGTTGGCCTCGTTGGCCTCGCTCGAGGGGTACTACTTCAAGCCCCGGATGGACCGCGAGCTGCTGGAGTCTTACGGCGGTGGGCTGATCACCACGACCGGGTGCCCCAGCGGCGAGATCCAAACCCGGCTGCGCCTCGGGCAGTACGAACAGGCCAGGCAGGCCGCCGCGGAGTTCCGCGACATCTTCGGCGCGGAGAACTTCTACTGCGAGCTGATGGACCACGGCATCGGCATCGAGCGCCAGGTGCAGCAGGATCTGCTCCGGCTGGCCCGCGATCTGGGCCTGCCGCTGGTGGCCACCAACGACCTGCACTACACCCGCGCCGAGGACGCCACCGCGCACGCTGCCCTGTTGTGCGTGCAGTCGGCGTCCACGTTGGCGGATCCGAACCGGTTCAAGTTCGACGCCGACGACTTCTACCTCAAGACCCCGCAGGAGATGCGGCACGTGTGGCGCGAGCTGCCCGAGGCGTGCGACAACACGCTCGCGATCGCGCAGCGGTGCGAGGTGGCCTTCACCGAGGGCGAGGGCCGGTACATGCCCCGGTTCGACTGCCCACCGGGGGAGAACGAGGAATCCCACTTCGTCAAGGAGGTCGAACGCGGCCTGCACCAGCGGTTCGGTGACGACGTCCCGGACTACGCCCGGCAGCAGGCCAAGTACGAGATCGACGTCATCGTCGGCAAGGGGTACGCCGGGTACTTCCTGGTCGTGGCCGACTTCATCACCTGGGCCAAGCGAAACGGCATCCGGGTCGGCCCGGGCCGTGGCTCGGGCGCCGGCTCGATGGCCGCTTACGCCATGGGCATCACCGACCTGGACCCGGTCCCGCACGGGCTGATCTTCGAGCGGTTCCTCAACCCCGAGCGCCCCTCGATGCCCGACTTCGACGTGGACTTCGACGAGCGTCGGCGTGGTGAGGTGATCCGGTACGTCACCGACAAGTACGGCGACGACCGGGTGGCCCAGATCGTCACCTACGGCACCATCAAGGCCAAGCAGGCGGTCAAGGACGCCGCCCGGGTGATGGGCTACCCGTTCGCCATGGGGGAGAAGCTCACCAAGGCGATGCCTCCGGCGGTGATGGGCAAGGACGTCCCGCTCTCCGGGATCTTCGACCCGCAGCACCCGCGGTACGCCGAGGCCGGCGAGTTCCGCGCGCTGCACGACGCCGATCCCGAGGTGCGCGAGGTGGTGGCCACCGCTCGCGGTCTGGAGGGGCTGAAGCGGCAGTGGGGGGTGCACGCGGCCGGCGTGATCATGTCCAGCGAACCGCTCATGGACCTGGTGCCGATCATGCGCCGCGAGCAGGACGGCCAGATCATCACCCAGTTCGACTACCCGAGCTGCGAGGCGCTCGGGTTGGTCAAGATGGACTTCCTCGGGCTGCGCAATCTGACGGTGCTGGACGACGCGATCCGTGGGGTCAAGGCCAACCGCGGTGTCGACATCGACCTCGAAGCGCTCAGCAAGGACCCGACCGACCCGGCCACCTACGCGCTGCTGGCCCGGGGCGACACGCTCGGCGTGTTCCAGCTGGACGGCGGTGGCATGCGCACCCTGCTGCGGCAGATGCAGCCGGACTCGTTCGAGGACATCTCCGCCGCGCTCGCGCTGTACCGGCCCGGTCCGATGGGTGCCAACTCGCACACCAACTACGCCCTGCGCAAGAACGGCAAGCAGCCGGCGACGCCGATCCATCCCGAGCTCGCCGAGCCGCTGGCGCCGATCCTGGGCACCACCCACGGTCTGATCGTCTACCAGGAGCAGGTGCAGCAGATCGCGCAGAAGGTCGCCGGGTACAGCCTCGGCAAGGCCGATCTGTTGCGGCGAGCCATGGGCAAGAAGAAGAAGGCCATCCTGGACGCCGAGTTCGTGCCGTTCGGCGACGGCATGAGGGCCAACGGGTACTCGCAGGACGCGGTCACCACGCTGTGGGACGTCCTGGTCCCGTTCTCCGACTACGCGTTCAACAAGGCGCACACTGCGGCCTACGGGCTGGTCTCGTACTGGACGGGGTATCTCAAGGCCAACTACCCGGCCGAGTACATGGCCGCGCTGCTCACCAGCACCGGCGACGCCAAGGACAAGTCCGCGGTCTACCTCGCCGAGTGCCGGCGGATGGGCATCCGGGTGCTGCTGCCGGACGTCAACGAGTCGGTCGCGGACTTCGCCGCGGTGGGCAGCGACATCCGGTTCGGCCTGGCCGCCATCCGCAACGTCGGAGTCAACGTGGTGGAGGCCGTCGTGCGGGCTCGCGACGAGCGCGGTGCCTACACCTCGTTCGAGGACTTCCTGCGCAAGGTGCCGGCGGTGGTGTGCAACAAGCGCACCATCGAGTCGTTGAGCCGCGCCGGCGCGTTCGACTCCCTCGGCCACAGCCGGGCCGGGCTGGTGCGGGTGCACGAGACGTACGTCGAGTCGCTGGTGGACGAGAAGCGCAAGCAGGCTCAAGGCCAGGAGTCGTTGTTCGCGGGTTTCGGCGACGAGAGCGCGGTGGAGTTCGCGGTGCTGCCGGCGATCCCGGACGTCGAGTGGGACAAGCGGGACAAGCTGCGGCACGAGCGGGAGATGCTCGGCTTGTACGTGAGCGACCACCCGCTGTCCGGCATCGAGCACGTGCTGACTCAGGCCGCCGACTGCACGATGGCAGCCCTGCTCGCCGACGAGTCCCGGCCCGACGGCTCGCCGGTGACCATCGCGGGCATGATCGCGGCCTTGACCCGCAAGGTGACCAGGGCCGGCCAGCCCTGGGCGATCGCCCAGGTAGAGGATCTGGATGGCGCGGTCGAGGTGCTGTTCTTCCCCCAGACGTACGCCACGGTGGCCACCATGCTCGCCGAGGACCTGGTGGTCGTGGTCAAGGGCCGGCTCAACCGACGGGACGACGTGCCGACCGTCTATGCCGCCGAGCTGGCCATCCCCGACCTCACCGAGGGACCTCGCGGACCGGTGGTGATCGCCCTCCCGGCCACTCGGTGCACCCCCCCGGTCGCGGAGCGGCTCAAGGACGTCCTGGCGACCCACCCCGGGGTCACCGAGGTGCACCTGCACCTGACCCAGTCCGGTGGCCGCAACACGACCATGCGGCTCGACGACCGGCTGCGTGTGACCGCTGGCCCGGCTCTGTTCGGCGACCTCAAGCAGCTCCTCGGTCCCACCTGCCTGATCTGAGCGTCACCACGAGTACGACCCACCCGGGCGCGGGAGGCGTTGCCGCTGATGTGGGTGGTCGCCCTTACGATGAACTATCTGTCGAGTGCGCTCGTTGCTCTATGAAGATGCGCACGCCTCGTGGGCACAGACTCCAGCGAGGCGTGAGGCACGATCTGCCCGAACGTTCAAGGAGAGCCAGTTCGATGAGCACCCCACCTGGTCAGCCGGGAGACGAGCACACCCGCCCGATTCCGGACCTCGGATATCCCGGTCCGGCTCCGACGGGAGGCCAGCAGCCTGCCTACGGGCATCCCTCCCACCCGCAGCCAGCCGCCGCCTCGGGGTCGGGGTATCCCCAGGATGACCAACCGCCCAGCTACGAAGTGTTACCCGCGACTGCCGCCCGCTCGACGAGCGGTGGTCGTCGGCGCGGGGCGTTAATCGGCGGCGGCGTGCTCGCGGTGGCGGTCATCGGCGGTGGTGCGGCGCTCGCCGCGAGTCAACTCACAGGCGGCGGCGCCCAACCCGACGAGGCGGTCCCGGCCTCCGCGGTGGCGTATTTCGCCCTGGACGCGGATCCGTCGTCCGGCCAGAAGGTCGACTATCTGCGGTTCCGCGACAAGTTTCCCGCCCTGAAGGATGCCGAGGATCCCGGCAAGCTGATCTTCGACCGGCTCAAGAAGATCGGCTCGCTCACCGGCGACTACGCGACGGACGTCAAGCCGTGGCTTGGCGACCGAGCTGGGCTCGCGGTGCTGCCCCCGGCCCAGAGCGGTGAGGACCCGAAGCCGATGGTGGTCCTGTCGATCAAGGACCGCGATCAGGCCGAGGCCGGGATCCAGAAGATCACCAAGGGGGACGGCGCATGTGAGCTCACTGAGGACTTCGCGGTCTGCGGCGCAGACGCCACGACCGCCAAGCAGGCGGTGCAGGACGCCGAGAACGCCTCGCTCGCGGACGCCGCGAACTACTCCGATGACATGTCCGCTCTCGGGGACCAGGGCATTGCGCGGGCCTGGGTGGACCTGGCCCGGTTGCGCACCGCCCTGCCGTCTGGTCTCGGCGGCGGTGTTAGCGCGGCCAGCATCGATCAGCTCAAGGGACGCGTCGCGGTCACCCTGCGGTTCGATGGCCCCACCCTGGAGATGGCAGGCAGCACGTCGGGTGTGCCAGGTGACAGTACGGTTGGCGGCCCGGTGGACGTCGGCTCGCTGCCGTCCGACGCGGTCGCCGCGGTCTCCTTGGGTGTTGCTGACGGTGGTGTCAAGAAGGCGTACGACGAGCTGACCAAGAGTCTGCGGGACGCCGGCGCAGGCGACCAGGTCGACCAGCAGGTGCAAGCGCTCGAGAACCAGCTCGGCATCGCCATCCCGGGGGACATCGCGGCAGCGATCGGCAAGCGGATCAGCCTGGTGGTGGGGGCGGACGCCAGCACGCCCCAGGTGGCGTTACGGATGTCGGGTGACAAAGCAGCGGTGGATCGGATCGCCGGTGCGCTGAGTGGGCAGCTCGAGGTCGGCCAAGCCCAGGCGGGCTCAGACACGGTGCTGGCCACCGACCAGTCATTCGCGGATGCGGTGGCCAAGGGTTCCGGGCTCGGCGGTCAGGAGCTGTTCACCAAAGCCGTGCCTGACGCAGGGGACTCGCAGGTGGTGGCGTTCGTCGACGTCTCGAAGGTGATGTCCGCCTTCGGCGACCAGTTCGGCCTCACCAGCGAGCAACGAGCCGTCGTGGACACGTTCACCGCGGTAGGGATGAGTGCCCGGCAGGATGGTGACCGGTCAGCCTTCTCGATCCGGCTCACCACCCGCTGAGGTCGGCGGACGGGATGCCGTGATCCGCGGTCCGCGTCAGGCTCGGAGGGTTTCCGGGGACCGTGAGCGTCCACCGGCCGTCACGGTCACCCGTGCCGTGGGGTGCGTCGCCCTCGCCGGGTCGCTGCTCGGAGCCCTGTGGTGGTTCCTCGCTCCCGTGATTCAGCTGACTCCTGACGGTGCTGGGTTCGTCGCACGACCGCAAGAGTTCCAGGTTGCACAGGACGGCTGGTTCGCGGTTCTCACCGCGGGGATGGGGATCATTGCGGCGACCGCTGTGAGTCTGCGCCCGGGGCGCCGTCCGCTGGTCCGGGCGCTCGGTGGGCTCGGCATCGTTGCCGCAGCTGGCGTGGTCGCTGCGGTGGTCGGCAGGTGGCTTGGACCTGCGCCTCTGGCCGACCAACTGGCCGCTGGTGTCATGCGACCGTCGACGCCACTGCAGCTGCACGCGGCTGCCGTCCTGCTGGTCGGACCGGTGCTGTTCTGCATCGCCCGCTGCTTGGCGGCGGTGTTGGGCTCCGACAGCGGCCGACGTCCGTCCCGCTGAGCGGCCGCTGCCCAGCGGGCCGACACCGCGTGAGCGGGCGTCAGCGCGGATCTGCCGGTAACCGTCCTAGGTCCACCGCCGGGATGGAGGGGACGACCTGCCACAGGTGCCGCTCGCGGTGCAGCAGTCGCGCGGCTTGGCTCAGCCGCTGGCCGGCGTCCTGGGCGGCGAGCAGCTGCTGGCGTTCGGCCAGGTGCAGCAGCATCGAGCCGGTCACCACGTAGGACAGCAGCGTGGGGTCGGGCACCTCGGCAGGCGAGGATGTCAACCGCACGCCGCCGAGTCGGTCGCAGTACTCGGCGAATGCGGCCCGCACTGCTTCTACCAGGTGCGGGTCTACCGGCTCCACCGGCTCGTCAAGCCACCGCACCGCGCCGGTCAGGTAGGGGGTGGCGGCGTCCTCCAGGCCGTCCAAGCGGAACCGCCGCCGGCCGATGGTCACCAGTTCGCTGGATCCGTCCGGATGCCGGTCGACCTGGAGGATCTCCGCCGAGCACCCGATGTCGTATAGGCCGTCAAGCGCGTGGGCGTCCCCTTCGTGGCCTTGCCGGATCGCCACCACTCCGAATTGCGGTGTCCTCAACTGCGGTGCCCCTGCCGGTGGTGTCTCTGCCGGTGGTGTCTTAGCCGATGGTGACTGCGAGTGGGGTGGCTCGGATCGTGTTGCGGCAGGAGCGGTGCCTGGATCCGGCGGGACGAGGTCACCGACCAGCTGCCGGTACCGGGGCTCGAAGACCCGTAAGGGCAGCACCTCGCCAGGGACCAGCACCGTGCCCAGTGGGAACAGCGGCAGGCGCTCGGTCGGGTGTTCCGCCATGTGAATCACCCTAGGCGGGTTGGCTGGGGAGTGCGCGCAGACACCAGCCGCACCGAAACCCGCGTCAGCGCGCTGCGTACCCTGAAGACCATGCTGTCTCGCTTGGACTTGCGTGGGCGTCCGCTGCACACGGTGGACGCCGGGGCCTTGCGCGGCCTGCTGCCCCGGGCCGAGTACGACGTCGCAGCGGCGGTGGCCGCGGTTCACCCGCTCTGTGAGCAGGTCCGCACCCGGGGGGCGGACGCGGTGCGCGACCTCGGCGAGCGGTTCGACGGTGTCCGTGTGCGCCAGCTGAGAGTTCCGCAGGCGGCGCTCGCTGCCGCCCTCGACCAGCTCGACGCCCAGGTGCGGGACGCGCTGGGGGAGTCGATCCGCCGGGCTCGGCTGGTGCACCGCGACCAGCGGCGCACCGACGTCACGACATCGGTGGTGCCCGGTGGCACGGTGACCGAGCGCTGGGTGCCGGTCGGCCGGGTCGGCCTGTATGCCCCGGGCGGCCTCGCGGTGCTGGCGAGCAGCGTGGTGATGAATGCGGTCCCGGCTCAGGAGGCCGGTGTCGGGTCGATAGCCCTGGCCAGCCCGCCCCAACGAGACAACCCGGCCGCTTTCGCCGGCCTGCCGCACCCGACGGTGCTGGCCGCCTGCGCCATGCTCGGCATCGACGAGGTGTACGCGGTGGGTGGAGCCCAGGCGGTCGCGATGTTCGCGTACGGCGCCCAGGAGGCGGACGGGTCCGTGGCCTGCGCGCCGGTCGATCTGGTGACCGGTCCTGGGAACGTGTACGTGGTGGCCGCCAAGCGAGTGCTGCGCGGGGTCGTCGGCATCGACTCGGAAGCCGGCCCGACCGAGATCGCCATCCTCGCTGATGACTCCGCTGACGCAGGCCACCTGGCCGCCGATCTCGTCAGCCAAGCCGAGCACGACCCACTGGCGGCAGCGGTCCTGGTGACCGACAGCCCGGCCTTGGCCGACGCTGTCGAGGTACAGCTGCGTGTCCAGGTGGCCGGCACCAAGCACGTCGAGCGGGTCCGTGCCGCCCTGACCGGACGGCAGTCCGCGATCGTGCTGGTCGATGACCTGGACGCCGGTCTGGCGGTCACCGACGCGTACGCGGCCGAACACCTGGAGATCCACACCCGGGACGCTCGGGACCGGGCCATGCGGGTCCGGTGCGGTGCCGCGGTGTTCGTCGGCCCGTTCTCGCCGGTGTCGCTGGGCGACTACTGCGCCGGGTCCAACCACGTGCTGCCCACCGGCGGCGCGGCCCGGTTCTCCAGCGGGTTGTCGGTGCAGACGTTCCTGCGCGGCATCCACGTGGTCGAGTACGACGAGGACGCGCTGACCGCGGTCGCCGACCGGGTGGTCGCGTTGGCGCAGGCCGAGGACCTACCGGCGCACGGTGACGCCGTTCGCGCCCGGGTCGACCGCCGGTGACCGAGCAGGTCACCGGCGGTGTCGACAGCAGCTGCGATCGCGCCGTGGCCGGTGGCGCATCGACTCAGGCGCGCGAGTCGGTCGACGGCCTGCCGATTCGGCCGGACCTGCGCGGCCGGACGCCGTATGGCGCACCCCAGCTCGATGTCCCGGTCCGCCTGAACACCAACGAGAACTCCTACCCGGTGCCCGAGCCGGTGGCCGCCGCGATAGCACGCGCGATCGCCGAGCAGGTGCCGACGCTCAACCGGTACCCGGACCGGGAGTTCACCGCCTTGCGTGCGGAGCTCGCCGGCCATCTCGGCCACGGGGTGCACCCAGGTCAGGTCTGGGCTGGGAACGGTTCCAATGAGGTGCTGCTGCATGTGCTGCAGGCGTTCGGTGGTCCCGACCGTCGGGCGCTTGGCTTCACCCCGGCGTACTCGATGCACCCGGTCATTGCGAGCACCAGCGGCACCACCTGGGTGGATGGTCGTCGTGGTGCACCGACCGGCGGGTTCGACCTGCTCCCTGACGACGTGGCGGACCAGGTGCGCGAGCACGATCCCGACGTGGTGTTCCTGTGCTCCCCGAACAACCCGACCGGGACGGCTGTCGGGATCGACGTGGTGCGCGCGGCGTACGCCGCGACGTCCCGTGCGGTCGTGGTGGTCGACGAGGCGTACGCCGAGTTCGCCCGACCCGGTACGCCGAGCGCTCTCACGCTGCTGCCCGGCCGGCCTCGGCTGGTGGTGACCCGGACGATGAGCAAGGCGTTCGCCCTGGCCGGTGCCCGGCTGGGGTACCTGGCCGCCGACCCCGCGTTATGTGACGCGCTGCGGCTGGTGCGGTTGCCGTACCACCTGTCGTCGCTCACCCAGGCCGCGGCGGTCGCGGCGCTGCGGCACGCGCCCGACCTCTTGGGCACCGTCGCCGCCCTGATCCATCAGCGCGACCGGATCGTCGCTGAGCTGCCGGCTCTCGGTCTGCACCCGGTGCCGAGCGACGCCAACTTCGTGCTGTTCGGCGGCCTGGTCGACGAACAGGCCACCTGGCAGCACTTGCTAGCCAGCGGGGTGCTGGTCCGGGACGTCGGCCTGCCCGGCCATCTGCGGGTGACCGCCGGCACCGCGCAGGAGACCACGGTGTTCCTGGCAGCGCTGGCTGACCGTTGACCGCTTCCGGCGGGCGTCGTCGGCCGCGGTCCTGCTGGCTCAGTAGACTCATGGCTGAGTAGGAGCCTCGATGTCCGGCCCCTGCCACGCTGACCGGACCTGCACGCTGACCGCTGCCGACGGAGTACCCGTGACCGATCCGACCCTTGCCATCCCGACCCGGAGCACCGATTCGCAGCCCGCGACCGCGCCGTCCGGTCACGCTGGCCCGCCCGCCCGTCGTGGGCACGTCGAGCGAAGCACCGGCGAGAGCACCGTCCGGGTGGACGTCGACCTTGACGGCAGCGGGCGCGCCCGGGTCAGCACCGGGGTGGGGTTCTACGACCACATGCTCTCGTCCTTGGCCAAGCACGCGTGCCTCGACCTCACCGTGCAAGCCGACGGCGACCTGCGCGTGGACGCGCACCACACCGTCGAGGACGTGGCGATCGCGCTCGGGGACGCGCTGCGCCAGGCCCTCGGGGACAAGGCTGGCATCACCCGGTTCGGTGACGCGTGCGTGCCGCTGGACGAGGCGCTGGTCCAGGCCGTGGTGGACGTCAGCGGTCGCCCGTACTGCGTGCACACCGGTGAGCCGGAGGGGCAGGCGTACGTGGTGATCGGCGGCCAGTACGTCGGATCGCTGACCCGGCACGTGTTCGAGACGCTGGCTCACCACGCCGGGGTCGCCCTGCACGTGCGCGTGCTGTCCGGTCGCGACCCGCACCACGTGGTGGAGGCGCAGTTCAAGGCGGTGGCGCGGGCGCTGCGGACGGCGGTGACGGCAGACCCGCGGATCGCGGGCACCGTGCCGAGCACGAAGGGTGTGCTGTGACGCAACCGGAACCGGAATGGTGATGACCGCCCGTCCGCCTGGGGCTAGCGCTGGGGCGGGTGCGACGTCGGCCGTCCTGCTGCTGCGCGGTCGCGGCGACGTTGTCCGCCGGTGGGCCGCGCGGGGGCTGATGCCGATCTGGATCGTCCCGGAGCTGGCCTGGACGCTGGCGGTACCGGCTGGTGCGGCGTTGTCCGCTGCTCCGTACGACGACCCGGTGCGGTTGCTCGGTGGCCGCGTGGTCCCGGCGCGGCTGCGGCCGGCGGTGCTGGTCGTCGCGCAGCCGGACCGGTTCGTGGTCACCATCCAGGGAGGTGGCCGGTGGGACGAGCAGCGCTGGCTCGCCTGGTCCCGGGGCGTCGGTCTCCTGGACATGGGCGAGCTGCCACCGGCGCCCGTGCGGATGCTTGCCGCGGTGGCCGGAGCTCGACCGGGGACCGAGCTGAAATCCGCGGTCGCGGCCGACAACCGGTCCGGAGCGCAGGCAGCGGAGGATGTGCTGGCCGCGCTCGACCTCCCGGCACCCGGTCTGCTGACCGGGCGACGACGGGTCGCCGAGCTACCGGGTGCTGCTCTCGTCGAGCCCGATTCCACGCTGGTGGCCGCCTTCGACGAGGTGGCCGCGCTCGAGCTCGCCGCTGATCGCGAGCTGAGCGGTGCGGCGACGCCGGCCGGCGGACCAGATCACCGCAGCGGCACCGATCACCGTGACAGCGCTGAGGACGCAGGCGATCGTGGGCGGGTGATCCGACCGTGACCACGTCCACGGTGGTGGTGCTGGACTACGGGTCCGGCAACGTGCGCTCCGCGGTTCGCGCTGTGCAGCGGGTCGGCGCGCAGGTCCAGCTCACCGCCGACTGGGATGCCGCTTTTGCCGCTGACGGTCTCGTGGTCCCCGGCGTCGGCAATTTCTCGGCCTGCGTCGCGGGCCTGCGAGCGGTCCGGGGGCCAGAGCTGGTGGACCGCCGGCTGGTCGCGGGACGTCCGGTGCTCGGGATCTGCGTCGGCCATCAGGTGATGTTCGAGAAGTCGGCCGAGCCGCACCGGGACGGCGTGCTCGCGGGCCTCGGCCAGTGGCCGGGCACAGTCGACAGGCTGCCGGCCGATGTCGTGCCGCACACGGGATGGAACACCGTGCAGCCTCCGTCCGACACCGTGATGTTCCGCGGGCTGCAGGACGCCGCGTTCTACTTCGTGCACTCCTATGCGGTGCTTGAGTGGCCGGTGCTGCAGGACGCCGACGCCGTGCGCCCGCCGCGGCCCACATGGTCCAGCCACGGCACCCGATTCGTCGCCGCGGTGGAGCACGGCCTGTTGTCCGCCACCCAGTTCCACCCGGAGAAGAGCGGCGACGCCGGTGCCCAGCTGCTGGAGAACTGGGTCCGCACGCTCGCCCGCTGATCGCCCACCCGGTGGCGCCCCGCTGACCGCCGCTGTCCCGCCTGCCGCTGTCCCATCCGCCTCGTCACCGTCTCGTCAGGAGCAGCCCGTGCCCGGTCGCCCGCCCCTTCAGCTGTTGCCTGCCGTCGACGTCTCCGGAGGTCAGGCGGTGCGGCTGGTCCAAGGCGCGGCCGGCAGCGAGACGGTCTACGGCGACCCGCTCGAGGCGGCGCTGGCCTGGGCGCACGGCGGCGCCGAGTGGATCCACCTCGTCGACCTGGACGCCGCCTTCGGACGCGGGACGAACCGGGAGCTGATCGCCGACGTGGTGGCTCGGCTGACTGCCGACACCGACGTCCAGGTGGAGCTGAGCGGGGGCATTCGGGACGACGAGTCCCTGGCAGCCGCGCTGACCACCGGGTGTCACCGGGTCAACCTGGGGACCGCGGCGCTGGAGGACCCGGGATGGACCCGCTCCGTGATCGCCCGACACGGCGAGCGCATCGCCGTCGGCCTGGACGTGCGGGGCGGGACGCTGGCGGCTCGTGGCTGGACTCGCGAGGGCGGCGACCTGTGGCCGACGCTGGACCGGCTGAACCAGGACGGGTGCGCCCGGTATGTCGTCACCGACGTGCGGAAGGACGGCACGCTGGGCGGGCCAAACCTGGAGCTGCTGCGCGAGGTGTGCGCCCGTACCGATGCGGCGGTGGTGGCCAGCGGCGGCGTCGCCTCGCTGGACGACCTAGCAGCGCTCCGCGAGTTGGTGCCGGCGGGCGTCGAGGCAGCGGTGGTGGGCAAGGCGCTGTACGCGGGTGCGTTCACCCTGGAGCAGGCGCTCCAGGTCGCTGGTGGTGACCTGGACGGTACGGGCGCGCGGTGATCTCGGATCGGTCGGTCGGTGAGCCGCACCCCTATCCGTGCTGATACCGTGGTGGC
The DNA here is from genome assembly GCA_051657715.1 of Angustibacter sp. Classification (GTDB taxonomy): domain Bacteria; phylum Actinomycetota; class Actinomycetes; order Actinomycetales; family Angustibacteraceae; genus JBOFBH01. The sequence goes on along the minus strand of JBOFLF010000055.1, from coordinate 17,437 downwards.
TCGACCGAACTCTGTCGTCGTCGGCCTGGTTTCGTGAGGGCTGGCCGATTGCCGGCAGAGGGTCCGCAAAGTGGAGTCGCTCCCACCCGCGTTGCCCCTCTTGGGTTCCGGGTCCGGTCTGCCCGCTCAGGGTGGACGTCACGGCATCTCGTCGTCGATGTCCGCCCTCGCGGCAGATGCTGAGATGACTCCCGCGACGGCGGTAGGAGCCATCTCCATACCGCGGTGGTCGATAGACGGTGAGAGAGCTAAGGAGCGACCACATCAGCGATCCCCGCATCAATGAGCGCATCCGGGTACCAGAGGTGCGACTCGTCGGTCCCAACGGTGAACAGGTCGGCATCGTGCGCGTCGAGGACGCGTTGCGGCTGGCCCAGGAATCCGATCTCGACCTGGTCGAGGTCGCACCAGCGGCCCGGCCCCCGGTCTGCAAGCTCATGGACTTTGGCAAGTACAAGTACGAGGCCGCGCTCAAGGCCCGGGAAGCGCGCAAGAACCAGATCAACACGGTCATCAAGGAGATCAAGCTCCGCCCCAAGATCGACCCGCACGACTACGGCACCAAGCGGGGGCACGTGGAGCGCTTCTTGCGGGGCGGGGACAAGGTCAAGGTGACGATCATGTTCCGCGGGCGCGAGCAGTCGAAGCCCGAGCTCGGCCTGCGGCTGTTGCAGCGCCTCGCCGAGGACATCGCTGAGCTGGGCTTCGTGGAAAGCGCCCCGAAGCAGGACGGGCGCAACATGATCATGGTGCTCGGCCCGACACGCAAGAAAGCCGAGGCGCGAGCAGCGGATCGTCGCCGTCGAGCGTCCGAGGATCTGCCCGGCACGCCGCCGTCGAGCGGGGCAAGCCAACCAGATGACCCACCACTCCTTGATGCCGAGCTGGGTGGTGCCGCCGCGGCTGAACCGGACGGGGCTGCGGCGACCGGGCCGGACGGGGCTGCGGCGACCGGGCCGGACGGGGCTGCGGCGACCGAGGCGTCGCCCAGCCGGGTGCCGGTCGATCCGCGGCCCAGGCCATCGGCTCCTCGGGCTACGAAGCCCGCCGCGCCGCGGCGATCGGCCATCCAGACCTGACCAGGTTCACGACCCCGGTGATCGGCTGTACCAGCGATCACCACCGACGACGAGGAGACGGCAGTCATGCCGAAGAACAAGACGCACAGCGGCGCTAAGAAGCGGTTCCGGGTCACCGGCTCCGGCAAGGTCATGCGAGAGCAGGCCGGTCACGTGCACAAGTTCCACGAGAAGACGCCGCAGAAGGCTCGACGGCTCTCGAACGACGTCCTGGTGTCCGGCCGTGACCTCGCCAAGGTCAAGAGACTGCTCGGCCGCTGATCCGTCGCCCTCCCGCCCAGTGGGGCATCCACCGAAGGAGTTACTCACGTGGCACGCGTGAAGCGGGCGGTCAACGCCCACAAGAAACGCCGGGTCGTCCTGGAACGCGCCAGCGGTTACCGCGGGCAGCGTTCCCGGCTCTACCGCAAGGCCAAAGAACAAGTCACGCACTCGCTGTCGTACGCTTACCGGGACCGTCGAGCCCGCAAGGGCGACTTCCGGCGGCTGTGGATCCAGCGGATCAACGCGGCGGCTCGGTCGCACGGGATGACGTACAACCGGTTCATCCAGGGGCTCAAGGCCGCTGGCGTCGAGGTCGATCGCCGGATGCTCGCTGAGCTGGCGGTATCGGACGCCCCCGCGTTCGAGACGCTGGTCCGCACCGCACGAGCCGCGGTACCGGCTGCCACAGCGGGGGATGCTGCCTGACCCGGGACCAGCCAGTCAGCCAGGACGCCGGCAGGGCCAGGTGAGTCCAGAGGCGCTACCGAGCGGCAAGCTCCGCTCGGTGCAACGGCTCCGGCGGCGCGTCGACCGCGAGCGGGCCGACGCCTTCGTGGTCGAGGGTGCTCGCGGGGTGCTGGAGGCGTTGCTGGCGCATCGTGCGGGGCGTGCGGTGGTCCGTCAGCTGTACGTGACCGCGGACGCCGGGAAGGCCGGCCAGGAGGTCGTCGACGCGGCGCGGGGAGCGGGGATCGTCCCGCACCCGGTGTCCCACCGCGAGATGGCGTTGCTCGCCACCACGGTCACCCCGGCTGGCGTGCTGGCGGTGTGCCGTCTGGTGGCGGCATCGCTCGACGACGTGCTGCAGGCTGGCGTCGACCGGTTCCCGCGGTCGCGGTTCGCGGTCCTCGATAGCGTCCGGGACCCTGGCAACGCCGGGACGGTCATCCGGGCGGCTGACGCGTCCGGAGCGGCCGGGGTGGTGCTCGCTGGGACCAGCGTCGACCTGCACAACCCCAAGTGCGTACGTGCCACCGCTGGCAGCCTGTTCCACCTCCCGGTGGCACAGTCCCTGCCGACGGAGGTGGTGATCCATGCGTTGCGTGCAGCCGGGGTGACGATCCTGGCCGCGGCGCACACCGGCGACAGCGATCTCGACGACCTCCTCGACGACGTCGAGCGGCACGCCGGTGCGCTGCTGGCTCGTCCGAGCGCGTGGGTCTTCGGTACCGAGGCTCAGGGCCTGCCGTCCCAGGTGACGGATCTGGCGGACGCCGTGGTCCGGGTTCCCCTGCACGGCAGCGCGGAGAGCCTCAACCTGGCGATGGCGGCGACCGTCTGTCTCTACGCGTCCGCGCGGGCGCACACGACGCTGGCCAAGCGGCCTGGCCAGATCGGTGCTGGGTGACCCTGGGTCCTCGGTGCGCGTCCCGGATCAGGTCCCTCGGTATGGTCGTCGTCATGCCCGCCAGGCCTGAGCCCGAGCTTCGTCGATGATGTCCGTGGAACGGGCGGAGCGCACGGCCCACGTGCAGCTGGACCAGCTGCCGGACGGTGTGGTGGTCGTGGACGCTGCCGGGGTGGTGCGGCAGGTCAACCAGGCGGCCGAGGAGCTCGTCGGGCAGCCCCGGGCCGAGCTGCTGGGCCAGCTCGTCACCCGGGTCCTTCCGTTGCAGGACAGCGAGGGCCGTGGCTGGTGGGACACCACGGATCCGTTGCTGGATCAGACATCCGACGGTCAGGCCGAGCGGGTGCTGCTGCTGCCGACCCCGGATGGCCCGATCGAGCTGCTGGCCACCGTCCGGTACGTGAGGTCCGAGCCGATCGGGTCGGTGATCTCGGTCGTGATCGGTCTGCGGGACGCCACGGCCCGCTACCGGATGAACGACGAGGAACACGGGATCCTCATCTCGACGGTGGCGCATGAGCTGCGTTCGCCCCTGACGTCGGTCAAGGGCTTCACCGCTACCTTGTTGCGCCGCTGGGAGCGGTTCACCGACGACCAGAAGCGGTTCATGCTGGAGACCATCGAGCACGACGCCGACCGGGTCACCCGGCTGATCGCCGAACTGCTCGACATCTCCAGGATCGACGCGGGCCGCCTCGAGGTGCGACGTCAGCTGGTCGACGTGGCGATGGTCGCTCGTCGGCACATCGATCGGATGCGGGCCAGCGAGCACAGCGAGCGGCGGTTCGTCCTGCGGGTGTCCGAGGACCTCCCCCAGGTGTGGGCCGATCCGGACCGCCTCGACCAGGTGCTGTCCAACCTGTTAGAGAATGCCGTCCGGCACGGGGCTGGCACCGTGACGTTAGATGCCGTCGTGACGTTGAATGCTGTCGAGACGTCGAATGCCGTCGAGACGTTGAATGCCGTCGAGACGTGGGAGCAGCTGGCGGACCGATCGGGCACTGAGGACGGTGGGGTGCCGGTCGTGGTGGTCACGGTGAGCGACGAGGGTGAGGGCATCGCGGAGCAGGACCGCCCGTTGGTGTTCACCCGGTTCTGGCAGGGAAACCGCCGAGGCGGCACGGGACTGGGGCTGTACCTGGTCCGTGGCCTGGTCGAGGCCCACGGCGGTCGGATCGAAGTCGACCGGGCGCCGTCCGGGGGGGCGCGGTTCCGATTTACCTTGCCCGCCTCGGTCCCGGAGCACCTGGGCTGAGTGCGGGCTCCTCGATGGCCAGTTGTGGACGGCCGATCCGCGTGCCGATCAGCGTGGGGTGCCGGTCGCGCTGAGTCGCTCTGCTGTCCGCCCGGCCATCTACTCCCGGTGTCCGTTGCCGCGGACCGTTGCTCGAATCCCGTTGAGTACGCCGACTGCACGAGTACGTGGAAGATGAGGCCACCATGCCCACTCACCCCGCCGACGACGACCTGGTCGATGTCGGGTCGCTGTCCACGACCGCCGTCGAGGAGGCCGAACGGGCCGCGCTGGCCGCGTTCGACGCGGCGACCACCCTCGACGACCTCAAGGCCGCCCGGCTCGCGCACGTGGGCGACCGCAGCCCGTTGGCGTTGGCCAACCGGGGAATCGGCGGGTTGCCGCCGCCCGCCCGCGCCGACGCTGGACGACTGATCGGCGCCGCCCGTGCCGGCGTCGGTCGGGCGCTCGCTGCCCGCCACCAGCAGCTGGAGGCGGAGCGGGACGCCCGGGCGCTGGTGGAGGAGGCGGTCGACGTCACGCTGCCGGTGGACCGGATCGCCCCCGGCGCCCGGCATCCGCTGACCTCGTTGCAGGATCTCGCCTGCGACTTCTTCGTCGCCCTGGGCTGGGAGGTCGCGGAGGGTCCGGAGGTGGAATTGGAGTGGCTCAACTTCGACGCTCTCAACTTCGACCCGGACCACCCGGCCCGACAGATGCAGGACACGCTGTTCGTCGAGCCGCCGCAGGCCCGGCTGGTACTGCGCACGCACACCTCGCCGGTGCAGGTCCGGGCGCTGCTGGAGCGGGGCGGCGCGCCGGTGTACGTGGTGTGCCCGGGTCGGGTGTTCCGCAGCGACGAGCTGGACGCGACTCACACACCGGTCTTCCACCAGGTGGAGGGCTTGGCGGTGGACGAGCACCTGTCGATGGCACACCTCAGGGGGACGCTGGACCACTTCGCGCGCGGGTTGTTCGGGCCGACCCGCACCCGGTGGCGGCCGTCGTTCTTCCCGTTCACCGAGCCGAGCGCGGAGGTGGACCTGCGGTGCTGGGTGTGCGACGGTGCCGACCCCCGCTGCCGCACGTGCCGGGGAACGGCGTGGATCGAGTGGGGTGGCTGCGGGATGGTCGACCCGCACGTGCTGCAGGCCGCCGACGTGGACCCGCGCCGGTACAGCGGATTCGCGTTCGGCATGGGCGTCGAACGGTCCCTCATGCTCCGGCACGGCGTCGGTGACATGCGGGAGATGGTGGAGGGCGACCTGCGGTTCACTCGGCAGTACGGGATGGAGTTGTGATGCGGGCACCGGTGTCGTGGTTACGGGAATACGCACCCGGCGTCCCTGAGGGCAGCCCGGCGCAGGTCACGGCACAGGTCGCCGAGACGCTGGTCCGGGTCGGTCTCGAGGAGGAGGGTGTGCACGGCCACCCGCCGACCGGACCGGTCGTGGTCGGTCGGGTGCTCTCCGCCGATCCGGAGCCTCAGCGCAACGGCAAGACGATCCATTGGTGCCAGGTCCACGTAGGCCCAGGATCAGCGGGCCCAGGATCAGCGGGCCCAGGATCAGCGGATCCAGGGTGGCCCGCCGACGCGGACGAGGGGGTCGTGCGCGGCATCGTCTGCGGGGCGCCCCGGGTTCCGGTGGGCGCGCACGTGGTCGTCGCGCTGGCGGGCGCCGTCCTGCCGAACGGGATGGAGATCGCCGCACGTCGTACGTACGGGCACGTGAGCGACGGGATGCTTTGCTCCGAGCGCGAGCTCGGCCTCGGGGACGATCACGACGGCATCGTGGTGTTGGACGATCTGGGGTTCCCGCCCGCGGCCCTGGTGCCGGGAGCGGACGCGACAGGACTGCTCGGTCTGGACGAGATGACGGTGGAGATCGCCGTGACGCCGGACCGCGGCTACTGCCTCAGCATGCGTGGCATCGCCCGCGAGTACGCGATGGCCACGGGTACCTCGTTCGCCGACCCGGCGCCGGTCGTTGCCGCAGCGTTGATCGCCGGCCCAGCGCGGTCAGTGACGCTGGATGCCGCGCCGGCCGTGCCCCAGCCCGACCGTCGGTCTGGTGATCGAGCCCGGGTCGCTGATCGAGCCCGGATCGCCGACCAGGCGCCGGTCCGGGACCGGCCCGGGTGCGACCGGATCGTGGTGCGCACCGTCACCGGGTTCGATCCCACCGCGCCCACCCCGTGGTTCATCCGCCGCCGGTTGGGTCAGTGCGGCATGCGGTCGATCTCGCTCGCGGTCGACGTCACCAACTACGTGATGCTCGCGACCGGGCAACCACTGCACGCCTTCGACCGGGACACCCTTGCCGACACGCTGGTGGTGCGCCGGGCTCGGACAGGTGAGCGGCTGGTCACCCTCGACGGGGTCGACCGGCAGCTGCACCTCGAGGATCTGCTGATCACCGACGAGGACCCGGCTGGTGCGTCCCGGGTGCTGTCGCTGGCCGGGGTGATGGGCGGCGCGGCCAGCGAGGTGTCGACGTCCACCACGGCGCTGCTGCTGGAGGCCGCGCACTTCGACCCGGTGAGCATCGCCCGCACGGCACGCCGGCACCGGCTCGGGACCGAGGCGTCCCGGCGGTTCGAGCGGGGCGTCGACCCGGATCTGCCGGACCGCGCGCTCGCGCTCGCCGTTGCCCTGCTGGTCGAGCACGGCGGTGGCCGGGCCGAGCCGGCGACCGACGTCGACCAGCGGCAACCGCGGGACCCGGTCGTGCTGCCGGTGGGTGAGCCGAGCCGGTTGATCGGCATCCCAGTACCGCCGGAGCGGGTGCGGGAGGCGTTGGTCCGCGTGGGATGTGTGGTGGCAGACCCCGAGCCGGTCGCGGGCGTCGAAGCGGGCCACGCGTTCATCGTGCACCCGCCTTCGTGGCGGCCCGATCTGGAGCGGGCGGCCGACCTGGTCGAGGAGATCGCGCGGTACGTCGGCTACGACGAGATCCCGTCGGTGCTGCCGACTGCTCCGGCTGGCAGGGGGCTGACCCGCAGGCAGCGGCTGCGCCGGTCGGCGTCCCGCGCCCTGGCCGAGCACGGTCTCACCGAGGTCCTCACGTACCCCTTCGTCTCGCTCGAGCGCCTGGACCAGCTCGGCCTGCCAGCCGACGACCCGCGTCGTGAGGCGGCCCGGCTGACCAACCCGATCAGCGAGCAGGCGCCGCTGCTGCGGACGACGTTGCTCGCCACGTTGCCGGACGCGGCAGCGATCAACCTGTCCCGTGGGATGCGCGACTTCGCGTTGTTCGAGATCGGCAGCGTCGTGCGACCGGTGCCCGGAGCTGTCGCATCGGCCGAACCGGCGTCGACGACGGTCGGTGCCCAGCCCTCGGCTCAGATGCTGACCGAGCTGGATGCCGGCGTCCCACCGCAGCCTCTGCGGGCCGCGGTGCTGGTCGTCGGCCAGTGGGAGCGGGCCGGGTGGTGGGGACCGGGGCGCGCGGCTGATTGGACGGACGCGGTGGGTGCCGTCCAGTCACTGGCTCGATCGCTGGGAGTGTCGTCGGCGACCCGGTCGGCGGATGCTCAGCCCCTGCGGATCGAGGCGGATCAGCATGAGCCGTGGCATCCGGGTCGGTGCGCCCGGCTGACGCTCGTGGACGGCACCCTGATCGGCCACGCCGGCGAGTTGGCGCCGGCTGTCGTGGCCGCGCTCGGGTTGCCACCGCGTAGCTGCGCCGCCGAGGTGGACCTCGATCGGCTGATCGCAGGGGTGCCGGACGCGGTGCAGGCGTCCGAGCTGTCCACCCACCCGGCAGCACTGCGGGACGTCGCCTTGGTGGTCCCGGTGGGCGTGCCGGCCGCGCAGGTGGAGCAGGCGCTGCGGGACGGCGGCGGCCCGCTGGTCGAGGAGGTACGGCTGTTCGACGACTATCGGGGTGCCCAGGCTGGTGACGGCCGCCGGTCGCTCGCGTACCGCCTGGTGCTCCGCGCGCCCGACCGGACCCTGACCGGTGAGGAGGCCCAGCAGGTGGTGGCGGCGGCTGTCCAGCGAACCGGCGAGCAGGTCGGGGCGGTGCTGCGGGACGTGTAGCACCCGGCCACTCAGCGGCTCTCGATGCATGAGATCACTCTCATATGTATCATCATGCAAATGGTGACGGTCGCGGTCGCGGGTGCGAGCGGATACGCGGGCGGTGAGGTCCTGCGGTTGCTGCTCATGCACCCGCAGGTCGAGGTCGGCGCGGTCACCGCGGGCAGCAGCGCCGGTACCACGCTGGCCGAGCACCACCCGCACCTACGGCCCCTGGCCGACCGGGTGCTCGCCGCCACATCAGTAGAGGTGTTGGCCGGGCACGACGCCGTGATCCTCGCCCTGCCGCATGGGCAGTCCGCCGAGATCGCCGCCGCGCTCCCGGAGCAGACCGTGGTACTGGACTGCGCCGCCGACTTCCGCCTGGCAGACGCCGACGCCTGGCGCGACTTCTACGACACCGAGCATGCCGGCACCTGGCCGTACGGCCTGCCGGAGCTGCTCCGGTCCGACGGCGCTCGCCAGCGCGCAGAGCTCGTGGGCGCGCTGCGGGTCGCCGTCCCGGGGTGCTACCCCACGGCCGCGACGCTCGCCCTGGCGCCTGGCTTCGCCGCTGGACTGCTCGAGCCGGACGACGTCGTAGTGACCGCGGCCTGCGGTACCTCCGGCGCTGGTCGGGCAGCGAAGGCCGCGCTGCTGGGCACCGAGGTGATGGGGTCGATGACCGCGTACGGCGTCGGCGGGCAGCACCGGCACACCCCGGAGATCGAGCAGAACCTGGCCTTCGCGGCCGGGTCGCCGGTCCAGGTGTCCTTCACCCCGTCCCTAGCGCCCATGCCGCGGGGCATCCTCGCCACCTGCACCGCGCGGCTGCGTGGCTATCTGAACGGCGAGGCCGTCCGTGGCGACGTGGGCGGCGCGGCCGTCCGAACCGCGTGGCACCAGGCGTACGCCGACGAGCCGTTCATCCACCTGCTCCCGGACGGGCAGTGGCCGCGGACCGCGGACACCCTCGGCAGCAACGCCGTGCACCTGCAGGTCGCCGTGGACGAGCGGGTCGGCCGGGTGATCGCCGTCGCGGCCGTGGACAACCTCACCAAGGGCACCGCCGGGGCTGCGGTCCAGTGCCTGAACCTCGCGTTGGGGATGCCGGAGACCATGGGCCTGCCTGCCGTCGGGACCGCGCCGTGAGCGTGACCGCGGCCCGCGGGTTCCGGGCCGCCGGGGTTGCCGCCGGGCTCAAGACGGACGGTCTGGACGTCGCGCTGGTCGTCAACGACGGCCCGATCGCCGCCGCGGCGGCGGTCTTCACCGCGAACCGGTGCCCAGCGCACCCGGTGGTGTGGAGCCGGGTGGCGTGCGGGGACGGCGTGCTGCGAGCGGTGGTGCTGAACTCCGGCGGCGCGAACTGCTACACCGGGACCGCCGGGTTCGCTGTCACCCACGCCAGCGCCGAGCGGGTCGCTGAGGCGGTAGGCGTAGACGCGGGAGACGTCGCGGTGTGCTCCACCGGGCTCATCGGCGAGCCGCTGGACGGCTCCCGGCTGGCCGGTGGCATCGCCGAGGCGGCCCGAGAGCTCGGCGGGGACGCCGCGTCCGGCCGGTCGGCGGCCACGGCGATCATGACCACCGACACGGTGGCCAAGGAGAGCAGCGTGCGGGTGGCCGTCGCGACCGAGGCGGGCGGCGCGGGTACCCCTCAGGCGGGTGCCACCGACCCGGTCCAGGGCTCCGAGGGCGGGTGGACGGTCGGCGGGATGGCCAAGGGCGCCGCGATGCTCGCCCCGCAGCTGGCCACCATGCTCGTGGTGCTCACCACCGACGCCGTGGTGGACGCCGCGACCTGCGACACCGCGTTGCGGGCCGCTACCCGGGTGACGTTCGACCGGTTGGATTCCGATGGTTGCCAATCGACCAACGACACCGTGCTGCTGCTGGCCAGCGGGGCCAGTGGCCACACCCCTCCCGTGCCCCAGTTCGCCGCTGCGGTCCGGACGGTCTGCCACGACCTGGCTCAGCAGCTCCTACGGGACGCCGAGGGGGCTGAGCACCAGGTGGCCATCGAGGTGTGCGGCGCGGCCAGCGAGGACGACGCGGTCGAGGTGGGTCGGGCGGTCGCCCGTAGCGCCCTGGTGAAGACCGCGATCTTCGGTCGGGACCCGAACTGGGGCCGGATCCTGGCCGCGGTGGGAACGACCCGCGCGGTCTTCGACCCCACCCGGTTGGACGTCGCGATCAACGGAGTCCAGGTCGCCAGGGCCGGCGGGGCTGGCGAGCCGCGGGAGCGCGTGGACCTGTCTGGCCGCGATGTTCACGTGGTGGTCGACCTCAAGGCGGGGTCGGCGACCGCCACGGTGTGGACCACCGACCTCACCCACGCCTACGTCCACGAGAACTCGGCCTACTCGACATGACCGAGCAGCCTGTCTCTGCTGAGCCGGGTACGCCGGCTGCCGCTGCTGAGCCGACGCACCCGGGTGGGTCGCCTGAGCTGGGTGGATCGGCTGGGTCGGGGACGTCCGATCGGGCGCGACCGCGACCCCGTCGGTGGGGCACCACCCGCACGATGCGTCCGGACGACCCGGACTGGGACCGGACTCGCGCCGACGTCCTGGTCGACGCCCTGCCCTGGCTGAAGGAGTTCCACGGCCGGGTCGTCGTGGTGAAGTACGGCGGCAACGCCATGGTGGACGACGACCTCAAGCGGGCCTTCGCCCAGGACATGGTGTTCCTGCGGTACGTCGGCATCCGGCCGGTGGTGGTGCACGGCGGCGGGCCGCAGGTCAGCGCGATGTTGGACCGGCTCGGCATCGAGTCGCAGTTTCGCGGCGGGCTGCGGGTCACCACCGCTGAATCGGTGGACATCGTCCGCATGGTGCTGGTCGGGCAGGTGGGTCGGGAGCTGGTCGGGTTGATCAACGAGCACGGTCCGCACGCGGTCGGGTTGTCCGGTGAGGACGCCCGCCTGCTGCGGGCTGAGCGTGCGGCGGCGGTGGTTGACGGCGAGCCGGTGGACGCGGGCCTGGTCGGTGACGTGGTGCACGTGGAGCCGGCCGCGGTGCTGGACCTGGTGTCCGCCGGGCGGATCCCGGTGATCTCCACCGTCGCGCCGGACGCCGCCGGGCAGGTGCTGAACGTCAACGCGGACACCGCTGCTGCCGCATTGGCCGTGGCCTTGGACGCGGTGAAGCTGGTGGTGCTCACCGACGTCGAGGGCTTGTACGCCGACTGGCCCGACCCGGCCAGCCTGGTGCAGCAGATCAGCGTCGAGGAGCTGGCCCAGGTGCTGCCCGAGATCGACGCCGGCATGGCGCCGAAGATGGCCGGGGCGCTGCGTGCCGTCCGCGGCGGGGTGAGCCGGGCGACCGTGGTGGACGGCCGGCTGCCGCACGCGCTGCTGCTGGAGATGCTGAGCAGCGAGGGCACCGGGACGATGGTGGTCCCGTGAGCTCGCGGATGACGCAGCGGGCGACCGGGCTAACGTCCGGCCTGACGTCCAAGACGGCAGCAGGGCCGACGTCCGAGACGGCAGCGCCGATGACGGGTCTGACGATCGGGTCCACGGATCATCCGGTGCCGGAGCCGCCTGATTGGCACGATCGCTACGCTGCGGCCCTGCTGCCCACTTACGGCGTGCCCCGGCGGATGCTGGCTCGCGGTGAGGGCGCCTACGTCTGGGACGTCGAGGGGCGGCGCTACCTGGACCTGCTGGCCGGGATCGCCACGAACGCCCTCGGTCATGCGCATCCGACGCTGGTGGCGGCGGTGACCGCGCAGCTGTCCACCCTCGGCCACGTGTCCAATGTGTTCGCCAGCCCGCCGCAGATCGCGTTGGCCGAGCGGTTGCTGGAGCTGGTCGACGCCCCGCCGGCCTCCCGGGTGTTCCTCGCCAACTCCGGGGCGGAGGCCAACGAGGCGGCGTTCAAGATCGCCCGCCGCACCGGGCGCCCTCGAGTGCTGGCGCTGGCCGGCGGGTTCCACGGCCGCACCATGGGCGCCCTCGCGCTCACCCACACCGCGGCGTATCGGGATCCGTTCCAGCCGTTGCCGGGGGGCGTGCAGCACCTGCCGTTCGGGGACGTCGAGGCGCTCACCGACGCGTTGGCCGGCCCCGCGGGGCGGGACGTCGCGGCGCTGGTGCTGGAGCCGATCCAAGGCGAGGGCGGCGTGCGCCCGCTGCCGGACGGGTACCTGGCCGCGGCCCGCGAGCTGACCCGGGCCGCTGGAGCGCTGCTGGTGCTGGACGAGGTGCAGACCGGGATCGGGCGCACCGGTCGGTGGTTCGCGCACGTCCGGCACGGCGTCGTGCCGGACGTGGTGACGCTGGCCAAGGGCCTCGGCGGGGGCGTCCCGGTGGCCGCCGTGCTCACGTTGGGCGAGCGGGCGTCCGGTCTGCTCGGGCCGGGGCAGCACGGCAGCACCTTCGGGGGGAACCCGGTTGCGGCCGCCGCGGCCCTCGCCACGCTGCACGTCATCGAGCGGGACGGGCTGCTGGGCCAGGTGCGCGAGGTCGGCAGCCGGCTGGCCGAGGGCATCCGTGCGGCTGGTGCGCCTGCAGTGATCGGCGTCCGGGGCGAGGGCCTGCTGCTCGGCGTCGAGCTCGCCGCGCCGGTCGCCGCTGAGGTGGCCGCGGTGGCTTTGGACGCCGGGTTCGTGGTCGGCGCCGTCGGTTCCGACGTGGTGCGGCTGGCACCCCCGCTGGTGCTCACCGCCGCGCAGGCGCAGGAGTTCGTGACCGCCTGGCCGGCGATCGTCCGGACCGCCACCGGGATCACCGCGGATGGCGGCGCGGCGGACAGGGGCGCGGCGGACAGGGGCGCGGCGGACGGTGGCGCGGGGGACGGTGGCGCGGGGGACAAGCGCACGGGGGACGCTGGTGCACGGGACTGGACCGCGCGGGATGAGACCGATGCTGCGAGGGAGGCGTGATGGCATCGCCGGTAACTGGCGTCCGGCACTTCCTGCGCGACGACGACGTGTCCCCGGACGAGCAGCGCGAGGTCCTGGACCTGGCCGATCGGGCCAAGGCGGACCGGTTCGCGCTGCGCCCGCTGGACGGGCCGCGCTCGGTGGCGGTGCTATTCGACAAACCGTCCACCCGCACGCGGGTCTCGTTCAGCGTCGGGATCGCTGAGCTGGGCGGCTACCCGCTGGTGATCGATGCCGGTTCCAGCCAGCTGGGTCGCGGCGAGCGGGTCGAGGACACCGCCCGGGTGCTCGACCGGCAGGTGTCCGCGATCGTGTGGCGCACCTTCGAGCAGGACCGGATCGAGGCGATGGCAGCGGTCAGCCGGGTACCGGTGGTCAACGCGCTGACCGACATGTTCCACCCGTGCCAGCTGCTCGCCGACCTGCAGACGATCCGGGAGCAGCACGGCCGGCTGGCCGGTCTGGCGCTGGCCTACCTCGGCGACGGCGCCAACAACATGGCGCACTCCTACCTGGTGGCTGGCGCGACGGCGGGCATCCACGTCCGCATCGGCACCCCCCCGTCGCACCTGCCGGACCCTCGGGTGGTCCGGCGTGCCGAGCAGATCGCCGCCGGCACCGGTGGCTCCGTCACGGTGACCGCCAGCCCGCCGGAGGCGGTCGACGGCGCGGACGTGCTGGCCACCGACACCTGGGTGTCCATGGGTCAGGAGTCGCAGCAGGGCGAACGGTCCGGGGTGGGTGGGCCGTTCGCGCCGTTCGCGGTGGACGCTGCGGCGGTGGCCCGGGCGTCGGACTCGGTGATCGTGTTGCACTGCCTGCCGGCGTACCGCGGCCTGGAGATCGCAGCTGATGTCATCGACGGGCCGCGCTCGGTGGTGTGGGACGAAGCCGAGAACCGGCTGCACGCCCAGAAGGCGCTGCTGGCCTGGCTCTTGGAGCGATCATGACGGCCGGCCGCGGGAGCGATCAGGACGGCCCGATCGTGGGAGCGACCGGATGACGGCCCGGGCGTTGGCCCAGACCAAGGCCGCCCGGCAGCAGCGGATCGCCGACCTGCTGGGTCGGGTGCCGGTCCGGTCGCAGACCCAGTTGTCCCAGCTGCTCGCCGACCAGGGCATCGAGGTGACCCAGGCCACGTTGTCGCGTGACCTGGTGCAGATGGGTGCCGTCCGGCTCCGTACCGAGCAGGGCCTGCTGGTGTACGCGATCCAGGGCGAGGGTGCTGACCAGAAGCCGCGGCCCCCGGACCCGGCCGCGGGTGCCCGGCTGGCCCGGGTGGCCAGCGAGGTGCTGGTGTCGGCGGAGTCGTCGGCCAACCTCGTGGTACTGCGCACCCCTCCGGGCGCGGCCCACTACCTCGCGAACGCCCTGGACCACGCCGACCGACCGGACGTCCTCGGCACGATCGCCGGCGACGACACGGTGCTGGTGATCGCTCGGCGCCCCACCGGCGGGGACGACCTCGCCGCGGACCTGCTCGCTCTCGCCGAAGGCGCCGAGAGCACCGCCGCAGGCGCTGAGAGCACCGCCGCAGGCGCTGAGAGCACCGCCGCAGGCGCTGAGAGCACCGTTCCTGGAACCGAGCGTGACACGGCCATCAGCCCTGGCGGTGCCGCACCCGACACGTCCGGTCCCACCCCAGACCGTCGCACCCCAGACCGTCCTACCCCAGACCGGCGCACCCCGGACCGTCGCAGCACGGATCGACGCGTTTCGGACCGGCGCGCCACGGAACGCCGTTCGCACCATCGTCAGGAGCCGTCATGAAGCAGGAGCCGTCATGAAGCAGGAGCCGTCATGAAGCAGAAAGTCGTCCTTGCCTACTCCGGCGGGCTGGACACCTCGGTCGCCATCGGGTGGATCGCCGAGGCCACCGGCGCCGAAGTGATCGCCGTCGCCGTCGACGTCGGTCAGGGCGGTGAGGATCTGGAGGTGATCCGCCGTCGAGCCTTGGACTGCGGCGCCGTCGAGGCGTACGTCGCGGACGCCCGTGCGGAGTTCGCCGAGCAGTACTGCCTGCCCGCGCTGCAGGCAAACGCGCTCTACCAGGGCCGGTACCCGCTGGTGTCCGCGTTGTCCAGGCCGGTGATCGTCCGGCACCTGGTGGCCGCGGCCCGGCAGTACGACGCGAGCGTGGTGGCGCACGGCTGCACCGGGAAGGGCAACGACCAGGTGCGCTTCGAGGTGGGCATCGCCTCACTGGCACCGGACCTGACCTGTCTGGCCCCGGTCCGGGACCTGGCACTGACCCGCGACAAGGCGATCGACTACGCCGACCAGCACCAGCTGCCGATCGAGACCACCAAGCGCAACCCGTTCTCGGTCGACCAGAACGTCTGGGGTCGGGCGGTCGAGACCGGGTTCCTGGAGGACATCTGGAACGCGCCGACCGAGCAGGTGTACTCCTACACCGCGGACCCTGCCGCCATCCGGGAGCCGGACGAGGTGGTGGTGGCCTTCGAGCGCGGCGTCCCGGTCGCGCTGGACGGCGTCCCGGTGACCGTGCTGGAGGCCGTGCAGCAGCTGAACTCCCGGGCCGGCGCCGCGGGCGTGGGGCGGATCGACATGGTGGAGGACCGGCTGGTCGGCATCAAGAGCCGCGAGGTGTACGAGGCGCCCGGCGCGATCGCGCTGATCACGGCGCACCAGGAGCTGGAGGACGTCACGCTGGAGCGCGAGACCGCGCGGTTCAAGCGCGGTGTCGAGCAGCGGTGGGCGGAGCTGGTCTACGACGGTCTGTGGTTCGGTCCGCTCAAAGCGGCCCTGGACGCGTTCGTCCAGCAGACCCAGCAGCACGTCACCGGGCAGGTCCGGATGACGTTGCACAGCGGTCGTGCCGTGGTCACCGGACGTCGCAGCGCTGCTTCGCTGTACGACTACGGAATGGCCACCTACGACGAGGGCGACCGGTTCGACCAGTCCCTGGCCCGCGGTTTCATCGAGCTGTTCGGCCTGCCCTCCCGCCTGGCCAGCGCCCGCGACCAGCGGCTGCTCGGTCAGCAGCCCGGTGACCGATCCGCTGCCGACACGACCTTCGCCGGCCGGCCGGTGGCTGGTGGCTGAGCGGGCCGGCGCCTTGTGGGGCGGCCGGTTCGCGGCCGGTCCCGCCGATGCGGTCGCGCGGCTCAGCCGGAGCACCGCGTTCGACTGGCGGTTGGCCCGGTACGACATCGCCGGCTCCCGCGCACACGCCCGCGCTTTGAACCGGGCCGGCTTGCTGACCGGTGACGAGCTGACCGACATGCTGGATGCCCTGGATGCCCTGGACGACGACGTCACAGCAGGGCGGTTCGCCCCGGACGCAACCGACGAGGACGTGCACAGCGCGCTGGAGCGCGGTCTGCTGGATCGCGCCGGGCCGGATCTCGGCGGCCGGCTGCGCGCCGGGCGGTCCCGCAACGACCAGATCGCCACCCTGGTCCTGATGTACCTGCGGGACGCCGCCCGGGAGCTGACCGGGCTGGTGCTGGACCTCGTCGACGCTCTCGCCGATCAGGCTGTCGCGCACCCGGACGCTCCGATGCCCGGCCGCACCCACCTGCAGCACGCTCAGCCGGTGCTGCTGGCCCACCACCTGCTGGCGCACGCCTGGCCGCTGCTGCGGGACGTCCAACGGTGGCGAGACTGGGACGCCCGCGCGGCCCGCTCGCCGTACGGCGCGGGCGCGCTGGCCGGCTCGTCGCTGGGCTTGGACCCGCACGCGATCGCCGCCGAGCTGGGCTTCGTCGGTCCGACGGAGAACTCCATCGACGCCACCGCCGCCCGGGACGTGGTCGCCGAGTTCGCGTTCGTCGCCACCCTGGTGGGGGTGGACCTGTCCCGGCTCGCGGAGGAGGTGGTGATCTGGGCGACCCACGAGTTCGGCTTCGTGGCGCTCGACGACGCCTACGCCACCGGCTCCAGCATCATGCCGCAGAAGAAGAACCCGGACGTCGCCGAGCTGGCCCGCGGCAAGGCGGGCCGCCTGATCGGCGACCTGACCGGGCTGCTGGCCACCCTCAAGGCGCTCCCGCTGGCGTACAACCGGGATCTGCAGGAGGACAAGGAGCCGGTGTTCGACGCGGTCGACACACTCCGGATGCTGCTGCCGGCGATGACCGGCCTGGTGGCCACCCTGCGGTTTGACACCGACCGGATGGCCGGGCTCGCGCCGCGGGGTTTCGCCCTGGCCACCGATGTCGCGGAGTGGCTGGTCCGCGAGCGGGTGCCGTTCCGGGAGGCGCACCGGATCGCCGGCGAGTGCGTACGCGAGTGCGAGCGTCGCGGCGTCGAGCTGGGTGACCTGTCGGAGGCGGACCTGGCCGCGGTCTCCCCGCACCTGACCCCGGGTGTGCGCCAGGTGCTGTCGGTGGCGGGGTCGTTGGCGTCCCGGGACGGACCGGGCGGCACCGCTCCGCAACGGGTCGCCGAGCAGCTGGCTGCCGCGCGAGCCCGAGCCGAGCAGGCCCGAGGCGAGCAGGCCCGAGCCGAGCAGGACCGAGCCGAGCAGGCCCAGAAGGTGGTGCGCGGTCAGCCGAGCGAGAGTGAAGGTCAGTCGACCATCGTAGGCAAGGTCAGCCGGCCTTTATAAGTGACAGTTGCGGGCCCGGCAGTCACGG
>JBOFLF010000054.1:0-10040 GCA_051657715.1 Angustibacter sp. | reverse complement strand
TCAGCTTTGGGCCATGTCGACGAAGCGGGAGTAGTGGCCCTGGAAGGCGACGGTGATGGTGTCGGTGGGGCCGTTGCGGTGCTTGGCGACGATGAAATCGGCCTCGCCGGCGCGGGGGGACTCCCGCTCATATGCGTCCTCCCGGTGCAACAAGACGACCATGTCAGCATCTTGTTCTATGCTGCCCGATTCGCGTAGATCGGATAACAAGGGCTTCTTATCGGTGCGCTGCTCGGGGCCGCGGTTGAGCTGGCTGACCGCGATCACCGGGACCTCAAGCTCCTTGGCGAGCAGCTTCAGCGCCCGGGAGAACTCCGATACCTCCTGCTGGCGGGACTCCACCCGCTTGCCGGACGTCATCAACTGTAGATAGTCGATGACCACCAGCTTCAGGTCATGCCGCTGCTTGAGCCGGCGACACTTGGCGCGGATCTCCATCAGTGACATGTTCGGCGAGTCGTCGATGAACAGCGGGGCGTCGGACAGCTCACCCATCGTTCGAGCCATCTTCGTCCAGTCCGCGTCCTCCATCCGGCCCTGGCGCAACCGCTGCAACGGAATCCGCGTCTCCGCCGACAACATCCGCATGGTGATCTCGGTACGGGACATCTCCAACGAGAAGATCACCGACGTCAAACCCTGCCGGATCGACGCCGACCGGCACACGTCCAGGGCCAAGGTCGATTTTCCAATCGCCGGCCGTGCCGCGATGACCACCATCTGGCCCGGGTGCAGACCATGAGTCAGCCGGTCCAGATCCGCAAAACCGGTCGGGACGCCGATCATGCCCTCGCCCCGACTGCCGGCGGCCTCGATCTCGTCCACCGTTGGCTCGATGATCTGCCCGATCGGCAGGAAGTCCTCGCTGGCCCGCCGTTCGGTGACCGCGTACACCTCGGCCTGCGCCTCGTTCACCAGCTCGTCGACGTCCCCACCGGACGCCGCGTACCCCAGCTGGACGATCTTGGTGCCCGCCGCGACCAACCGCCGCAGCACCGCCCGCTCCCGCACGATCCGCGCGTAGAACCCTGCGCTCGCCGCGGTCGGCACCGACGAGATCAGCGTGTGCAGGTACGGCGCTCCGCCGACCCGCCCCAGGTCACCCCGCTTGGTCAGCTCGTCAGACACGGTGACCGCGTCCGCCGGCTCGCCCCGCCCGTACAGGTCCAGGACGGCGTCGTAGACCAGCTCGTGCGCCGGGCGGTAGAAGTCGGTGCCGCGCACCACCTCGACGACGTCCGCGATCGCGTCCTTGGACAGCATCATTCCGCCGAGCACGGACTGCTCGGCGGCGACGTCCTGGGGCGGGGTGCGGTCGAAGGACTCGCCCGGGCTCTCAGACGGTCCGCCGTACTGTGGCGGCACGTCGACGTCCGTGAGCGACACCTGAAATCCCTCCGACCTCGTCCTACGGTGCTGCGGACGCTGCCCCAGCAGACCGCGCCCGATCTCGTCGTGGCCGGTCAGGACCACCCCACCAGACGGCACCGACAGCGAGCCGGCGCCAAGCCTGTCGTCCTCCGGCACTTATCAATGTCGGGTGGCGACCGGAAGGCTATGGGGGCTGGCCGCGGCACGCCAAACCGTCCTGTGGGCGACGCTTGGGACAACATGTGCACGGCCTGTTGAGGACCGGCCCACAGGGTGTGGGCAACCTTGTGGACGTCAAGCTCACGGCTCGACCAGCCACCGCCTGATCTGCGGCGATGGCACCCACACGATGTGGATTCAGAAAGGTGGTCGAAGAGGTTGGTCGCAGGTGGGTCATCAGTTGCGTCCCCGTCCGCTCACGCATCGCAGGTGCTCCGGTTGGCCGTTCCAGCGTTCTTGGCGCTGACCGCCGAGCCGCTGTTCCTGCTGGTCGACGCGGCCATGGTGGGACGGCTAGGGACCGCGCCGCTGGCTGGCATCGGGGTGGCCTCGACAGTGCTCACCACCATGGCCGGGGTATTCGTGTTCCTGGCCTACGGGAGCACCGCGGCGGTCGCCCGTCGATCCGGCGCTGGCGATCTGCCCGGCGCTCTGAGGGTCGGAGTGGATGGCGGGTGGCTGGCGCTGATCCTCGGCGTTCTCGCCGGCGGCGCGCTCGCCGGGCTCGCCGAGCCGATCGCGACGGCGTTCGGGGCATCCAGTGCAGTCACCGAGCAGGCCGCCACTTACCTGCGGGTCAGCGCCGCTGGCCTGCCCGGGATGCTCGTGGTGCTGGCCGCCACCGGAGTGCTACGCGGCCTTCAGGACACCCGGACGCCGCTGATCGTCGCGGTCGTCGGGTTCTCCGCGAATGCGGTACTGGGCGCTGTCCTGGTGTTCGGCGCCGGGCTGGGGATCGCCGGCTCCGCTCTTGGCACGGTGGTCGCCCAGACCGGCATGGCCGTTGCCCTGGTGACGGTGGTGGTCCGGGGGGTACGCCGGCACGGCGGCTCGCTGCGACCCCATCCGTGGCAGGTGCTGGACGCGGCCCGCAACGGCGTCCCACTGCTGGTCCGAACCCTGGCGCTGCGCAGCGTGTTCATGGCCACCACGTGGGTGGCTGCTTCTGGTGACGACACCACCCTGGCCGCGTACCAGGTAGCGGTGACCGTGTGGACGTTTCTGGCATTCGCCTTGGACGCACTGGCGATCGCCGCGCAAACGCTCACCGGGCACGCTCTCGGCGCTGGCGATCGGGAGCGTGCCCGCACCCTGACTACGCTGATGATGCGCTGGGGGGTGTGGTGCGGCATCGCGCTCGGTGTGCTGCTCGCCGCTGGTCATCAGGCACTGCCGGCGCTGTTCACCACTGACCCAGCCGTTCAGCGGGCACTGGCAGCAGCACTGCTGGTGGTCGCGCTGCTGCAGCCATTGTCCGGGCTGGTGTTCGCCCTGGACGGGGTGCTGATCGGCGCTGGAGACGCACGCTGGCTGGCCTGGGCAATGACAGTTCAGCTAGCGCTCTACCTCCCGGTCGCGCTGGCCGTACGTGCCATTGGAATCACCTCGACGTCGGCTTTGTGGGGTCTCGGCGTCTTCATGGCGATCCGTGGCGCGGGACTGATCTGGCGCGCCCGCGGCACTCGGTGGATGCTCACCGGCTCGCCGAGGACATGACCGGCCGCTGGCGGACCTCAACCAGAAAGAACCTCAATGGTCAGGTTCGCCGCTACTTCGGGGTGCAGCCGGACGCTGACATCGTGCCGGCCGACCGCCTTGATCGGCTTGCCGATCTCGATCTTGCGACGATCCAGCTCCGGCCCACCAGCCGAGGTCACCGCGGAGGCGACGTCCGCCGTCGTGATCGAGCCGAACAACCGACCGCTGGAGCCTGCGTGCGCGGTCAGCGGGACCGGCTCCGCTTCCAGTCGTGCCTTCACGGACTGCGCTTGCTCCAAGGTGGCGATCTGCCGGGATGAGCGGGCCTTGCGGATCGCATCGACCTGCTTCTGGCCGCCCTTGGTCCACGGGGTGGCCAGTGAGCGCGGCAGCAGGTAGTTGCGGCCGTACCCGTCCTTGACGGTCACGACGTCGCCGGGCGCCCCTAGGCCGGTGACCTCTGAGGTCAGGATCAGTTTCATCGCGACGGCTCCTCAGCGGTTTGTGCTGGTGTAGGGCAGCAGTGCCATCTCGCGGGCGTTCTTGACCGCTGTCGCGATCTGCCGCTGCTGCTGCACGGATACCCCGGTAACTCGGCGGGCACGGATCTTGCCGCGGTCCGAGATGAACTTCCGCAGCATCGCGGTGTCCTTGTAATCGATGTACTTGACCTTTGCCGCGGTCAGCGGGTTCGCCTTCTTCTTAGGCTTACGGATGACGGGCTTAGCCATCGTGGTGCTCCTTCACATGGAGCCCGGACCGCCATGGCCCGGGATGGATCGTCAAGAACGGACGGATGTTCGTACCGCAGTAGCCGCCGAAGCGGACCCGTCAGAATGGTGGGTCGTCGCTGAAGCCACCCTGCTGGCTGCCGCCTGATCCTGCGCTCGGCGCAGGTGCACCGGCAGCTGGACCTGTGGCCCACGGGTCGGCCTGCTGGCCGCCGCCCCAACTGCCGGAGCCACCGCGCTGAGCTTTGGTGACCTTCGCGGTGGCTCGACGCAGCGACGGCCCAATCTCATCCA
This sequence comes from Angustibacter sp., assembly GCA_051657715.1. GTDB lineage: Bacteria > Actinomycetota > Actinomycetes > Actinomycetales > Angustibacteraceae > JBOFBH01. The sequence goes on along the minus strand of JBOFLF010000054.1, from coordinate 5,946 downwards.
CCTGCATCTCAGTGACGGTGCGCTTCTCGCCCTCCCGGGTCTCATAAGACCGGGACTGCAACCTCCCCTGAGCGATCACCGCGGTTCCCCGGGTCAGCGACTCGGCGACGTTCTCCGCCGCTTCACGCCAGATCGAGCACCGCATGAAGAGCGTCTCCCCGTCCTTCCACTCGTTTGCTTGGCGGTCGAACGTCCGGGGAGTGGACGCGATGGTGAAGTTGGCGACCGCGGCACCGGAGGGGGTGAACCGCAGCTCGGGGTCGGCGGTGAGATTGCCGACGATCGTGATGACGGTGTCGCCTGCCACGTGCTGTGCCCTTCGTCGTGCGGAGTGGATAGGACCGGACCACAGCCCCGGGTCAGTGCACCTCGGGCCGGATCAGCTTCGTCCGCATCACCGACTCGTTAAGGCCGAGCTGGCGGTCCAGCTCCTGGGCCACCGCGGGCTCGGCGTGCATGTCGATGACGGCGTAGATGCCCTCGGACTTCTTGTTGATCTCATAGGCGAGCCGGCGCTTTCCCCACACGTCGACTTTGTCCACGGTGCCACCGCCTTGGCGGATGACGTTGAGGAACGTGTCGAGGCTTGGGGCAACGGTCCGTTCCTCGAGTTCAGGGTCGAGGATCACCATGAGCTCGTAGTGACGCATACGCAGACCTACCTCCTCTGGACTCAAGCGACCACGGTCTTTCCGCGGCAGGAGGTCTGGTGCCGTCCTCAGACGGCGCTCGCCGAACCGGGAAGCTCAGCGACCACGTCAGAGTACCGGCTGGGTACGACCGTCCCGAAATCCTCATCCACAGCAGCCACCAGCCTCGTTGACCGGAGCGCGCATGGTGGCACCGTGAACGGTTTCGTCAGTCGGTCCTGCCTGGGTGGGCTCCGCTGTGCGTCTGGATCGCAGCACAAGGTTGACTACGGTTTCACCATAGTCAATTATTGGCTCCATGGATGGCCGTAAACGTCGAGGCTATGAATCTCCGGCTCGACGCGCTCAGGCAGAACGGACACGCGAGTTGGTGATCGCATCGGCATCAGACATGTTCAGGGAGCGTGGCTACGCCGGAACCACTATGCGCGCGATTGCCGAACGGGCGGGGGTCTCGCTCCCGACTCTGGAGCTGCTGTTCGGCCGCAAGCGTGAGGTCCTCAAAGTGGTCATTGACGTTGCCAGGGCCGGTGATGACGAGCCCGTTCCGGTGCTACATCGAGCAGAGGTGGAGGCGGCGGCGAACACGGCCGACCCGAAGATGTTCATCGCCCAAGCAGCTGCTCTGCTCGCCGATGCGCAGGAACGCTCGGCCGGACTGATGCTGACCGTGTTCGAGGGCGCCGACAGCGACCCTGACCTCGCCACCTTGGCCAACGACCTCGCTGCCCAGCGCGCATCGACGGCAGCGTGGCTGGTCGATCAGCTCCTCGACCGGGTATCGCTTCGCGCGGGTTGCACGAGAGCGGAAGCGATCGACACGGTGTGGCTCCTGATGGAGCCGTCCCTCTTCAACCAGATGCGTCGTCATCGTCACTGGATCCGAGCGGACTATCAGCAATGGGTCACCACCGCTCTGATGCGGCTCCTCCTGGAGGCTGCGCCCACCACCACACCCTCGCCACCTCAGGAGTCAGGATGAGCAGCAGCATCGCAGGGGCCGACCACCGGCACCCGACCCACGGCCAAATCGCCTACCTGCAGCTACCTACCACCGACCTACAGAGGTCTGTGGACTTCTACGAGGACGTCTTCGGCTGGAAGGGGGAGACCGAGCACGGCAGCTTCACTGCACCCGGGCTCATCGGCCAATGGAATGCAGAGCGTCGCGCAAGCGCCGACGACGGGCCCGTCATCTGGATCGCCGTCACCGACCTGGGGCAGACACTTCACCGAATTGGCCTAGCCGGCGGTACCGTCGTCGCTCCACCCACGTTGGACCAAGACGAGAGATGGCTGGCTGAAGTGTTGGACCCGGCCGGCACCAAGATCGGCGTGGTCGCCGCCGCCCCCACCGCGCGGCCCCAGACGCTTCTGGCCGTGCGAGATGTCGAGGCCGCCAGCCGGTGGTACCAGCGGCTTCTCGGGCTGAGCAGCGACCACGGCGGCCCCGATTATGACCGACTGCTCGCCGACGGAGTCCTCGTCCTCCAGCTCCACCGGTGGGACGTCGAGCACCACCATGGCCCGGTCGGCGATGACTCCTCACCCGCGGGCAACGGCGTCCTCGTGTGGTTCGGAGAAGTGAGCGACTTCGACGGCGTCGTCGACCGCGCCGCTCAACTTCAGACGCAGGTCGTCCGAGCACCGCACCGCAACCCCCCGACCGGTCAAGGCGTCGGCCCGGGCCACCGCGAGATCTGGATCCGAGACCTCGACGGCTATACCGTTGTTGTCGCGAGCCCCGACGGCGAGGCGTACTTCAGTTGATCCCCACGAGCCGCCCCACCGAGGCTGCGATCTCGACACTGAAGTCGCGCGTTGCGGCGCGCGCGTCACGCGCGTTCCAGTGCGGGTTCCCTCTGTGGACGACTTGGGCGAAAAGCAGGCCGGGGCGAGGCAGTCAAGCGGTTGCACGAACGTCGTCAGGCTGGCTGCTTCCCAGGCCTTTCGAGATCCGGCAGCATGGAGGGCGTGACCCTGGGCATCACGCGCATCCGTCAGCTCAAGCTTCCGGTGAGCGACCTTGAGGTCAGCGCTCGTTGGTATGCAGCACTTTTCGGCCTCGAGAACGCGGCTGAGTTCGTTGAGTAGGATGTTCTGCGAGGTGTGGTGCTCGCCGACCATGAGGCCGGCTTTGTAATCGGTCTTCGCGAGCGCGAGGCCTGCACCAGTAAGCCGATTCTCGCCGGTCACGACATTGTCGCGTTCGAGCTCGCCGACGCAGAGAAAGTCGACGCACTGCTTGGTGTTGCGAACCACCCCGGCTGACGATCCGCTTGCGGCAGTGCAATGCCGACCGCAACTCGTGACCGTCCGAGGAACCTGATCGCCAACGCATCCCCCGCGCGGGGGACGGGGATCGGCAGTGCGGGTGATGCGCGGACGCCATACGTCGTCGCAGGCTCGGACGCATGAGAGAACCCACCTACCTCCCGCCTCCGCCCACATGGGTCATCCACGTGGCACGGCTGTCCGCACTCACTCCGGTCCCCTCGTCGCTATGGAGGTTGCCGTTGATGTTCGGCATCTCGATGGGGATGTCGGATGCGTTCGTGGACGACATGATGAGCCACCCGTTCTGGATGCGGGCGGTCTACCTCGTCGGTCTCGGCGTGATCACCGACGGGTGTGCCTACCTCACGATGGGACTGGTGCGACCGTGGGGCGAGGTGTTCCCGGGTTGGCTGCCGGTAGTCGGGGGTCGACGTGTGTCCGGCTGGTTCGCCGTCGCCCTTGCGACTGTGGGAGGGGTTGGTGCCACCGTGGTAGGGATCCTCTTGCTCACGGACTGGGAGCAGTTCCTCGCGGGACCCGCCGGGTGGGACGTGATGATGCTGCTGTGCTATCTCCCGATGGCGCTGTGGGGACCCACCGTGCTCGTGGTCACCGCCGACCACGCCCGGCGACGGGTGGCGGCGGCCGATCATCCAGGCCCCGGCCTGACGGACTGAGACGACAGACCCATGACTGGAGGTCTGGCACTGCGGAGGACGACGTACCTCCTGGCCGGCGGCGGCATCGCCCTCGGCTTCCTGATGCTCACCGCGGCCGTCCTCTCGATGTTCGTGACCGACGGCGCACTGCTGGCGTCGCTGCTCGTGCTGGCCGTCGTGCCGATCGCGGCAGTCGGGGCCCTGCCCGGGATCCGGGATCTCCAGGTCGCCGGGGCACGGACCCTGCTCGGAGTCGAGGGGACAGTCGTCCCGGAACCCATGCGATGGCCGCACCGCTGGCGTACCTGTCTGTGGACGCTGCTGCACCAGGTGGTGGGATTCCTGACCGGGCTCGCGATGCTGTCGGCAGCCGGCGCGGCGGCGGTAGCCGGGCTGCTGGCGTGGGGTAACCGGACCGCCGTGTGGGACGGTCTGATCGAGCGGCCGGACTCCGTAGGTGCGTGGCTTCTCTTGGGCGCGGCCGCGCTGGGTGTCGGCGCTGTGACGATCGGGTTCATCTGGCTCGCAGGCGCTGTAGCCAGCTGGGCGGCACCGGTACTGCTGGGTCCGATCGGTCCCGACCGGCTGGCGCTGGCGGAGGCGAGGCTCGAGCATGAGCAGCATTACCTCCGCCTGAGCCGCGACCTCCACGACGGCGTCGGACATGCCCTCAGCGCCATCTCCCTGCAGGCCGAGGCCGGTCGACGGCACCTGGCCACTGATGCCAACCGGACGGCGGCCGCACTCTCCGCGATCGGCGACCTGGCCGGCTCCGCGGTGGCCGAGCTCGACCACGCCCTCGGTGTGCTCCGTGACGGAAACGACGTGCGGCAGCCCGAACCGGGATTGTCCGAGCTGGCCACGCTCCTCGAGCGGCACCGCTCGCTCGGTACCGTCGTCCTCATCGAGCCGCCCCAGCACCTCGACGAGCCCGGCTGCCTCGGTGACCTCCCTGCAATCGTGTCGCGCACCGCGTACCGCGTGTGCAGCGAGGGCCTTGCCAATGCCGCGAAGCACGGTACCGGACCGGTGACCCTGACTCTCGACCGCGACGACCGCCAGCTGGAGGTCACGCTGCGCAACAACATCTCCCGCGACGGCACACCGCACGGGCTTGTGATGGGGGGGCACGGTCTGGACGGGGTGCGCGAGCGGGTCGCGCTGCTCGGCGGCCACATGAGCGCCGGACCCGCCGAGGTCGGCTGGGTGCTCGAGGCCCGGCTGCCCCTCGACGGAGACGTGGTGGGTCAAGATGACTGAGGCCCCGAACACGAGAGTGTCGGTCCTGATCGCCGACGACGAGCCACTGGTGCGCAGTGGCCTACACGGCATCCTGGACTCCGACCCCGCGATCGCGGTGCTGGGCGAGGCGGCGGACGGTGCGCAGGCACTCGCCATGACCAGGCAACTGCGCCCGGACGTGATCTGCATGGACATCCGCATGCCCGGGGTCGACGGCATCCGAGCCACCGAACGCGTGGTCACGCTCCCCGACCAGCCCAAGGTGCTTGTGCTGACCACATTCGGCTCCGATGAGCACGTGCTGTCCGCTCTTGGAGCCGGCGCGTCCGGGTTCATCCTGAAGCGTGCCAGTGCCGAGGCCATCCTCTCCGCCGTGCGCGCCGTGGCAGCCGGCGAAAGCCTGGTCTTCCCCGAGGCCGTCCGCGCACTCGCCGTCGCGCACGTCCGCCGTTTGTCGATCTACGACGGACCCCCGCTGACAGACCGAGAGACCCAGATCCTGCAGCTGGTCGCCACCGGTATGAGCAACGCCGAGATGGCCGGCCACCTCGTCGTCTCTGTGGAGACCGTGCGTACCCACGTCTCCCGCGTGCTCGCCAAGCTCGGCGCCCGCGATCGCACTCAGGCGGTCGTGATCGCCTACCGGACCGGCCTCGTGCCGCTCGGCATCTGACGGCTCGGCACGTCCCCATGCCGCCGCGCGAGAGAGGCGATCAGGGCACTTCCAGGCCGACAGACGCCGGACCCGGCCCGGTCCACCGGTCTTCCGCACTTGTGGAGCGAGTCTCAGTCCAGCGAGGCAAACGTGACAGCCGCTACTCGCGCACATACGTCGAGCTCCACAACCAGGGGTGAGCCGCCCGGGGACTGCGCGATTCGCGACTTCGCGGTCCCAAGGGTTGCCCGATCGTTGCCGGGGAGAATCACCGGGAGCGCGACGTGCTCGACGGCACGGATCGCGAGCCGATACGCCTCTGAAGGGTTGGGGCTGCGGCCATACGCAGCCTCCCAGGACCGGGCGAGGTCGGCACCACCGTCGGGCCGAGAGGCCCCGGCGGTGACCTGGACCGAAGACTGCGCCGCCGCGATGTCCGTCGGATGGACCCGTTGCTGCAATC
>JBOFLF010000053.1:0-10486 GCA_051657715.1 Angustibacter sp. | reverse complement strand
GCGGCGTCGCCACGCCGATGAACGTTGACACCGGGTCGAACGCCACGCTGCCGTCCGGGTTGACGGTGTACGTGCCCTCACCCGGGATCGTCACCGACGCCTTGAACACCCCATCCGCCGGATCCAACAACCGCACCGAGCTCGGGTCCAGCGGTACGCCGGGGTCACCAGGTGAGTCATTCGACAGCACCGGCACGACCACCGAGGTGTCGAACGGCGTGCTCGCGGTGTTGTCGACGGCGTTGGGTGTCACCGGTGTCACCGTGACCGTGAGCGTCGAGGTGGTCGTGGCACCGGAGGTGTTGGCCACCCGATAGGTCATCGGAGTCGCAGTGCCAGTGAAGGTCGGCACCGGCGTGAACGCCACCGTGCCGTCCGGGTTGACGGTGTACGTTCCCTCGCCAGGGACTGTCACGCTGGTCTTGTACACCCCGTCTGCCGGGTCCTGGATGCGGACCGTCGCCGGGTCCAGCGGGAACGAACCGCCCGCGTCGTTGGTCAGCACCGCCGTGGTGACCGGAACTCCTTGCGGCGTGGTGTTCGTGTCCGGGGTCGCGGACGGCGGTGCCACCGTGACCGTGATGGTCAACGTCGCGGTCGCCGTGGCCCCCCCGGAGTCGGTGGCCCGGTAGGTGACCGCGGCCGCGGTGCCGAGGAACGACGGGAGCGGGTCGAAAGTGACCGCGCCGGTCGCGGTGTCCACCGTGTACGTCCCCTCCCCGGGGATCGTCACCGACGTCTTGTACACCCCGTCCGCCGGATCCAGCAGCCGCACCGACGAGGGTGTCAGGAGCTGGCCGCCGGTGGCGGAGTCGTTGGCAAGTACCGACACCGTGATGTTCGTGTCCGAAGGTGTGGTGTCGGTGTCATTGGTCAGCTCGATCTTGGCCCGGTTGGTGATTGTGCAGGTGAAGGTCTGCGCTCTGCCGTTCCCGCCGCTCGCCGAGCTGGACTGCGGGATCGAGAAGCTGCCGGTGAACGTGGCTCCGTTCCCATCGACGCAGACGGTGCTGTCTAGGTAGTCGTTCAGGTCGGTCCCGGTGCCAGCGGTCTCGGAGGCGGTGATCGGGACCGGACCAGCCTGCACGTCGTTCGTGACGGTGATGTCCGGGGCGCTGAGCGCGGTGTTGTTGTAAACGGACAGGTATCCGGTGGTGCCACCGTCTTGGACGTTCGGAGCGAACGTGGTGCCGAAGATGCCCAGGTTGAACCGGCCCGGGTCGGTGACCGGCAGCACCTGCTTGACCACCCTGACGACCGGCTTCATCTCCAGCGTGTAGTCCTCGACCTCGCCGGAATCGGCCAGCCCGGTCGGGCTTTGGGCCTGGGTCGTGTTGTAGCTGGCCCGGATCCGGGCATAGGTGCGCCCGGCGGTGCCGCCGGTGACGTTCCAGGTGAGGTCCACCGAAGTGGCTCCGGCAGCGAAATCGGCGCAGGCTCGTTCTCCGGTTGCCCAGGACCCGCCTCGGTCAAAGTCGATCCATCCGCACACCCGCCCAGCCGCACTGGCTCCGCTGAGCGTTACCGGGACCGTGTAGGTGCCGCCGATCAGATTGGTGGTCAACGGCGGGAAAGACGCCACCCCGTTGTCGTCGGAGCCGTCCCCGGCTGGGCTGTTGGCGTTCGACCCGGCGGCTACCGACAACCCACCTGTGGTGGTGCCGCCGTTCGGTGTGGTGGCGTTCTCCCGGTCGACGCTCGACCCGAGCGCCAGGTCGCCGATGCCGTGCGCGGCCGGCGCGCCCGCCTCGAACCCAGCCGGAGCGTCCCCGTAGTCCTCGTCCGCGCTGAACGTGAGGGACCACCCGTCGCCGGTGCCGGCCCCCCCGGCGAAACCGGCGCCGATGATCACCTGTGCGAGGAGGTCGAGGCTCAAGGTGAGCTCGGTGACCGTGCCGACCACCGGGATGCTGCCGCAGCCGGCCGTGGCAGCGAACGTGATGCCCCCAGCGGTCGCGGTGCCGCAGTTCGGTGAGCTGCTCCCGTTGCTCGTGGTGTACGTGGTGGTGGTGCCAGCGAAGTTTGTCCCGCCAGCCGAGACCGCGCCGAAGGTCGCGCCAGCCGGGACGGACCCGGTGAGGGTGGCCCTGGTGCGGATCGCCGAGGAGTTGGTCACCACGCCGCCGACGGTCTGGGACATGGCACCCCCGATGCCAGCGATGTGCAGCACGGGGTTGCGCACCGGCCGGGAGAACGTCAACGTCGCGGTGCCCCGGCCAGCACAGGTCCCGGAGGCCGCGCAGCCTTCCGCTCCGACCAGCAGCTGGGTGGTCGGGTTCGCCGGCAGGACGCTGGGGCTGAACATCGCCGCAGTGGCCGCGTACGAGGTGCCCGGGATGAAGTTCCGGCTGAGCACCGAGGTCGCGCCGGAGGTGGTCACGGTCATGGCCAGGGCTGACGGCGCGGTGCCGATCGCGGTTGCACCCAAGCCGCCCCAGGCGGTGGTCGGCGTCTGGTAGGCGGAAGCTGGCGTCGGTGACAGCAACGCCAGCGGAGCGAGCAGACCGGTAAGTGTCGCGAACGCCACGGCCCGCCGAGAGCCAAGCCGCCGGAACGAACGGCGGAACGGAACGATCGCCTGCATCCACAGGTCACGAGCACCGCGCATCGAGACGTACCCTTCTCTACCCAGTTTTCTTGGGGTGGCCTGCAGGAGCTGAACCTCCGCATGTCTGTAACAAAGAGTAGGTGAGCGACTACTTCAAGTGGCGGTTGTGAGTGACCCGGTTCAGTGAATCGATCGCGACAAACCCCGATCGATGGCAACAACCCGGTATCGCATTGCCTTCGCGAAGTCGGCTGACAACGGACGCCCAGCCATGGCCCGGATCGCCGCACCGCGAAACCGTGCCGAGGAGCGGTCCCGCGGTCTGCCAGAATTCGGGCATGCCCAGCAGCCCAAACGTCCCTGCCAAGCCCACCCTCGACGGCCTCGAGGAGAAGTGGACGACGACCTGGCGGGAGCAGGGCACGTACGACTTCGACCGCACCGTCCCCCGCGAGCAGGTGTTCTCCATCGACACCCCGCCGCCGACCGTCTCCGGCAGCCTGCACGTCGGGCACGTGTTCTCCTACACCCACACCGACCTGATCGCCCGCTACCAGCGGATGACCGGCAAGCAGGTCTTCTACCCGATCGGCTGGGACGACAACGGCCTGCCCACCGAGCGCCGGGTGCAGCACTACTTCGGAGTGCGCTGCGACCCGTCGCTGCCGTACGACCCGCACTTCCAGCCGCCCGAGAAGCCGGACGCCAAGCGCCAGGTGCCGGTCAGCCGACCCACCTTCATCGAGCTGTGCGCCCGGCTGACGCGACAGGACGAGCAGGCGTTCGAGGCGGTGCTGCGCCACCTCGGATTGTCCATCGACTGGAGCACCCAGTACGAGACCATCGGCGAGGTGGCACGAACGGCCAGCCAGCGCGCATTCCTGCGGAACCTGGCCCGCGGCGAGGCGTACCAAGCCGAGGCGCCCAGCCTGTGGGACGTGACGTACCAGACCGCGGTCGCACAGGCCGAGCTGGAGGCCCGGGAGTACCCCGGCCACTACCACCGGATCGCGTTCCACCGCAACGGTTCCGCACACGACCCCGCGTCTCCCGCGAACGCCCCCGCATTCGGCGCCGGCAGCGGGGAACCCGTCCTCATCGAGACCACCCGGCCCGAGCTGCTGCCGGCCTGTGTCGCGCTGATCGCGCACCCGGATGACGAGCGGTACCAAGCCCTGTTCGGGACGACCGTGCGCACCCCGCTGTTCGACGTCGAGGTGCCGGTGCTCGCCCACCCGGCAGCAGAGATGGACAAGGGCGCCGGGGTCGCCATGTGTTGCACCTTCGGCGATCTCACGGACGTGCAGTGGTGGCGGGAGCTGCAGCTGCCGACCCGGGCCATCGTCGGTCGGGACGGCCGGCTGCTGCGGGACGTGCCGCCGTGGCTGACCGCGCCGGGAGGGCACGCGTGCTACGCGCAGGAGCTGGCCGGTCGCACCACGTTCTCCGCTCGCGAAGCGATGGTGGCCGCACTGCGCGCGTCCGGCGACCTGCGCGGCGAGCCCACCCCCACCACCCGGATGGCGAACTTCTTCGAGAAGGGCGACAAGCCGCTGGAGATCGTCACCAGCCGGCAGTGGTACATCCGCAACGGCGGCCGGGACCCGCAGCTGAAGAGCCTCTTCGAACAGCGTGGGGGGCAGCTGAGGTGGGTGCCGGAGTACATGGCGCACCGGTACCAGAACTGGGTGGGCGGGTTGAACGGCGACTGGCTGATCAGTCGGCAGCGCTTCTTCGGCGTGCCGTTCCCGGTGTGGTACCCCGTGGACCACGACGGCCAGACCCGCTACGACACCCCGATCCTGGCCGACGAGGCCAGCCTGCCGGTCGACCCGTCGGCCGATCTGCCACCCGGCTACACCACTGACCAACGGGGAGCACCCGGTGGCTTCGTCGGGGACCCGGACGTGATGGACACCTGGGCGACGTCGTCGCTCACCCCGCACATCGCCTGCGGCTGGGAACGCGACCCGGACCTGTTCGCCCGCACCTTCCCGATGGACCTCAACACCCAAGCACACGAGATCATCCGCACCTGGTTGTTCTCCCGGGTAGTGCGCGCGCACTACGAGAACGGCTCGCTGCCCTGGGCCCGCTCGATGATCAGCGGCTTCGTGGTCGACCCGGACCGCAAGAAGATGAGCAAGTCCAAGGGCAACGCGGTGGTGCCCACCGAGATCCTGGATCGGTTCGGCACCGACGCGGTGCGCTGGCGGGCCGCGATGGCCCGGCCCGGCATGGACTCGCCGTTCGACGAGAGCCAGATGAAGGTCGGCCGACGGCTGGCGATCAAGGTGCTCAACGCGAGCAAGTTCGTCCTCGGCGCCGGTGCCGACGCGACGCTCCTGGGCGGATCCCCCCAGGGGCTTGTGGCCAGTCAGCTCGCCGACCGGATCACCGAGCCGGTGGACCTCGCGATGCTGGCCGGGTTGCGGCGCACCGTGGCGAACGCTGGCGAGGCGTTCGACGCCTATGACTACACCCGTGCCCTGGAAGCAACCGAGCGGTTCTTCTGGGCCTTCTGCGACGACTACGTCGAGCTGGTCAAGGAGCGTGCCTACGCCGGCGACCGGTCGGACTCAGCCGACGGTGACGGACACGGCTCCGGCTCGGCGCGGACGGCGCTGGCCCTCGCGCTGTCGGTGCAGCTGCGGTTGCTGGCCCCGATCATGCCGTTCGTCACCGAGGAGGCGTGGTCATGGTGGCAGGACGGCTCAGTACACCAGGCCGCGTGGCCGACCCCGGGCGAGCTACCGGACACCGGCGACGCGGGACTGCTGGACAACGTCGCGACCGCGCTCGCTGGCATCCGCGGGGCCAAGTCAAATGCTCAGGTTTCCCAGCGCACCGTGGCACGACGAGTCACCATCGCAGCTCCAGAATCCGACCTGCCACACCTACGGGCAGCCGTCGCGGACCTACGTGCCGCCGGCCGGATCCAGTCCCTGGAGCTGGTCGGCGGCAGCGACGCCATCACGGTCCACGAGGTCGACCTGGAGCCGGTGCCCGCCTGACCAACGCCCCAGGCGCTGGCACGTCCCTCAAGGGCAGGCTGGCCACAGCCGACAGCACAGCAGGGACACGTCGGCTATGAGGAGGGCACCGATGAGTGCGTCCATGATGATGGCGATCGGCTGTGCGGTGATCGCCGTCATCTCGGCGTTAGCACTGGCGATGCTTCTGGTGACTCGAGATCGGGAACGCGAGCGGGTCGCTCGCCGAGACCCGCTCACGCAGCTCGGGAACCGGATGCTGCTCGCCGAGCAGGCCGACCGGGTGCTCGACGAGTTGGGCCGGGTGGACGGCAACGGCGACCACGGTCCCGCGCTCCTGCTCGTCGACCTCGACGGGTTCAAGGACGTCAACGACACCCTCGGGCACGCAGCCGGTGACGAGGTCCTCGTCGAGGTATCTCACCAGCTGATGGCGGCAGCGGGCTCGGATGCCCTGGTGACCCGGCTGGGCGGGGACGAGTTCGCCATCCTGATCCGAGGCCCGATCAACGCGGCGGGGGCGTGCGTGCGCGCCAAGCGCATCCTGGGTGCGCTGTCGCTCGGCACGTTCAGCGCCCGGGGCGTGTCGCTCGACATCCGCGCCAGCATCGGCGTCACGGTGGCTCCCCAGGACGGTCGCACGCTGAGCGACCTGCTGCAGCACGCGGATGTCGCGATGTATCAAGCGAAGCGCAGCCGGGCCGGCGTCGCGGCGTACGACCCGGCGTTCGACGAGCACTCGACCGACCGGCTGGAAACCCTCGCCCACCTGCGGGACGCGATGGCCGACGACCAGCTGCACGTGCGATACCAACCCGTGCTGCGGGCCAGTGACCACCAGCTCATGGGTTTCGAGGCGCTACTGCGCTGGCAGCACCCGGAGCGGGGCCTGTTGCTCCCGGCGGAGTTCATCCCGATCGCCGAGCGCACCAGCTTGATCCACGCCTTGACTCGATGGGTGCTGCTCACCGCGGTGCGGGACGCTGCCCGGTGGCGGCAGGAGGGGCTGGAGGGCACGATCGCGGTGAACATCTCCCCCACCTCCCTGGAGTTCGGGCTCCTGGGCATCGTCGAGGAGGTGTTGGCTCGGCACCGGTGGCCAGCTCACCTGCTGGTGCTGGAGATCACGGAGAGCGCGGTCACCGACAACCCGCACGTCGCCCGCGGTGTCGTACAGGCGTTGCGGGAGCGCGGCGTCCAGGTCTCGGTTGACGACTTCGGGGCCGGGTTCACCAGCCTCAGCCTGCTGCGTGGCCTACCCGTGCACCAGCTGAAGATCGACCGTCAGTTCATCAGCGCGTTGGCCGGCTCACCGGACGACACCGCCGTGGTGACGTCGATCATCGAGCTCGGTCACCGACTCGGCCTATCGATCGTCGCCGAAGGCGTCGAGAACGCGGCGACCGCGGCCCAGTTGCACGAACTGGAGTGCGACGACCTGCAGGGCTTCTGGTTCGCCCGGCCGATGGTCGCCGCCGAGGTGCTCAACTGGTCCCACCAGCACCAAGCGACCCGGCTGGCTACTCCGCTCCCCTGATGTCGGCGATCACACCTTCTCGGCCTTCTCCGGAGCTGGAGCCGTAGCGACGTCGGACCAGTCGTTCCACCGGCAGGAAAGCCAGCAGGCAAACCGCGAGCGGCAGGAAGTGGATCCCGATCAAAACCCAGGTCGCCAGGTGGAAGCCGGCGAAGGCGACGATCAGCAAGCGCAGAGGTCGACCTCGTAGGAACAGCAAAGCTGGCGACGCCGTCTCCAGCACCACCAGCGCCCACTGCGAAGCAGCAACCAGCCACGGCACCTGCAGCATGAGGTCAGCGAGCGCCGTCCCACGCCGGATGAAGGCCCAGGTGAAGATGGCACCGGTTGGCCACCCCCAGCCACCGAACCGCACCTTGGCGACCACGGAGAGCAGATACGTCGCGACCACTGCCAGCTGAATGCAGCGCAGCGCCCATCCAGCCGCTTCGCTGGCGACGTCGTCCCGGCGAGGATCGGTCGCCTGCGCCGCAGCTGCCGTGGACGTCCCGACCGTGGGCGTCTTGACCGTGGGCAGCACCGCGAGAGCCACGACCAGCGCGAGATGGTCGTGATCGACCTTGCCGTACGAGAACACGTTGCTCAGCCAGTCCAGCATGCCAAGGAAACAGACCCAACCGGCCAGCCGTGGCAGTCGTCCGCATGCCGCCACCAGTGCGCTGCAGACGATGACCACGGCGAGCACCCGGACGTAAACCGGATTGGGCGCGGGCAGGTTCAGCGCGCTGCGCAGGATCAAGGGCCGGTACAGCTCGCCCGGGGTGTCGCCGTGGCTGAAGCCCACTCTGCTGATCAAGACGACGTCGACGATCACGAACAGGTAGACCACCACCCGCAGGACGCGGATCCGCCGCAGCGGCACCGCCGGCGCGAGCCAGGTGCGCAGCCGGGACGACAGGCGGGACGAGCCTGGCCTGGGGCCAACGTCCGTGGTCACGGCGACGCCTGGGTCAGGTGCGGGACGCCGAGCGCCGACTGCTGGACCGAACGCTGCCGCGACCAGCCCGACGTCGCGGCAGCGGAACCCAGCATGCGCGGCGCCGCCGGGTCTACCACCCGCCACTCGGCGAGAACCCGGGTCACCCGATCGACCACCCGGCCACCCCGGAGCACGGTGACGTCGTCCACCAAGCGCAGCGCCCGATACCGCGGCCATCGCGGATGCCGGACCGCTGCCTGGACAGCTACTGCCTGCAGCCGCGACGGATCCGCGATGATCCGCGGCACCTGCGCCTCGATCTCAGCACGGCGGATCCCCACGCCATCCGCGGTGAGCGGCACCCGGACCGTCTGGCCGGCGATGGTGTCAGCCTCCACCCCTGGCGAGCTGATCTCGGAATCAGGTGGCACGTAGAAGGCGTACTGGCCCATCGGCCCGAACGGCCAGTCCTCGTCCCGCCCGCTGAGCGTGCCCCGGGTGACAGCCGCGACGCCGAGCGCCAGAACGAGCACCCGCCAGCCGAACGCCCGACGACTCAGCCGCGCGTGCGTCAGGTCAGGCACCGGCCGGTCGCCGGGTGTCAGTTGGTCCACTGCTCCCCTGTGCCCGTGGCGGTCCCCTCCATAGTGCCGACCACCGTCACCTGGCCTCAGGCGGACTTCTCACGCGGGGGACGTTTGCGGGCGGGCACCGGGTCACGACGGACGATCGTCGGGTTCACGTTGTCCAGCACCACCTCGCGGGTCACCACCACACGGGCGATGCCGTCATCACTGGGGACGTCGAACATCACCGGCAGCAGCACCTCCTCCATGATGGCTCGCAGCCCCCGGGCTCCGGTGCCACGCATGATGGCCTGGTCGGCGACCGCCTCCAGCGCGTCGTCAGTGAACTCCAGCTCGACGCCGTCGATCTCGAACATCCGCTGGTACTGCTTGGACAGCGCGTTGCGCGGGGTGGTGAGGATCCGCACCAGCGCGTCCCGGTCCAGGTTGGTCACCGTGGTGATCACCGGCAGTCGGCCGATGAACTCGGGAATCAGGCCGAACTTCAGCAGATCCTCGGGCATGACATCGGCGTAACTATCGCCCACCGGATCGCTGGCCGAATGCAGCTGGGCGCCGAACCCCAGGCCCTTGCGGCCGGCCCGTTGCTCGATGATCTTGTCCAGTCCGGCGAACGCGCCGCCGACGATGAACAGCACGTTGGTGGTGTCGATCTGGATGAACTCCTGGTGCGGGTGCTTGCGACCGCCCTGCGGAGGCACCGAAGCGGTCGTTCCCTCCAAGATCTTCAGCAGCGCCTGCTGCACGCCCTCGCCGGACACGTCCCGGGTGATCGACGGGTTCTCCGACTTGCGGGCGATTTTGTCGACTTCGTCGATGTAGATGATCCCGGTCTCGGCCTTCTTGACGTCGTAGTCCGCCGCCTGGATGAGCTTCAGCAGGATGTTCTCGACGTCCTCGCCGACGTACCCGGCCTCGGTGAGCGCGGTGGCGTCGGCGATCGCGAACGGAACGTTGAGCATCCTTGCGAGGGTTTGCGCCAGGTACGTCTTGCCGCAGCCGGTCGGCCCGATCAGCAGAATGTTGGACTTGGCGAGGTCGACCTGCTCGTCACCCTTGCGCGGCTCACCAGCCTGGATCCGCTTGTAATGGTTGTACACCGCGACCGCGAGCGCCTTCTTCGCGGGCTCCTGCCCGATCACGTACTGCTCGAGAAACTCGAAGATCTCCCGCGGCTTGGGCAGTTCGTCGAGACCGAACTCGCTGGCGTCCGCGAGCTCCTCCTCGATGATCTCGTTGCACAGGTCGATGCACTCGTCGCAGATATAGACCCCGGGACCAGCGATCAGCTTCTTGACCTGCTTCTGGCTCTTGCCGCAGAAGGAGCACTTGAGCAGGTCGCCACCCTCACCGATGCGCGCCACCTGGAGGTCCTCCCTCGATACGCCGTCGCGGCTCGTGCCGCCCGACGACGGTACCCCGCCGCCACGACACCCGGCGTCCATTGAATCGTGGTGTCGCGACCACGTCAGCCCTGTCCGCCATCAGCGGACACCCGCACCCCGGGTCAGGCATCCGCTGATCTTGGTTGTTCCCCGCGTCTCGCCATGGAATCTGGGCAGCACCTCAACGATGACGGGCTCACGAGTCAGTCCTGAGCCGAGGCCTTGCGGCTCGCGAGCACCTCGTCGACCAAGCCGTAGTTCTTCGCCTCCTCGGCGGTGAGGATCTTGTCCCGCTCAATATCGCTGCGGACCTGGTCAGCGGTGCGACCGGTGTGCAGCGCCCACGTCTCCTCTAACCAGGTGCGCATCCGCAGCACTTCGTTGGCCTGGATCTCCAGGTCGCTGACCTGCCCGTAGTCACCGCCGGCCATTGCCGGCTGGTGGATCAGGATCCGCGCGTTCGGCAAGGCGTACCGCTTTCCTTTGGCCCCGGCGCCCAGCAGCACCGCGGCGGCCG
>JBOFLF010000052.1:0-7854 GCA_051657715.1 Angustibacter sp. | reverse complement strand
CGTCGCCGGCTGGACCTCAGACGCCTGCTCTCGACTGAACCGAGTCACCGCCACCGACGCGGCCCACTCAATGTGATGCCAGAGGTACTGTGGGTGATCAAACTCGACCTCTGTCATTGAGGTGCCGATGGATCTGGTGATGCATCGGGGCAACATCCACCGCTGGGCTTCCCTGCTGTGGGTTGTCCTGGTCGGCGCGGTGCTGGCCTTTGCCGCGCGCCTGGATGCCCCGGGTTCCGCAGATGTGCCCGCTGAGCAGGACCTGCTGCGTGATCTGTGGCTGTTCAACATGGGTCATGTCGTCGCCGCCGTTTTGTGTTGGACGACGCCGGCGAAGGGCCGGGCTCGCACCGGCTGGCAGCTGATCGCCGTCGGATTGCTCGTCGCGGCAGCCGCGAACGCCTACAGCACCCTGGTGGTGGCTGATCTCGATCCGGTGCCGTACCCGTCCGCGTCGGACGCCGCGTGGTGGGTCTTCTACGCGTTGGCTGCCCTCGGGATCGGCCTGCAGGTGCGCGCCAGGGTCGCTCAGGTGCAGCCCAGCATGTGGCTGGACGGGCTCGTGGCGGCGCTCGGTGTCGCGGCGCTAGGACTATCGATCGCCCCCGAGGCGTTGTGGCGCAGCCTGACGGGGCCGTTGGCGACGGTCGTGACCAACCTTGGCTACCTGGCGTTGGACCTCATCCTGCTGACGTTGCTGGTCGGGGTGAGCGTGGCGACGCGGGTGCGGCCCGATCGTTCGTTGGTGGCGTTGGCCGCCGGGGTCATGCTGTTGACGGCTACCGATATCTGGTTGCTGCCGTTGAATTCGAACGGAGGCTACGCCCAGGGTGAGCCGGTCAACGTGCTGTGGCTGCTGTTCGTCTGCGCGTTCGCGTTGAGCGCCCAGCTGCAACGGGGAGAGCCGGCGGTACGGGCGGAGGACCTGGACCAGCGCGTCGGCTGGCGGGTGCTGACGCTGCCGATCGTCTTCAACGTGATGAGTCTGGGACTGCTGGCGGCGAGCTGGCGGATGGAGATCGGCCCGGTCGCGGAGGGGTGCGCGATCGGGTGCGCGCTGGCTGCGACGGTCCGGGCAGCTTTGACCTTCCAGGAGATCCGCGACCTACCGGAAGCTCGGCGGCAAGCCCGTACCGACGAGCTGACCGGTGTCGCCAACCGCCGTGGCCTGTACCGGCGCTGCGAGGAGCTGCTGGACGGGCCGACCGGTCCGAGCCGGTGCGCCTTGCTGCTGCTCGATCTGGACGGCTTCAAGGAGGTGAACGACGCGTTGGGCCACCACGCTGGCGATGACTTGCTGGTCCAGGTGGCCCAACGGCTCCGGCAGATCGTGGAACCGCACGGGCTGTTGGCCCGTCTCGGCGGCGACGAGTTCGCGGTCCTGCTGCCGCAAGCCGACAGTGCGCAGGCGGTCAGCCTGGCCTGGGACGTACAGGAGGCGATGACCGCCCCCTTCGTGGTGGAGACCGTCCGGTTCCACATCGGCGGCAGCATCGGGGTGGCGACCGCCCCTGCGCCCGCTGCCACCCGGTCGGAGCTGTTGCGGTGCGCGGACGTGGCGATGTACCAGGCCAAGGCATCCGGCACCGGGGGGGTGGTGCGCTACGCGCCGGACCCGCGCAGCCCGATCGGCGAGCGGCTGCGGACCATCGAGGAGCTGCGCGAAGCCTTGGCCGGCGACCAGCTGGTGGTGTACCTGCAGCCTCAGCTGCAGCTGAGCACCGGAGCGGTGACCGGCGTCGAAGCACTGGTGAGGTGGCAGCACCCGAGTCGCGGACTGTTGACTCCGGCGGCCTTCCTGCCGCACGTGGAGCAGGCTGGCCTGCAACGCAGCCTGGCCGAGGTGGTGCTCGACCTGGCCCTGCGGGCAGCGTCCACCTGGTGGGATGCCGGCCGGCAGCTGCCGGTGTCGATCAACCTGACCGCGTCCGACGTCACCGACCAGAGCCTGCCGGTGAAGATCGTCGACGCGTTGCGCAGCCACGGGCTACCTCCGCAGGCACTCACCGTCGAGCTCACCGAGCAGACCCTGCTGACCGACCCGGTCGAGGGGCGACGGGTGCTGGAGGAGTTGCGCGACAACGGGATCGGGGTCTCGATCGACGACTACGGCACGGGCTATTCCTCGTTGTCGTACCTGCGTGACCTGCCAGCTGACGAGCTGAAGCTGGACCGCACCCTCAACGTAGACCTGGAGATCGACGTCCGAGCCGCCGCGATCGTCGAGCACACCGTGGCGCTCGCGCACACGCTGGGGCTGCGGGTCGTGGCGGAGGGGGTCGAGACATCGGGCAGCGCCGCGGTGCTCGCCGACCTGGGTTGTGACATCGGGCAGGGTCATCACCTGGCCCGACCGATGCCGGGGGAGGAGCTCACGCGCTGGTTGACCAGCATGCCGCCCGCGACCGCCCCGATGCGGGCGGGGTAGCCGAGGTCAGTGCGCGGGGGTCGACCAGGGAACGTGCTGGTGGGCAGCTGAGGACATCGAGCCAATCGAGTCGGCCCGGAGGGGACGGCTAGACCGCGACCTGGGCGTCGTCGTCGATGGTCCTGGAGTGCTCGGCGCGGGCCGTCTCCAGCAGGCGCCACCAGGATTTCACGTTCGGCCTGCGCTTGAGCAGGGCACGACGTTCCCGCTCGGTCATCCCGCCCCAGACGCCGAACTCGGTGCGGTTGTCGAGGGCGTCAGCGAGGCACTCGGTGCGCACCGGGCACCCGAGGCAGACGGCCTTCGCGCGATTCTGCTCCGCGCCCTGGACGAACAAGTCGTCTGGGTTGGAGGTGATGCAGGACCCGTGCGCCGCCCAGTCCCGGTTCCATTCCGACGTGGTGGTCGAGCTCATACGAAAATCTCCCCGTGACTTGTGCCGTAGGCCGCGTGATCGCCGCCGGCTGGTGTGTCCTGGCGGGGGCTTGTCCCCCTTAACCCTGCAATTACCGTACGGAGCCGGGAGAGCACCGGCCATGACCCGTTCTGGTCATTCGGGTACAGCTGATGACTAGTCACGACAGCCACGACGTGGGGTGGGCGGCGTGCTGGGGTATGCGCGCCCGCCCGGGCTACCCTGGCGTCGTGCGGCATCGGGGTCCATGCACCGGGCACACGGCACCGCACATCGGCCATCGGGATTTGTGAGACCGGGATGGTGACCAGGCGACCCGCTGGGCGCGCTGGCGCGTGAGGTGAGGTTCAGCATGTCGGTCCGTACGGACGATCGGGGGAGCGGTTCCTCGGGGATCGTCATGTCATTGGCGGCCCTCGTCGGGACGTCGGTCATCGCTGGATTGCTCGCGGCTGGTCTGGTGATGCCGGCGGTCGGCGCGGTAGGTGCCTCGGCCCGCACCGGGGTCGACTTCTTTGAGGCGCTCCCAGCTGAGCTGGAGCAGACGCCGCTTGCGCAGCGGTCCCGGATCCTGGCCGCGGACGGCTCGACGATCGCGGTGTTTTACCGACAGAACCGCACCGTGGTGCCGCTGAAGCGGATCGCGCCGATCATGCGGAAGGCGCAGATCGCCATCGAGGACGCCCGGTTCTACGAGCACGGTGGTGTGGACGCCAAGGGCGTGCTGCGAGCGGCGGTGAACAACGCTTCTGGCAGTTCCACGCAAGGTGCATCCACCCTGACCCAGCAGTACGTGAAGCTGACGCTGCTGGAGAACGCCAATTACGTCGATGACAAGGACGCGGCTCGGGCAGCGACCGAGCAGACCATCGCCCGCAAGCTCCAGGAGATGAAGTACGCCGTCGCCCTGGAGCAGAAGATCAGCAAGGACAAGATTCTCGAGAACTACCTCAACATCGCCTACTACGGCGATGGGCAGTACGGCATCGAGACGGCAGCCCAGCGCTACTTCTCGGTGCCCGCGGCCAAGCTGACGCTGGCGCAAGCGGCGACGTTGGCGGGAGTCGTGCAGGAGCCTGGCCGGACCGATCCACGCAACAACCCGCGGGCGGCGCTCACCCGGCGCAACGTCGTCCTCAGCCGGATGTTGGTCACCAAGGCGATCACCAAAGCGGAGTACGACAAGGCGGTGAAGGCCAAGCTCGGGCTGAAGGTGAAGCCCAGCGGCAACGGGTGCGACACCTCCGGGTACGCGTTCTTCTGCAACTACGTGTACCAGCTGGTCTTGAAGGACAAGGCGTTCGGGGAAACGCCGCAAGAACGTCGGCAACTGGTGTTCCGCGGTGGCCTGACCATCCAGACGACACTCAATCCCGCGGTGCAGCGCAAGGCGCAGAAGGCCGTCGAGATGAAGGTCGCCGCCCGCAACCGCAGCAACGTCGCGGCGGCGATCTCCGTGGTGGAACCCGGCACCGGGAAGATCCTGGCGATGGCCCAGTCCAATCCGTACGGGCGTAAGACGAAGAAGGGCCAGACGGTCGTCAACTACAACGTCGACAACGCGTTCGGCGGGGGAAGCGGGTTTCAACCCGGGTCGACGTTCAAGGCGTTCACCCTCGCGGCCGCGTTGGAACAGGGCAAATCCTTGAACGCGACCATCAGCGCGCCGGCCGGCGGAAGCACCTTCTCCCGTAACGAGTTCAACAGCTCGGCATGTTGGCCGGCCGGCAACCTCGCCGACGACTTCGCGCCGTTCAACTCTGAAGGCAAGACGGCGGTCGGCACCGTGTCGATCGCGAAGGCGACGGCCGACTCGATCAACACGGCGTTCGTTCGGTTGGGTGCCGATGTCGGTGTCTGCAACGTCAAGGCGATGGCGGAGCGGCTCGGTATCCACAAAGCGGAGCCGGAGACCACCGACAACGGGGGCGAGGCATCCGACCAGATCCGACCGCGTCCAGCCATGCTGCTCGGCTCGGAGGAGACCGCACCGTTGACCCTGGCGGGTGCCTACGCAGCCTTCGCGGCCGACGGTGTGTTCTGCCGGCCGGTGGCCATCACGGCCGTGAAGACGGTGGACGGCAAGGCGGTCAAGGTTCCGGACGCCGGGTGCAAGCAGGCCATGGACCAGAAGGTCGCCCGTGGCGTCACCCGAGCGTTGGAGGGCGTGCTGCGCAGCGGGACCGCCGCGCGTGTCCAAAAGTTCGGCCGACCAGCCGCCGGCAAGACCGGCACGACCAACGAATCGGTCAACACGTGGTTCATCGGGTACACCCCGCAGCTGTCCACCGCGGTCTGGTTCGGACACCCGAACATCAGCAAGCCGTTGAAGGGGATCGACACCGGCCGGGGCTACTACGGGAGCCAGATGTACGGGGCCACGCTTGCTGGCCCGCTGTGGGCGTCGTTCATGAGTGCCGCGTCTCAGGGCATGCCCGTCAAGCGGTTCGGCCAGGCGGACGACAAAACCGTCTTCGGTGACCGACCGCGGGTGCCGGACGTTACTGGCATGTCCATGCAGGATGCTCAAGCGCTGCTCGGCAGCGCTGGGTTCGCTGTGCAGCTGGGTATCCCAGTCGCCTCGAACGTGCCGGTCGGCCACGTTGTGCAGCAGTCTCCGGCGGCGGGCGCACAGGTCGCCGCCGGGGCTGCGGTGACTCTCGTCCCGTCCATTGGCGCTGCCGTTCAGCTCCCCGGCCGCCCGAGGCCGAGCACGTCGCGCAATCCGCGGCCGCAACCTCGAAGCCGTTAAGCGCAGCCCCCTGCGGGCGCAGAAGTCGATCACCCACTCAGCCACGCATGGTTGCGCCGTGCGCGTCTGGTCAGCTGCCGAGCTGGCGCCGAACCTCAGCGGCGACCCGCCCGCCCTCGGCTCGTTCGCCGACCATGGCCTGGGCGGCGCGCATGACCTCGCCCATCTTCGGGCCGGTCGCCTCGGTGACCTGGATTACCGATCGGACCAGCTCGGCCAGCTCGTCGTCGTCCAGCTGTCGTGGCAGGTATGCCTCCAGGACAGCGTGTTCGGCGCGCTCGCGGTCGGCGCGGTCGGCGCGGCCGGCGTCCGCGAACGCGGTGGCTGCTTCCCGACGTTTCTTGGCCTCGCGGCGCAAGACCGACCGCACCTCGTCGTCGGACAGGTCGCGAGCCGTGTCTCCGGCAACCTCGGCGGTGGCTATCGCGGCTAGAGCCATCCGCAGGGTGGCCATGCGGATCTCGTCACGGTTGCGGATGGCGTCCTGCAGATCGGTCTGAAAAGTGGACTTCAGCGTCGTCATGAGTTCGAGTTTGGCAGTCGTCGTTCCGCACGGGCCGGGCGCGGGCCTGCCAGGCCGGGTCGCGGTGTCTGCCAAGCCCTGCGGTGGGCGATGACAGGATGGCCGGAATGATCGCCGTCCAGGTTCCTTCGGCTGTGGTTCGTACCGCGGCGTGGCTCGGCGTGCTCGGCGCGTCGTTCGTCGCCGGGTGCGTCGTGGAAAGCCGCGCCTACGTCCTGCGGCGGTTCGAGCTACCGGTCCTGCCCCGGGGCTCGCGACCGGTGCGGGTGCTGCACCTGTCAGACCTGCACCTGACAACCTGGCAGCGTCGTGAGCGGACCTGGGTGCGCGGCCTGGCAGCGCTAAGGCCGGACCTGGTGGTGAACACCGGCGACAACCTGGCGCACCCGGCCGCAGTGCCCGCGGTCCTTGACGCGCTGGGGCCGCTGCTGGAGCTTCCAGGTGTCTTCGTGCTCGGGTCCAACGACTACTACGCGCCGCGGCTGAAGAACCCGGCTCGCTACCTGTCGCGTCACGGTGGGCAGCGGCGGATCACCGGGCCTGCTCTGCCTACCGACGACCTCGTCGACGGGTTGACCGCCGGCGGATGGCGAGATCTCACGAACCGACGAGACCGCCTGGAGGTGGCCGGTGCGCGGGTGTCGTTCGTCGGAGTAGACGATCCGCATCTCGGACGTGACCGCTTTCCCGCCGATCACCACCATGCCCCGTACGACGCCCGAGCAGCGACCGTCAAGGTCGGTGTCACACACGCGCCGTACACCAGAGTGCTGGACGCGATGGCAGCCGACGGCGTCCAGGTGCTGCTGGCGGGGCACACCCATGGGGGCCAGCTGCGCCTTCCGGGGTATGGCGCCCTGGTCACCAACTGCGACCTCCACCGCAGCCGGGCCCGCGGAGTCAGCCGGTGGTGGCCGGGTGCGGGCAGCGCCTCGCCGTCCGCGCCGCCACCAGACGGTGCCACCTGGTTGCACGTCAGCGCCGGGTTGGGCACGTCGCCCTACACGCCGGTCCGCTTCTGCTGCCGCCCTGAGGCCAGCTTGCTCACCTTGACTCCAGCCTGAGACAGCCGCTACCTCCCGGCGTGCGGCAGACCCTGGCTTCGGATGGTGAGCTCCTCGGCTACGATGACCGGGTCGCTGGGCTTGCTGAGTTCCTCACAGGTCTGCCACGGGGTGTGGCGCAGCTTGGTAGCGCGCTTCGTTCGGGACGAAGAGGCCGCAGGTTCAAATCCTGTCACCCCGACCACTTTGTTGCAGGTCAGCGCGTTGCAGCGGTCCGATCAGTCGGCCAGCTCGCCGGGTGAGTGACTAGCTGAGTGACTACCATCGCAGAAGTAGATTGCGCGCCGGTGTGGTGTAACGGCCCGCGGCGACCCGGCCCAGCAAAGTCGGCAGCCGTCGGTCCGCCGCTGACCTCGATGAAGGGCCGCTCCCGGAGGAGCGGCAACCGTCGCGCCGTTCGGGCGGCTGACCGTGACGTCGTTCCGGAGGCCTCGATGAAGGGCCGCTCCCGGAAGTTGAGTCCCTGATAGTGGTGTGGCGCGGTCGCTGGATCGTCGGCGAGGTGGTCGTGGACGTGAACGCGGTCACCGCGTGATCCTTCGAGTGAACCTTCCACAGCACTCTCGAATGGGATCATCACGATGACCGCACCTCACATTGTCGACCCTGCCGGCCTGCTTGGCGACGCCCTTGCCGAGGCGTCTCCGGACCTGATGCGCTCACTGCTGCAGA
>JBOFLF010000051.1:0-1596 GCA_051657715.1 Angustibacter sp. | reverse complement strand
GCTGGCTCGTTCTGGGTCCCCTGGGCGATGGTGGTCATAGCAGTTCTTCCGCCGTTCCGGATGGTGGTGGCCACCCCACGAGCGCGGACTCCGGGACCGCTGTAGCGGTGGTCGGGCGCCCGCCGCTGGGAGCTTGCGCTTCACCGTAGGGGCGGCTACTCGCCGGTAGCGGAGCGTAAGCGCTTCCGCCACTATGAGCCGGCTCACAGCGCCGGTCGAGAGCCGAAAACTCTTGCAGGAGCGCCGGAAGTGGAGGTCAGGCGCTCGTGGTTGGCTGTCATCTGGTCTCGAGAGCGCCGGACGCTCGGCCGGCCAACAGGCAATGCCGGATGGCGCCGGGCCACCTCGCGCGCGCTGGTGCCCGCGGGTGGTGCCGCTGCTTGTCGGCCGGCCCACCAACCCGGGTGAGCACGCTCGTCCCCGAACGGCTCCTCATCCGATTTCCCGCACGGCTCGGCGCTCCGGTAGCCTTCGCAAACGTTGCGCCGGGTGCGCGACAGGCGCCCGTAGCTCAACGGATAGAGCATCTGACTACGGATCAGAAGGTTAGGGGTTCGAATCCCTTCGGGCGCGCACTGTGTTGAGACAGTGCGAAGAGGCCTGACCAGCGGCAACGCCGGTCAGGCCGCTTCGTTGTCGCGGGGTCGGAGCGCCAGCCCTGGTCGACCCACTTGGCCTCGACCGGCACACTCGTCACGACACCAGCCGAGGTCGGTATCCGGACCGGTGCGAGGTCGATCTCGTTGCCGGACAGCGTGCGTGCGTACGCAATGATGTCCCCGCCGGTCCAGCGGTCTTCCTCCAGGCCGTCGATCGCGCGTGCGCGGGTGACGGCGAAAACGGACTCAGTGAGTCGGGTCATGTCGGGATCGGGCACCCCCGCGCGTAGCGGCGCAGGGGGCCAGGCCAGGACCGTGTCGGTCAGGTAGAGCTTGGCCTGGGCGCCGACGACGCGTCGGTCGTCGTCGTCCGGGCGTTCGCACCAGAGAGCGGCGAACGCCGAGACCAAGTGCCGCAGGTGAGGTAGTCCTGCCAGGCAAGGCCGTATGCGTCGACACGCCCGGCAGTGTGCTGATCTCGTCGAGCAGCCAGGCCCGCCGCCGTGGCTCGCGGGGCGTCGACCGAACGGATGGGCCCCCGCCCGAGCGTCAGGCTGCGGCGTAGGTCTCGGTCCCGCATCCCGTCGCACGGCAGGTGGA
Organism: Angustibacter sp.; assembly: GCA_051657715.1. Lineage (GTDB taxonomy): Bacteria > Actinomycetota > Actinomycetes > Actinomycetales > Angustibacteraceae > JBOFBH01. Next base: position 397 of record JBOFLF010000051.1, on the reverse strand, counting down.
TCACCTGCGTGGGCCGACATCTTTCCGCGCACGCAACGCTGCTGCGGTGTCCAGAAGAGCGACGGACGTGCCGATCCGCCGCGGCCCGGTCACTACGGTGAGCAGGTCGGTGACCGGGTCGGTGACCGGGTCGGTGCCGACATCGCTGAGGACAGGACTGCGAAAGCCCAGGTCATGGGCTGCCCGGTCGCGCAGGAGCCGGTGATCGGCGACCCAGGCCGTCGGGTCAGCGCCCGACGCAGATGCCCGCCACCACGGGTGGCTGGCTCAGGGTGCTGGCTGGACGATCCGGGCGATGTTCGCGAGGGCGTCCGGTGCGACCCGGTAGTGCACCCAGGTGGCCTGCTTGCGGCTGGTGAGCAGCCCTGCCTCGCGGAGCTTCCTTAGGTGATGGCTG
>JBOFLF010000050.1:0-25624 GCA_051657715.1 Angustibacter sp. | reverse complement strand
GTGCCCCCGAGAGGATTCGAACCTCCGACACACGGTTTAGGAAACCGTTGCTCTATCCCCTGAGCTACGAGGGCGCAGCAAGACCGGATTGAGAGTGGCGGCGTCCGGATCGCCGGGATCACGGTACCGGAGGCCTAGACCAGCTCGAACCCGCTGATCGGCCACCAGCCGTTCAAGCCGTTGGGGCCGACCGGATGGGCGCGGTTGGCCTCAGGGCCTGACCGCGCGAGAGCCGTCAGCTTTTAGGAACCTTGCACCCTGATGGACACCACCTTCGTCGGCATCACCGTATGGGGGTGTCAGCAGGTGCGCTGAATGGCTGCGGCGGGGGCGCTTAGTGGTCAGGGCGGACGCCGTGAAGCCACGTACGCAGCACCAGCGGGCCGGCGTCACGAGGGGCTAGGCGCCCGGCGTCTACCTGCTCCCATGCGGTGAACACGGCTGCGTTCAGCGTCGCCAGCACCCACCACGCTGGCAGCGCCCGGTCCACCTCGCCGTCCCGTTGGGCGCGGCGGACCACCGCCTCCAGCGGGGCGTCCAGCTCCTGGACCCGGTGTTCCAGCTCGACGTCACCGTCCAGCTCTGGAGCGTGCAGCAGGAACATCAGCCGCGGCCCCAACGGCACCAGCCGCTCCACCACCCGGCCTAGCAGGTCGACACCAGCGCCGCGTGACACCCCGCGTCCCAACTCCGGAACGCCGGCGTCTGCGTAGCAGGCGGTCACGCGGTCCACCGCGTCGTGCGCCAGGGCGGTCAGCAGAGCCCGGCGGGTGGGGTAACGGCGGTGGAGCGTGGCGCGGCTGATCCCAATCCGCGCCGCGACCTCGCCGAGGGATAGCTGCGGTGCTGTCGCCAGCACCTGCGTCGCGGCTTCCAGCACCGCGTCGGGGGAGCGGTCCAGCGGTCGTCGGGCGGACGTCCCGCCTGGTCCGCTGCTGTGACGATCACCCACTCCGCAATCCTAGACGCCAGGAATCAACCCTGCTAACAATGAGACATGAATGCCTCAGAGGAAACCGATTCGATCCAGCATGGTGAGCGTCCGCGCCAGCGCCTCCCAGATGAGCTGCGCGGTCTGGCGCTGCTGGGCATCGTGGTGGTCAACATGCCGTTCCTAGCGATCAGCGCGGACGGCTTCACCCCGGCATCCATGGACTCCGCGTTAGACCGAGCTACCGCATTCATCGTGGTCGCATTCGCGCAGGGCAAGTTCTACCTGCTGTTCTCGTTCCTCTTCGGCTACAGCCTGACGCTCATGATGCGCGGCCGGCAGACCGCGGACGGTGCGCGTCGCTACCGCCGTCGGCTGCTCGGCCTGGCGGTGCTCGGCATCATGCACGGCGCGCTGTTCTTCGTCGGCGACATCCTGCTCAGCTACGCGCTGCTCGGCCTGGTGCTGCTGTGGTTCCGCCCGCGCCGTGACCGCGCTGCCCTGCGCGGGGCGGCCGCGGCCTACGTGGCGGCGCTCGGCGTCCTGATACTGCTCGCGGTTGGCGCCGCGGCATCCGGCGACCTGGGTGACAGTGGTGATCAGGGTGGGTTCGTCGCCGATTCCGCGTCCTTCGACGTCGCGATGGCGGGCAGCTTTGGTGACGCTGTGCTGGCTCGGGTGCAGGCGCTGCCCGGCGTCCTGCTGGTGCTCGCGGTGTTGAATTGGGGCCAGGTGGTCGCGATGTTTCTGGTCGGGCTGGTCGCTGGCCGCCGAGGTGTGCTCGCCCACCCGGAGCGATATCGCTCCTGGTGGCGCTGGTTGCTGGTGCTGGCCGTAGCGGTCGGGGTGCCTGGCGGGGTGGCGTCCGGCTGGCTGGCGGTCACCGGTGGCGGCAGTACCACCCAGGATGCCCTCGGTGTCGCCCTCGGCTTCGCTTCGGCGCCGGCGCTCACCGGTGGATACGTCGCGCTCGCCGCTCGGCTCACCGGCGGTCGGCTGCTGTCGGGGATGTCGCACGCTGGCCGGATGTCGCTGACCTGCTACCTGGGTGAGTCGGTGCTGATGTCGGCGCTGTTCTGCGGCTGGGGGTTTGGTTGGTTCGGCCAGGTCGGCGCCTTCCACGGCGCCCTCGTCGCGATCGGTGTGTGGGTCGTCCTGGAGGTGTACGCCCGAGTCTGGTTCACGCGATACCGACAAGGCCCGGCGGAGTGGGTGCTGCGTCGCTGGGTGGACGCCGGTCGCCGCCGCGGCGCCAGCGTCGGCACTCCAAGCACTCCGGCTGTGACCGGGTCGGCGCGGTAGGCGGCGCCAGCCCGAAGCGGCAGGAGGGTTTGGCCGGGGACGGCTCAGGCGGCCTCGGCGAACGGAGGGCGTTCATCGAAACGGGACGACAGCCAGCCGGCCGCTCGCCAGGCACGCGCGACCAGATCGGCGTCCTGAGGGGTGATCAGGTTCCCCATCAGCCGTAGCGCCATGGCCATCAGGGTTCGCGAGCGCATCCCCACCGGCCCGGCGGCCGGTAGCAGACCGGGCACGGTGAGCAGCCCGGCCAAGCGGCGAGCCACCGAGAACGACTGGCCGTAGTGCCGGCGCAGCGTCGCCGGCCAGGCCCGCTGCAGATCCTGCTCGGTAGCGAGCAGCTCGGCCAGCAGCCGGCCGGTCTCCAGGCCGTAGTCGATCCCCTCGCCGTTCAGCGGGTTGACGCACCCCGCCGCGTCCCCGATCAAACCCCAGTTATGCCCGGCGACGCCGGACACGGCACCCCCCATCGGTAGCAGTGCGGATCGGGCGGCTCGCACGGGGCCGGTCAATCGCCACTCAGGTCGCCGCGCTCGTTCGTAGACGTCCAGCAACGAGCGCAACTGGACGGCGGCCGGTCGGCGTGACGTCGCCAAGGTGCCCACCCCCAGGTTGACCTGCCCGTTCCCCAGTGGAAACACCCACCCGTAGCCCGACAGCAGGTCGCCGGTGGCGCTGCGCAGCTCCAGGTGCGAGCTGATCCACGGATCGTCTGAACGGCTGGAGTCGACGTACGCACGGATCGCCACGCCGTAGGCGGTGTCCCGGTGCCATGTGCGGCCGAGCAGGCGCCCGAGGGGGGAGCGAGCGCCGTCGGCCACCACCAGCCGGCGACATCGGATGGTCTGGCGTGCGCCGTCCCGGACGAACACCACGCCAGCGACCTGAGGGCCGTCCCATTCGACGTCCACGGCCTGCGCACCCTCCAGTCCGACCGCGCCGGCCGCGAGTGCGGTATCCCGGACTTGGTTGTCCAGGACGGATCGCGGCACCGCCGCACCAAAGGCGGGCAGGGTTCCTCCAGGCCACGGCAGGTACAGCTCCTGACCGAAACCGGCGGCCCGCAAGCCCCAGTTGGTGGCATGGCCACCGGGTCGTCCGGTGTCCCGGGCGCCGGGCGACCCGGTCAGCCATGGTGTGAGTCCGAGCCGGCGTAATTCCGCGATCGCGCGCGGGGTCAGTCCGTCACCGCACGGTTTGTCACGGGGGAAGGTTGCCATGTCAGCGAGCACGACATCGAGACCGAGCTGAGCCGACCAGGCAGCCGCCGCCGAGCCGGCAGGCCCAGCGCCGACGACGAGCACGTCAGTGCTGGCGATGACAGTGCCAGCGATGACGTCCTCGGCGGGACGGGGATCGGCGCTCCGCGTGAGGCTCGTACTCATGCTCACCCGACCATGGTGCCTGCTCGACCTCGATGACGTGCGGCCAGGTGGGCATCGCCACCCCATTACTCAAGGTGATTTTTCGGTGACAGTTTCTTGGGTGGTGAATGACCCGCCCAACCCCCGAATTTCGTTGTCGAACGCTACCTGGTCGACGGATACGGTAAGTCTGGCGAAAAGTGCTGACCTAGCCCTTGGAGTACTTGACATCGCAACCTCTTATGAGTCATATTCTTTAGTGACGGTGCGCACCGCTTGCCCCCCCTGCGCGGTGCGCACCGTCAACCATGTCCAGGCTGGGGCCTCTGGCGATACGTCGAGTGTCTCCTCGGGTTTCCCACCGCCTGAGCGGTTCACCGCCCACCCGCTAGCGTGGGAGAGGTGAGTTCTGCCTCGATGCCGAAGATCAGCGCTCGGGGCGCTCAGCCAGCTGGTTCAAACAGCGTCGAGCGGGCTAACCGCGTTGACGAAGCGGTGGACGCGTGGCTCCAGCACCTCATCGACCTGGGTGGCCGCGACAGCCTCTTGTGGTATCGCGATCTGTCCGATGGAACCCTCGACCTGACCCGTGCCCACCCCAGCGGTCTCGCCATGCTGCTGGCCGGGCGACCAACCCGGCTGTCCACGCTGATCCGGGAACCGGACGCGCTTGCCGACTGTCGCCGCCGTGCTCGCGCGATCCGGGCCAAGGCCACCGAGCTCGCTGAGGAACACGGTGTCAGGACGTGTTGGCTGGCGGTCGGCATGGCGAGCTGGTCGATGCCGGGGGCTCATCGTCCGCCAGCGGCCCCGGTCCTGCTGCGCGGCTGCCAGCTGCGGCCCCGGGGCGGGGTCGACGACGACGTGGACATCGACCTCGCGCCCGTAGCCGAGATCAACCCGGTGCTGCGGCAGTACATGGCTGCGGAGCACGGCGTCTGGCTGGATGCCGATTCGCTGGCCGACGAAGCGATGACCGCCGATGGGTTCGACCCTGGCCCGGTGTTGCGACAGGTGGCGCAGGCATGCCGGGATGTTCCCGGGTTTCGGGTGGACCCCCGATTGGTGATCGGCTCCTTCTTCTCGGCACGGCTGCCACTGGTCACCGACCTCGCGGCCCAGCGGGACGAGCTGGGCCGCCACGACGTCATCGCCGCTCTGGCCGGCGACCCTGCCGCTCTGGCGAGTCTCGTCGGCCCTGCGCCCCCGGTTGTCGGCGATGTGGACCCGGCTTCAGAGCACCTCGTCCTGGACGCGGATGCCGCCCAGCAGGCGGCCATTGAGGCGGTGCTGGCCGGGTCGCACCTGGTGGTGAAGGGACCACCAGGAACCGGCAAGTCACAGACGATCACCAACCTGATCGTCGCGCTGGCAGCTGCTGGTCGGCGAACGTTGTTCGTCGCCGAGAAACGAGCGGCGATCGACACGGTGATGGCCCGACTTCGTGCGGTCGGCCTCGACGACCTGGTCCTGCACGTGACTGGTGACGGTACGGATCGCCTCCGGGTGGCCCGCCAGCTGGCTGCTGTCTTGGAGCAGGCTCAGCTGTCAACGTCATCTGACACCACAGTCAGTTCAGCTGCGGCTGGTTCAGCGTCCGCCACGTCCGTCGCTGTCTCCCACTCCGGTGCCCGACTGCTGGAGCGTCGCGAACGCCTGGTGGGGCACGCCACGTCGTTGCACCTGTCCCGGGAGCCGTGGGGGGTCAGCGCGTATGAGGCCCAGCTCGCGCTCGCTCGGCTGACCGCTCGGGCACCGGCGCCGCGGTCGCGGGTTCGCCTCCGCGGCGAGCAGCTGACCCAGTTGACCGCTGACCGCCTGCCGCACCTGCGGGAACGGCTTCAGGACGTGGCATCTCTCGGTGCCTTCACCGCGGCCGTGGGCGACCCCTGGTTCGGCGCCCGGCTGACGTCCTCGGACGAGGCCGAGCGGGCCTTGGCCGCGGCGACCGACCTGTCCCAGCGGCTGCTGCCTCGGTTGCGCGAGACGGTGGCCATGGTCGTGAGCGACGCGGGGATGCCGGAGCCGCGCTCATTGTCAGACGTCCGCGCGGCCCTGGCGCTCATCGGTTCGGTGCGGGACACCACGGAGACGTTCTCCCCCACGGTCTACGACACCTCGCTCGCGGACGCCGTGGCCGCTACCGCAGATGCCCGGTGGCGTGCTGAGCGCGGTGTGCGCATGGGCCGGCGACAGCGTCGGCGGCTGGCCCGGTCCGCGCGCCGGCTGTTGCGCCCCGGCCTGCCGCCGTCCGACCTGCACGCGGCTTTGGTGGTCGCGCACCAACAGCGGCAGCGATGGCAGGATCTGGCCGGTCCTGGTGCCCGCCCGCGGCTGCCGGGTGGGCTGGCAGAAGCCGAGCAGGCGTACGCGGACATCGCCGCGCCCATCCGGTGGCTGTCCGAGCGGTTGGCCGCCTCCCGGCTGGGTGGTGCCCTGGACGATCACGAGCTGGATGAGCTGGCGATCCGCCTGTCCCAACTGTCGACCCGGGCGACGTCGCTGTCGGTCATCCCGCGGACCACTCCGATCCTTGACGAGCTCCGCGATGCCGGACTGGCACCCTTGTTGCCCGACCTGGCAGCTCGTGGCGTCTCGCCGGCCGCCGTGGGTGCCGAGCTGGATCTGGTCTGGTGGACATCGCTGCTCGAACACATCGCCGTCACCGACCCGCGCTACCGCGCGCACGACGGTGACCAGCTGCGGTCCGTGGCGGCCGACTTCGCTGCCGCCGATCGGGAGCACATCGCCTCCGGGCCTGCTCGGGTCCGCCAGATCCTGGTCGACCGGGTTCTGGATGTCGCCACGAAGCACCCGGGCCACGTTGCTGTGCTGCGCGCCGAGGCGGCCGGTGACCGCCGGCACCGTTCGCTGCCGGAGCTGGTGCGGGACTGCCCGGACGTCATCGGTGCCATTCAGCCCTGCTGGGCGATGAGCCCCTTGACGGTTCCCCAGGTCTTACCACCGGGGGAGTTGTTCGACGTGGTGGTGTTCGATGAGGCGTCCCAGGTGCCGCCGGCCCGAGCTGTGCCGGCGATCAGCCGAGCCTCGCGAGTAGTGATCGTCGGCGACGATCGGCAACTGGCTCCGGCGTCGTTCGTCACCCATGCCGTTTCGGATCGCGAGGGGCAGCTGGAGTCGGCCACCGGCGGTGAATCGGTGCTGGACGTGCTTGCGGCTGCCGTTCCGGTGGTGTCACTCAGCTGGCACTACCGTTCCCGTGACGAACGGTTGGTCGCGTTCATCAACAGCCGGATCTACGGTGGCCGGCTGATCACCGCTCCGGCAGTGGCGCGAGAATCCGCGTTGGTCGTCGATCAGGTGGACGGCCGGGGCACTCTCGCTCCTGGTGCCGCAGCGGTCGAGAGCACCGACGCCGAGGTGACCCGGGTCGTCGAGCTGGTGCTGACCCACCTTCAGACCCGACCCAGCGAGTCCCTCGGGGTCATCACCGTGGGACGCCGGCATGCCCGCCGGGTGGACGATGCGCTGCGCGTCGCGTTGGCGGAACGTCCCGGGCTGGCCGCGAGAGCGGCTGGATCTGGCGGTGCGGAACGGTTGTTCGTGAAGCACCTGGAGCAGGTCCAAGGTGACGAGCGGGACGCGATCATCCTGTCCATCGGCTATGGCCGGACGCCACATGGCCGGGTGCTGCACTGGTTCGGGCCGCTCAGCCAGGACGGTGGCGAGCGTCGACTGACCGTGGCGGTCTCCCGTGCCCGGCGACGGATGACCGTCGTGGTGGCGTTCGCGGCGGAGGATCTGGACCCGCATCGGCTCACCACGAGCGGGTCGCGGATGCTCCGGGACTACCTCGCCTACGCCGCCCGCGGTGGTGTCGTGCCACCCGAGGACGTGACGCCAGCCAGCAGCGTGACGCGTCACGACCCCGGTAGCGGCGCTGGGTCCCCAGGTCAGACCGGTGCGGCGGACTCGTCTCGCGGGGCGGTGGACCCGGCTCATCGTGCAGTGGGCCCGGCAAAGAGTGAGGTGGCGGACCCGCCCAAGAGAGGGACGGCGAACTCGGCCAGTGGTGGGGTGGACTGGACCGCAGATCGCGATCAGCAGGCTGCGGATCCGTTGTTGGCAGACCTCGTTCACCGGTTAACGAGCCGTGGCCTGCACGTAGCGACTGAGGTGGGAGCCTCATCGGGGCGGGTCAGTCTCGCGGTTGGCAGGAAAGGCGAACCACCCGTCGTCGCGGTCGACACCGACGGATATTCCTACGCCGCGATGCCCAACGCTCGCCAGCGCGACCGGCTTTGGGCCGAGCACGTGGAACGCGCGGGTTGGCGACACGTTCGTGTCTGGTCGACCGACGTTTTCCGGAACCCTGAAAGCGAAGCGGCTCGGGTGGCGGCGATGGTGAATTCGGTCGTGCCGGATGTGCCGGTTTCGGTTCCAGCGAATCCGGATCCAGTACATCCGGATTCGACGGCTCAGGATTCGATGGTCCAGGGCTCGCAGCCGGAGCCGGTGGGTGGGGACCTATCGCGGACGCTCCGCGCTGATCCGCGCTCTCCGAGAGCGAGTGCTGGCGACAACCCCGGGCGAAGCGGCCGTGACCAGCCGGGTGGTGACGTCAGCTGGGGCGACCCCAGGGCACGTGATGCGGACCACGACTCGTGGTTGCGGGAGCAACGCCCCCCGCACTGGAGCGATTGACGGGCATCCCGTGGATGTCCCCAGCGTGGGTGATCCAACGTGGGTGATGTGGTCAGTCCGAAATGGCAGCGGCCTCGACCACCCGCTGGTGATGGTCGAGGCCGCTGTTTCTCGACGAGCGTGTCAGTGGCCCGTCTGGGGCGAAGTCAGAGCCCGGTGCCGAGAGGGTTGCGTCCGGCAGCCGAACCACCCTGCTGGGTACGGAGCAGGTCGCGGATCTCCTGCAGGAGCAGTACGTCCTCGGTGGGCTCGGCCGGAGCCTCCACCTGGCCGCGGGCCTGACGCTCCTTCAACTTGTTCATCGGAACGACGAAGATGAAGTAGACGACCGCCATGGTGATGACGAACACGATGATCCCGTTGATGATCAGGGATAGATCGATCTTGGTGGTGGCCGCCAGATCGCCCCCCCGTAGCGAGAAGCCGAGTCCGGTGCTGCTCGTCCCAGGAAAGGCGTTGATGATCGGCTGAATGATGGCCTTGCCGAACGCGGCGACCAGCGCGGCGAACGCGGTGCCGATCACCACCGCGACCGCGAGGTCGACGATGTTGCCCTTCATCATAAAGTCTTTAAAACCCTTGAGCATGACGACGCCCATTCTGTGTGAGTGGCGGATTGAGGCCGGGGTGAACGTAGCGCATGATCACCTGGGCTGCCTATATCGCCTCGCCAATAGAGTAGAAGCGATGCACACAGTCATCGCAGAACTACGCTGAGAGGGCCGACCATCCCGGCCTGGGCCAGGCCGGACGCTGTTTTCGGCGATACTCGCAGCACCACCAGACCGCCGGCCTGATCGGTTGCCGGCGACCGGCCCGGTGTGCCGTTGAGCGCAGCCCCCCGCTCACCGTCGAGCGGCTGTGGGCGAGCTGCGACGACCACGTCCTGGGCCACCGTGCGTGCGGAGCTGGCACCCTCCACCGCCACCAAGACGTCCACGTGCTGACCAGCCGACAACAGCATGGCTGCATCGGGGTCGCTCAACCGAACCGGTGCCAACACCTCCCCAGGGCTTGCCGCTGGACCAGCACCGACCAGGCGGCCCGCCGTCACCACCTCGTCGACATCCAACGGGCTCGTCGCCACGCGCCCGACGACGACCGCAACGTCGCTGATCGCGGTCCGCGGCTGATCACCTGGCCTGGTCGTGGCCACCACGTCCGCAGGGCCGACCACGCCACCAGCTGGCACCGGTCGCTGGACGACGACCACCCGGTGGCCAGGGGGTTGCCCGGGCGCCAGGGTGTGCAGTGCCGCCGCGACCGAACCAGCTGCCAGGCCCGCCGCAAGGATTCGGCGCCGCCAGGGGCGGTACCGGTACAGCGGCACCCACCCCGGGTCCTTGCGTGCTGGCCGCAGGACGCAAGGCCAGTTCACGGGAGAGAAAACGGGAGACGGAAGCCATCCAACGACCGCTGACACGAGCAGTCATCGTCGGTTGGCATCCGGCGCAGGACCTCGCCGATCAGGGTCTTGAGCCGCTCGACATTGCCCGCGAAGACCTCCAACACCTCGTGGTGGGTCACGCCGTCGCCACCCTCGAGGCCAGCATCGAGATCCGTCACCAGCGCCACGGTGGAGTAGCACATCGCGAGCTCCCGGGCGATTGCCGCCTCGGGCATGCCGGTCATTCCCACGATCGACCAGCCGCACGCCGCATGCCACTGGGACTCCGCCCGACTGGAGAACCGCGGACCGTTCACCACGACCAGGGTGCCGCCGTCCCGCACGGCCTGGTCAGCATCCCTAGCCGTGCTCACGAGAGCGGTCCGGCCACGCGTGCAGTAGGGGTCGGCCATCGACACGTGCACGACCGCGCCCAGATCGTCGAACACGGTGTGCCGGCGACCCCAGGTGCGGTCGACGACTTGATCCGGCACCACCAGCGAGCCCGGCCCGAGCTCTGGCTTCAAGGAGCCGACGGCGCACGGCGCCAGTACTTGCCGCACGCCGACGCTGCGCAAGGCCCACAGGTTTGCTCGGTAGTTGACCTGGTGCGGCAGGAAACGGTGGTCGCGCCCGTGCCGAGGGATGAAGGCAACCGGGCGACCGTGAACCGAACCTATGGTGATCGGCTCGCTCGGTGCACCGAAAGGTGTCTCGGTCATCACCTCGTGTGCGTCATCGAGGAAGGAGTAGAAACCAGAGCCGCCGATCACTGCGATCGGTGCTGCGCCCGAATGCGAGCTGGCTGGATCGGAGGACGTCGGATCGGACGAGACAGGGTGGGTCATGCTCGGCAGGCTAGGCGCCGGGGCGCGCATCGGATGAGTGCGGCGCCAAACATGTGGATCCCCGGTCGGCCGATCGTCCTGTGGAAGACATACAGACGCCGTCGATCAGGCGGCCGACCCTGATGTGGCCGAGCTCGACTTAGTCGACCCTGATGTGGCCGATCCCGATGTGGCCGATCCCGACGTGGCCGACCCCGACGTAGCCGTGGAGGACGAGCCGTTTGTCGACTGGCTGCCCCCTGAGGAGCCCGTCGACGAGCCATTCCCCGCGGCGCCCGCGCTCGAGGTGGACGCCCCCGCTGCATCAGAGCGGGTGGACGATTCGCTCTGGGCGCCGTGGGCCGCTCCGTTGGAGCTCCTGGAGTCGTTGCGGTAAAACCCTGATCCCTTGAAGACTACCCCGACCGATCCGAACACCTTGCGTAGCCGGCCCTGGCACCGCGGGCACGCGGTCAGCGCGTCGTCGGTGAACGCCTGCACCTGCTCGAAGGAGTGGTCACATTCGGTGCAGGCGTAGGCGTAGGTCGGCATCGATCCTCCAGCGTGGCGGGTGCTGAACTGCTGGCACTCCAATACGGCGAGTGCCAAGTGTACGCGCTGCCGAAGGTCGGCCCGTCCAGATCCGGCGCGGCGGCACCCGGCGATCTTTTGCTGGTGTGAGTAATGGACGCGAGCTAAGAAGAACGCACAATCGGAAGATTGAGCCGGAAATTTCCGCAGATGCGAATACCCTGGAGTATGCCGTGGTACCGGATCCGCGAAGCTGCCGAGCTGATCGGCGTCAGCGACGACACCGTGCGCCGCTGGATCGACGCCGGTCGGGTGGTCGCGGGCGCTGATCCGACTGGTCGACGCGCCATCGAAGGGGGTGCCCTGGCGCGGCTGGCGGCCGAGGTCGCGCAGGAACGGGGCCGGCCGGCGCCGCGGCCGGTGGTCAGCGAGTCGGCCCGCAACCGGTTCGTCGGTCTGGTGACCCGAGTGGTCCGGGACCAGGTGATGGCCCAGGTCGAGGTGCAGTCTGGGCCGCACCGTCTGACCTCCCTGATGAGCAGGGAGGCGGCCGACGACCTCGGGCTCGCGCCCGGTGTGCTGGCGATCGCCTCGGTGAAGGCCACACACGTCGTCGTCGAAGTCCCCGAGCAACCGTGAACCACCACCCCGAGCAACCGTGAACCACCACCCCGGTTCGCGGTCCGCCCGCGCCCGCGTGGGGACGGTCATTGCCCGCCCGGTGTTGGTGCGGGCAGGTCAGGCCTGCCCGGTGTTGGTGCGGTCGTGGGCGGCAGTGGTGCTGGCGATGGCTGTGGTCGTGGGTGGCGGGTGCGGTGCCGTAGGTCGACCGTCCGGCTCCGATGCGGCCACGATTGGTTCCGGTGGGGTAGGTGGAAGGATCATCGTGCTGGCCGCGGCCTCGCTCACCGAGACGTTCACCGAGCTCGGCCGCCGCTTCGAGCGGGCACACCCGGGCACCGACGTGACGTTCAGCTTCGGGCCGTCGTCCCAGCTGGCCGCCCAGGTGGTCCAGGGCGTGCCGGCCGACGTCGTCGCCACGGCCAGCTCGGCCGCCATGGGTCAGGCGCGAGCGGTGGTTGCAACGCCGCAGGTGTTCGCCCGCAACTCGCTGCAACTCGCCGTCCCCCCTGACAACCCAGCGCGGATCAACGCCCTGGACGACCTCACCCGGCCAGATGTCACGGTTGCGCTCTGCCAGGCCCAGGTGCCGTGCGGAGCCGCGACAGCGCAGGCGCTCAGCCGGCAGGGCGTGCGGGTTGCCGCCGCCACCGAGGAGGAGGACGTCAAGGCGGTGCTCACGAAGGTCCAGCTCGGAGAGGTGGACGTCGGCGTGGTGTACGTCACCGATGTGCGCGCCGCGGGCGACACGGTCCGTGGCGTGCCACTGCCGGCCGCCCAGAACGTCACCACCGACTACCCGATCGCGACCGTCGCCGACTCCCGGAACCTGGCCACGGCCCAGGCGTTCGTCGACCTGGTGCGATCCGTCGAAGGACGGCAGCTGTTGGCCGGCGCCGGATTCAGCGTGCCATGAGGCGACCGCTCGGCGCGCCAGGAGCCCGGCGTCCACCTTGGGCGCTCGGGGTGCCGGCCGTGCTGGCCTGTGTCTTCCTGGTGGTGCCGCTGCTCGCCGTGGTGGTCCGGGCCCCGTGGCGGGGGTTGCCGCGACTGCTCACCGATGGCGCGGTCGCCGACGCCCTGCGGCTGTCGCTGATCACCGCGACCGTGGCCACGGCCGGGTGCGTGCTCCTCGGTGTGCCGCTGGCCTGGGTGCTGGCTCGGTCTCGGCTGCCCGGCACCGGGGTGCTCCGGGCGGTGGTGACGTTGCCGATGGTGCTGCCGCCGGTGGTCGGCGGGGTGGCGTTGCTGCTCGCGTTCGGGCGACGCGGGGTCCTGGGCCGGTATCTCGAGGCATGGACGGGCTGGAGCCTGCCGTTCAGCACGCCGGCGGTGGTGGTGGCTCAGGCATTCGTCGCCCTGCCGTTCTTGGTGCTCACGGTCGAGGGTGCGGTCCGCGGTCTGCAGGATGGGTACGAGGAGGCCGCGGCCACCTTGGGTGCGTCCCGCTGGGTCGCCTTCCGGCGGGTGACCCTGCCGCTGGTCTGGCCGTCGCTGGTGGCCGGCTCGGTGCTGGCCTGGGCTCGGGCGCTGGGTGAGTTCGGGGCCACAATCACGTTCGCCGGCAACGTCCCGGGCGTGACCCAGACCATGCCGGTGTCGGTCTACCTGGCGCTGCAGACGGATCCGGACGCCGCCATCGCGCTGTCCCTGGTGCTGATGGTGGTCTGTGTGATCGTCCTAGCCGCGCTGCGTGACCGATGGCTGCGCTCGGGTGCCGGCAGGCGGGACGGTGTCGACGGGGCTCGCCGTGAATCCGGGTGAGGGAAGGCCGGCCGAGGGCGGGCCGGCCGAGGGCGGGCCGGCCGCGGAAGGGCCGGCCGCGAAAAGGCCGGCCGCGGAGGGGCCGGTTGCGGAAGGGCCGGTCGCGGGGCGAGCCGGCCGACCCGGGTTGCGGGTGCACGGCGAGGTGCGGCGTGGTGGGTTCGTGACCCAGCTCGACCTGGACGTCGCGCCTGGCGAGGTGCTCGCGCTGCTCGGTCCGAACGGCGCCGGCAAGACCACCGTGCTGCGCGCCGTTGCTGGCCTGGAAGCGTTGCAGTACGGGCGGATCGCGGTCGGTGATCGGCTGCTGGACGACGGCGCCGGGCTGGTCGTGCCGGCTGAACGGCGGTCGGTCGGCCTGGTGTCCCAGGAGCACCGGTTGTTCCCGCACCTGTCGGTGGCGGACAACGTGGCCTTCGGCCCTCGTGCCTCGGGCGCTGGGCGTGGCCCGGCGAGGGCGGCCGCCCGCCACTGGCTGGATCGGCTCGGACTCCTCGACCTGGCTGGGCATCGGCCCGGGCAGCTGTCCGGTGGCCAGGCGCAACGGGTGGCGCTGGCCCGGGTGTTGGCCACCAACCCAGCGGTGCTGCTGCTGGACGAGCCGCTGTCCGCGTTGGACGCCCGCGCGCGGATGCAGGTGCGGTCGACCCTCAGTGAGCACCTGGCCGACTTCCCCGGCCCGGTGGTCGTGGTGACCCACGACCCGGGCGAGGCGGTGGTGCTCGCCGATCGGGTCGCGGTGCTGGAGCAGGGTCGGGTGGTGCAGTCCGGCCACCCGGTGGACGTCATGCGCCGCCCGCAGACCGACTACGTGGCTCGGCTGGCCGGGGCGACGTTGCTGCGCGGTCGGCCCGGCCCGGCGCCGGGGACGGTGCTGGTGCCTGGTGGGTTGGTGCTGTCCGGGACGCCGGTCGACAAGCCGCCGGAGGCGGCGACCGGCCAGCTGCTGGCCGCGATCCGGCCGTCCGCGGTCACGGTGTGCCGGGAGGAACCCGAGTCGGGTGACCTGACGGCCTGGCCGGCTCGGGTGGCCGGGATCGAGCCTTGGCAAGAACGAGTCCGGGTGTATCTCGATGGCCCGCCGGACGTCCTCGCCGACATCGAGCCGGCGGTCGTGGCCGATCTTGGACTCGTTGTCGGGCAACGGGTATGGGCGTGTGTAGCGGGCTCAGACGTCGTCGTCTACCCGGACACCTCAGGATGACCGGACGCCGCTGTCAGCCGGGATTCGCTACCTCCAGAACGTCTTCGTCGCTCCAGAACGGATGCCGCTGATCTGGCGTCAGTGTTCGCCGGGTGGTTGACGCCCGGGTATGGGGCACCAGGCGGTCATCCGCGCCCTCGGCCCTTTCCGGTGCGGCGCAAGGCGAGCGCCGCACCGGTCAGGCCGGCTGCGGCGCCGACCAGGGTGAGCCACATCCCCGACGTCCCGTCGTCCGGCCGCTGCTGCGTCCCAGCGACCGCTGCGCCGATTGCCGTACTGCTCACAGTGGGCGAGGTGCTCGGTGCGGGAGACGACGTCGCGCTAGGGGCGGGCTCGGGGGCTGACGTGCTGGACCCGCCAACCCGGGCGGTGAAGCGGAAGTCGCCGGAGATGGGGTGGCCGTCCGAGGACACCGCGCGCCACCGCACGTCATACCGGCCGGCCGGCAACGGGTTGTCGAACCGCGCGCGCACCGTGACCCCGGACACCTGGACCTGGCCGGCCACCGCGCCAGCTGGGCCGTCGACCACGATCCGGGTGCCGACCTCGATGACCTGATCGCTGAAGGTCAGCTCCACCTGCTGGGGTGCGGTGACCGTTGCCCCGGCCTGCGGGGTGGTGCTGATCAGCCGATCGTGTGCGGCAGCGCGTGGTGCGGTCACGACGACGAAGCCGATCACCAGGATGGCGCCGGTCACCAGGATGGCGCCGGTCATGAGGGTGCCGACCATGCGAGTGGTGTCGACCATGCGACTGGTGACGGTGCGGGTCGTCGGTCGAGGCATCATCTCATCCTACGATTCACGGCGTCCTCGGGTTTCGCGCCGTCCGGCTGTCGTCTGGTGGGCCGCGTCGTTTCACGGCTCGCGCCGGCCAGCGGTCCGCGGCGCCTACGACTCGCGGTCACCGTGCCAGCGAGCCGCTGGGCCGCTTCGATCAGAGGTGGACCGGAGTCCGGCGGACCCGAGTCCGGCGGACCTGGTCCACGGGGCCAGGCGTCCGCCGCGGCTCACCTCCCGCAGCCGGCGTTGCGCGGCCCGCCGAGCGGGAGCGGTGGTGACCACCAGCAACTGGTCACCGTGTCGCAACCTGGTCCGCGGTCCCGGGACGAACGCTCCGCCGTCCCGGACCACCAGGGCCACGTTGGCCCCGTCCGGCAGCCGCAGCTCGAACAGCTCCAAGCCGTGCAGCAGCGACGTCGGGCCGATCCGGGCCTGCAGCAGGTCTGCGTGCAGCTCGTTCAACGGTGCGACCTCGACGTCCAAATCGCGCTCCTGGACCTCGTGGCCCACGCCCAGCCGGCGGGCAACCCACGGCAGGGTGGGACCTTGCACCAGGGTGAACACCACGACCAGGACGAACACCAGGTCGAACAGCCACCGGGTGCCGGGGACGCCAGCCGTCGTTGGCACCGTGGCCAGCACCACCGGGACCGCGCCGCGCAACCCCGCCCACGAGCTGAACGCCTGCAACCGCCACGGCACCCGCAGCGGTGCGAGGCTAACCAGCACGGACAACGGGCGGGCTACCAGCAGCAGCACGCCGCCCAGCAACACGGCCGGCACCAGCTGCTCCGGCAGCCGGGACGGTACCGCGAGCAACCCGAGTAGCACGAAGAGGCCGATCTGCGCCAGCCAGCCCAGCCCCTCGGCGAAGCTGCGGATGGCCGCGCCGTGCGGCACCCCGGCGTTCCCCAGCACCAGCGACGCGACGTACACGGCAAGGAAGCCGGACGTGTGCGCCCCGGCGCCCAGGGCGTACGCGCCGACGCTCAGGGCGAGGGCGGCGAGCGCGGTGAGGGCCGACGACGTGGGCGCCAACCAGCGCAGCACGAGCACCCCGGCCACCCCGACCAGGCCGCCGACCACCGCGCCGCCGACCAGCTCGGCGGCCATCACCAGCGGGACCTGCCACAGCGGTCCGGCGCTCGACGGGTCCACAGCTCGCTCGGCCAGCACCACCACCAGCAACACCACCGGGGCGTCGTTGAGCCCCGATTCGGCCTCCAGTAGCCCGGCGAGCCTGGGGTGGATCGGCACCCGGCGTAGCAGCGAGAACACCGCGGCCGCGTCCGTCGAGGACACCACGGCTCCCAGCAGCAGGGCCACCACCCACGGCTGGTCCAGCAGGTACCGGGCGCACACCGCCACCACGGCCACCGAGACGGCGACCCCGACCGTGGCCAGTGCCAACGCCGGCCCCACCACCGGGCGGACCACCGGCCAGCGGGTGGTCAGGCCTCCCTCGGCCAGGATGACCACCAGCGCGCCGTAGCCGAGCGCCTGGGTCAGCTGGATGTCGTCGAACCGGATCCCGAAGCCGGCTTCGCCGATGAGCACCCCCAACCCCAGGAACAGCAGCAGCGACGGGACCCCAGAGGCGGTCGCCAACCGGACCGCGGCCACCGCCATCAGCACCACCAGGGCACCGACCAGCAACGAGAGGGTGAGCTCGTCGAGGCTCATCACGGACTCACCAGGGGCTCATGGCGGGGCGGTCTCCAGGGGCAGGGCGGGACGGGCAGGGCGAGGCAGGGGGGCGGTCCGGGGTGTCCTAGTCTCGCAGCGTGCCCCGCCTGCATGCCGCCGTGCGAGCTGCGGTCGTGCTGTGTGCCGCGCTGCTGGTCGTCACGGTCGTCGGTGCCGGTGCGGTGGTCAGCGCGGTCCGGCGGCCTTTCCCGGAGCGCGGCGGCACGGTCGACGTCCCTGGCCTGTCCGCGCCGGTCCGGGTGCTGCGCGACGGCCGGGGAGTGCCTCAGCTGTACGCGGAGAACGCCGCCGACCTGTTCATGGCCCAGGGCTACGTGCACGCCCAGGACCGGTTCTTCGAGATGGACCTGCGCCGGCACGTCACCGCCGGGCGGCTGTCAGAGCTGGTCGGGGCGAGCGAGGACGCGCTGGCGGCGGACCGGGCCATCCGGACCATGGGGTGGCGCCGGGTCGCCGAGCGGGAGTTGTCGCTGCTGTCCACCAGCACCCGCCAGCACCTGCAGGCGTACGCCGCCGGCGTGAACGCCTACCTCGTCGGTCGGTCGCCATCGGAGCTGGCCGTGGAGTACGCCATCCTGGACCTGCGGCTGCCGGACTACCAGGTGGAGCCGTGGACGCCGGTGGACTCCATCGCCTGGCTCAAGGCGATGGCCTGGGACCTCAAGAGCAACTACGCCGACGAGGTGACCCGCGCTCGGCTGTCGGCCTTCCTGTCGCCGTCGCGGATCGAGCAGCTGTACCCGGACCCGGACCTAGGGCGCAGCCGGCCGATCCTGTCCGAGGATGACATCCAGCTGGGGCGTGAGCAGGCGGACCGCCGGTCGTCACCGTCAGCTGTTCCCGCTCAGTGGGCGTCGCCAGCTCCCTCGGGTGGGCCTGCTCGGCCGGTCCCGTCGGCGTCCTCGTCCTCGCGGGCCGGCACGGCTGCGCCCGTTCCGACGGCGCCGGTCGCGGCTGCCCGACAGGCGCTCGGTTCCGCACAGCTGACCCTGGACGCCGTCCCCGCGCTGCTCGGCCGCGGCGCGGACGTCGGGTCCAACTCGTGGGTGGTCTCCGGCGACCGGACGACCACCGGCAAGCCTCTGCTGGCCAACGACCCGCACCTGGCGCCTCGGATGCCGAGCATCTGGTACCAGGTCGGCCTGCACTGCACCAGGCGTGGGCCGTCCTGCCCGTTCGAGGTCGCGGGATTCGGCTTCTCCGGAGTTCCGGGCGTGATCATCGGCCATACCGATCGGGTCGCCTGGGGCTTCACCAACCTCGCGCCCGACGTGACGGACCTGTACCTGGAACGCATCGTCGGTAACCGGGTCGAGGTGGACGGCGAGTACCAGGACCTGGCGACTCGCACCGAGACCATTCGGGTGCGCGGAGGGCCGGACGTTCCGCTGACGATCCGCGAGACCCGGCACGGACCTTTGCTGTCGGACGTGTCGGCCGATGCCCGGGACGCCGGGCGCGATCTGCGCGCGGATCAGCAGAACGTCGTCTACGACGTCGCGCTGTCGTGGACGGCGCTGCGACCCGGCCGGTCGATGGACGCCGTGTTCGGGCTCGGCCAGGCAACCGACTGGGCGTCCTTCCGGGACGCGGCCCGCTCGTTCGAGGTCCCGTCGCAGAACCTGGTGTACGCGGACGTGGACGGCAACACCGGCTATCAGGCACCCGGCCGGATCCCGGTCCGCCAGGGGTACGACGGTCGCTGGCCCGTCCCCGGGTGGGACAGCCGCTACCGCTGGGCCTCCTTCGTCCCGTTCGATGAGCTGCCGGCGGTGCTGAACCCGTCGGAGGGGTTCATCGTCGCCGCCAACCAGACGGTGAGCGCGCAGCCGCGACCGTTCCTCACCCGGGACTGGAGCCACGGCTACCGCGCTGGTCGGATCACCCAGCGGATCCGCGAGGTGCTCTCGACCGGGCAGCGGGTCTCGGCCGCCGACATGGCCGCCATCCAGTCCGACACCCGCAATCCGATGGCAGCGGTGCTGATCCCGGCCTTGTTGCGGGTCGACCTGTCCGGGGACGAGTTCTCCGCCGAGGCCCAAGGACTGCTGCGCGACTGGGATCTCACCCAGCCGACCGACTCGGCGGCCGCGGCGTACTACAACGCGGTGTGGCGGACCCTGCTGCGGCTCACCTTCGACGACGAGCTCGGGCCGGACGTCGGCGCTGACGGGGCCGACCGGTGGTTCACCGTGGTCACCCGCTTGCTGGACCGGCCGCAGGACCGGTGGTGGGACGACCGGGGCACCCCCAGCGTCCGGGAGGGGCGCGACGAGATCCTCCGACAGGCGCTGCGCACCGCCCGGGTCGACCTCACCCAGTCGCTCGGCAAGGACGTCGCCAGGTGGCGGTGGAGCCGGCTGCACCGGCTGGAGCTGACGCACACCCCGCTCGGCGGCGACGGGGTGCCGGGCCCGGTGCGCGCGTTGGTGAATCGCGGTCCGTACCCGGTGGGTGGCGGGCAGGGCACGGTGACCGCCACCGGGTGGGACCCGGGCGCGGGGTACGAGGTGGTGGTGGCGCCGTCCATGCGGATGGTGGTCGACCTGGCTGACTGGGACCGGTCCACCTGGGTGAATCTCACCGGCGCGTCCGGGCATCCGTTCGATGCGCACTACGACGACCAGGTGGATCGGTGGGCGACCGGTCGTAGCTACTCGTGGCCGTTCACCGCCCGTGCCGTGCAGGACGCCGCCGACCAGCGTCAGACCCTCCGCCCGCCGCCCGGCCCGCGCCCAGGTGAGGGTCGGACCAGGTGACGCCGTCGGCGGTGATCACCGCGTCGACCGGACGGTCGTGTGCGGCGTGCGGGACGGCGTCCAGCAGCTCCCCGGGGTGCAGCAGCGCCACGACGAGGACGTCAGGCGGGACGCGGGCCAGCGCCCGGTCGTAGCTGCCACCGCCCTGGCCGAGCCGGTGGCCGGCGCGGTCCACGGCCAACGCTGGCACCACGACCAGCTGCAGGTCGATTGACTTCCCGTTGATCGCGTGGGTGCCCAACCGGGTCCCGGTGGGGTCGTCGAGTGCCCAATCGAGGTCGCGATCGGGTCGCAGCACGGGGAGCAGCACTGGTCGCCCAGCCGACCGGCATCGGTTCAACAGGACGCTGGTTGGTGGTTCTGTGGGCAACGAGACGTAGGCGGCGAGCGGTCGTGGCCCGTCGTGACCGGCTCGTACCGGCTCACTGAGCGTGAGCGCCTCGTGGCGGGGGAGGGTGGCCGCTAGGTCCAGCACCAGGCCCGCCAGCCGCTCAGCGGCTTGGCCGGCGTCGATCCCGCCTGATCGCTCCCGCCGCATGGCGCGTACCCTCTGGCGCAGCTGATGCTTGGCGGTCACCAGAGCGGCCGTCTCGGTTCCTGCGTCGGCATGGTGCGACACCTGCGTCCTCCACCTGTTTGGTCCGTGACGTGTCTGACCGATTCATGTCACGATGCCATGACGCGGGCACCCACCCAGCGATGACGGGATGGAGGGGCGATGAGGTCGGTGCGCAGCCGGCTAGCCGTGGTTCTCGCCCTGGTGACGCTGCTCCCGGGCGTGATCGCGCTGGTAGCCATCGGGTGGCTGTCACCCCGGCAGGAGGATCGGGCTGCCGCACAGCTCATGCGCCAGGTGGCGGGCTCGGTGGCGTCCTCGTTGCAGTCTCAGTGCCTGGCACTGGGTGAGGCGGCCCGGTTGCTGGCCACGCGGGCGGACGTCCGGGTGAACGACTCCGACGTGGCCGCTGCCGCCGCGTCCGCGGTGGATCGCCAACCTGGCGCTTTCGCGCTCCTCGTCCGGGACGGCGAGGCGATCGCCAGGTCCGGTCCGGTGCCGGCGCTGCCACCGGCGCAGCTCGCGGACGTCTCCTGCTCGCGGAACGGACTGCTGGCCGGCCCGTCCGCGGCGTTGGTCCTGTCCGAGTGGGTGCCGGCGGTGGGTCGCGACGGGGAGCCGCTGGGCCAGGCGGTCGTCGGCCGGGTCCTGGACAGCCGGGCCTTGGCGGTGCTGTCGGCCGACCTCGGTCTGCCGGAGGGAGCTGAGGTGGCGCTCGCCTGCCCGGGTGGCCCGCAGGTGGTGACGGCGGCCGGCGGGCTCGGCGAGCGGCTCGCGGCTCGGGCCGCGGGCCGGCCAGGTGCTTCGACGGACGGTCGCTATCAGGTGGACGTGCGACCGCTGTCCGAGGGCAGGGCGTGTGGGGTTGCCACGGCCGTCGAGGGTGGCCGGATGGGGGGCCGGATCGGCGTCCTGCTGATCATCGTGCTGCTGTGGTTGTTACTGGGGTTCGTCCTGGTGCTGTGGTTGGCGTCCTCGCTGACCAGACCGGTGCTCGCGCTCACCGAAGCCGCTGAGCGAGTGGCCCGCGGCGATCTGAGCACCCGGCTGCCGCGGGCTCGCAACGACGAGCTGGGCCGGTTGTCGGCGTCCTTCAACGAGATGTCCGATGAGTTGGAGCAGACCATCAGTGAGCTGCGCAGTAGTCGAGATCTGTTGCGGGAGAACGTGGCCCGGCTCGGGGACGCGTTGGAGCGCACCCACGACCTGGACGGCCTGCTGCGCACCGTGATCAGTGCTGCGCTGTCGGCGACCGCGGCACACCGGGGTAGCGCCTGGCTGGTCGAGGGCGGGTCGGTGGTGGTCCGGGCGCACGAACCCAAGGTCGGCCCACGGCCGGCGGTGCGCCGGGTGGCGATCGGCGCCAACCTCGCCGGTGAGGTCGCGGCGGATGGCGTGCCCCGCCGGCTGGACACCGGTGTCGAGGACGGTACGACCGTGCTGGACGGGGCCGCGTTGGCCGCGCCGTTGCGCCGGGGTCACCAGGCCGTCGGGGTGCTGGTCGTCGAGCGCGAGCCCACGCAGCCGCCGTTCGGCGCGGAGGACGAGGCGATGCTGGTGTCTCTGGCCGGACCGGCCGGCATCGCGGTCGACAACGTGCTGCTGCACCGCGAGGCGCAGAAGATGTCGGTCACCGATCCGCTCACCGGTGCGGGGAACCTGCGGCACATGACCACCACCCTGGCTCGCGAGGTCGAGCGGTCGAGTCGCTTCAGCCGCCCGCTCTCCCTGCTGCTGCTCGATCTCGACCACTTCAAGCAGGTCAACGACACGTTCGGGCACACCGTCGGGGACGGGGTGCTGCGGGAGATCGCGCGCCGGTTGGCCAGCTGTGTGCGTGAGGTCGACGTGGTGTGCCGGTACGGCGGTGAGGAGTTCGTCGTGGTCGCGCCCGAGACCGGGACGGACGGCGCCGAGCACCTGGCCGAGCGGATCTGTGCGGCGGTGCGCGACGAGCCCTTCATCGTCGGATCGGACCGGGTCGACGTCACGGTGTCGGTGGGGATCGCCTCGCTGCCCACCCACGGAACTGCGTCCGGCGACCTGGTCCGGGCAGCCGACGACGGGCTGTACGAGGCCAAGCGCGCCGGACGGGACCGGTGGCGGGTCGCGACGCCGAGCGCCGATGCCAGCACGAGCGATCGTGCCGCTGACGACGCCGGGTCCGGTGGTGGCAGCGGCGCCGTCTTCGAGGGCTCAGCGGCGGTCAGCGCCGCGGGTGACGGCCCGGCGGGCGAGGCGGCAGCCGACCGCTAGCCTCATGGGTCATGAGCCAACACCCCGCCCAGCCTGACGCCGCCCCGGCGCGTGAGTCGCTCGGCGGTCGGCCGGTCCGCAAGGTGGTGATCCCGGTCGCCGGGCTCGGCACGCGGTTCCTGCCGGCCACCAAGGCGATCCCCAAGGAGATGCTCCCGGTCGTCGACAAGCCGGCGATCCAGTACGTCGTCGAGGAGGCCGTCCGGGCCGGGCTGTCGGACGTGCTGATGGTGACCGGGCGGAACAAGAGCGCCCTGGAGGACCACTTCGACCGCAACTGGGAGCTGGAGCGGGCGTTGGAGGTCAAGGACGACCGGTATCGCCTGGAGCGGGTGCAGGCAGCTGGTGCGCTGGCCGACGTGCACTACGTGCGTCAGGGCGACCCTCGCGGGCTCGGCCACGCGGTGTTGTGCGGGTCGCAGCACGTCGGCGACGAGCCGTTCGCCGTGATGCTCGGTGACGACCTGATCGACGCGCGGGACACGCTGCTGACCGCCATGCTGCAGGTGCGGGCCGAGCGCGGCGGCAGCGTGGTCGCGCTCATCGAGGTACCTCGGGAGCAGGTGCACCTGTACGGCTGCGCGGCGGTGGACGGGGCGCCGGACGAGGCCGGGGTGGCGCGGGTGACCGGCCTGGTCGAGAAACCCACGGTGGCCGACGCGCCGAGCAACCTCGCGGTGATCGGCCGGTACGTGCTCGACCCGAGCGTCTTCGGCGTCCTGCGCGAGACCGCGCCCGGGCGTGGCGGGGAGATCCAGCTCACCGACGCGCTCCAGGTCTTGGCCGCCCGCTCCCCGCGGGACGGCGGCGGCGTCTGGGGTGTGGTGTTCCGCGGTCGTCGGTATGACACCGGCGACCGGTTGAGCTACCTGCAGGCGGTGGTTCAGCTGGGTGAGGCGCACGAGGAGTTCGGCGCGGACTTCGCCCAGTGGTTGAAGAACCGTGGCTGACGTGGTTGAGGGATCGCGGCTGACCGGCCTGGTGATGGCCGTTTCCGTGACGAGGCCCGTCCCAGCGAACCAGCCATGACATCCGTCGAGTTGACGTCGGTCGACGAGCACCTGCGTCGTTGCCTGGCGTTGGTCCGGCAGCTGCCCCAGGTCGAGGTGCCGTTGGCGGAGGCTGCCGGGTCGGTGCTCGCCGAGGACGTGGTCAGCCCGGTGGACCTGCCGGGCTTCGACAACTCGGCGATGGACGGGTACGCCGTGGTGGCGTCCGACGTCGCGTCCGCGACCCCGCAGGCCCCGGTCCAGCTGCCGGTGGTGGCGGACGTGCCGGCCGGATCCACCCAACGGCTGCGGATGGCGGCCGGGCAGGCGGTGCGGATCATGACCGGGGCGCCGATCCCGGACGGCGCCCAGGCGGTGGTGCCGGTCGAGGCCAGCGACGGCGGAGTGGACCAGGTGCGGTTGACCGCAGCCGTCGCCCTCGGCAAGCACATCCGGCGGGCCGGCACCGACGTCCGGGTCGGTGGCCGGGTGCTGACCGCGGGCACGACCTTGAACGCTGGGCGGCTGGCGCTGTTGGCCTCGGTGGGTCGTGGCACCGCGCTGGTGCACCGCAGGCCGCGGGTCGCCGTGCTGTCCACCGGGAGCGAGCTGGTGCCTCCGGGTTCGGTGCCTGGTTACGGGCAGGTGGTGGACAGCAACGGGCTGATGCTGACGGTCGCCGCTCAGGAGGCGGGCGCGGTGGGCGTCTTCGCCGGGCAGGTGCCGGACGACCCCGACGGGTTCCGCCGGGCGCTCGCCGACCAGCTCGCCACGGCAGACCTCGTGGTGACCAGCGGGGGGGTCAGCGCCGGCGCCTACGACACCGTCAAGGAGGTGTTGCGCGAGGTCGGGTCGATGTGGTTCGGCAAGGTGGCGATGCAGCCGGGGATGCCCCAGGGTGTCGGCACCCTTCCCCAGGGCGCCAGCCATGAGGCCGCTGCCGTGGGTGTGGGCGCCGCGGGTGTGGTCGCCGGCGAAGGTGCTGCCGTTGTCGGCGAGGTTGACGATGCCGTCCCGGTGTTCACGTTGCCTGGCAACCCGGCCAGCTCGCTGGTGTCGTTCGAGCTGTTCGTCCGTCCGGCCATCCGGGTCCTGGCCGGCCACCGCGAGGCCGGTCGGGCGCCGGTGCGGGCCCGAGCCGGGCAGGCATGGTCCGCGCCGGCCGGCAAGCGGCAGTTCGCCCGCGGTCGGCTCACCCGCACTGAGGATGGGTTGGTCGTCCGGCTGGCCGGTGGCTTGGGGTCGTCCGTGCTGGGGGGGCTGGCGGCTGCGGACGTGCTCGCGGTGGTGCCGGAGCAGATCACCGAGGTGCGGGTCGGCGACGAGCTGGAGTGCCTGCCGCTCGGACCAGACGCCAGCCCAACGTCGGGGCCGAGATTAGGGCCGGAGTCGGGGTTAGCTGCGGGCCGGGCAGGGCCGTGAACGGCCGGGCCAGTCAGGGCCACTCCCGGCTGAACCACCTGGACGACCGGGGGGCGGCTCGGATGGTCGACGTCTCAGGAAAGCCGGTCACCGCCCGATCGGCGTCCGCTCGCGGCCGGGTGGTGCTGAACCCGGCCGCGGTGGCTGCGCTGCGCGGCGCCGGGGTGCCGAAGGGCGACGCGTTGGCGGTCGCCCGGATCGCTGGCCTGCAGGCCGCGAAGGCCACACCAGCCCTGGTGCCGTTGGCGCACCCGGTAGCGGTGCACGCCGTCGAGGTCGACCTGACCGTGGTGGACGTTGGTGTCGAGATCACCGCCACCGTGCGCACCGCTGATCGCACCGGCATCGAGATGGAGGCGTTGACCTGCGTGACGGTCGCCGCGCTCGCCCTGGTGGACATGGTGAAGGCGGTGGACCGGCATGCCCGGATCACCGACGTCCGGGTGACCGCGAAGTCCGGCGGACGCTCTGGTGACTGGGCCGAGCCTGGCGTTGACGATGCCAGCGCTGAGCCCGGGCGCCAGCGACAGGACGGCGCTGTCCCGGGGGACGCGACCCTC
>JBOFLF010000049.1:0-11591 GCA_051657715.1 Angustibacter sp. | reverse complement strand
CCTCGGTGACGGCGGCGCTCGTGACAGCGTCCTCGACGTCAGGAACCGGCCGGACTCCGGGGCCGGGCACCGCCGTGAGCCCCGGCCACGATCCGGCCACCTGGTGAGCGAGGAACTGCTCCTCCTCCGGCGAGTGCGGCCGAGCCCGCAGGTCGACGTCGTTGGTGCCCAGGACGACGCGAGTGAACTTGGCGTACCCGTAGGCGTCCTCCTCGGTGAGCCGGCCGCCCGGGAGCACGCCGACGCCGCTGGCGTCCCGGGCCGCCGCCAGTCCGCGCGCGGCCACCGCCAACGCCTCCGGCCACGACGCGGCCCGCAGCTGACCGGACTCGGCGTCCCGCACCAAGGGCTGGGTCAGGCGGTCCTGGGTGGCGTAGGTGAACGCCCACCGGCCCTTGTCGCAGGTCCACTCCTCATTGACCAGCGGGTCGTCCCCCGCCAGCCGGCGCAGGACCGTGCCCCGCCGGGAGTCCACCCGCAACGCGCACCCGGACGCGCAGTGCTCACAGGTGCTCGGGGTTGAGACCAGGTCGAACGGACGGGACCGGAACCGGTACGCCGCACCGGTCAGCGCGCCGACCGGGCAGATCTGCACCGTGTTACCGCTGAAGTAGGATTCGAAGGGCTGCTTCTCGTAGACGCCCACCTGCTGCAGGGCACCCCGCTCGACCAGCTCGATGAACGGATCCCCGGCGACCTGCTGGCTGAACCGGGTGCACCGCGCGCACAGCACGCACCGCTCCCGGTCCAGCAATACCTGGCTGGAGATCGGCACCGGCTTCGAGAACGTGCGCTTCACGTCGGTGAAGCGGGACTCCGCGCGCCCGTTGGACAACGCCTGGTTCTGCAACGGGCACTCGCCGCCCTTGTCGCACACCGGGCAGTCCAGCGGATGGTTGATCAGCAGCAGCTCCATGACCCCCTGCTGCGCCTCGTCCGCCACGCGCGAGGTGCGCTGAGTACGGACCTGCATGCCCTCGGCCACCGCGATGGTGCAGGAGGCCTGCGGCTTCGGCATCGGCCGGAGCGAGCCGTCCGGGCCGGGCATGGCCACCTCGACCAGACACTGCCGGCAGGCCCCGACCGGGTCCAGCAGCGGGTGATCGCAGAACCTCGGGATCTGCACCCCGACCTGCTCAGCGGCCCGGATCACCAGGGTGCCCTTGGGCACGCTGACGGCGGCACCGTCGATGGTGAGGGCGACCAGCTGGCCCGACGACTCCGCCGACGGCCCGGACTGCGGCTGCCCGGTCATCCGGTCACCGACCCGGTGAGGCCGGCGCCCGCGGCGACCCGCGAAGCCGTCTCGGAGCTGAACAGGGTGCTGGCCGCGGGCGGGAACATCTCATCGGCGGGCGTGTGCATGCCAGCCTCGAACTCCTCTCGGAAGTACTGGATCGCCGAGGTGATCGGCGAGACCGCGCCATCCCCGAGCGCGCAGAAGGACCGCCCGAGGATGGTGCCACAGGTGTCCAGGAGCAGCTGGATGTCCTGCGGGGTGCCGCGACCGTGCTCCAGCCGGGTGAGCACCTGCTTCAACCAGAAGGTGCCCTCCCGGCACGGGGTGCACTTGCCGCACGATTCGTGCGCGTAAAAGTCGGTCCACCGGGCCACCGCACGCACCACCGACGTCGTGGTGTCGAAGATCTGCAGCGCTCGGGTGCCGAGCATCGACCCGGCCGCGCCGACCGCCTCGAAGTCGAGCGGGACGTCCAGGTGCTCAGCGGTGAAGATCGGGGTGGACGACCCGCCCGGCGTCCAGAACTTCAGCGGGTGCCCCTCGCTGCGCATCCCGCCGGCCATCTCCAGCAGCTCGCGCAGCGTGACGCCGAGCGGCGCCTCGTACTGGCCAGGACGCTTGACGTGCCCGGACAGGCTGAACAAACCGAAACCGGTGGACTTCTCGGTACCCATGGCGGAGAACCAGTCCGCGCCGTGCAGCACGATCGGCGGCACGCTGGCGATCGACTCCACGTTGTTCACCACCGTGGGACGGGCGTACAGGCCGGCGACCGCGGGGAACGGCGGCTTGAGCCGGGGCTGGCCGCGACGTCCCTCCAAGGAGTCCAGCAACGCGGTCTCCTCACCGCAGATGTACGCACCGGCGCCGGCATGCACGGTGACCTCGAGGTCGAAGCCGCTGCCGTGGATGTTCCTGCCGAGGTGGCCGCGCTGGTACGCCTCCTCGACGGCGCGTAGCAGCCGGCGGTAGACGTGCAAGATCTCGCCGCGCACGTAGATGAACGCATGCTGGCAACCGATCGCGTATGAGGTGATCGCCATGCCCTCGATCAGGAACTGGGGCGCCGCCATCATCAGCGGCGTGTCCTTACAGGTGCCCGGCTCGGACTCGTCCGCGTTCACCACCAGGTAGCGCGGCCCGCCGTCCGGTGGCGGCAGGAACCCCCACTTCATCCCAGTCGGGAAGCCGGCACCGCCCCGACCCCGCAGGCCGGAGTCCTTCACGGTCTGGACGAGGTCCGCTGGTGCCATCGTCAGGGCCTTGCGCAGCGCGCGGTACCCGCCATGGCGTTCGTACGTCGCCATCGTCCAGGACCGCGGGTCGTCCCAGAACGCCGAGAGCACCGGGGCCAGCCGACCGGCCGGCCGATCGTCGCCGGTCGTCGGCACAGCTGGTGTGGTCATCTGCGCTCCTTCGGGCTCGGCGCGTCCCGCTCGTGTGCCGCGCCGACCGATCCGGCGTCCCCACCCGGGCGTCTGGCCGTCGCGTCGTTCGCGCTGGGCTTGGACGGATGCCGCACATGCTCGGCGGCCACCTGCTCGTCCCACCCTTGCGGGTGGCGGCCATCTGGCGCACCGTCACGCCCTGCCGCGCCGTGGGACGCCTCCGGTCCCGAGTCCCAGCCACGCTCCCGGGCGATCCGCAATCCCACCACGGTGGGATCACCTGCTCCGATGCCTTCGTCCGCGCGGCCGTCGGAGAACCCGGCCAGCACCCGGGACATCTCCCGGAACGTGCACACCGAGGAGGCCCCACGGGTGGGTCGGACGGCCTCGCCGGACCGCAGTCGGTCGGCCAGCTCTCGCGTGCTGCTCGGTGTCTGGTTGTCGAAGAACTCCCAATTGACCATGACGACCGGGGCGTAGTCGCAAGCAGCGTTGCACTCCACCCGTTCCAGGGTGATCGCGCCGTCCGGCGTGGTCTGGTCGTGGCCCACGTCGAGGTGCTCGGACACGGCGTCGAAGATCTCGTCGCCGCCCATGACCGCGCACAGCGTGTTGGTGCACACCCCGAGCGTGTACGTGCCGTTCGGGTGGCGCTTGTACTGCGTGTAGAAGGTCGCGACGCCGGTGACCTCAGCGGTGGTCAGGTCGAGCAGGTCGGCGCAGAACTCGATGCCCCGTTCGCTGACGTAGCCGTCCTGCGACTGCACCAGGTGCAGCAGCGGCAGCAGCGCCGAGCGCGGCTTCGGGTAGCGGGCGATCACCGTCTCGGCGTCGGCTCGCAGCTGAGCGAGGACGTCCGGCGGGAACGGCTCTGGCCGCTGTGGCACCCGCGGTTGCGGCAGCTCCGTCCGGCCCATGGCCTGGCTCATCGGTCCACCCCTCCCATCACCGGGTCGATCGAGGCCACTGCGACGATCACGTCGGCCAGCTGGCCGCCCTCGCACATCGCCGCGGTCGCCTGCAGGTTGTTAAAGCTCGGGTCGCGAAAGTGCGCGCGGTACGGCCGGGT
The DNA here is from genome assembly GCA_051657715.1 of Angustibacter sp. Lineage (GTDB taxonomy): Bacteria > Actinomycetota > Actinomycetes > Actinomycetales > Angustibacteraceae > JBOFBH01. The sequence continues at coordinate 7,894 of JBOFLF010000049.1, read as the reverse complement.
GCCACCGTCGCTGACCAGGTGCACCCCCAGCTCCCCCTTGGGCGACTCCACGGCCTGGTACACCTGGCCGACCGGCACCCGGAAACCCTCGGTGACCAGCTTGAAGTGATGGATCAGCGCCTCCATCGAGGTGCCCATGATGTGCTTGATGTGGTCCAGGCTGTTGCCCAGGCCGTCCGCGCCGAGCGCCAGCTGCGCCGGCCAGGCGATCTTCTTGTCCGCCACCATCACCGGACCGGACGTCGTCGCCAACCGGTCCACGCACTGCTCGATGATGCTCAGCGACTCGTACGCCTCGTCGAGACGGATCTGCAGCCGGCCGTACGCGTCGCAGGTGTCCCGGGTCATCACCTCGAAGTCGTACGTCTCGTAGCCGCAGTACGGCGAGACCTTGCGCAGGTCGTGCGGCAACCCGGTGGCCCGCAGCACCGGGCCGGTGACCCCGAGCGCGACGCACCCGGTGAGGTCGAGGAACCCGACGCCCACGGTGCGACCCTTGAGCACCGGGCTCTCCAGCAGCAGCGCCTCCAGCTCGCCGATGCCGCGACGCACCGCCGGCACCATGTCCCGGATCAGGTCGAGGGCGCCGGGAGGCAGGTCCGCGGCCACCCCGCCAGGCCGGACGTACGCGTTGTTCATCCGCAGCCCGGTGATGTTCTCGATGACCGCCAGGATCCGCTCGCGCTCCCGGAACCCGACGGTCATCACCGTGGTGGCACCCATCTCCATGCCGCCGGTCGCGGTGGCCACCAGGTGCGAGGAGATCCTGGTCAGCTCCATCATCAGGACCCGGATGACGCTGGCCCGGTCCGGCACCTGGTCGGTGACGCCGAGCAGCCGCTCCACCCCGAGGCAGAACGCGGTCTCCTGGAACATCGGCGACAGGTAGTCCATCCGGGTGCAGAAGGTCACCCCTTGCGTCCAGGTGCGGTACTCCATGTTCTTTTCGATGCCGGTGTGCAGGTAGCCGATTCCGGCCCGGCACTCGGTGACCGTCTCGCCTTCGATCTCCAGGATCAGCCGCAGCACGCCGTGGGTGGACGGGTGCTGCGGACCCATGTTGACGACGATCCGCTCCTCCCCCAGGGCCGCGGCCTCCTCGGCGACCTCGTCCCAGTCGCCGCCAGCGGCGTTCACCACCCTGCCCTCGGCCGGACCTTCGGGGTCGGTCACCCCGTACGGATCCCCTTGTGCCGCAGACCGTTCCGCGTGTGTGGTGGCACCGGTTCCGTGCATGTCGCTCATCAGCTGTACGACCTCCGCTCGTCCGGCGGTGGGATCTGGGCGCCCTTGTACTCGACGGGGATGCCGCCGAGCGGGTAGTCCTTGCGCTGCGGGTGCCCGGGCCAGTCGTCCGGCATCAGGATCCGGGTGAGCGCCGGGTGGCCGTCGAAGACGATGCCGAACATGTCCCACGTCTCGCGTTCGTGCCAGTCGCTGCCCGGCCAGACCGACACCACCGACGGGATCGTCGGGTCGCCGTCCGGGCAGGTGACCTCCAACCGGACCCGCCGCCCGCCGTGGGTCAGCGACAGCAGGTGGTACACCGCGTGCAGCTCGCGGTCGGTGTCACGGGGGTAGTGCACGCCGCTGACCCCGGTGCAGACCTCGAAGCGCAGGCCGGGCTCGTCCCGCAACCGGCGAGCCACTGCAGGCAGCTGCCCGCGACGCACGTACAGGGTGAGTTCGTCGCGATCGATGACCACCCGCTCGATCGCCTCGGCCCAGCTGCTGCCCTCGTCCGGCAGTGTCGCGGTGAGCTCGGTGGCCAGGTCCTCCCACCACCCGGGTAACGGTCGGTCGGACGGCGTCGGCCAGACCACCGGCCGCACCAGCCCGCCGTACCCGGAGGTGTCCGAAGACCCGTCCACCCCGAACATGCCCTGCCGCACATCGATCACCTCGGCCGGCGGGGTGGTCGGCGCCACCTCCGCGTCCGGCTTCCCCGCGTCCGGCTGCTCACCGTGCTGTCCGCTCACCGCAGCAGCCCCAGCATCTGCTCGGTCGGCGGCGCTTGCATCGCCGCTGCCTCGGCCGCCTTCGCAGCCGTCACCCGGTTGACCCCCAACGGCATCGACTGGATCTGCTCGTGCAGGGTGAGGATCGCGTTCAGCAGCATCTGCGGTCGGGGCGGGCACCCGGGCAGGTACACGTCCACCGGGACGATGTGGTCCACGCCCTGGACGATCGCGTAGTTGTTGAACATGCCGCCGCTGCTGGCGCACACCCCCATCGAGATGACCCACTTCGGCTCGGCCATCTGGTCGTACACCTGCCGCACGACCGGTGCCATCTTCTGGCTGACCCGGCCGGCGACGATCATCAGGTCAGCCTGTCGAGGAGTGGCGCTGAACCGCTCCATGCCAAACCGGGCGATGTCGTAGTCCGGAGTGCCGACGGCCATCATCTCGATCGCGCAGCAGGCCAGCCCGAACGTGGCCGGCCACACCGAGCTCTTGCGCATGTATCCGGCGAGCTTCTCGACCGTGGTCAACGCGAAACCGGCCGGCAGCTTCTCCTCGATCCCCATGGGTCCGACCTCAGTCCCACTCCAGGCCGCCGCGGCGCCACACGTAGGCGTACGCGACGAAGACGGTCAGGATGAACAGCACCATCTCGACGAGCGCGAACAGCCCCAGACCGCCGAAGCCGACGGCGAACGGGAACAAGAACACCGACTCGATGTCGAAGATGATGAACAGCATGGCGGTCAGGTAGTACTTCACCGGGAACCGCCCGCCACCGATCGCGTGTGGAGTGGGCTCGATGCCGCACTCGTACGCGTCCAGCTTGGCGCGGTTGTAGCGCCTCGGCCCGGCCAACGAACCGGCGACCACGGAGAACACCGCGAAACCGGCACCGATGGCGAACAAGACGAGGATCGGCAGGTAAGGGTTCACGCCGTCTCGCTTCCCTCCGGCTGGGCCGCCCCTGATCGGTCTGCCGCACCGGCCGACCGACATCGTCGCGGAACTCTTGCAGAGCTTGTGCACTCTTTCACGAACTGCTGCGGAGTCTACGCCTGCGCCGATGGCTGGCGACCCGGGGCGGTCACCGGCCGACAGTGCGCTCGACGGCGGTCCAACGTCATGGCGGCACCGTCGACGTCTGTGACCCAGCCCGGCCGATCTTCACGAACCGAATATCAGATCTGGAGCACGTTCACGGACGCGGTCGACCCATCGGTGCAGCGGCGCCTGGCCGCCATTCGCCCCGTCACCCCCCACTGATATTTGGGCGTGCTGGCCACCGGCCGTGCGCACCAAGGCCGCGGGCTCGCCTCGGCCGTGATCGCTCCGCAGCTGCGGACGGCGGCTGAACGCGGGCTGCCCAGTTGCCTCGAGACCTCGACGATCGCGAACCGCCGCTTCTACGAGCGCCGTGGCTTCGCCGTGACCGCCACCATGGCGGTGCCCGACGGGCCACCCGTCTGGTGGATGCAGCGCTCGCCTGTCGACCCGGTCGCCGAGCAGGCGGACACGCCCTGACGGACCGGCCGGTCCGCTTCATCACTACGTAGCCGAGCTCACAGCGGCCGGGTGCCGCTCACACTCACCGCGGCCGGGTGCCGCTCACACTCACCGCGGCCGGGTGCCGCGGTGCAGCGCGACGATCCCCCCGGACAGGTTCCGCCACGCCAGGTTCTGCCATCCCGCGTCCTGGATCCGCTCCGCCAGCCGCCGCTGGTCCGGCCAGGCGAGGATCGACTCGGCCAAGTATTCGTAGGACGTCGGATCGGAACTGACCCGGCGGGCGATGGCGGGCAGCGCCCGCAGCAGATACCGCTGGTAGCCGTTGCGCAGCGGCGCCCAGCCCGGACGGCTGAACTCGCACACCACCAGTCGGCCACCAGGACGGGTGACCCGCAGCGCCTCGCGCAACGCGGCGTTCACGTCCACCACGTTGCGCAACCCGAACGACACCGCTACCGCGTCGAAAGCGCCGTCGCGGAACGGCAGTGCGGTCGCGTCAGCCGCGGTGAATGGCAACCCGGGCCGCACCCGGTGGCCAGCCTTCAGCATGCCGAGCGAGAAGTCCGCCGGCACGACATGCGCCCCGGCCGTGGCGAACGGGACGCTACTGGTCCCCGTGCCGGCGGCCAGGTCGAGCACCCGCTCACCCGGACGGACGTCCACCGCCCGGACCACCGCTTGTCGCCACCGCCGGTCTTGCCCGAGGGACAACACGTCATTGGTGACGTCGTAGCGGCGCGCGACCGCGTCGAACATGGCGGCCACGTCCCGCGGGCGCTTGTCCAAACCGGCCCGGGTCATCGACGCTCGCCCACGATCGGTCCTGCTCCACACCGGGGCTCCGTCACACCGTCCACATCCACACCGTCCACATCGCCATGATCTCGCGGCCTTCGGGCGCCACCCGACGCGGGACGTCACCTGGCGCATGCCCGATGGGGCGCCAGGTCGAATCGGCTTGATGCGCTCGGCCCTCCACGGACCGAGCTTGGGCGGCGTGGGCCTGCTCACAGTTCCGACCTGACGGGTGGCAACCGGTGCAGTCGGATCTAGTCTGGCCAGGTGACGACCGGCGAGTTCCTCGGAGCGGCGCCATCTGGACGACCGACTACCCTCGTGGTCCGAACCGTCGAGGTGACCGACCCCGGGCCGCTGCTCGGTCTGCTCCCCTCCGGGCCGGTGATGTCCTGGGTGCGCCGCGGCGAGGGTTTGGTGGGGTGGGGGCGGGCAGCCAGGTTCTCGACCAGGCGGGCGAGCGAGCGGCTCGCCCGCGACACCAACCGTTTCGAGTCCGCGGACGCCTGGTGGCAGGCGCTCCAGGACCACGTGGTGGTGCGGGACGAGGTGCGAGAGCCCGGCACAGGTCCGGTCGCGTTCGGCTCGTTCACCTTCGACCCGGACTCTGCCGAGGACGACGTCCTGGTGGTCCCGGAGGTGCTCGTCGGTCATCGAGCGGGTCGGTGGTGGGTGACCACCACCACGCACGGCGGCCTTGGCGGTCGTCCCTCGCTCGACCCCGCGCAGGTTCCGAGCGTCGCCAGCGCTGGGCCGGTCTGGTTCGGTGATGGCGCGCTGTCCGCCCGCCGATGGGCGTTCGCGGTGGCCGCGGCGGTGGACCAGATCGCCGACGGCCGGCTGAGCAAGGTGGTCCTGGCCCGGGACGTGCGCGCCCGGGCGCAGCGACCCGTGGACCCGAGGTGGGTGCTGACGACGCTCGCCGCCCGGTACCCCGGCTGCTGGACGTTCGCCGTGGACGGGTTGCTCGGCGCGACGCCCGAGCTGTTGGTACGGTTGGAGCGTGGTTTGGTGCACTCCCGGGTGCTGGCCGGAACCATCCGCCGCAGCGGCGACGACGCCCGGGACCTGGCCCTGGCGGCGTCCCTGGCCCGGTCCAGCAAGGACTTGGAGGAGCACGAGTACGCGGTCCGTTCGCTCGCCGAGGCGCTCGCGCCGCACTGCACCTCGATGAACGTGCCGGAGACACCGTTCGTCCTGCACCTGCCCAACGTCATGCACCTGGCGACGGACGTGGCCGGCGTCCTGGGTGATGGGGCCGGCGCGCTGCACCTGGTCCGGGCGCTGCACCCGACGGCCGCGGTGGGCGGGACGCCGACCGTTGAGGCGGTGCGCGTGATCGCTGAGCTGGAGGGCATGGACCGGGGCCGGTACGCCGGCCCGGTGGGATGGATCGACGCCAACCTGGACGGTGAGTGGGGGATCGCTCTGCGGTGCGCCCAGACCGACGCCGCCGACCCACGCCAGCTGCGGTTGTTCGCCGGGTGCGGCATCGTCGCCGGCTCGGATCCGGACGACGAGCTGGCCGAGTCCGAGGCGAAGCTGCTGCCCATGCGTGGCGCCCTCGCCGGCTGAGCTAGCCTCCGTGGCGTGATCGGCCGGCTCGCGTGGGTGACAGCCCGCCCAGCACGAGGCCGCGATGACGACCAACCCTTGGCGGTCAGCGCCCTGCGCCAGGCTGGCGCCGTCGTCTCCGTCATTGACTGGGACGACCCGCGGGCCGACTGGGCTTCGTTCGACCGCGTCGTGCTCCGCTCCACCTGGGACTACCCCGAACGGCTGCTGCAGTTCCACGCGTGGCTCGACTCCGTGGCTGCCGCCTCGGATCTGCGCAACCCCGCCCCGATGGTCCGGTGGAGCACGGACAAGCACTACCTGGGCGAGCTCGACGCCGCCGGCATTCCGGTGATCGCGACGACGTTCGTCGAGCCGGGCCAGTCAGCTCAGTTCCCAGGCGGGGAGTTCGTAGTAAAGCCAGCGGTCGGCGCCGGAAGCCGGGGCGCCGCGTCGTACAACCCCGGCCATCACGACCTGAACCACCACGACCTGAACCATCACGACTTGGCGGCGGCGCACGTGCGGCGCCTGCACGCGGCTGGCAGTACCGCGCTGGTGCAGCCACGCGTCGCGTCCGTGGCGCACCACGGCGAGTGCGCCCTGGTGTTCCTGGGCGGCGAGTACAGCCACGCTGCCCGCAAGCGCGTGCGGTTGCCGCACGCCAGCGCTGTCGATGACCTGTTCGCTGCCGAGGATCTCCAACCCGTTACCGCTGACACCGACCAGCGGGCCATCGCGCAAGCGGTGCTGGAGATGGTGACCGCCCGGTTCGGCGTCCCGACGTATGCGCGGGTCGACCTGGTCCAGGACGACGCCGGCCAGCCGATGGTGCTCGAGGTGGAATTGGTGGAGCCGTCGCTCTTCCTGCCACAGGCTGGACCGCAGGCCGTTCACCAGCTGGTACGCGCTTTCCTTCGATGAGCCCCATTCGAACAACGATCCGGCGCCTAGGCACGCTGGACCTGACAGCGAGCCCTGCTTCAGTCGCTTAGAATGACTGCTTGGTGACCATTTGTAGCTGTCATGGGTCGGGAAGCAGTCTGTCGTTCCTAAATGCGCGCGCTTATTTCAGAAGTGCTGGCGTCTCGGGCGCTGCACCCTCTAAAGTCACCGCGGTGACGCATCCCTCGGGTCGGCACTGACAATTCTGGCGATCACGTCGCTTCTTCCATCACCAGCGAACAGGAACTGCTCGTGCGCAAGCTGACCGCCGGCTTCATTGCCGGCATTCTCGTGACGGCTGGCGCTGTCGCGACCTCTGCCCCCTCCGCGGTCGCGTCAAGCGGCACGTGCCAGGTCAAGGTCGATCGCACCGGCGACGGCGTGAAGCTGGAGTTGATCGGCACCGGGTGCTATCCGACGACGCTGAACGTCTCGACGTATCAGCTGCCGAAGACCTACGACGGGTCCGGCAAGTTCAACGCGTCAGCGGCGCCGCAGGATCTCGTGCATAACGAGGTGGTGACGTTGTCGGCCACCCAGACCATGGCGATCGTCCCGCTCACCTTGCCTGAGTGCGGCTGGTTCCAGTGGGACGTCTACACCGGCGACCTGGTAGACCCGGTCCTGTACCCGCAGGGTCACGGCGAGGGCTACATCCGGGGCGCCATCGGCAACACCGGCGTCGAGTGCGGCACCGGGACCCTCAGCCCGACCGTCACCGCGACCGAGAGCCCCACCGTCAGCGGAACGCAGACCGAGAGCCCGACCGAGACTCAGACCGGCTACCCGACCGAGACGGAGACCGGCTACCCGACCGAGACTCCGACGCAGAGCGCGACCGAGACGCCGACGGTGTCCGGCACGAGCGCGACCTCGGCACCGACCCCCTCAGAGACCCCGGTGGTGCTCGGCACCTCCGCGACTGAGGTGCCAGCGGCAGCGGGTCTGCCACGGACCGGTACCGACCCCCGGCCGTACATCCTGGGCGGGGTTTTGCTCGTTCTGGCTGGGATCGGGCTCGCCTGGTTCACCCGGGCACGTCGCCCGCGTCTGCACTGAAACGGGCGGAGGCGTACGCCTTACGCGATCGCGCCCCGGACGACCACCGCACAGCGGCTGGGCTCGTC
>JBOFLF010000048.1:0-5224 GCA_051657715.1 Angustibacter sp. | reverse complement strand
CGCTGTTGAGCTGGTCGGTCACGTGGGTCCTCCTCGCGCGGGGTCTGCGGGGTGGGTGGCCGGTTGGCGTCAGACGAGGGCGCCAACCAGGGCAGAGGCGGAGCCGATGATGATGCAGCCGCCGAAGACCCAGCCGAGGCGGGACATGTGTTCGCCGCCCTCGCCTCGGCGGTTGGCGAGGGCCATCATCGCGCCGGCGACGATGACGCCGAGGACGCAGATCCCGAAGGCGAGCCACGCGGCCCACTTGAGGATGGTCACGAAGCCGTCGGATCCGGGGGGTGCTTCGCCGTTTCCGGGGTTCGGGACGCTGGTCAGGACGTCGGCGACGGCGGCCAGGGTGGTGGCGGTGGTCATGGATTCCTCTCGGTCCGTTCGGACAAACGCGTGGGTAGGAGGGTCTTCAGGTCGGTCAGGAGGCGGCGTACCTCGTGCGGCAGCGAGTTCGGGTCAGGGGTGTCGGTGGTGCGCCAGGCCTCGATCCACGGCAGCCGCCAGGACCGGGGCGCGCCGCCGGCGGCGACGGCCGCGAGGTCGCGCAAGGGCCGGGGCAGGCGTCCGGGCGCGTCGGCGACCAGGACCAAGCCGAGCAGTTGAACGTCGTTGACCGCGCCGGAAGCCCAGTCCTGCATCGCCCGCTGCGCAGCCCGCAGCCCGACCACGCTGGTCCGGGCGACTAGGACTGCCCGCGCCGGGTCGTGCGCGGCTCCGGGGACGAGCGGCCAGGCGTGGCTGGCAGGGTGCGAGCCCGGCAGTAGCTGGGACAGCGACGACTCACCGGCACCGCCGTGTGCGCCGATCCACCACAGCGTGGCCCGCGTCGACGTCGCGTGCCGCGGCAACCGGTCGACCGCGTCCACCGCCGGTACTCCTGGCTGCGGCGCCGATGGACCGGTCACCGGCACCTCGGGAGCGGCAGCATCCGGTGGTGAAGACAACGCAGGGACGTCGCCCTGCTGGGTCGTCCACGGGTTGCTCGTGCTGCCGCTCACGGTCACCGCCCCTGCGTCATCAGGAATGATCCTGCTGTGCGTCGCCACCCTAGACACCACCGGCCACCGACGGATAGACCGTCGAGTAGCTCAATGTATCTTCTTGTATCATCACTGTGGACGCAAGTAGGTTCTTCATGAGCCGGCTAGATGATCTGTTCGCACCGTACCCAGAGCATCTGACGGTCGAGCAGCTGGCTGAGCTGCTTGGAGTGACAAGGTTGACGGCTTATCGGTGGCTGACGCGAGGTGTGGTCCCCGGGTACAAGGTCGGACGGGCCTGGTTGATCTTGCGCGATGAAGTGCGGGATCACCTGGCGCAGAACACGAACCAGCCGTTTGGGCCGGCGATAGGCGACGACAGCGAGGATGACGCCTCGCCGAAGTGAGCAGGGTGAGAGGGGCCAGGTGCAGGGGCGGAGACGGGCAAGAACGTTCGCGCTGGGACTCGTCGGCGTATCTGTGGTTCTGGTGGGTGGGTGCACGACGGAGCGGGTCGAGCTGACTAGCAAGCCGAGTGAGGCGGGTACGGCCGCGGTGACGCCGGGCACGCCGTCGCGGGGCCCGGCGTCGGGACCGAACGATGCCGACGCCGAGGAGGACCTGCCGGAGCTGCCGGCGTCGCCCACCTGGGACGCCGCCTCGCGGGACGCCGCGGTCGCTCTGGCCCGCCGGGCGATGGTCGCCTACGCCCGCCCGTCGCTGCCGGCGCAGCGCTGGTGGGCAGGGTTGTCGCCGCTGCTAAGTGAGCAGGCCCGCGCCGCGTACACCGGCACCGACCCCCGTGAGGTCCCGGTGCGGCGGGTCGCGGGCACGCCCCGGCTGGAGACGGGGACGTCGGCGTACCTGGCGCGGGTGCGCGTGGCCACTAACGTCGGCCCCTACCAGGTGCTGCTCACCCGCCGGGGCGCGGGCGAGCCGTGGCGGGTGGAGCGGCTGACCCCGCCACCCGGCGTGCGGTGAGGTGACCAGCGACGTGCGAGTCGGCGTGCTGGTCGACGCACTGGTGGTGGAGGCGTGAGCCGGCGGACGTGGATCATCGCGGTCGCGGTCGCCTCCCCGGTACTGGTAGTCGGGGGATGCCTGACGTCAGTGATGGTGCTGACCTCGGCGGACTCCGCGCAGGCCGGCCCGTGCGGGCCCGCCGGGCCGGGAGTGCGGGTAGATCTGGCGAGCCTGCCGTCCGGGTCGGTCGCCGGGTACGCCGGGGTGCAGCTGGAGAATGCCGCGCTGGTGATGAACGCCGCGCAGGCCCTCGACGTCGACGTGCGGGCGCAGACCGTCGGGGTGATGACCGCGATGGGCGAGTCCCGCCTGCGGGTCCTGGACCGAGGCGACGCCGCCGGGCCGGACTCGCGCGGGCTGTTCCAGCAGCGCGCGAACGGGGCGTGGGGTTCCTACGCGGACCGGATGGACCCGACGATCTCGTCGACGAACTTCTTCCGCGCTCTGGCGCGGGTGCCGGAGTGGTCCTCGTTGCCGCCGACGATCGCCGCACACCGAGTGCAGCGCAACGCCGATCCCTACTACTACGAACGGTTCTGGGACCCCGCCGTCCAGGTCGTCCAGGCCCTGGCCGGCGCCGAGGTCAGCGAGGTCGGCACCGGGGTGGCCACCGGCACCGGCGGCCTGCCCTGCACCGGGTCCGCACCCGGGCAGGTCAGCGCGGACGGCTGGACCAAGCCGGCGATCGGACCGGTCACCAGCGAGTTCGGTCTGCGCGACAACCCGGTCACCGGCGTCCGCAGGCTGCACGCCGGCACCGACATCGGCGCCGCGTGCGACGCGCCGATCTACGCCGCGGCCGACGGCACCGTGGTCAGCGCCGGACCCGCCACCGGGTACGGCAACCTCATCCTGGTCGACCACGGCGACGGCGCAGTCACCGCCTACGCCCACATGTACGGCAACGGCCTACTGACCACGGCCGGTACCAGCGTGCGCTCCGGCCAGCAGATCGCCCGGGTCGGCTCCTACGGCAACTCCACCGGCTGCCACCTGCACTACGAGGTCCGCATCGCCGGCCAGCCGGTCGACCCCCAACCGTTCATGGCGGCCCGGGGAGCACCCCTCGGATGACCCGCACCCGCCCGACGACGTCCACCCCGTCCAGCCGCCCGGCACGACCAGCGGAGGATCCCATGACCGCCCGACACCGCGAACCCCACAGCCACGACCCAGACGACCACACCGAGCAGGCGAGCGGGTCGAGCAGCTCGTCGAGCGGCAGCCCGGTGCTCAGATGGCCACCGGTGTCCGTCCTGGTTCGCCCCGGCGGTCAGGCGGAGGTCACCATCACCGGCACCTCCCACCCGATCCCCGCCCGCTCCGTCGGCGAGGCCCGTGTCCGATCTCTGGACTTCGTCCGTGCCCACGCCGCCCAACCACTCGATCGGCCGGTCCTCGTCGAAGCCCGCGACCCGGACGGCCAGTGGCACCTCGTCGTCCACCCCGACGGCCGAGTCCACCCCGCCGACGAATCCCCCAGCCCACGAGTCGACCGACCGGCCGGTCAGCCAGCCCCGAACCCGTCGTCGGAAGACACCTCGGCGGCGGGGGACGCCGCCCTCCCCCACCCGTCAACGCCGCCCGAGCCACCTGTCGTCGACGTCCGGCACCAGCTGGCCCCGGGCTCGTGCGACGACCAGCACGTCCGCGACGATGCTGCGCCCTGCGGTGCACCACCGGCGTATCCCTCCACCGAACCGCAGGCCCAGGACGACATCGCGGCGCCTTGGCAGACCACACCGTCCACTCAGCCGCCGCACGACTGCGCCGACCAGGCCCCCGCCGGCACCCACGCCGCGCCGACCGACGCTGGACCTACCCTGGACGACCTCCTGGCCAGCCGCCCCACACCCCGACCCGGGCCCGCTCGGGCCGGCTGGCAAGGCACCATCCGCCGGCTCTCCGGAGGGCTCATCCGGCCCACACCTGGCCCGGCCGAGCTCGCCCAGCGATCCGCCGTCGCCGCCGTCCAACGCCGCCTCAACGGACCGCGGACCATCGTCATCGTCAACCCCAAGGGCGGCGCCAGCAAGACCACCGCCACCCTGCTGATCGCCGCCACCTTCGGCACGCAACGCGGCGGATACACCCTCGCCTGGGACAACAACGAGACCCGCGGCACCCTCGGCTGGCGCGCCCACCCCGCCCAACACACCAACACCGCCGTCGACCTGCTGCGCGACCTGCACCGGTTCACCGACCCACTCACCGCCCGGGTCGGCGACCTGGACCACTACGTCCGCACCCAGGGATCCGCCCGCTTCGACGTCCTGGCCTCCGACGAGGACGCCGCCAGCGCCGCCTCCATCGACGCCGCCGCCTTCGGCCAGCTGCACACCACCCTGGCCCGCTTCTACCGGCTACTGATCATCGACACCGGCAACAACATGCGCGCCTCCAACTGGCACGCCGCCCTCGAAGCCGCCGACCAACTCGTCGTCGTCTCCACCATCCGCGAGGACACCGCCCAATCCGCCGCCTGGCTCCTGGACGGCCTGCGCGCCAACGGACACGGACGCACCGTCGCCAACGCGGTCACCGTCCTGACCGCACCATCCCGCCGACCCGACCCCGCCCTCACCCAACGGCTACACCTGCACTTCGGCAAGCTCACCCGCACCGTCCTCGACGTCCCCCACGACACCACCCTCGTCGACGGCGGCCCCATCAACCACGACACCCTCTCCCCCACCACCCGCACTGCCTGGCTCCACGTCTCCGCCGCCATCGCCGACGGTCTGTGACCCGCCTGACCAGCCCATACGAGTCTTCAATACCACCCAACACACCAGCCCCAGGTCATTCGGCGTCCTCCACCGGGACACGGGACCGCCGGTGCGTCGAGCTTCAGCGCCCACTCGCACTGCCGCTGATCGATGAGACCGGCCTGCCTCTCGCCACGGGCGCCGCGGGTCGACTGGAGAATGCACGTCCGCTTCCGCCGAGCTACCGGCCGCGGGCGACTCGGGCATGTAGGGAGCCCTGGACGCGGCCGGCCGCGGGGCCGAACCGGTGGTGGACCGCTCTTCTGCACCACGCCGGCCACGGTCCGGCCTGTCCATCTCCACCACCCCCGTGGTCACTTGTCAGCGTGCGTCGATCGTAGTCGCGACGACCAACTCTTCGGGGACCTTGGCCAGGGCCCGGGCCACGGAGGACTTCCCGACGCCGAGGACCTTGGCGATGTGGGCGATGCTGTCGCCGGCCGTCCGCATCCGGACCGC
>JBOFLF010000047.1:0-67555 GCA_051657715.1 Angustibacter sp. | reverse complement strand
CAGCTCCACCGACTCGCACAGTGTGCGAACCCCTTCTTGAGGTTCGTGCACTGTGCCATGTGGGGTTAGTGGCACTCGGAATGTTGGTTGGATTCGGGTGCGGTCCTCGACGTCGATGCCGTGGACGCCCACCTCGACCCGATCCGCACGTAACCGCGAGGGACCGGTGGATCGTCGCCGCCGTCCACGAACACCGCGTCCTGACCACCCCCCAGCTCACCGCACTCGCCTTCACCGGCCTACGCAGCGCCCAACGCAGGCTGACCGCACTGACCCGGACGCGGGTCCTGGACCGGTTCCAACCCGCAGTACTCACCGGCTCCGCGCCCGCCCACTACGCCCTCGGCCCCGCCGGTGCCGTCTTGCTGTCCACCCCTGACCGGCCGATTCACCGCATCGGCTCACCCTCGCCGCTGACCCTGCAGCACACCCTCGGTGTCAACGACCTCTACGTCGCCCTCGCCACCCCCACGACCGAGCACGGTGCTGGCGGTTGGCTGGAGCGGTGGTGGGGCGAGAGGACCTGCCGCGCCTGGTGGGGCCACCACGCCCGGCCCGACGCCTACGGCCGCTGGCACGGACCCGACACCGCTGACCGCCCACAGCGGGTGGACTTCTTCCTCGAGTACGACACCGGCACCGAGAACCTGCCCCGCGTCGTGGCGAAGCTGGTCGGCTACCGGCGCCTGGCCGCGGCCACCGGCATCACCACCCCCATCCTCTTCGTCCTGCCCAGTGCCGTCCGCGAGAGCAACCTGCAAGCTCGACTCGCCGGACAGGCGTTGCAGCACACCCCGGTCGCCACCACCCACTCCCATGCCATGGACGCCCTGCCGCACCCAGGCGGCCCAGCCTGGCTACCCGTCGGCACCACCACCCGGATACCGCTCGGCGCACTCCCGCACCCACAACACACCGGCCCAGGCACCGAGCAGGCCGGTCAACTGGAGGTGCGTGGGTGGACCCCGCCTCCACCCCGCCCACCGACCGCACCCTCTCCACCGGCGGCAGCTCGGTGAAGCTCACCGCCGCAGCCGCTGCGGCCGTCGTCCTGTTCGCAGTCCTGGTCTGCTCCGCGGTCATCGGCGTCATCGACGGCTCCGCACCCACTGCTTGCGACGAGAGCGTCGGAGCAACCACCAACGCTCCATCGGCGCTGGACGGCGACCAAATCAGCAACGCCCGCACCATCATCCAGACCGCGACGCGGCTCGGCATGCCCACCCGAGCCGCGATCATCGCTGTCGCCACCGCCTGGCAAGAGTCCGGCCTGCGCAACCTCTACCACGGCGACCGAGACTCACTCGGACTGTTCCAGCAACGACCCTCCACCGGCTGGGGCGCCACACCCGCCAGCCCGGACGACCACCGCACACCACGGCAACGCCTGCTCGACCCCGTCTACGCCGCCACCGCGTTCTACACCGCCCTGCGAACCGTGCCCAACTGGCCGCGGCTGCCGCTCACCCAGGCCGCCCAAGCCGTCCAACGCTCCGCCCGACCCAGCGCCTACGCCCGCTGGGAAACCCCCACCACCCACCTCGTCACCACCCTCCACCCCCAGACATGCCCCACCGGCACCCTCGTCGGCACCGAGGCCAACGCAGCAGCGAGGACCGCGATCGACTACGCACAGGCCCAGCTCGGCCTGCCCTACCAATGGGGCGGCGACGGACCCACCCACGGCGAAGACGGGTTCGACTGCTCCGGCCTCACCCACGCCGCCTACGCCGCCGCCGGCATCACCCTGCCCCGAACCGCACAAGCCCAATACGACACCAGCCCCCGCCTCCCCACCAACGCGCCGCTACAGCCCGGCGACCTCCTCTTCTACGGCACCCCTCACCACGTCCACCACGTCGGCCTCCACATCGGCCACCACCAGATGATCAACGCACCCCACACCGGCGCCCGAGTCCGCATCGAGGACTACCGGTGGACCGACTACCTCGGAGCAACCCGACCCACCCCCCGATAGAGACAGGCTGTCAGCAAGGATCAAAGAAGCGCGGAGACACGCGAATCCCTTGTCCTGCTTGACTTCCTGACCAGCCCGAGGGTGGATGGACGCAGACCTCAACCGGCTCTGCGGCCGGACGTGGATGCGCACCACGCGAGGCTCATCCGCACCACGGTGCGGCGCTCTGGCCAGAGCACCCCGTTCCCCGTTCACCCGCAACCTGGAGCCGACATGCCTGCCACGCGCATCTCCACACCCAGCCCCTCCTCCCACGCTCCACGGCCAACGACCGCACCCCGGACCGCCACCCCGAAACCTGCCCGCCGGCGCGCCCGACACGCCCGCCACCCGTGCGCTGTGGGCCGCCCTGGCAGCCAACCCCGGAGCGACCACCGCGACGCTCACCGAGCGCGCCGGCATCGGCCGCTCCACAGCCACCAAACTGCTCACCACCCTCAACAAGGTCGGCCTCCTCCAGCGCGAGGCCGGCGGCCGAGACGGCCGCATCCGCCTAGCCGACCGGTGGACCATCGCCACCCCGAACTGGACCGCAACCGCGTGGCTCTCTCGAGCGACACACTTGGTGCCAAACCCCGGCTCGCCAACGGACAACTCCGCGCGCTCGTCCTGCAACACCTGCACGCCCACCCCGACGACTTCACCACCACCCGCATCGCCCGAGCCCTCAACCGATCCGCCGACGCCATCACCAACGCCTGCCACAAGCCGACGGTGCCCTCGTCCAGACCAGCGACCGACCCCGTCGATACCACGCCACTCCGCGAGGTCGCTAGATGTCGCCGTCCTGACGGTCGGGAGCACCTCAACGTGGCCGCCGCGGTACGGGCGGCCCGAGCCAGGTCGGACCGCCGCGAGGGCATCGCACTGACCTAGAAGAGCTGCACCGGCTTACTGGACTGTGCGCCGGCCCGTCGGCCGATGTCGTGCTGGTGCTCGGGTTGGCCGGGTTGCGGTAGGGCGAGCTGGCCGGCCTCCAGGTCGGCGACCTCGTATTGGTGCCTGGTCGCGGGCTGCGGCTACGACGCGCGGTCCTGGCCAGTCGCGGCGGCGGACAACTGCACATCGACACGTTGAAGAACCGGCGGACGCGGACCGTATCGCTGGTCCCGGACCTCACACTGTCATCGGGGGTCGGACCGGCGCCGATCTGCCGACGAATGAATGTTCGCCGCTCCCGGCGGTGGCCGACCCGGGAGTCGAACCGGAAAGCGGGTGGTGCGCTGGTCCACCGCCGTCGCATCGCTCGGCTACCCGACGCTGCAGGTGCACGGACCTGCGGCACCCTGCGGCGTCCATCCGGCTCGGCCAGAGCGCCGACCCCAAGGTCGTCCAGGCCGTCCTCAGGCACACTACGGCGTCGATGACGATGAACCTGTACAGGCACCTGGTCGCCTCGAGCTTGTGGGACGCGGCCGATCGGATCGGGGCCCACGAGGCATTCTTTACATGGTGAAGAAGCGGCGCGATGCCCATCCCGGCGTCGAGCCCGAGGACGGTCAGGTGTTCACCCAGCCCTGGCCGGCCGGCCCGACCGACGGGCGGCGTGACCACGTCTTCTACTACCAGTACCGCTCCGACCGTGCCCGCCGCACCCTGTGCGGGATCGACCAGCAGGTCGCCAAGGCCGAGAAGGCCGCCGCGGGGAAAGCACCAGTGAAACGCAACCAGTTCATCAAGCTGGTCGATGCGAAGAAGAGCGTGAACCGCGAACTCGAGGCCAAGGTCCGTGGGCTAGCCGGGTTCAAGGGCTACGTCACGAACATCGCGAATCCGAACCCGGAGTTCGTGATCGGTGCCTACCACCGGCTCTGGCGCATCGAGGAGCCGTTCCGGATGTCCAAGCACGACCTGAAGTCCCGCCCGATCTACCACCACAAGCGCGAGTCCATCGAAGCCCACATGAACATTGTGTTCGTCGCGCTTGCGGTCACCCACCTCATCGAGGAACGCACCGGCTGGTCGATCAAGAAGTTCGTCCGCACCGCCCGCCGCTACCACACCGTCCAGATACAGGCCGGCAAGCAGGTCATCACCGCGCGAGACCCACTGCCACCCGATCGACGCGACGCACTCGCCCTCATCTGCTGAGCCAGCAACCACGGCGGTGGACACTAATCTGAGCCAAGTCGGGGCAACTGGTTGGCCTTCACCAAAGCCAGGTCGGCGAGCCCACCGAAGTTCGTCTCGAATCCCCAGATTCGCTGCTCCGGGTCGAGCAGACTGTCGTCGTGCCCATCCGGATGCTCCAAGTCGACCGACAGGCAGTGCGCCACCACCCAGTCGCCCGGTTTCCACCGCCGCACCCCCGGACCAGTGCGCAGACCACGCCGGCCAGGTCCGAGCTGATGACGTGGTAGAGCTGGCCGTGACGTTGCGCCAGGCCACCGGTGCGAGCCAGCCGGTCGAGGAAAACGAACGTCGGGATGGGGGCGAAGATCGCGCTCCACACCGTGTTGTAGTTGACCGCGCTGGCCATCACGGCGATCAGCGCCTCGCCGGGGCCAGGCATCGGGGTTGGCACTTCCCGGACGTGCAGGGCACGCGACGGCATGCGTGCCTCTATCGGGAGGTCGTCGAAAATATCTTGCTTGTCCTGCAGCAGCATGACCGCGCGGTACGCCTCCGGCACCGGAACGGCCGCGAAGTCCTCCGGCGTCGCGTAACCGGCGTCGATCATCTCGGGCAGTGAGCGCTCACAGCATCCTCCTCAGAAATGTTGTTCGTGCGGTGAGCGCCCGAGCGCACCGCGGCGGCATGATCACCAGGCGGTCAGCCCACGATCGGCTTGAGATCGGCCTGCAGGAGCTCGGTGACCCGCGGCGCCAGCCGGCACAGGCTGTCGTGGTCGGGAACCAGGCCGCGCACCTGCGCCACCATGCTGCCGGTGCCCATCGCGACGTCGACCCGATCACCCGGCCTCGCGGTGAGCACCACATTGGTGACACCAGGCAAGTCGCGCACCTTCGGCACGCCGCGCACCTCGTGGACCGCGCCTGCGGTAGGTGCGTCCGGTGCGGCGTAGGTGAACAACACGAAGCTCACCCCGTACGGATCGGCGGCCAGCTTCGACTCCGCCTTGGCGATCCCGGAGTGGTCGTTCATCGCCGAGGCGATCGTCAGCTCCAGCAGTGACACGCCGGTCGCCCGCTCGATGACATCACCGATCAGGCCGCCGAGACGGCCGTTCACCTCGATGATCCGGGGCCCGTCCGCAGTCAGCATCACCTCGGTGTGACAGCAACCGTGCCGGATGCCCAGCGCTGTGATCGCCTCGGTCACGCCGGCCAGGATCACCGGCACGTCCGTCGGCGGCACTGTGGCCGGGAAGAAATCGCCCGACTCCCGGAACGGATGGGTCAGCGGCAGCTTGCCGACCATAGCGAGGTGATGCTGCCGCCCGTGTACGACCATGGTTTCGACGGAGACGTACCAGCCCCAGCCGGGGCCCGCGACCCGCTGATCACCTCGCAGCATCTCCTCGACGACGAAGCCACCCACGGCGTCCCACACCCCGGCGGCCTCGTCCACGACATCACGCGCCGTCGCCGGATCCGTCACGCGGTAGGTGTGCTGGCTCTCGCATGACTGCCGCGGCTTGACTACGCAGGGAAACCCTACGGCTCGCGTCGTGTCGAGAATCCCCGCCGGGCTCTTCGGAGCGACGACCGCCGGGGTCGGGACACTGCCGACGGACAGCAGGCGCCGCTGGAGCAGCTTGTCGGTCAGCCCGGCAGCCACCTCAGGGGTGTGGAAGTCGCACCCGAAGGCCTCGCCCAGGGTCGCGGCCAGACGCAGCGTACGGTCGGAGAAGGTGGCGACACCGCGGACCTCGCGATCCGCGAGCGCGGCCACGACCTGCTGCGGGCCGCTCACCACGAGCGTGGGCGCGCATTCTTGGACGAGGGGCAGGGTGCTAGCACGGTACGGGGAGTCCTCTGGGTACACGAACACGACGTCGGCGTACTCATCGGCCGCCTCCATAACCTCCCACGGGGCCGCGGACCCGCGGTCGAAGGGAACCAGCAGAACCGGGCGACGGGCCGTCATCGCCGTGCCACCCGGGCGCCGGCGAGACGGTCGTCGGCGCGGTACCCGGCACGGACGTTCGGTGAGAAGAGATGGGTCATCGGGCGTCCTCTCAGACCAGTGCGACGGGGAGGTCGGTGATGCCGAGGATGAAGTTGGACCGCAGGCGGCGGGCGTCCTCGGCCGGTTCGAGGCGCAGGCCCGCGGCAGCCAGCTTGTCGACGAGCAGCAACAGCTCGGCCTGGGGCAACCGGGGCGCCGATACACCGGTGCAGGCCGGCACTGTAGGAGAGGTGCCGGTTCGGGGACCGGGTAGCGTCGAAACGATGCCCGTCCGGGAGCACTGGTTCGTCCCGGTTCGCCGAGTAGTTCCAGAGCGTCACCGAATCGCCTGCACGGAGCGTGACACCGCCACGCTCGACGTCGCGGAGCACGGCCCGCTGGACGTACGCGTTGGTTGAACTCCAGCGCAGCATCTCGTCCACGGTCGTGTTGCCAATCGCCGGCTGGCTGAGCAGTAGTTCGTACTGATCGGGATGGTCCATCAAGGCCAGCAACCCGGTGCACGCGGTGTACGACGACGTCTCGTTGCCACCCACAGCGACGTTCATGCAGTTGTAGAAGATCTCTTCCTCGGTCAGCTTCCGTCCGTTCACCGTGCCGCGCAGCAGCATGGTGATCAGGTCGTCGCCCGGGTCACGCCTACGGTCGGCCAGGAGGTCGGCGAAGAACTCGAAGACCTCGGCCTGCAGCCAGGCCAGCCGCAGCCGCTCGTCTCCGCCGGTGTCGACGAACACCTCGTCCCGGTAGCCCACCATTCGCCGCGTGAGGCCGATCAGATGATGCGCCTCCGCGTGCGACAACCCCATGATCTCCATGAGTGCGCCGGCCGGCAGCTCGGTGGCGAAGTCACTGCCCCCGTTGCGGCGCAGTGTCGCGAGCGCGTCGTCGAGCAGCTTGGAGACTCGGCCGGCGACCCGCTTGGCGAAGCTCGCCGACATGGCGGGATGGATGATTTGCTTGAGCATCCGGTGACGGGGGAGGTCCGTGGCGACCAGCATCTTCCCTGCCGACGTGTCCCCGTCGCGGCGGAACGAGCCGCCCACGACGGCCCCGCGCGACGAGCCGAACAACTCATGGTTGCTGTACGCCCAGAGCACGTCCTTGTACCGGGTGAGCGCCCAGTACCGGCTGCCGTCGGCACCCCGGTTCAGGTGGATCGGGTTCTCCGCGCGCAACCGCTCGAAGGCGGCCGTGTGGCCGCCGCCGACGAATAGGTCGACGTCGGTGAGGTCGATGGTCCCGGCCCGGCGGTCATCGGACGGCTTCCGCGGTCCGCGCCAGGTCCAGCGCCTCGGCCAGGTCCTTCAGGACGGTGTTGCCCAGGATGACCTCGAAGGGAACACGGATGTCCAGCTCACGGCCGATCCGCCGGCTCATCCGGAAGGCCAGCAGGGAGTGGCCGCCGAGGGCGAAGAAGTCGTCGTCCCGGCCGACCTGCTCGATGTTGAGCAGGTTCTCCCAGAGCCCCGCCAGGTAACGCTCGCTCTCGGTGCCCGGCGCCACGACGCCCTCGGCCCGGGCGCTGTGGCGCACCAGCTCGGCGCGCAGCGCGTCGCCGTCCCGCTTGCCGTGCTGGGTGAACGGGATCTCGTCGAGCACCACGATCCGGCTCGGCGCCATGTAATCCGGCAGGTCGCGTTCGGCGCGCGCCCGCAGTTCTTTGACGGTCAGGGCGTCGGCGAGCACCACGAAGGCGGCGAGCCGGCGGTCGTTGCCCTCGCCGTCGGCGAGCACCACGGCCTCCTGCACCTCGGGGTACCGCCGCAGGGACTGCTCGACCTCGCCGGGCTCGACCCGGTAGCCGCGGATCTTCACCTGGTCGTCGGCCCGCCCGATGAACAGCAGCGTCCCGTCCGCACGCCGCTGCGCTAGGTCACCGGAGCGGTACATCCGCATCGGCACACCGTCGACGTCGATCGCCACGAAGCGCTCCGCGGTCAAGTCCTCGCGACCGAGGTAACCCCGGGCCAGGCCCGGCCCGCCGATCACGATCTCGCCGCGTTCGCCTGCCGGGACCTCTTCGAGGCCGGGACCGAGCAACCGTACGGTCACCCCGGCGAGCGGGGAGCCGATCGGTACGACGTCGGTGTCGGCGTCGTCCGCGGTCACCAGATGCGCGGTGCAGGCCGTGGTGATCTCGGCCGGCCCGTACAGGTTGTAGAGGTCGCCCTGGAAGCGGCTCTGCAGCAGCGCCCGGCAGGCGGCCGGCTGGAGCACGTCTCCGCCCACGCTCAGGACCCGCAGCGAGGCGAACGCGTTGCGGTCCTCGCGCACCACGTGGTTGACGACCATGGTGGGTACCAGCATCGCCGTGATGCCGTACCGCTTCATCTGCCGCTGGAAGTCCGCGGCGAGCAGGTCCGGAACCGCCGGCAGGATCACCATCTGGGCGCCAGCCGCGAGGGTGTTCCACATCTCGAAGTGGAAGGCGTCGAAAGAGACGTTGGAGATCTGCCCGGTCCGGTCCTCCGGCGTCAGCCCCGGCAGGCTCGGATTGGTCGCGAAAGACACCAGGTTGCGGTGCTCCAGGACGATCGCCTTGGGCTCGCCGGAGGAACCGGAGGTGAACAGCACGCTGGCCGCGTTCTCCGGCAGCGGCGACCGGTCGGCGCCCTGGCCGGCGAACCGGGTCCAGTCGGCGATCGCCACGAACGTCGCCGCGACGGCGGACTCGGACGGCTCGCCCAGCACGACCCTGGCTCTGCTGCCGGCGAGCATCTGGTCCCGGCGGGCGTCCGGATAGCGCGGATCCACCGCCACGTACGCCGCGCCGGCCTTGAGGATACCCAGCACCGCGACGGCGAAGTCGACCGAGCGGGGAAGGCACACCCCCACCCGGTCCTCGGCGTTGACACCGTGGCTGCGCAACAGGGCGGCCACGGCATCGGAACGGTGGTCCAGTTCGTCGTACGAGAGCGTGGCCGTGCCGTCCCCGACGGCCGGTCGCTGCCCGTACCGTTGCTTGGACCGCGCGAAGAGCCCGACCAGCGTGCCGTCACTTTGATTGGTTGTCACAGCGTTCTCCCTGTACAGGTGATCCAAGAGCGGAGTGCCATCGCGCCGGCCGGTCAGGAACCGGAGGCGACCGGGTCCGTCCGGCCCGGTGCGACGACGGCAAAGAGCAGAGAATCCCGCCAGCGGCCCCGAGCCAGCAGGTGGTCGCGCAACCGCCCCTCCTGCCGCAGGCCGGCCTTGGTGAGGGCGCGGACCGAGCCGGCGTTCTCCGGATGGCAGGTCGCGGCGATGCGGTGCAGGCCGAGCTCGACGAAACCGAACCGGATCAGCTCCTGCGCCGCCTCGGTGGCATAGCCCCGGTTCCAGACCGACGGGTGGAAGACGAAGCCGATCTCGCCGCGGCGATGGGTGGCGTTCTCCACCCAGACCGCGACCGATCCGACGAGCACGCCGCCGGCCACCGCCGCGAGGTTGAACACCATGCGGTGCGGGTCGGCGGCCTGCGCGGCGCAGTCACGCACGAACGTACGGCTGTCGGCCGGGGTGTTCGGCCCCCAGCCGGTGAACCGGGTGACGGCCGGGTCACCGGCGAAGGCGTGGACCGCCTCTTCGTCGGACGGGTCGAAGTCGCGCAGGACCAGCCGTTCGGTACGCAACGGCAGAACAGGGCTCATGGGGTTTCGGTCACCAGCTTGCGGAGTTCGGAGAGGGTCCGGCTGCGCGTCGGCGCGGGCGTCTCGGGCGGGCCCGGGGCTGGCTCGGACGATTCACGCTGTCTGATCCAGTCGGCCAGCTTGGCGACCGTGTCGAGTTCCATCAGGTTGACGTAGCGCAGCTCGGCGCGGAACGTCTCGTTGATCCGGCACCAGTTGCGAGCACTTGAGTCCGGCGAGATTCCATCCTTTGGACGCGGAGACGAGCGTGATCGAATGATCGGCGGCGGCCGCCGATACCGTGGCGTAGGGGACATGTCGATGCGCAGGGAAACACAGTGGCGCGTAGACCTCGTCGGAAACCACGCGGGCGCCGTGCCGGTCGACGACATCGACTAGGCCGGCGAGCTCGTCCACGGTGAACACCCTGCCGGTCGGATTGTGAGGATTGCACGGCAAGACGGTCCTCGCGCCCTCAGCGAGGGCCGCACCGATGCGATCAAGCTCGAGTGAGAATCTGCCCGACTCCCTTATGAGTTCTGCGGTGACGGCTCGACGGCCGGTAGTTTCAATGACCTTGATCAGTGGCGCGAATGCCGGGGTCGGAACGACCACCGAAGAACCTGGGGGAGCGATCAGGTCGAGTGCTGTGGCGAGGCCGTCGAGGGTGTCGGGTGCGAACCCGATCTGGTCGGCTCGCGTGCTCCATCCGTGAGCTCGATGTAGATGGTCGGCGCAGACCTCGGCGACACCACTAAGGTCTCGGATCGCGTAGCCGAGCTCGCTGCGGTCGATGCCTGCATGCAACGCACGTCGAATGACGTCCGCGACCGGGAAGTCCATCTCGGCGATCGAAGCCGGCAGGACATCGGGCACGAACTCAGTCCACTTGGCGGTCCGTCGCCCCCGCAGCTCCGCCACGTCGACGGCGTCGAACTCTGCGTCGATCACGGTGTCGTAGTCAGATCGTCGGCGCGGTAGCGCGCGAAGGCTGGACGTGCGACGAAGACTACGCCCGCCGCAGCGACGCAGACCAAGCCACCACTCACAGCACTCGCCGCGGGCGAGAGGACGCTTGCCACTATTCCCGCCTCGAGATGTCCAAGTCCAGGGCCGACTTCACCGTTCACGAAGGCAACCGAATTGACCCGGCCCAGCAGGTGGGGTGGCGTCTCCACCTGAATCAGCGTGCCGCGCACGATCCCGCCCGCGAGATCGGCGGCCCCAGCGACCGCAAGAGCGAACACGCCGAGCCACAGGACGTCTAGCAGACCGAACGCGACGATGCCTCCACCCCACAAGATGGTGCTGACGAGGTAGGCCATGCCGCGAGCGCGCACTCTCGCAATGGGTCCGGAGAGGACTCCCGCAAGAATGCCACCCATGGCCGGTGCGGAGTACAGCACTCCGGCCGTCACGCTGCCTCCGCCGTAATGCTCCTCAGCAAAGGCGGGAAAGAGTGCCATAGGCATTCCGAAAACCATGTTGGTGAGGTCCAGCGCCAGGACCGTCGACAACATGGGTTGCCGACGTAGATACCGCAAACCTCCCCGAATCGACACATCGCCACCGTCGCCCTCCGGTACGACCGGGCGCGGCATTCGTGGCAGTCGGGCGGCGGCATAGACAACGACGAGGAAACTGACCGCATCGACGAAATACGCTGACCCGAAGCCCTTCGTTGCGACGAGCACACCGGCGATCAACGGACCGAGCAGCAGGCTCGACTGGAACGACAGCTGCCACAGGCTGACCGCCGCGGGAATAAGCTCTCGTGGAACCAGGTCCGGCAGCATTGCGCGGGTGGCAGGCATGAACAGGGCTGACAGCCCGGCCTGGAGCGCGGCGAGCAGGTAGAGCAGGGCGATAGACCCGACATCAGTCGCCGCCTGTGCGACGAAGAGGCCTGAGACGAAGGCCATCGCAGCACCCGTCCACAACGCCAACGTGCGCCGATCAAACGTGTCTGCCAACCGGCCGCCGAGCAGTCCGAGGAGCAGGATCGGTACGGCCTCGACAACGCCGACGACGCCCACTGCCAGCGACGAATGTGTGAGGTCGTAGACCTGCAGAGCGACGACGACGCCCGTGATCATGTTTCCGATGGCCGAGACCGACTGCCCGATCCACAACCGTCGGAACGCGGGCGACTCCTGCAGGGGTCGGATCTCGGCAAGAAGCATGCGCAACCCCATCACGGCCCGCTCACGCGCGGCGCGGTGAGCAGCGCCGCAACTGCGGCGGGCGCATCTTGCAAAGGGAGATGGCCGCTCTCGACGGTCGTCACGTCGATCGCGGTCGCATATCGCGCCCATTCGTCATGGACCAGTTCGGCACGCTGGGGGTCGTTGCGGCCCTCGACTACGTGGATCGGGCAGGCAAGGGCATCTGCATGGGTTGGCACTTGGTCCAACGCGGCGAAGTCGGCCCGGACGATCGGTTCGAGCACGGCGCGGAACTCCTCGTCCTCCGCGATCTCGATGGCGACGTCCCCCGCATCCACCAGGCGTACCCACATGGCATCGGAGTCGGCGGGCAGAGGCGCGTCGGTGCGAGGGGCATGCCAAGGTGCCTGGGACACGACGACGAGCTGGCGGCATCGCTGTTGAAGGTGCGCACCGCCGCGGCTGAGAAGGGCGAACGCGAGCCAGGCTCCCAGGCACTGGCCGATGACGACGATGCTGGTATCCGGGTATTCGTCGACGATCTCCACCGCATCAGCCGCGGCCGCGGCCACGACGGTGTCGAAGTCCCACTGCGCCGGCCGGCCCAGGTCGCGGTCACGCCCCGGGAGCGACAGTCCCCAGACCGTGCGATCGTCGGGCAGTGCGCGTTCGAAGGTTCTCAGATTGGCGATTCCGGCTCCGGCGTGACCCACAACGAACACTAGCTCTGAGGGGTCGGCGGTCTCCGGGCGCATCGGCAGCCACGAAGGCACAGCCAGTCCATCGTCCCCAAGAGCGTGCACGAGATCGGTCCCCTCGTTGAGCAGAATGTCGGCGGAGTGGGCCGGAGCGCCGATGACAGCGTAGGCGCGGCGTTCAAGAATCAATCCGAGGAAGCGCGTTTGACTACGTCCGACGAGAGGCATCGGCGATGACCGACTCCGAGCTGGGGGATCTTGTTGCGCTGTTCCGCAGGAGCGTCGAGCGTTTTCCCGACCGGGTCGCCGTGACCGACGCATCCGGCAGTGTGACCTATCGACAACTCTCGGAACGGGTCACCGCTCTCAGTGGGCTCCTGCGCGAGCGATCGGCTGAGGAGTCGGGTGCGGCCGAGTCGGAGCACGT
Source organism: Angustibacter sp. (assembly GCA_051657715.1). Lineage (GTDB taxonomy): Bacteria > Actinomycetota > Actinomycetes > Actinomycetales > Angustibacteraceae > JBOFBH01. Next base: position 54,587 of record JBOFLF010000047.1, on the reverse strand, counting down.
GCCCGTGGTGGGCTTGTGCGCGGAGCGCAGTGTCGAGCTCGCCGTCGGTGTCCTTGCAATCCTCGACGCGGGACTCGGGTACCTGCCGTTGACCCCCGAGCATCCCGTTGGCCGACTCACGGCGATCGCGGACCGGGTCTCGCTCGGCGTCGTCGTGTGCGACAGCGCGTCGAGGGAGATCGCGCGCCACCTCGCGCCGGTGGTTATCGACACGCTCACGCCGTCGACGGCACCCCCCACTGCGTCGAGCGTGCTTCCCGCGCCGTCGGACCTCGCCTACCTCATGTTCACCTCGGGGTCGACGGGAACGCCCAAGGGCGTACTGGTGGAGCACCGGAACGTCGTGTCGTTACTTCGTTCCTGCGAGCGAGTGGTAGACGTCAACGAGCATGACGTGTGGTCGATGGCGCACTCGTACGCGTTCGACTTCTCAGTCTGGGAGATGTGGGGAGCGCTCGCGTGCCCGCCCGGCGACAGCGCTCCGGTGGCCGCAACCGAGCGGGTGGTGTCCGGCGACAGGATCAGGTTGACACCACCCGCGACCGCCACGTCGCACTCGCCGGTAGCCAGGGCGCGACCCGCCTGATGCACCGCGACCAGCGACGATGAGCAGGCCGTGTCCAGGGCGAAGACCGGACCCTCGAACCCCAAGGTGTACGCGATCCGCCCGGCGGTGAAGCTGTGGCCGGTGCCGATCGTCCAGGACGAGTTCGGCTCGCCGGTCAGCCACTGGCGGTAGTCGACGCCAGTTACCCCGACGAAGACGCCGGTGGCTGCGGCCACCGACGCGGGCGGGACGGCGGCGTCCTCGAACGCCTCCCAGGCCACCTCCAGCAGGATCCGCGACTGCGGGTCCAGGACGCGGGCTTCCTTCGGCGAGATGCCGAAGAACTTCGCGTCGAAGTCGAACGGGGCATGCAGGTAGCCGCCACGGGTGACCATGCCGTCCCACTCGGTACCGAAGTGTTCCCGCCGGTCGGCCGGCAGCTCACCGATGAGGTTGACGGCGCGCACAATGGCCGACCAGTACGCGTCCGGGCACGCCACCCCGCCGGGGGCTCGGACGGCCAGCCCGATCACTGCGAGCTCAGCCGCCACTAGCTGACCCGGTGCATCCAGCCGCGGGCGTCCGGGACGCGCCCATACTGGATGTCCAGTAAGTGTTCGCGGAACCGAGAGGTGTACTCGCCGGGCTTGCCTTCGCTGACCGTGATGGCGAACTCGTCGCTCGTCAGGCCGATGATCGGAGTGATCACCGCGGCGGTACCGGCGGCGAACGCTTCGGTGATCGAGCCGTCGGCCAGGCCATGGCGCACCATGTCCATGTCGATGGTCTCCGCTGACGGCGTCAGGCCGTGCTCGTCGGCCAGCGCCAGCACACTGTCACGGGTCACACCGTCGAGGATGGTGCCCAGTTTGGGGGTGATCAGCCGCTGGTCTGCGGTCACAAAGAAGACGTTCATGGTGCCTGACTCGTCGATCGCCCGGCGGTTCTCGCCGCCCAGGTACAGCACCTGGTGGCAGCCGTTCTCTAAGGCCTCGAGCTGCGGGGCGAGACTGGCTGCGTAGTTGCCGCCGCACTTGGCCGCACCGGTGCCGCCGATCGCCGACCGGCTGTACCGGGTGCTGATCCACAGATTCACCCCGGTAACCCCGTTAGGGAAGTACGAGCCGGCCGGGCAGGCCAGTACCCCGTAGGTGACGTGGTTCGCTGGGCGGACGCCCAGGAACGCCTCCGAGGCGAACATGAAGGGCCGAACGTAGAGGCTTCGCTCGCCCCCGTACGGCGGGACCCACTCCAGGTCGGCGCGGACCAGGGCGGCCACACTCTCGACGAACAGTTCCTCGTCGAGACGTGGCAGTGCCATCCGCTCGGCGGAGGCCGCGAAGCGGCGCGCATTGAGCTTCGGCCGGAACAGCCAGACGCTGTCGTCGGCCCGGCGGAACGCCTTGAGCCCCTCGAGGATCTCCTGCGCGTAGTGCAGCACTGCGGCGCCCGGGTGCATCGTGAACGGCGCCAACGCGCTCACCCGCTGGTCGTGCCAGTCCGCTTCCGGCGTCCAGGTGGCGGTGACCATGTAGTCGGTGAAGTACCGGCCGAATCCGGGATCGGCGAGGATCCGTTCCCGCTCCTGGGAGGGGGTTGGCCGCTCAGTCGGCGTCAACGCAAAGTGGGCGCTCATTCGGATTCTCCTCACTCAGTGAAGATGGCCACGCAATTCTGCCCACCGAAACCGAAGGCGTTGGTCAGGGCGATCCGTACCGGCATCTCCCTGGCCGCACCGGGCACATGGTCAAGATCGCACTCCGGATCCGGGCGGTCCAGATCGATCGTCGGCGGTACGACGTGTTCCCGGACGGCCATGGCACACACCATGGCGCCCAGCGCACCAGCCGCTCCGATCATATGGCTCAGCATGGATTTGGGCGCACTGACCGCGACCCGGTCGGCTGCCGTGCCCAGCGCCGCCCGGATCGCCAGTGTCTCGGTGAGGTCGTTCGCTTTGGTCGAGGTGCCGTGAGCGCAGATGTAGTCGACGTCACCAGGCCGTACCCCTGCTCGGGTGAGAGCCTGCCGGATCGCGGCGGTGGCGTAGGCGCCGCCCGGACTGGGCGCGCTCATGTGGAAGGCGTCGCAGGTCAGCGCGCCGGCGGCGGCCACCGCGTACGGCGTAGCGCCGCGGCGGCGGGCGTGCGCAGCGGACTCCAGCACCAGAATCACCGAGCCCTCGCCGAAAACGAACCCGTCGCGGTCAGCGGAGAACGGCCGGCTCGCCCCCGCCGGGTCGTCGTTGCGCTGCGACATCGCACCCATGCTGACCAGGCCACCGAACATGGCCGGGGTGATGCCGGCGTCGGTGCCGCCGCAGATCACCACGTCGGCCTCACCGCTGAGGATCAGCCGTCGGGCGTCCAGAACGGCGTACGCTCCGCTGGCACAGGCCAGGGCGCTGGCGTTCACCGGACCGTGCGCGCCTACGTCGATAGCGACCTCGCAGGCCGGCATGTTGGTCAGCGAGGACGGGACGAAGTGGGACGGCGGTAGCGTGGGCTCGGTGGCCAGGAGTTCTCGGGTGGCCGCCTCGACCGTGTCGAACCCGGCGACCGCAGCGTTCACCACCACCGCGACCCGGTCAGCGATGGCCTCGTCCACGGTCAGCCCGGCGTCGGCCAGCGCTTCGCGGGCGGCGACCACGGCGAACTGACTGAACCTGGCCATCCGGCGCAACCGCTTGACGGTGAAGTGGTCGCGGCCATCGAAGCCGCGTACCTCGGCGGCTATCCGGGTGGGCAGGTCACCGGCGTCGAACGCGGTGATCGGGCCGACGCCTGATGTGCCGGCCACCAGGGCGTCCCAGGTGCTCGCCCGGTCCAGCCCGAGCGGGGTGACCGCCCCGATACCGGTCACGACGATCGGGTCGATGTCTACCGGCATCGCCGGGTCCAGGTCAGCGGCCTGGCCGCGGGCGCACCGGCCGCGAACGCCAAACCGCACATCAGGCGCTCTTCTTAACCAGCCGCAGCGGCAGGTGGTCCAACCCTCGGAACGCCGGGCTGGGCACCTTGACCATGTCGCCGATCAGCTCAATCCGTTCCGTGCGCTCGATCAGCATGCGCAGGAAGGTGGTGGCCTGCAGCTTTGGTCGCGAACCTGATCCCGGCGGCGGCTTGGAGACGGTGGTGCGCGAGCAGGTGCTGCGGCCGGTGGGTCTGGAACAACTGCCGATGTACGGCGTGTGGCTGGCGGAGTCCGGCAACCTCGCCAGCGTGCTGCGCCTGGCTCGCGCTCTGATCTGCGATGGGCGCGCAGGCACGGTGTTGTGTGTGGTCGCCGACAAGGTGCCGGACGGGCCTGGCGAGTACCGGGAAATGCCTTTCGCCATCACCATCAACGGTGACGGCGCCGCTGCGTGTCTGTTATCGACAGGACTGCCGGGTGCCTACGCAGTCGAGGGTGTCGTTCAGGTTGCTGCTCCATCGATAACGCTCCACGCCCAGGGGCAAAGAGGACTGCGCAAACATCTCCAGGTCATTTCGGGGGTACGCAGCTGCGCCAACGAGTTGTACGCGGCGACCGGTCAGCGACCGGCCGCATACCGCTGGTTGATCACCAACAATTACGCCCACCGTACTCTCGGCGAATTCGCCGATATGGCGTGGCTGCCGCATCGCACGCTCTTCCTCGCCAACATCGCGCGCTACGCGCACATTTTCACCGCAGACGGGTTGATCAACCTGGCGGATCTCACCCGTAGTACCGACGTCCCGGCTGGGGAGCGGGTGCTGGTGCTGTCCTCGGGGCCGCTGACGTGGGGCGCCATCGGTCTCGTCCGCAGCTTGCGGGCCGGCGATGTGGGCGAGTCAGCAGCGCCGACGAGCGCTGAGCTGGTTGTCGCCGTGACCCGGGTCGGGGATGTGGGCATGGACCCGGTGATGGTGGCGGCTGCGGCGACCGCCGACGTGCTCGCAGATGCGGAGATCGACGCCGACATGGTGCCGCTCATCGTCCTCGGGATCTGTGCCCCGGGCGTTGGCACGAGCGCGGCGCAGTCCCCGCTGCTCGATGGGAGCCTGTCGCACCACGTCGTCAGCCAGGTCGTGACCGCCAACGGACTCACCTCAGCGGTTCCGTTTGGCATCGCGGTCGAGCAGGAGCGGCTAGCTGCCGTGACCCGTGACTGCGCGGCCGTGCTGATGGCCACGGACGGTTTGGGAGTAGCGGTGGTGGTGACCGTGTCGACGCCCGGCCACGGGATGGGGGAGCTGGTCGCTGAGGCGTCCGTTCTCATGCGCCCGCCCGCACCCCAAGAAGCCGACACTCGCGTCGAGGAGGTACGGCGATGACGGATCTGGTACGGGCATCGGATGGTCCTCGCTTCCGGCGCCCGCCTGGACGCGAGCCGATGATCGCAGACGTGCTGCCCCGCAGGGCCGTGGCTGTCGAGGCGTTCGACGACGCCGTACCCGCGCCGTTGTTTCCGATCGAGGAACGGGTCGTGGCCCGTGCGGTCGAACGCCGCCGCCGGGAGTACGCCACCGGCAGGCGATGCGTCCGCGAGGCGCTCGCCCAGTTGGGCTACGCAACCCGGCCTCTGCTCGCTGACGAGAAACGGGCGCCGATCTGGCCGGATGGCGTCGTCGGCAGCATCACCCACTGTGACGGTTACAGAGCCGCGGTGGTGGCCCGGAGTGCTGACCTGTGGACTGTCGGGGTGGACGCAGAGCCGCATGCGCCATTGCCGGACGGGGTTCTCGCGTCGGTCGCCAGCGCGGCGGAGCGGGTGAGGCTGCCCGACACGGGCCGTGTCCGGTTCGATCGGCTCCTTTTCAGCGCGAAGGAGTCCGTCTATAAGGCGTGGTACCCGTTGACCGGCCGATGGTTGGGTTTCGAGAACGCTGAGGTGCGGTTCGGTCCCGCTGACGGCCGATTCCGCGCTCGGCTGCTCGTCCCTGGTCCGGTGCTCGACGGCGCTGAGGTGACCGCGTTCGACGGGCGGTGGTTGTGCCGGCGAGGCCTGGTTCTGACGGCAATCACCGTGGCCCGCCGTGAGCGAGAGGTGGGACCGGCGTCCATCCCCACCCGGTCCGGGTGATGACTTCGGGATCGTGTCAGGAGGGGGTGACGACGACCTTGCCGAGTGTCTTTCCTGCGCCGACGTGGGCAAGAGCGTCCGGGACGTCCTCGAGTGCGACGGTACGGTCGATGTGGATCTTCAGCTCGCCGGTGACGCACAGGTCGGCTACCGGTTCGAAGTGGCCCGGTCCCTCCTTGACGGCGAGCACCCCGATCGAGCGGCCGGTGAGCCGCCCGGCCACTGCGCCGAGGGTGAGCACGCGCAGCAGCGCGCGTGTCGACCCGCCCACACACCGGTACGTCCCGCCGGTGGCCAGCGCGCGCCGGTAGGCGAACACCGACCGGCTTGCGACCAGATCGAGGATCAGGTGGTACGGCTGGGTCGTCCGGGTGAAGTCGTCGAGGCGGTAGTCGATCACGTCGTCCGCGCCGACCGATCGCATGAAGTCCTGTTTGGCGGCGTTGTCGACACCGGTGACGTGCGCACCGAGCCGCTTCGCCAGCTGGATGGCGAAAGCCCCAGACCCCCCGCCGGCGCCGTTGATCAGAACCCGGCTGCCCGCGACGGCCTTGCCCGTGCCCTGCCAGGCGATCGCGCCGGCCTGCGGGATGGTGGCCGCCTCAGCGAACGTGAGCCCGGCTGGTTTGCGGGTTAGCGCGGACTGCGGAGCGATCGCATACTCCGCGAATCCGCCTTTGAGCGCGAGGTTGTCGCCGTAGACCTCATCCCCGGGTTGAAATCGGGTGGCTCCTGGCCCGACCGCGTGCACCACGCCGGCGATGTCCGACCCGAGCGTCCTGCGGGCGGGGTAACGCAGCCCGCCGATCCGGGCGTACGCGGGTGATCCGCGCAGGCATTCCCAGTCGCTGAGGTTGACCGACGTCGCGGCGACTGTGATGAGCACCTGGTCAGCAGCGGGCTCGGGTGTTGGGACGTCCGCAACGCGCAACACGTCGACAGACCCGTACCGGTCGTAGACGACCGCCTTCACATCCACCTCCGGCACTGGTTGTCACGTGACAACGGTAGTGGAGGTTGATGGCCTAGGCGCATACATTCGCATACGATGGGGGCCATGCCCTTGGTGCAGGTTCGGGACGTTCCACAGTCCACCGTCGAATCGCTGAAGCAATTGGCTGCCGAACGGGGAATCACGTTGGCCGCTTTCCTCCGCGCGGAGCTGGACCGGCTTGCGCGTCATCCGAGCAACGCGGAGATCGTTGCCCGCTTGGCGCGTCAGGACCGTCGGGGGGGGCCGTTGACGGCCGACTCGGTGGCCGAGGTCCGCCGCGTTCGCGAGGTTTCGTGATCGTTGTCGATTCGTCGGCGCTTGTCGATGTGCTCGTCGGTGGTCAACCTCATCCCGACCTCCTGGATCTCGTTGCGACGCAGGAGCTGCACGCCCCCGCGTTGCTGGACTTCGAGGTGGCTAGTGCCCTGCGCGGCCACGTCCTCGCAGGCAAGCTCAGCGAGCGTCGTCTGGGGGAGGCGTTGGCGGATTTCACGGCACTTCACATCGAGCGTTATCTGATGACCGAGTACCTGAGATCCGTCGTCGCCTTGCGTGAGAATCTCACGGTGTACGACGCAGCGTACGTCGTGCTTGCACAGGCTCTGCTCGCTCCGATCGTGACCGCAGACGCCAAGCTGCTTGAGGTGTCACGTCTCGGTATTGACGTTCAAGTGATTCGATCGTAGGGCGGGTCGTGGGCTAGCAGTCACCTATCCGGTGAGCGACCCGGCCTCGAGGTCACCGGATAGGTGTAGCTGGTCACGCAGCCGCCATGTCCCGGTCTGTCGAATGTGGCCGAGGTCGTGGGCACTGGGTGAGGCGCTCGGGTCAGAGGACGCCGCGGGGGCGGTATTGGATGCTGATCCGGGGGCCGACCGGGCGGGTGGTTTTGAGGATCGCGTGGTCCCAGGTGCGTTGGCAGGACCCGCCCATGACCACCAGGTCGCCGTGCCCGAGCGGGATCCGCCGGGCCGGGCCGCCGCCGCGGGGCCGCAGCGCGAGCGGCCGGGCCGCGCCGACGCCGAGAACCGCGACCATGGTGTCGTGGTCGGCGCCACGGCCGACCCGGTCGCCGTGCCAGGCGACGCTGTCGCGACCGTCCCGGTAGAGGCACAGGCCGGCCGTCCGGAACGGCTCGCCCAGCTCGTCGCAGTAGTGCGCGCTCAACTCGTCCCGGGCTTGCGCCAATACCGGGTGCGGCAGCGGCCGGCCCTCGCCGTAGTGCCGGACCAGCCGGGGCACGTCCACCACCCGCTCGTACATCCGCCGCCGCTCGGCCCGCCACGGCACCGCGTCCAGCAGGTGCCGCAGCAGCTGGTCCGCCCCGCCAAGCCAGCTGGTACGGATATCAACCCACGCATCGTCGCCGAGCCAGGTGCGACGAATTGAGGCGATAGATCGCAGCTGAACTGGCTCGTCACCGCACCCCAGCAACGACTCCTGCACGGCCCCAATCAGCATGTACCAAGCATACTAAAAAATCGAACATCAGTTCGAGTATCAATGCTGTCAGAAGCGGAACTGGGTGTTGATGCCGTAGGTCCCGAAACCCGAGCTGCCTGATGAAGCCAACAGCGAGGTGACGCCCTTGACCTGCCCGGCATTGGCGTGGTCCAGGCCTCGATAAGCGTGGCCGGCGTGCTCCACGGTCTCCGAGTAGAACCCGATGCCCTGGCCCTCCTCGCTGAGGCTGTCAGAGTTCTGGTCCACGAACTGCGGCACGGCATGCGCCACCTCGGTGGATCCGCGGACCTGACCGAAGGCGCCCTTGGGGATCGTCATCCCCTCCAGGTCGTCGGCCTCGGTGGCGACCTGGGTGGCCAGCGCGGCAGCCGGCGCCCCGAACGCGATCAGCCGGCGGCTGACGATGTCGATGGACCCAGTCATCGCTGTCCTCTTCTCGTGGTGGGTGATGAACGCTGCCGGGGTGGTTACCGCGGTCGTCGAGGGGGCGGCGGTGGATCCAGTGGAGCGTCAGGCGGGGGTGGCTCGTACCCGGCGTAGACGGGCTGGTCCACCGGGCTCGGCGGCGCTGGAACGGGAAAGCCGAAGGCCCGGTGGAAGGGATGCTCGAACGCTTTCCCCCAGAAGCCTTGCGGTGGTTGCTGGCCGGGGACGTCCAAAGCGGATTGCTCCCAGGGGGGAACCGCTATCGCTCCGGCGGCTCCCATGAGCGCGTTGCCGACTGCTGAGTCGAACCGATCCGACGGGTGGGTCTGCACATCGAACAGGGCCGAGCTGAATGCCGTCCTGGCTCGATCGAGGGGGGCGTCCGACGGCAGCTCGAGGAAGTCGTTGACCATGGTGTGCGCCAGGTTCACCGAGCCTCGGATGTAGTTAACCCCCGGGATATCACTCGGCGCCGGTGTTCCGCTGCGGAGAAGATGATCGGCCTCACCGAAGAAGCCTCCCACGGCTTGGATAGCGCCGCGCTGGGTCGTAAAGAACGGGTCATGAGGGTGTGGCGGTTCTGGCCCGAAACCTACGGTTGAGAGGTAGTTCTGCATCGACGGGCTGGCAAAGAGAACCGCGGTCGTCCAAAGGTTCGCTTTGGTAAACGGATTCGCCGCATCCTCGGCGAAGATGCTGGCATAGCGAAAGGCGGCATCCGGTACGGAGACGCCGAGCCCGACGGCGGCGGAGTCGGCCAGCACATTCCGCCAGTAGGCGTTGTTGTTGGGGTCTGTGCTCTTAGCTTCCGGGACGAGCGCGTCCGACACCATGGTAAAGCCCTTGGTTGCGCCAGGCATAAAACCAATGGCCACCGGAGGTATGCCGCTGTAGAGATAGATCTCGCCGCGGTAGGTGAAGAATCTTCCCTTTCTTAAAACGTCACTGACGAACCACCCCCCTTTCTCCAAGCTGTAGCTGATGACTGAATCAACGCCCAATGCCGCCACATCATTGACGGTGGTGTTGTCCGAGTAGAAAAGTTTGGTGTTCTCTGGTGAGAACCCGCCGATGATGATGAGGTCGGTGGGTGTGGTGACCAGCAAGGACTGCAGGGACCGCCGCAACGCTGCCCCTGGCGTGACCCCGTCGCTGAGCCAGTGGGTGAAGTTCTCCGTGGTGACGAACGGCATTCCGGAGAGTGCGAATGCCACGTCCTGTCCGGGGACTGATAGTGAAATCCCCTGGTCGTAGGGGCGTGGCCGGCCGAGGCCGAACAGGCTGAGCATGCTGCGCGACGGCCCCCAGGAGACTCCGCCGTAGTCCGAGCGGAACTGGCGGGCGAACCGCGACAGGTCGGTCGAGACGCCGGCCCCGCGAAGCGTGTTCGCGACGTTGAACAACACGTGGTTGAGGTCGGCCTCGACCTCCTTCGCTTCGCCGCGCGCTTTTTCCCCCAGCCGCTCGATCTCGTGCACGAGATCGGAGTCCGCCTTCTGGGAGACGGCCCGGGCATTCGGCACCGTACCCAAACCCTTGATCGTCTTGGCGTGCTTCGCCTGTGCTGCAGCGGCATCACTCAGGAACCTGCTGCGAGTGGAGACCACCCGGTTACGAGCCGCCGGCAAGACGCCCGCGGCGGCGTGCAGCGCATTCGCGCCGGTGGTCAAGGCGGTCGCGATCCCCGCCGCCTCCCCGACGAAACTGCTGACCGAGCCGGCGAACGCGGTGATGGCCGGCGAACTCGAGCCGGCCCGGGCGGTGGCGGCGAGATCGCTGAAGGTGTCCAGGTTGGCGGTGTTCGTTCGCGCCTTTGCTTCCAGCTTCGCCGCGAACGCCTGGATGGCCCCCGGGTTGCCGGTCATCGCTTTGATGTACCGGTCCAGCTCCTCTCGGTACCGCGCGATCAGCGCGTTGGCCTGCGCCGTACTCATCGGCCCCCACGCACTTGGCCGACGCCAGGACGACCGATCCAGTCCTTGTTACGGCGCCAGCCGATACCTGGTCGCGACGTCCCGACGATCTCTGCGCAGGTCCCTGCAGGCGTTCCTGATGACATGCGGGTGAACGACGTGGCGCACGAGCCCGTCGGCGGCGATGAGGAGAAGGCGAGGAGTCGGGTGCGGGTCATCCGGGCCTCTCGGGTATCGAGCCTGGCACCGGCGACAGGCAACTGGGTCGTCAACAGCCCCCGCTCCGCTCACCGTACGGCGACCGGTGCTTGGTCACCTAGAGGTTGATCGGCGGGAACCCTCTGGGTACATCGACCCATCATGGTCGGCTCGCGTGAGCGAGGCGTTTCCTCGGCGTTGCGTCCATTGACACCAGCGCTGCGGGCTGGTGTCGAGCCAACAGCCGCCGATCAGATCCAGCTGGGGAACCACATGCGATCTGCCCACTGCGAGTAGGGGATCACCTGCGCTGTGTAGATCGGCCAGAAGAAAAAGAACATCACCACGCAGCCCACGACGTACGAGCCGGCCACGCTCGCCCCGATCGCGCGCCGACGAGGCGTCGCGTCCGAGCGGCCGAGCACCATGCCCACGACGTACGTGACCGCCAGCACCAGCCACGGCACGAACGCCACCGCGTAGAACGTGAAGATGGTGCGCTCCTGGAAGAGGAACCACGGCAGGTACCCGGCGACCACCCCGGCCAAGATCGCCCCGGCCCGCCAGTCCCGCCGGCCGGCCCACACCACCAGCAGCACCAGCAGCGCGACCGTCGCCCCCCACCACAGCAGCGGGGTGCCGAGCGAGGTGATCGCCTTGCTGCAGTCGGCGACCGCGCAGCCCTCCTGCCCGAGCTTCTTGGACTCGTAGAAGAAGGACGTCGGCCGCCCCTGCACCACCCACGACCACGGGTTCGCCTCGTAGTCGTGCGGCGAGGTGAGCTTGACGTGGAACCGGTACGCCTCCTGGTGGTAGTGCCACAGCCCCCGCAGCGCGTCCGGCACGAACCCGAAGTGCTCGCTGGGGTGCTGGGCGCCCCACTGCCGGTCCCACCCGTCCCGGCTGGCGAACCAGCCCGCCCACGACGCCAGGTACGCGGCCAGCGCGGACGGCACGACCAGCAGGAACGCCGGCACCCCGTCCCGCCACAGGCCGGCGGCCAGCCAGCCACGGACGCCGGCCGCTCGGCGAGCGCCGACGTCCCACAGAACGGTCAGCAACCCGAAGACCACCAGGAACCACAGGCCGGACCACTTGGTGGCGCAGCACGCCCCCAAACACGCGCCGGCGACCAGTCGCCACGGTCGCCACCACAGCCGTGGACCCGGCCCGGTCAGGCGCGCCGCTGGCCGATCCGGGGCCTCGGTCAGCCGATCCGGGCCACCGGTGAGCCGTGCCCGCGCCGCGGCCACCGCCAGCCGCTCCCGGAACCGGTCTCGGTCGACGAGCAGCGCGCCGAACGCGGCCAACGCCCAGAACATCACGAACAGGTCCAGCAGCCCGGTACGGCTGTGCACGAAGTGATGGCCCTCGAACGCCAGCAGCAGGCCCGCGACGCACCCCAGCAGGGTGGAGCCGAACAGCCGCCGGCCGATCCGCGCCAGCATCAGGATCGACAGGGTGCCGCACAGCGCGACCGCGAACCGCCAGCCGAACGCGCTGTCCTGGCCGAACAGCCACTGCCCGCCGGCGATCATCCACTTGCCGGCCGGCGGGTGCACCACGAAGTCGGCCGCCGGACCCCACACGTCGGTGGTGCCGTTGCTGAACAACCGGTCCGGGGTCTTGGCCAGACTCGGCGCGACCGACCGCTCGTAGCCGTAGTCGAGCATCGACGACCCCTGCTTGACGTAGTACGTCTCGTCGAAGACCAGCTGGCGCGGCCGGCCCAGCTGCCAGAACCGGAAGAACCCGCCGACCACGGCGATCGCCACCGGCCCCCACCACCCCCACAGCCGGGACGAGGCCACCGGCCCGACCAGATGAGCGCGCAGCCGGCTCGTGAGCCTTTCCCCGCTGCTGGTCTCATCGACACCAGTAGCGCTATCGATGCCAGCAGTGTGGGTGACGCCAGCGGTGTTATCGACCTGCTGGGCCGGAGGCGCCAAAGTCGGGCTTGCCGCGGGCCTTTTCGTCACCGGCTCATCGTAGGCGTTCACCCCGAGCGGCCATCCCGCGTGATCGCAGCAAGATCAACGCACACGTCGGCCGGCGGTGGCGGACCGGCCGCAGCTTTCCGCCGGGGCGGGTGCCGCCGGCTCAGGCGGTTGTCGGTCGATGCAGCCGTCCGTGGTCGATCACTCGTGCTCGCTACCCTGGGGGGTGGGCGAGCCAACCGACACGACCTGGACGATCTGGAGTGAAGCAGAGAACAGTGGGCAGACGCTCCAGCGAGGATCGCAACGGCCTGCTGGTGGTGGCGGCCACCCCGATCGGCGACCCCCGGGACGCGTCACCACGGCTCGTCGACCTGCTGGCGTCCGCCGACCTGGTGGCCGCCGAGGACACCCGCCGCTTGTCGCGGCTGGCGCTTTCCCTCGGCGTCGAGATCACCGGGCGGGTGCTGAGCCACCACGAGCACAACGAGTCCAAGCGGACCGCGCACATCGTCGAGGCGTTGCGGGCCGGCGCCACCGTCGCGGTGGTCACCGACGCGGGGATGCCGTCGGTGTCCGACCCGGGGTACCGGTTGGTGTCAGCGGCGATCGAGGCTGGGGTACGGGTGAGCGCCGTACCCGGGCCGAGCGCAGTGCTCACCGCGCTGGCGGTCAGCGGCCTGCCGGTGGACCGGTTCTGCTTCGAGGGTTTCCTGCCCCGGCGGGCCGGGGAGCGCGACCGGGTGCTGGCGGCGTTGGCGACCGAGCGCCGCACCCTGGTGTTCTTCGAGGCCCCGCACCGGCTGCCCGCGATGCTCGCCGCGCTCGCCGCGGCATTCGGCGCCGAGCGGCTGGCCGCCGTCTGCCGCGAGCTGACCAAGACGTATGAGCAGGTCCGTCGCGGGCCGGTGGAGGAGCTCGCCGACTGGGCGTCCAGCGACCAGGTGCGCGGTGAGGTCACCGTCGTGGTGGCCGGGGCGCCGTCAGCACCGGCTGACCCGGCCCACCTGATGTCGCAGGTTCGAGCCCGGGTCGCCGACGGGCTGCGGTTGAAGGATGCTGTGGCCGAGGTGGCGAGCGTGCACGGCGTCCCGAAGCGCGGGCTCTACGAGACCGCACTGACCGAGCCGACCGTCCGCGAGGTCCTCGGCCGGGTGACCCGGCACGGCAACAGGCCCGACGCCTCGTCGGTGGTGTGACCGCGGGTCAGGGACTAGCCCGGCTCGTCGACCGTCCCCTCGATCGTGCGGAGCCGGCCGTCCCCGTCGAGCGTCCCGCGGTAGCCACCGCGGGACAGGACGCTGCCGTCCGGCCGGATCAGTGCCCAGCGCAGCCGCCATCGCTCGCCGGTGACCTGCGGCCGCCCCTCAGCGTGAAGCCGGACGTCGGGAAGCTGCTGGTGGAACCGATCGACGAACCCGCCCAGGGCGGTTCGCCCGACCACCGGCTCCGGGATATGAGGATCGTTGTAGTGGACGGTCTCGCCGACCGCGGCGGACAACAGACTGTCCCGTCCGGCGGCGTCCGCGGTGTTGAAAGCGTTGACGAACGCGCTGACCGCGCCGGCTGGTCCGAGCGTGGCCCCGATGACCGCCTCGGCCTCGATCTCGACCAGCAGTCGTGGGTCGACCAGGGCGCTCACCTGAACCGCGGTGGAGGCCGGTCGGACGTCCCCGAACACCTCGCCGTGCGCCAGGCCCACCGCGGGCCAATGGGCGGCATCCGTGTAGTAGATGCGGGTGCGGACGACATGGTCGGTGCCTGCGCCCACCTCGGCGAGCGCGGACACGATGCGCCGCACGGCCTCCGCGGCCTGCGCCCCAGCGTCGCCACCGCCGACCGGCTCGCCGCCGGCGGGGTCTGCGGCGGTCGTCCCGGCCACCCACACCTGGTTGCCGACCCGCACCGCCCGGCTGTAGCCGACCTGCGCCTCCCACGGCTGCCCCGACCCGATCCGCTGATTCGCCACCCGGGCACGCTAACCGGTGGCGACTGCACCGGACCGGCCCGGGGCACGCCTCGACGCCGACGGGCCGCCGCTTCTCGGCTCATGCCTGCGGTGTCGACAACACGCAGAGGGTCAGGCCGTCCGGGTCGGTGAGCACCACCCACGGCACGTCTGCCTGGCCGATGTCCGCCGGCCGGGCGCCGAGCCCGAGCAGTCGGGCGACCTCGGCGTCCTGCGGGTGGCCGGGCAGCGGGCGGACGTCCAGGTGCACCCGCTCCGGCACCGCAGGAGCGTCGTCAGCGGGCAGGAACTCCAGGAACGGCCCACCGGTCGACGACCGCAGCGCCGGATAGCCGGCGCCCCGGTCGGGCGCCTCCTGCCAGCCGGTCGCGGCCTCCCAGAACGTGGCTGACACCTGGACGTCCCGCGACGGGACGACCACCGCGGCCAGAGAGCCGGTGTCCGCGTACACGTCCCGCGGCTCGAGCACGCACAGCTCGTTGCCCTCCTGGTCCCGCAGCACCACCCACGGCACCGCACCCGGCCCGCTCGTCGGCTGACCGACGTCCGCTCGGATCGCCCCGGCGGCCAGCAGCCGGTCGACCAGCTCCCGCTGGTGCTCGGTGCTGCGGCTGGCCAGGTCGAGGTGCACGCGGTTGGGTCGCACCTTGTCGTCCGGTACCAGCCCGATGCACAGCTCCAGCCCTGGCTCGCCCTCCGGCGGCTCGACGCCCACCTCCTCGGCGTTGGAGTAGGTGATCCGCCACCCGAGCGCGTCCGCCCACCAGCGGGCCTGCGCCGGCGGGTCGAGCGCGTTCACCACCACGGCCTCGAACCTCGTCGCCATGGGCGCCACCGTAGGACCGACCACCGACGCTGGGCCTGCCGCGCGCGGGCCGAGCGCGCGGGGAAGGGGCGGAGGTCGCTCACTAGGGTGGACGGCATGACCCACGTGCTCTCCGCGGTCGCCTGGCCGTACGCGAACGGCCCGCGGCACATCGGCCACGTCGCCGGCTTCGGCGTCCCGTCCGACGTGTTCAGCCGGTACATGCGGATGCGCGGGCACGACGTGCTGATGGTCAGCGGAACGGACGAGCACGGCACGCCGATCGTGGTGCAGGCCGAGGCCGAGGGCGTCAGCCCCCAGCAGCTCGCCGACCGCTACAACCGGGTGATCGTCGAGGACCTGGCCGCGCTCGGGCTCAGCTACGACCTGTTCACCCGCACCACCACCCGCAACCACTACGCGGTCGCGCAGGAGCTGTTCGCCACCGTGCACCGCAACGGGTACCTGGTGGAGCGGACCACCCGGGTGGCGATCTCGCCGTCCACCGGCCGCACCCTGCCGGACCGGTTCATCGAGGGCACCTGCCCGATCTGCGGGTACGCCCAGGCCCGTGGTGACCAGTGCGACCACTGCGGCAACCAGCTGGACCCCACCGATCTGATCGACCCGCGCAGCCGGATCGACGGCGAGACCCCGCGGTTCGAGGACACCCAGCACTTCTTCCTGGACCTGCCCGCGCTCGCCGACGCGCTCGCGGAGTGGTTGCACGGCAAGGAGTCCGAGGGCCGCTGGCGGCCGAACGTGCTGCGGTTCAGCCTCAACCTGCTGGACGACCTGCGGCCGCGGGCGATGACCCGGGACATCGACTGGGGCATCCCGGTGCCCCTGGACGGCTGGCGGGACCAGCCCACCAAGCGGCTGTACGTCTGGTTCGACGCGGTGATCGGGTACCTGTCGGCGAGCATCGAGTGGGCTCGGCGCACCGGCGACCCGGACGCCTGGCGCCGCTGGTGGAACGACCCGGACGCACTGTCGTCCTACTTCATGGGCAAGGACAACATCACCTTCCACTCCCAGATCTGGCCCGCGGAGCTGCTCGGCTACGACGGTCGCGGCTCCCGCGGTGGCACGCCCGGGCCGTACGGCGAGCTGAACCTGCCCACCGAGGTGGTCAGCAGCGAGTTCCTCACCATGGAGGGCAAGCAGTTCTCCTCCAGCCGTGGAGTGGTGATCCTGGTCCGGGACGTGCTGGCCCGCTACCAGCCGGACGCGTTGCGGTACTTCATATCCGCCGCCGGCCCGGAGACCCAGGACACCGACTTCACCTGGGCCGAGTTCGTCCGGCGGACAAACGACGAGCTGGTCGCCGGCTGGGGGAACCTGGTGAACCGCACGGCCTCGTTGGTGCACAAGAACGTCGGGTCGATCCCGCCGGCCGGCGAGCGCACCCCGGCGGACGCCGAGCTGCTGGCCACCACGGCCGGCGCGTTCGACCGGGTCGGCGAGCTGATCGGTGCCCACCGGCAGAAGCAGGCGATCGCCGAGGCGATGCGGGTGGTCGGGGTGGTCAACGCGTACCTGTCCGAGCAGGCGCCGTGGCAGCTCAAGGAGGACCGGGAGCGGATGGGCACCGTGCTGCACCACGCGGTGCAGGCGGTCAGCGACTGCCGCACGTTGCTCGCGCCGTTCCTGCCGTTCAGCGCGCAGACCGTGCACGAGGTGCTCGGCGGCACCGGCGTGGTCTCGCCGATGCCGCAGATCCGGCAGGTCGAGGACCTGGACGGCGGGCCGTCGTACCCGGTCCTGATGGGTGACTACTCGGCGACCTCACGGTGGGAGTCGGTCCCGGTGGTGCCCGGGACGCCGGTCCCGGCGCCGGTGCCGGTGTTCACCAAGCTGGACCCGTCCGTGGTGGCCGACGAGCTGGCCCGGTTGGCCGGCCCGGTGGGTTCCGGCTCAGCGGTCTCCGACCCGGCAGGTTCTGGTCCAGCGGTCTCCGGCTCGGCCGCGGACGCCGAGCCCGGCCCCGAGGTAGCCGGGGCGGCTTCGTGAGCGGTGGCAGCCGGGACGAGCGTCCGCCGGCCCCCGACCCGCTGCCGCTGCCGGTGGTGGACGACCACGTGCACCTGGACATCCCGGCCGCCGCCCGGGACGCCTGGCCGGATCACGGCTCGGCCGCCGGTGATCCCGAGCTGCCGGACCTGCTCGAGTGGGCGGCCGCGGTCGGCGTCCCCCGGGCGGTGCAGATCGGCTGCGACCTGCCCAGCGCCCGGCGCACCGTCGAGCTGGTGGAGCGGCACCCGCAGCTGCTCGGCGGGGTCGCGCTGCACCC
Organism: Angustibacter sp.; assembly: GCA_051657715.1. GTDB lineage: Bacteria > Actinomycetota > Actinomycetes > Actinomycetales > Angustibacteraceae > JBOFBH01. The sequence goes on along the minus strand of JBOFLF010000047.1, from coordinate 36,994 downwards.
CAACGAGGCGCCGCGGCTGGCTGCCGGCCCGGGTGGCCGGTCCGCGCTGGACGCCGCGTACGCGCAGATCGAGCGACTGGCCGCGCACCCGCGGATCCGGGTGGTCGGCGAGACCGGTCTGGACAGCTACCGCACCGGGCCGGATGGCGCCCTGGTGCAGCAGGAGTCGTTCCGCTGGCACATCGACCTGGCCAAGCGGCTGGACCGCACCTTGCAGATCCACGACCGGGACGCCCACGAGGACGTGCTGCGGATCCTGGACGAGGAGGGCGCCCCGCCGCGTACGGTGTTCCACTGCTTCAGCGGGGATGTCGCGATGGCCCGCCGGTGCGTCGACGCCGGGTACGTGCTGTCCTTCTCCGGCACCGTGACGTTCAAGAACGCCGACGGCCTGCGGGACGCGCTCGCGACCGTTCCCCTGGATCAGCTGCAGGTGGAGACCGATGCCCCGTACCTGGCGCCGGTGCCGTACCGAGGCCGGGTGAACGCCAGCTACCTGGTGCCCCACACGGTTCGGGTGATGGCCCAGGTGCTGGGTGTCGAGGTCGCCGTGCTGTGCGCCCAGCTGGCGGTCACCGCTGAGCGGCTCTACGGATCGTGGGACCCGCCCGACGTCTCGGGCTGACGGGCTCACCGCCGCGGTGAAGTCACGGCAGCCGCACCACGGTCACCACCGGCCCGACCCGGGGCTGGTCGCCGTCGAACGGGATCCGGCGTATGCCGTGCCACGGCAACGCCTCCCACCGGTAGTCCATGGCGCTCGTGGGGGCGATCGTCGCGACGACGGTGCCCTCCCGGCGGATCCGGTCGTACGCCGCGACCGCGGCCCGGTACCGCTCGGGTTCGGCGCGGTAGCGCTCCTCCACGAACGAGGACAGCACCACGTGGCACTGGCGGCACGGCAGGTCCGCCGGGGTGGTGCCGAAGTTCGCGACCCGCCGCACCCGGGGCAGCAGCGGGGCGGCCGGCAGCGCGAGCGGCTCCGTGACGACCTGCCCGGGCAGCTGCCGCACCACGTCGGCCGCGGCGCGCTCGGTGCGCGGCAGGTCGGCAGCGCGGACCAGCCGCAGCGAGTCGGTGACCAGGAGCAGCAGGGACGCGCACACCACGACGACGCCCGCCAGCACCGGCAGCCGGGTGGCTCGGCGCGCCCACGAGGCGTCCAGGACCCGGGCGGCCAGCGCTGCGCCGAGCGCGACGAGCGCCGGCAGCGGCAGCAACGCGTACCGCGGGAAGGTCAGGTGCGACAGCCCGATGACCGCGAGGCCGCAGCCCGCCGCGAACGCCACCAGCCGCTCCTGCCGAGCCCGGTCCGGGTGCGGGCGCAGCGCCGCGACGAGCACCCCCGCCAGGCCCAACCCGGTCAGCAAGGGGCCGATCGACGCCGGCAGGCTGCTACCCAGGTGGTGCCACAGCGCCAGGCCCGGGGTGTCGAAGCCCAGGTGTCCGCCCGCGGAGTGCAGGACCTGCTCCCGCACCCCGGCCCACACCCGGCCGAACGCGACCACCGTCCCCGGCACCGCCAGCGCGAACCCGACGACAGCAGCGCCGCAGGCCACGCCCGCCCGCCCGGCTCGCGTCCGCCAGGGCGACCCGGCGGTGAGCACGCTGGCCAGCAGCGGCAGCAGGGCGATCCCGCCGACGTACTTGGCGCCGGCGGCGGCGCCGGCCAGCGTTGCGCTGGACAGCAGCAGCAGCCAGGTGCGTCGGCGGTCGTACCGCAGCGACAGCAGCAAGCTGGCCGCGACCAGGGCGTCCTGCTGGATCTCCGGGTGGGCCACCCGGCTGGACACCACCGGCACGAATCCCACGGCGACGGCGGTCCCGGCCACTGTCGCGGCGAATCGCCGCGGCCACCCCGCGCGGCACAGCTGCCCGGCGAGCAGCGCGCACACCACCACCAAGGCGGTGCCCGCGGTCACCGAGACCGCGCGACCGGCGAGCAGCAGGTGGGTCGGATCCCGCAGGTCGAACCCGGGCAGCAGGTCCAGGACGCGGGCCAGCAGCGCGAGGGTCAACGGGCCGCCGGTGGGCCAGTCGTAGGCGTTCGGCAGGTCGCCGTCGGCGATGCTCAGCGCCCGCCCGGTCATGACGTACTCGTCACCGGCGGCCAGCGAGGGGCCGGCCGCTCTCAGCTGCACGAGCCGGATCGCTGCCGCGAGCGCGCCGATGCCCACCACCAGCGCGGTCAACACCCGGTCGTGGTGACCTGCGTACAGTCCGCCGATCGAGGCCCCGTCCGGGGCTGTCGTCCGCTCCACCGGTGGCCCGCTCGAGGGCTCGTCGTGTGGTTCAACGTGCGGGCCAGCAGGTCGTTCAGCGCGGCGGAATCTGGGTACGAGAGAAGACACATACTGAGTATAGCAAAGCCGGGAGGGACAGATCTCGGAGTAGTACGGTGACGCTCCGCGGTCGCATCACCCGGGATTGTCATACGGCTTGGCCGGGTCCGGTGCCGTGGTTACGATCGTGAGCTGTTGGCCGCGGTCGGGAAGCCGCGGCGACGTGCCTGCCACAGGGGGTGCGCTCCGGGTGAGCGTGCCCCTTCGTGACGCCGAGGGCCGGTGCAGGGCCGGTGGTGAGGTGACACCGGCTGGCCGGTCGCCGTAGGCGCCGTGCGCGGGAGGCTCGACGTCTGGACGGATGTGCTCGCTCGCCCCCTCCGCCTCGCCCTGCAGGCGGTCACCCTGACCGGTGTCGTGGTCGGCACGGTTGCGGTCGCTGGCTTCGACAAGAACATCGAGCTGTCCGTGGACGGGCGTACCAGCACGGTGCACGCCTTCGGCGACACGGTCGCGGACGTGTTGGCCGGCCAGGGAATCCAGGTCGGTGAGCGTGACGTGGTCTCGCCGGCGATGACCGCCGAGGTCCAGGACGGCGCCGTCGTGGCGGTCCGCTTCGGGCGATTGTTGACGGTCACCGCGGACGGCCGCACCGAACGCCATTGGACGACCGCACTGACCGTGGGCGAGGCGTTGCGGCAGGTAAGCGTGCGGACCGATGCCGCCCGGCTGTCGGTGCCCCGCTCCACCCGGCTCGGCCGTCAGGGCCTGACCATGACGGTGAACACCCGCAAGGACCTCACGCTGGTCGTCGGCGGCACGAGGTCCACCGTGTCCACCTACGCCGGCACTGTCGAGGCGCTGCTGCAGGAGCGCTCGCTGACCGTCGGCCGCCTCGACCGACTCCAGCCCGCGGCCGGCCGACCCGTCCCGGACGGTGGTGTCGTCCGGTTGGACCGGGTCGAGCAACGTGAGGTCAGCACCGACCGCAGCATCCCGTTCGCCATCACCTCGACAAAGGACCCGAAGCTCGACAAGGGCACCACCACGGTGACGGCGAAGGGCAAGCGCGGTCGAGAACGCGTGACCTACCTGGTGACCTACGTGAACGGAAAGGCCACGTCCCGCAAGAAGATCGGGTCCGACGTCCGGGCCAAGCCGGTGACCCAGAAGCAGCGGGTCGGGACGAAACCGGTGGACCCGAACCTGCCGGACTTCCCGCAGTCGGTCGATGACCTCAACTGGGCGGCGCTGGCGGACTGCGAGTCCAGCGGCAATCCCCGAGCGGTCAACCCGAACGGCCACTACGGCCTGTACCAGTTCTCGCTGTCCACCTGGGCGAGCGTCGGGGGCACCGGCAACCCGATCGACGCTTCACCGGCGGAGCAGACCGCCCGGGCCAAAACGCTGTACGTCAAGGCCGGCGCCGGTCAGTGGAGCTGCGGGTCCAGGTTGTTCATCTGACCGGATCTGCGGCGCGCCGCAGCTGTACGGGCCAGCCCCCACTGCGGGGTCAGCAGCTTGCCGACACGCCGAGTGGCCGACACGCCGAGTGGCCGACCCGCTGAGTGGCCGACCCGCGTGTTGCCGGGCGTGCGTATCGGCGGGTGTGGCGTCCAGTGCGGTGCTGGTCGTGCGGGACGATGGCGGCAGCCGAGGGGAGCCAGGGTAGATGGGGGTGAGGCGTGGTGCGCGTGGACGGCGGCGACGCTGACGCCCGGCTGGCGTCAGCTCCCGTCTCTGACGGACTGCTCGGCGGCGGGGAGGTCCGGGCGCTGGCCTCCCGATTGGGGCTGCGGCCGACCAAGGCCCGCGGGCAGAACTTCGTCACCGACGCCAACACCGTGCGCCGGATCGTGCGGGCCGCGGGTGTCGGGCCGCGCGACGTGGTGCTCGAGGTCGGGCCTGGCCTGGGGTCGTTGACCCTCGGCCTGCTGCACCAGGCGGCCGCGGTGGTGGCGGTCGAGGTCGAGCCGCTGCTCGCCGACGCGTTGCCGGGCACCGTCGCCGCCCGGCGCCCCGACCGTGCCGGCGCGCTGACCGTCGTCCAGCAGGACGCGCTCGCGGTGACCGAGCTGCCTGGCGCGGCTCCCACCGCGTTGGTCGCCAACCTGCCGTACAACGTCGCGGTGCCGGTGCTGTTGCACCTGCTGACCGTGGTGCCGTCGCTGCGGACCGTGCTGGTGATGGTGCAGGCGGAGGTCGCCGAGCGGTTGGCTGCCGCGCCCGGGACGGCGGCGTACGGTGTGCCGAGCGTCAAGGCGGCCTGGTTCTGCGAGGTGACCCGGGCCGGTGCGGTGGGCCGGACGGTCTTCTGGCCGCGGCCCCAGGTGGACAGTGGCCTGGTGCGCCTGGTGCGCCGCCCCGAGCCGGTCAGCCGGGCCGGGCGGGCCGCCGTGTTCGCGGTGGTGGACGCCGCGTTCGCCCAGCGGCGCAAGACGTTGCGGGCGGCGCTCGCCGGGTGGGCGGGCTCGGCCGCGGCCGCCGAGGCGCTGCTGCGGTGCGCCGGGATCGCCCCGTCGGCTCGCGGCGAGCAGCTGGGCCTGGACGGCTTTGTCGCCATCGCCGACGCTCAGGCCTCGGTGCTGGGTCCAGATGCTCACACGCGTCCTCGAGGCGGCTAGTGCGGCAGCCGCTAGGGTGCGGAAAGTTCGTGGTCCAGCCAGCGATCGGTGACCGCGAACGCGTGCTTCCGGACGGCCGGTGCAGACAGGAACACGTCGTGCAGGGCGTCGTCCAGTCGCACGGTGGTCACCTGACGGCCGATGGACGGCGACCAGCGGGCGATCTGCTCCACGTCCAGCACGGTGTCCGCGCGGCCCGCCTGCGGCGTCCAGATCTTGGCGGCGAGCAGGCTGCGGGTCGAGCGCAGCACTAGCACCGGTGCCCGGACGTCCAGGCCTCGGTGCAGGGTCGCCTGGGCTCGTAGCACCGCGTGCAACCAGCCGGCCAGCACGGGAAACCCGCCGACCGGCTTCCACCGCGGGTCCGGCGTCCATTCCCCGTGCCGGTCGGCCATGATCGACTCCCCGTACACCCCCCCGGGCTGGCTGATCGGGGTGTGCGGGCGACGCTTGGCCAGCGCGGCAGTCGCCAGCGGGCCGAACGTCCGCTCGATCCGGGAGCCGTGCAGGTCCAGCCACGGGCTGTCGAGCAGCAACGCGTCCACGATTCCGGCGTCCCGGCGGCGGTGCGCCCACAGCGAGGTGATCAGGCCACCGGTGGAGTGGCCGGCGACCACCAGCCGGCGGTGCCCCCGCTCGTCCCGGATGATCCGGGCGGCCGCATCGAGCTCGGCGTCGTACACCGCCAGGTCCTCGGTGTAGTGAGGTCGTTCGCCGGCTCGTAGCGAGCGTCCGCAGGCGCGCAGGTCCAGGGCGTAAAAGGCGAAGCCGAGGCCCGCGATGTGCTCGGCCAGGTGGGTTTGGAAGAAGTAGTCCGACCAGCCGTGCACCCACAGCACCGCGCCACGGGGATTGCCGACGGACGGTAGGTGCTCCACCAGGGTCGCGGTCACCGGACCGTGCTCATCGTCCCCCAGCGGGATCGATCGGCTCTGGTAGTCAGGTCCGAGGACATCCGAGGTGCCAGGCGCGGGACCGGGTTCAGGGGCAGGCCCGGAAGTCGGTGCGGGAGTGGGCGTCGGGGCGGGCTCAGGACCGGGAGTCGTCGTGTCGTCATCCGACCGCGTCGTGCCGGCGACGGGCTCGGGGGTCATGGAGGGATCATGGCATGGCGGGCACTGGGCCAGCCGCCTCGATACCCTGCCCCCATGCTGACCGATCGCGCCGATCGCGTGTCGGTCCGGGTGCCCGCGAAGATCAACCTCGCGTTGTCGGTCGGGCCGCGTCGACCCGACGGCTACCACCCGGTGCACACGGTCCTGCACGCGGTCGGCCTGTACGACGACCTCACGGTGACCGTGGTCGATCAGCCCGGGGTGGTCCTCGAGGTCACCGGCGAGGGCGCGGACCAGGTGCCCGCGGACGGCACCAACCTGGTGGCCCGGGCGGTCGCGGTCCTGGCCGAGCGGGTCGGGATCCAGCCCGCGTTGCGCCTGGCGCTGCGCAAGACCATCCCGGTGGCGGGCGGGATGGCCGGCGGCTCCGCGGACGCGGCCGCCGCGCTGGTCGCCTGCGATCTGCTGTGGCAGGCCGGTCTGAGCCGGGACGATCTCGTGGGTCTGGCCGCGGACGTCGGTTCGGACGTCGCATTCGCGTTGTTCGGCGGGACCGCGATCGGTTCCGGACGCGGCGAGCGGCTCACCCCGGCGTTGGCGCAGGGCAGTTATCACTGGGTGCTGGTGGTCTCCGACCAGGGTTTGTCCACCCCTCAGGTGTACGCCGAGTTCGATCGGCTGACCGCCGCCGATGCGCCTCATCCGCCCCCGCGGATCGGCGACCAGATGATGCAGGCGTTGCGCCGAGGCGATCCGGCGTCGCTGGCGCCGGTGTTGCACAACGACCTGCAGCAGGCCGCGTGCTCGCTGCGCCCGGACTTGACGGAGGTGCTGGCGCTGGGTTCCGCGTGTGGTGCGCTGGCGGGCGTGGTGAGCGGATCCGGTCCGACCGTCGCATTCTTGGCCCGTGACCACCAGCACGCCTTGGAGTTGTCCGTGGCGCTCGCGGCGTCCGGCACCTGCCCGTCGGTGCGTCGCGCCCACGGCCCGGTCCACGGTGCCCGGGTCGGCGAGCCATCGCGGTGGGGCTGACGTCCGGTGCGGTCGCCGTGTGGAGCTCGACCAGCGGGTCGAGCTGGTGAGAACGACGTTCCTTTGGGGTTGAGTACGCCGTGAGCCCGGTGTCGCTGGTCGCGCTGGAACGTGCTCGGGTGACTCTCGGCATCCGCACGGTGCTGGATGACGTCTCGCTGGGGGTGGCCGCAGGGCAGCGGGTCGGTGTCGTCGGGCGGAACGGGGCGGGGAAGACCACGCTGCTGGCCGTGCTCGCCGGACGGTGCTCGCCGGACGCCGGCCGGGTGACCCGGACCGGCGCCATCCGCACGTCGCTGCTGGGCCAGGGCGACGACCTGGACCCGTCGACCACCGTCCGCCAGTGCGTCGTGGGGGATCGACCGGATCACGAGTGGGCGGGAGATGCTCGGATCCGGGACGTCCTGACCGGTCTGCTCGGCGGGCTGGACGCCCCGGTGGTCGGAGGCCTGGACGCCGTGATCCGGCCGCTGTCCGGCGGTGAGCGGCGTCGGGTGGCCCTGGCCGCGCTGCTCGTGGACGATCCCGACCTGTTGTTGCTGGACGAACCCACCAACCACCTCGACGTCGAGGCCGTGGCCTGGCTCGCGGGGCACCTGACCGGGTACCTGGCTCAGCGGCGAGCTGGCGCGGCGCTGGTCGCGGTCACCCACGACCGGTGGTTCCTGGACGCGGTCGGCACCGACACCTGGGAGGTGCACGACGGGCAGGTCAGCTGCTACGACGGCGGATACGCCGCGTACGTGCTGGCCCGGGCGGAGCGGGAGCGCACCGCGCGGGCCACCGAGGAGCGTCGGCAGAACCTGCTGCGCAAGGAGCTGGCCTGGCTGCGGCGTGGGCCGCCGGCGCGGACCAGCAAGCCGAGGTTTCGGATCGAGGCCGCGAACGCGTTGATCGCCGATGTGCCCGCGCCCCGCGACGACGTCGAGCTGCTCCGATTCGCTACCTCCCGGCTGGGCCGGGACGTCCTGGACGTTGAGGGGATCACGGTCCGCGCGGGGGACCGGCTGCTGCTGGACGACGTGACCTGGCGACTCGGGCCGGGTGACCGGTACGGCGTGCTCGGCGTCAACGGGTCGGGCAAGTCCACCCTGCTGCGCCTGCTCGCCGGACGGCTCGCCAGGCCACCCGCTGACCCGGCGGCGACCGCTGACCACGGGCACGCCGTCACCGGCCACCGCTCGGACATCGCGGTGGTCGGTGGCACGCTGCGGGTGGGCCGGACCGTCAGGTCGGGATTGCTCAGCCAGGAGGTGCGCGAGCTTGATGCGCTCGCCGGCCTGCGGGTGCTGGAGGCGGTCGCCCAGGTCCGGCAGGTGATCCGGCTCGGGGATCGCGAGGTCACCGCGTCCCAGCTGGCCCAGCGGCTCGGCTTCACCGGAAGCCGGCAGCAGACGATGGTGCGGGACCTGTCCGGTGGGGAGCGTCGCCGGTTGCAGCTGCTCCGGTTGCTCATGGACGAGCCGAACGTCCTGCTGCTCGACGAGCCCAGCAACGATCTGGACGTCGACACCCTGACGGCGCTGGAGGACCTGCTCGACTCGTGGCCAGGAACGCTGGTGGTGGTGTCGCACGACCGGTACCTGCTGGAGCGGACGTGCACCCACCAGGTCGCGTTGCTCGGTGACGGCCAGCTGCACGAGCTGCCCGGTGGCGTCGAGGAGTACCTCAGGCGGCGTGCGGCCTCACCGGCCGGGCCGCGTCCCACGCCCGTGTCGTCCACAACGTCATCCGGCACAACGTCGTCCGCCACGTCATCCGGCACGACGTCATCCGGCACGACGTCATCCGGCACGACGTCATCCGGCACGACGTCATCCGGCACGGTGTCGTCCGGCTCGGCCGTTGCCACTACCTCGGGCAGGGGTGGACATCGTTCCAGCGCAACGGGTGCGCCACCGACCGAGGCGGCCCATCGGTGGGCGGCCCGCAAGCAGCTGACCCGCCTGGAGCGTCGGCTGGGCCGGCTGGAGCAGGACATCGCCGCGCTGGAGGGCGACCTCGCGCGGCAGGCCACCGACCCGGCCGCGGTCGTCGTCCTGGACGAGCAGCTGCGAGCCGTGATCCAGGAGCGGGCAGCCGTCGAGGAGCAGTGGCTGCTCGCCGCTGAGGCCGCTGAGGGCGGCTGAGGCCGCGGAGTACCTCAACCGCCGGACGGCCAGGTAGTGGCCGCCGGTAGGGTCGTCGCCGTGGCGATCCCTGCCGAGCCCGATCGTGCTCGGATTGACGTGGAGTGGGGCCTTGCGGGGGCTCGGTCGTTCGCTGACACCGCGGACGTCGTGGTGGTGGTCGATGTCCTGTCGTTCTCCACCTCGGTGACGGTGGCGTGTGAACGTGGGGCTCGGGTATGGCCGCACCCCGGTGGCGAAGCGGCCCACGAACTGGCCAGATCCATCGAGGCGGAGCTCGCGGGCACCCGCTCGCATCGCGGCGGGCCATCGCTGTCACCGGCGTCGCTGCTGGAGCTGCCGCGGGGAGCCAGGTTGGTGCTGCCGTCGCCCAACGGGTCGTCCATCACCCACGCGCTGATGGGGTCCTCGGCGCTGGTGCTCACCGGGTGCTTGCGCAACGCCGACGCGGTGGCGCGGCGGATCGGGCAGGCGGTCGACGAGGGGGCGACCGTGGTGGCGGTCGTGCCAGCTGGCGAGCGGTGGCCCGACGAATCGCTCCGGGTGGCCTACGAGGACTTGGTCGGGGCCGGTGCGGTGATCTCCCGGTTGGCGGCGCGGCAACCGGACGTGGTGCTGTCCCCCGAGGCATCGGCGGCAAGGTTGGCCTTCACCGCCATGCGGGATCTGGCCGACACCCCCACCGGTCGCGAGCTGTTGGATCGTGACTACCCGGACGATGTCCGGATCGCCGGCGAGGTGGACGCGTCCACCGTGATCCCGGAGTTGCGCGACGGCTCCTTCGTCGCGATCTGACTCTCCTGGTGAACCCGAGCGCCCAGGAGCGTCGAGTTCATCGCTGATCAGGGGACGTGGATCGGGCAGCGGATGCCCGTCGCCCGCTCCAGTCGGCGGTCCGTGGTCACCAACGGGACGTCGAGCCGTTCGGCCGCGGCCACGTAGGCGGCGTCGTACCCGGTGACGGTGTCGCGCAGCTGCCACATCCGGCCCAGCAGCAGCGAGGTTGGCACTGGTTGAACGTTGAGCCGCTCCAACCTCCCCACCGCCCGCTCGGCGCGACCGTGATCAAGCTTGTCGCCTAGTAGCCGACCGCGGATGCCGCTGAACACCTCGACCCGCAAGTGCTCCGGTGCAGCCCACTGCAGGTCTGCCAGGAGAGTCCGGGCTCGCTCACCGACCTGGTCGTCGGACGCGAGGGCGTCGACCACCACGGAGGCGTCCACCACGACCAGTGAGCCCGTCCTCACGTCAATGAGGAGCGACCGCGCTCGATGTCCTCGGCGGCCTCGCCGTACCGGGCCGGATACTTCGCCTCCGTGGCGGCCTCGGCGAGGATGCGCTTGTTGGTGGCGATCCCGGCCTCGGCCTGCAGGACGTCCCGCAGATACCTCTGGAGGCTCTGGTTGCGTTCCCGCGCGAGGTACTTGAGCTTCTCCACGACGTCTTCCGGGACGTCCCGGACCTGAACGCGTGTCATGCATGCAAGAGTACATGCGGCAGGCTCGCAGGCCGTGGGCGTCCACGGTCCGCCAGCCGGTGCGCTCGCCGAGCTCGTTCGGCTTGGGCGCCGTCCGGCCAGCGTCGAGGTCAGCCGGCGTCGAAGGGGGCGACCAGGCGGCGCAGCAGGTCGGCCAATCGGCGGTAGTCGGCGGTGTCCAGATCGCGTAGGAGTGAGCGCTCGCGGTCTAGCAGGCCACCGAACGCGGCGTCGACGGTCCGTCGGCCGCGTGGGGTGAGCCGGACCAGCACCCCGCGCCGGTCCCGGGGGTCCGGCGACCGCTCGACCAGCTGCCGCGCCGCTAGCCGGTCCACCCGGTTGGTCATCGTGCCGCTGGTGACGAGGGTCTGGGTGACGAGCTGGCCCGGGGACAGCTGGTACGGCCGCCCGGCCCGGCGCAGCGCGGACAGCACGTCGAACTCCCAGCCCTCCAGCCCGTGATCGGTGAACGCCGCGCGCCGGGCCAGGTCCAGGTGTCGGGCCAGCCGGGACACCCGGGACAGCACCGCCAGCGGCTCGACGTCCAGATCGGGTCGTTCGCGACGCCATGCCTCGATGATCCGGTCCACCTCGTCACCGGTTGGCGTCAGGCTCGCGGTTTGCTGCGCGTCCGGGATAGTCCGATCGGCAGGCACGGAACGGCTTTCGGCAACGAGCTGCACTGCAGCCTGGGTGCCCGGGCGGCGGTCAGGCGTCACGACGTGAGTCTAGTGCCGCGTGTCGGCCGTGTTTCTCGATGTCGAGACACCGCGGTCCTGGCGCCGTTCCGCGTCGCACGGGCAGGACGCCGCCCAACCCGCCTACCATGACGTCGGATGCTCGCGGTGGGAGGAGAGCGATGATCAGCTGGGATCCGGCGCTGTACGGGCAGTTTGCTGCTGAGCGCGCTCGGCCAGCGGCCGACCTGCTGGCGCGGGTGGACGCCACGGACGTGCACCGGGTCGTCGACCTGGGCTGCGGCACGGGTGCGGTGACCGCGACCCTGGCCCGCCGGTGGGCGTCAGCCGATGTCCTCGGGGTGGACTCCTCTCCCACCATGCTGGAACAGGCCCGGGCCATGCTGGAACAGGCCCGGGCCATGCTGGAACAGGCCCGAGACCAGACCGATGCGTCCGACATTGCTGGCCGGCTGACCTTCGTCACCGGTGATCTGTCCACCTGGGTGCCGGACCCTGCGGCGCGACCGGACGTCGTCGTGGCCAACGCGAGCCTGCAGTGGGTGCCGGGGCACCTGGACCTGTTGTCGTCGTGGGTGTCCGGTTTGGCCCCGGGCGGGTGGCTGGCGATCCAGGTGCCCGGCAACTTCGACGCGCCGTCGCACCAGCTCATGCGCGAGGTGGCCGCTGAGCCACGGTTCGCCACCCTGCTGGCCGGTGCGCTACGACATGGCGAGGCGGTCGGCCGGCCGGCGACGTACGCCGCGCTGCTGGCTGACCGCGGGTGTGCGGTCGAGGCGTGGGAGACCACCTACGTCCACCTGCTCGACCCGGCCGGCGAGCACGGCGACGACGCGGTGCTCGCCTGGGTCTCCGGAACCGGCCTGCGTCCCATCATGGACGCCCTGCACGACCACCCCCAGCAGCGCCAGGAGTTCCTGGACGCCTACGCCGGTCGCCTGCGGATGGCGTACCCGCGACGGCCATGGGGCACGCCGTACGAGTTCCGCCGGGTGTTCTGCGTTGCCCAGGTTCTCGCGTGAGGCCGGCGGGTGAGGTGAGCGCGGCGGGCGTGAGCGGCGGTGGCGTGAGCGGCGGTGGCGTGAGCGCGGCAAACGAGAGCGTGGGTCGCGCGGACGCGGGGGGCGGTGCGTCGCTCGTGGTGGGCCTCCACCACGTCCAGGTCAGCTGCCCAGCCGGCGCAGAGGGGGTGATGCGCGACTTCTACACCGGCGTCCTCGGCATGGCTGAGGTGTCCAAGCCCGCAGGGCTGGCTGCTCGTGGTGGCGCGTGGTTCCGCTCCGGGTCGGCCGAGCTGCACTGCGGTGTCGAAGATTCGTTCCGCCCAGCCCGCAAGGCCCACCCGTGCCTGTTGGTCACGGATGTGGACGCGTTGGCCCGTCGGGTGACGGACGCCGGGTACGACGTGCGGTGGGACCAGTCGATCCCCGCTGTTCGGCGCTTCCATACCGACGACCCGGTGGGCAACCGTGTCGAGCTGCAGCAGATCGGCCCGACACCCGGTTAGCGCCCGGCTCGTGACCGCGCCCGGCTCCTGCTTGGGTGCCGAGCTCCGATCCCCAGTGCCTGACCCTGAGCCGTGTCCAGCCTTTATGCCTGATGACTGTCCGGTGTCTGATGAGTGCCAGGCGTCTCGGTCGTGCGGTCGTCGACCGTCTGCAGGACGGGCTGAGCCTGCAGACCGGACAGTCCGTGCCACGCCAGGTTCACCAGGTGCGCGGCCACCTGGACGCGACTGGGGCTGCGGGCGTCCAGCCACCACTGCCCGGTGAGCGCCACCATGCCGACCAGCATCTGGGCGTACATCGGCGCGTGCGCCGGGTCCAGGTCGCGTCGGGTGAACTCGGCGGCCAGCAGGTGCTCGACCTGGCTGGCCACGTCGCTGATCAGGCTGGAGAACGTGCCGGTGGTCTGGGCGACCGGGGAGTCGCGCACCAGGATCCGGAAGCCGTCGGTCGACGTCTCGACGTACTCGAGCAGACCGAGGGCGGCCAACTCGACGAGCCGCCGGGAGCCGCCCCCGCTGGACAGTGCCCGGGTGATCTCCGCGAGCAGCTGCCGGATCTCGCGGTCGACCACCACGGCGTAGATGCCCTCCTTGCCCCCGAAGTGCTGGTACACCACGGGTTTGGAGACCTGCGCCCGAGCGGCGATCTCCTCGACGCTGGTGGCGTCGTAACCCTTCTCGGCGAACAGCCGACGGCCGACGTCCAGCAGCTGCTCGCGGCGTTGCGGCCCGGTCATCCGTGCTCGGGTGGTCGGTCGGGTGCTCACCGGGTCATCATCTCCCGTTCCGGCCAGATCTCCTGTTCCGGCCAGTGCTCGGCAGCGCCCGCACACCAGCTGCGCGACCGGCACTGGCAGACTGGGCGCGGCTGTTCCATCCGCGGGCGTTTCGGCGACGTGGCGCAGCGCGGTCCGCCCTGGTGTAACGGCAGCACGCAGGCCTTTGGAGCCTTGTGGTCCACGTTCGAATCGTGGGGGCGGAGCGTTCGTCCCACCACATCGTCCCCGCGAGGAGCACCAGCGCGTGAGCCAGGCATCCGCTGCCGGTCGTCCGGCCGCCGTCCTCGTCCTGGCCGCCGGGCAGGGCACCCGGATGCGGTCAGCGGTCCCGAAAGTGCTGCACGAGATCGGCGGCCGGTCCCTGCTGGGTCACGTTCTCGCCAGCTGCGCCCGGGTGCGGCCCGAACACCTGGTGGTGGTGGTCCGGCACGGTCGTGACCAGGTGGCCGCACACGTCGCGCAGACCGCACCCGAGGCGGTGCTCGCCGACCAGGACGAGATCCCCGGTACCGGGCGGGCCGTGCAGTGCGGTCTGGCCGCGCTGCCCGAGTTGGACGGCCCGGTGCTGGTCACGATCGGGGACGTGCCGCTGCTGGAGGCGAGCACCCTGAGCGGGCTGCTGGAGGCCCACCTGGCCGGTGGCAACGCGGTCACCGTGGCGACCGCCGAGGTCGTCGACCCCACTGGGTACGGCCGAGTGCTGCGGGCTGGTGACGGAACGGTGTCGGCGGTCGTCGAGCACCGGGACGCCACCGAGCGGCAGCGCGCGGTGCGCGAGATCAACGCCGGGGTGTACGTCTTCGACGCCGCGGTGCTGTACGACGCCCTGGACCGGGTCGGCGAGCACAACGACCAGGGCGAGCGGTACCTCACCGACGTCCTGGCGATCGCGGCCGGCGACGGGGCCCGGGTCGCGGCCCACCAGCTCGACGACGTCTGGCAGACCGAGGGCGCCAACGACCGGGTCCAGCTGGCCGCGCTCGGTCGGGAGCTGAACCGGCGGGTGCTGGAGCGGTGGATGCGGGCCGGGGTCACGGTGGTGGACCCGGCGACCACCTGGGTGGACGTCCAGGTCCAGCTAGCCCCGGACGTGGTGCTGCTGCCCGGCACCCAGCTGCACCGCGACACCGTGGTGGCGACCGGCGCGACGATCGGGCCGGACACCACCCTCGTCGACGTCCAGGTCGGTGCGGGCGCCACCGTGATCCGCGCGCACGGCAGCGACGCCCAGATCGGTGCCGGCGCGACGGTCGGGCCGTTCGCGTACCTGCGGCCGGGGACCAGGCTCGGCGAGCGCGGCAAGATCGGCACCTTCGTGGAAACCAAGAACGCGGACATCGGCGTCGGCTCCAAGGTCCCGCACCTGACCTACGTCGGGGACGCCATCATCGGGGAGCACTCGAACATCGGCGCGGCTTCGGTGTTCGTCAACTACGACGGCGTGACCAAGTCGCGCACCACGATCGGGGACCACTGCCGGACCGGATCGGACACCATGTTCGTCGCGCCGGTCAGCGTCGGGGACGGCGCCTACACCGGCGCGGGGACCGTCGTCCGCAAGGACGTGCCGCCCGGCGCGCTGGCGGTCTGCGTCGCTCCGCAGCGGAACGTGCCGCGGTGGACATTGGACAGGCGGCCGGGCACACCGGCCGCCGCCGCGGCAGCTCGTGCCTTGGGGGAGGGCCAGGATGCCCCGCCACACGGTACGGGTCAGGACGCTAGCCGGGATGCCAGCGCAACGCAGCCGCCCAACCACGATGACGGGACCGTCGGCAGATGACCGGGACACCGCATGACCGGGAGCACCGCATGACCGGGAGCACCGCATGACCGGGAGCACCGCATGACCGGGATCACTACCTCCGGCGAGAAGCGCATGGTGCTGATCAGCGGGCGTGGTCACCCCGAGTTCGCCGAGCAGGTCGCGCAGCAGCTCGACGTCGAGCTGGTGGACACCACGGCGTACGACTTCGCGAACGGCGAGATCTACGTGCGGTTCCAGGAGAGCCTGCGCGGCTGCGACGCGTTCGTCATCCAGAGCCACACCGCACCGATCAACCAGTGGATCATGGAGCAGCTGATCATGACGGACGCCCTGAAGCGCGCGTCCGCCAAGCGGATCAGCTGCGTCCTGCCGTTCTACGGCTACGCCCGTCAGGACAAGAAGCACCGCGGTCGCGAGCCGATCTCCGCCCGGTTGATGGCGGACCTGTTCAAGACCGCCGGTGCCGACCGGTTGATCTGCGTGGACTTGCACGCCGCGCAGATCCAGGGCTACTTCGACGGGCCGGTGGACCACCTGTGGGCGCTGCCGCTGCTCGCGCAGTACGTCGGGTCGCGGGTGGTGCGCTCGAGCCTGACCGTGGTGTCCCCGGACGCCGGCCGGGTCCGGGTGGCTGACCAGTGGTCGGACACGCTGGGCGCCCCGCTGGCGATCATCCACAAGCGGCGCGACCCGACCGTGCCCAACGAGGTCAAGGTGCACGAGGTGGTGGGGCAGGTGGCCGGCCGCACCTGCGTGCTGGTGGACGACATGATCGACACCGCGGGCACCATCTGCCAGGCGGCGGACGCGCTGTTCGACAACGGCGCCGCCGACGTCCTGGTCGCCGCCACGCACGCCGTGCTGTCCGGACCAGCGGTGAACCGGTTGCGGCAGAGCCGGATCAGCGAGGTCGTCGTCACGAACACGCTGCCGATCGGCGAGGAGCGCCACTTCCCTCAGCTGACCGTGCTGTCGATTGCCCCCCTGGTGGCTCGGGCGATCCGCGAGGTCTTCGACGACGGGTCGGTCACCAGCCTCTTCAACGGCCAGGCCTGACCGGCGGGCGGTCTGGGCGACCTGCCCGCGCCGCCGCCGGTCCGGGGGCGCGATACGGTTGCCCGAGTACCTCGGCGAGGGATGCGGCCCGCGGATCGGCGCGGGCGGCTCCGCCATCGACGCGGTGTCCGCCACGGGCACGCTGTCCGGGCGGCCCGCGCCGAGGCCCAGCGACCATCACCTCCCGAGGAGTCCGCGTGTCCGAGCTCACCCTGCAAGCCCAGCCGCGAAACCAGTTCGGCAAGGGCGCCTCTCGCCGCATCCGCCGGGCCGACCAGGTTCCCGCCGTCATGTACGGGCACGGCACCCCGCCCGTGCACATCACGTTGCCCGGGCACGAGACCATGCTGGCCCTCAAGCACCCCAACGCCCTGCTCACCATCGTCCTGGACGGCGTGGAGCAGCTCGCTCTCGCCAAGGACGTGCAACGTGACCCGATCAAGCCGGTCATCGAGCACGTGGACCTGGTGGTGGTCCGCCGGGACGAGAAGGTCACGGTGGACGTCCAGGTGCACGTCGTGGGTGAAGCGGCGCCGCAGACCTTGGTGACCGTCGAGAGCCAGGTGCTCCAGCTCGAGGTGGCGGCCACGGCGATCCCGGAGCAGGTGGAGGTCTCGGTCGACGGCCTGGCGCCCGGCAGCCAGGTCCATGCTGGCGAGCTGGTACTCCCGCCCGGTGCGACGCTGGTCAGCGGGCCGGACCTGCTGGTGGTCAACGTCGGGCAGCAGGCGACCGCGTCGGGTGCGGCCGGGGAGGCCGCCGGGTCCGACGCCGAGACGTCGGGTGAGCCTGCCGCGGCCGCCGGGGCGGGGTGAGCCCGGGTCCCTGGCTTGTCGTCGGGCTGGGCAACCCCGGACCGCGGTACGCCGGGAACCGCCACAACGTCGGGGCGATGGCGGTGCAGGTGCTGGCCGCTCGGCTCGGTGGCGCGGGGCGCCAGCACCGGACCGGGGCCAGGGTGGTCGACGGGCGTCTCGGCGCCCTCCGCGGTGGCGCTCCTGGGCCTCGGGTGCTGCTCGCGGTACCAGCGTCTTTCATGAACGAGTCCGGGGGGCCGGTCGCTGCTCTGGTGTCCTTCTACGGTGTCGAGGTCGATCGGGTGGTCGTCATCCATGACGAGCTGGACCTGCCTTTCGGCGCGCTGAGGATCAAGCGGGGAGGGGGTGAGGGCGGGCACAACGGGCTGCGGTCCATCAGCCGGTCCATCCGCACCCGGGACTACCTGCGGATCAGGGTGGGGATCGGACGACCGCCGGGGCGGCAGGACCCAGCCGATTTCGTGCTGCGCGACTTCTCATCGACCGAGCGTCAGGGCGTGCCGCTGCTCTTGGAGGACGCGGCAGACGCAACCCAGCAGGTCGTCGCGGAGGGTCTGGCCGCAGCACAGAACCGCTGGCACGGTCGGTGAGGGCCTCAGGTCTCACCGCGTGGCTGTTCATGACTTTGCGTAGTTGGCCGTGCGGCCACCTAGTGATGCGGTGGAGATCAGCTGAGCTCGCCCTCGGCCGCTGCCTATCGTCACGATATCGATCACGCTGAGTGTTCGAAAGGGTTCGAGGTCGAGAGGGCATCTCGGCGCAGTCACCACGTCGAGTGGCGACTGAGTGGCGAAGGGGACTGGCCATGGCGGTGCATGTGATCATCTCGACCCACCAGAAGTCGGGGGACATCGCTGGTGCGGTGGCTTCCGTTCTCCACCAAGGTCGTGCCCCGGATTCACTCACAGTGGTCACCGATCGGTGTGATGACGCCACCACTCAGGTAGCGGATGCCGCTGGCGCGGTGGTGGTCGAGACTCCGGACGGCTCCAGCCGCAGAGCCGTTGCCCTGAACCAGATCCTGACTCGGCTGCTGCCCAGCTGCCACCAGGACGACGTCGTGCTGGTGATGGACGGCACGACTCGGCTGGCACCGCGGTTCCTCGAGCGGGCGGTGGGCCTCATCAGCGCAGACCCGAGCCTGGGCGCGGTTGGCGGGGTGATCGTTGGCGATCGTCCGTCCGGTTGGCTGGAGTGGTGTCAGGCTCACGAGCTCAGCCGGCATGCCGCGCGATACCGCGAGGGCGGGGTTCTGGCCTTGGCCGGGACGGCGTCCGTCCTACGAGTACGCGCGTTGCGCGAGGTGTGCGTGAACAGGTCCGGCATGCTGCCGGGTCGAGCAGGCGACGTCTATGACGAGGATGCCTTAGCTGAGGACGACGAGATCACCTGGGCGCTGCGGCACCTGGGGTGGCGGCTGACGTCCGCCCAGGAGTGCCGGGTCTGGACCGAGTTGAAGCCCACGATGGCAGACCTGCACCGCCAGCGGCTGCCTTGGTACCGGGGCGTGGTGGACACGCTGTTCCGCTACGGGCTCACCCGGGTGACCCTGCCGTATTGGGGTCAGCGGGCGCTGGCCGGGGTTTCGGTGGGGATCCTCGCGATGATCGGGCTGGTCTCCATCATGGCGGCGTTCACCGACACCGTGACGCTGTCGCCGTGGTGGCAGCTCGTCGGCCTCGGCCTCCTGCTGGCGCGACTGGTCGTGTCCTGGCAGACCAGAAGTCGAGGTGGACTGGTGGTCCGCGCGCTGCTGCTGCCGGAGTTCGTCTACGACTTGGTGCTGCAGGTCACGTTCGTCCAAGCGGTCGTGCAGAGCATCCGCGCCACCTGGGCCACCCGGCGCCACATCACCCCTGTACGTCAGATCCCCTCACCGTCCGCACTCCCACCGTCCGCGCCCTCGCTGTGGTCCTCGGCCGCCGCCGACCCGAGCCGGTCTTCGTCGTGAGCCCGCGAGGCTCTTCGCCGTGGGTCTGGTGTGACGGACCCTCGGTGATTGCTCTGATCGGGTGATGGGGCGACGAGAAAGGCTGTTCCGCGTGCGAGAGCAGACAGGATGTGCTCGTTGCTCATCACGATCGGGTGAACTCACAGCCGTTCTTCAGCCAACCGTCCTCCGTCCTATTCGCAGTTCGTCTACGGTGTTGCCGGCCCGCACGAGGGGATCGTGTGGTCGCCCCAGCGACGCAGAAGGGGGATCAGGTGTCAGCACGTCCGGGTGAGGCCGGCGGGTTCTTGGTGGGGCAGGTCGCCATCCGCCCCGACAGCCCGACCCTCGGCGGCCCGACCCTCGACAGCCCGACCACCGACCGGACCCGCCAGGCCGAACGCCGCCGGCACCAGCCGCCGGGCCGCCGGTCGTGGGCGTCGCCGCAGCCGTGGACTCCCCGGGTCCGGCACGACCCTCGAGTCGGGCCAGTGGTCGTGGATCCAGCTGAGCAGGCAGAGCGGCGTCGAGCCCGCTGGACTAGGCCGCTGCTCGCGCAAGCTGTAGCCGCTGACATCCTGATCGCCGCGTCAGTGGTCGCCGTGTGCACCGCCACCCTCGGGCGGCTGCGGCCCTACACCCTGCCGATCGCCTTGCTCGCGGCAGCGATCTGGGTGGTCGCGGTGATGGTGGCCCGAGGGTACGAGGCCGGTCGGGTCGGGGACGGCGCGGAAGAGTTCCAGGCCCTGCTACGGGCCGCTTTGGGGATCGTGCTTGTCCTCGGCATCGCCAGCTACGCCTTCCAGTTCCTGCTCCCTCGACGGGAGGTGTTGGTTGCCGTCCCGGTCACCACGGTGCTCAGTGGGATCACCCGGCACGTCCTGCGGCGCCGGCTGCACCGGCGGCGGTACCAGGGCGAGGCGATGCTGCGCACCCTGGTGGTCGGTGAACCCGTTGCGGTGCAACGGCTGACCGATGACCTGGCCGTGACGGCCGAGCACGGCCTCGGAGTAGTGGGGGCCTGTGTCCCGGCGCCTGGCCCCGGCGTCCAGGACCACGTCGGGGTGCAGATCCTCGGCGGGATGTCCGAGGTTCCCCAGGTCGTCGTCGATCACGAGATCGACTCGGTCATCGTGGTGGGCTCGTTGCTCAGCGGCTCGGCACTGCGTCGGCTGTCGTGGGCACTGGACCGCACCGGAGCCCAGCTGCTCGTTGAACCAGGACTGGTCGAGGTCGCCGAGCCCAACGTGCAGCTGCGGCCGGCGGCCGGCCTGTCGCTGCTGCACCTGGACAAGCCGTCCTCCCGCTACGGCCGGATGTTCGCCAAGGCGGTGCTCGACCGCGTCCTGGGTGTCGCGCTGCTCGTGATGGCGACACCGGTGATCGCCATCGCCGCCGTCGCGATCCGCGTCAGCACCCGAGGGCCGGCGTTCTTCACCCAGCCGCGGATCGGCGTGGACGGCGGCACGTTCACCATGTACAAGCTGCGCACCATGGTCGTCGACGCCGAGGCGCAGCTGGCTGAGCTGCGTGATCACAGCAGCCGGGACGGCCTGATGTTCAAGATGCACGCCGATCCGCGGATCACCCGGGTTGGTGCGGTGCTGCGCCGGTACTCCGTCGATGAGCTGCCGCAGCTGCTGAACGTCGTCAAAGGCGATATGTCGCTGGTCGGCCCTCGGCCGCCGCTGTTGTCGGAGTACGAGCACTACCACGACGCCGTGCACCGGCGGCTGCGGGTGCGCCCGGGCCTTACTGGGTTGTGGCAGGTCAGTGGTCGCGCCGATCTCACCTGGGACGAGTCCGTGCGGTTGGATCTACGGTACGTGGACAATTGGTCGATCGCGCTCGATCTGCTGATCCTGTGGAAGACCGCCCGTGCCGTCCTCGGGCGTTCTGGGGCCTACTAGGCGCGGTGGGTCGCGGGGGCCTCGGCGGCCATTCGGGTGCAGGACAGAAGGGGACTCTGTGGATCAGCACGACCTCGACGCGCGCCTCGGCGCCGACTCTCGCCATGACGGCAGCAGCCATGACGGCAGCAGCCATGACGGCAGCAGCCATGACGACGCTGGGCTGGCGCGTGACCTCGCGCAGCGAGCTGGTCAGCTGTTGCTGTCGCTGCGCGACCCGTCGATCCCACCTGAGGGGTTGAAGCGTCAGGGTGACGCGCGGTCCCATGAGCTGCTGGCCGCTCAGCTCGCCAGCGCGCGTCCACGGGACGCGGTGCTCAGCGAGGAGGGCAAGGACGACCCGGCCCGCCTGTCCGCCCGTCGGGTGTGGATCGTGGACCCGTTGGACGGCACCCGCGAGTACGGCGAGGTGCCCCGCGACGACTGGGCGGTGCACGTCGCGCTGTGGCAGGACGGACGTCTGACCGCCGGCGCGGTGGCGCTGCCGGCGCGCGACCTGTGCTACGCCACCGACGTCCCGCCGCTGTCGCCGCCCGCGGCGTCCGGGCGGCTGCGGCTCGCGGTCAGCAGGACCCGGCCGCCGCAGTTCGTCACCCGGCTCGCCGAGCAGCTGGACGCCCAGGTGGTGCCGATGGGCAGTGCCGGGGTGAAGGCGACGTCGGTGCTGGCTGACATCGCCGACGTCTACGTGCATGCCGGCGGTCAGTACGAGTGGGATTCCGCGGCCCCGGTGGCCGTCTGCGCCGCAGCCGGCTTGCACACCAGCCGGATCGACGGCAGCCCGCTGATCTACAACCGTCCAGATCCCCTGTTACCGGATGTGCTGGTGTGCAAGCCTGACGTAGCGTCCGCGGTGCTGTCGGCGATCGCCGACCACCTCGCGACCGCCTCGACCCGTGGCCTGATGTCCACCAACGCCCGTGGCCCGATGTCCACTAACAACGGAGCAGAAGCACCATGACCGACCCGCAGCGCTATCAGCTGACCCAGGTGCGGACGCTGGAGGCGGAGGCGATCTTCATCATCCGCGAGGTGATCGCCGAGTTCGAGCGCCCGGTGCTGCTGTTCTCCGGCGGCAAGGACTCGATCGTCATGCTGCGCCTCGCGGAGAAGGCGTTCCACCCCGCCCGGATCCCGTTCCCGGTGATGCACGTGGACACCGGGCACAACTTCGCCGAGGTGCTCGCCTTCCGGGATCGCCGAGTCGAGCAGCTCGGCGTCCAGCTCATCGTGGCCAGCGTCCAGGAGGCGATCGACAACGGCACGGTGACCGAGCCTCCGGACGGCACCCGCAACCGGATCCAGACGCCGGTGCTGCTGGACGCCCTGGAGAAGCACAGCTTCACCGCGATCTTCGGTGGTGCCCGGCGGGACGAGGACAAGGCCCGGGCCAAGGAGCGCATCTACTCCTTCCGCGACGAGTTCGGCCAGTGGGATCCGAAGAACCAGCGCCCGGAGCTGTGGGGGTTGTACAACGGCCGGATCCACCCGGGGGAGAGCATCCGGGTGTTCCCGTTGTCCAACTGGACCGAGCTGGACATCTGGCAGTACATCGCGGCGGAGGGCATCGAGCTGCCGTCCATCTACTTCGCCCACGAGCGCGAGGTGTTCGACCGCGGCGGCATGCTGTACGGCGTCCACGAGGTGTGCCGCCCGAAGGACGGCGAGCCGGTCTCGGTGCGCCGGGTGCGGTACCGCACCGTGGGCGATGCCAGCCTGACCGCCGCTGTCGAGTCCGACGCGGGCACCGTGGCGAAGGTGATCGACGAGGTGGCCACCACCCGGATCACCGAACGCGGCGCGACCCGTGGCGACGACAAGTTCAGCGAGGCCGCGATGGAGGACCGCAAGCGCGAGGGGTACTTCTGATGGACATCCTGAGGTTCGCCACCGCCGGGTCGGTGGACGACGGCAAAAGCACGTTGATCGGCCGGCTGCTCTACGACACCAAGACGGTCTTCCAGGACCAGATCGAGTCCGTCGAGCGGGCCAGCCGGGACCGCGGCGACGAGCACGTGAACCTCGCGCTGCTCACCGATGGGCTACGCGCCGAGCGTGAGCAGGGCATCACCATCGACGTCGCGTACCGGTACTTCGCCACCCCGCGGCGCACGTTCATCATCGCCGACACCCCCGGGCACATCCAGTACACCCGGAACATGGTCACCGGCGCCTCGACGGCGGACCTGGCGTTGGTCCTGGTGGACGCGCGCAAGGGGATCGTCGAGCAGTCCCGCCGGCACGCGTTCCTGGCCACCCTGCTCGAGGTGCCGCACCTGGTGCTGTGCGTCAACAAGATGGACCTGGTCGACTACTCCCGCGAGGTGTTCGAGCGGATCCACGAGGAGTTCCGGGCGTTCGCCACCAAGCTGCGGGTGCCGGACCTGTCGGTGATCCCGGTCTCCGCGCTCAAGGGCGACAACGTGGTGGCCCGCTCACCGGCGATGCCCTGGTACGAGGGGGCGAGCCTGCTGCACCACCTGGAGAACGTGCACGTGGCCAGCGACCGCAACCTCATCGACGCCCGGTTCCCGGTGCAGTACGTGATCCGCCCGCAGTCCGACGCCTGGCACGACTACCGCGGGTACGCCGGGCAGGTGGCCGGCGGGGTGCTGAAGAAGGGCGACGAGGTGATGGTGCTGCCGTCCGGCTTCACCAGCCGGATCGCCGCGGTGGAGACCGCGGACGGCGAAGTCGACGAGGCGTACCCGCCGATGTCGGTGACCATCCGGCTGGAGGATCAGATCGACGTGTCCCGCGGCGACCTGATCTGCCGGCCGCACAACGCGCCGCAGGCCGCGCAGGACCTGGACGCGATGGTCTGCTGGATGGACGAGCAGGCCCAGCTCCAGGCCGGCCGCAAGTACGCGCTCAAGCACACCACGCGGGTCGCGCGCGCCGTCGTCAAGGATCTGCAGTACCGACTGGACGTGAACACCCTGCACCGGGACGAGTCGGCGACCAGCCTGCGGCTCAACGACATCGGCCGGGTGCGGCTTCGGACGACGGTGCCGCTGATGGCCGACGAGTACGCGCGCAACCGGACCACCGGCGGGTTCGTGCTGGTCGACGAGAGCACCAACCGGACGGTGGGCGCCGGCATGATCACCCACGCCGGCTGATTCCGTGCCGCCTGCCGACGACCGTCGTGCGCCGGGTCTGCTCGCCCGGGCTCCCGGCGCGCGGCGAGCAGCGGCAGCCTGGCAGGACGCGTCGGCTGCGCAGCCCACGGGTGCCGGCCCGGTGCCGCCGGTCCGGCGGGCCGTCCTGGTGTCGACCCGGCCGGTCCGCCGGTCCTGGTGGCGGCGCCCCGGGTGGCCGCTGTCGGTGATGCTGGTGCCGTTCCCCTTGTGGTGGGCGCTCGGCATGTCCGAGCTCATCTGCATGCTGATGACCGTCCCGATGGCGGCCTACCTGCTGCGCCGGCGCCGGGTGGAGGTTCCGCGCGGCTTCGGGTTGTGGATCCTCTTCTTGCTCTGGGTCCTCGTCGGAGTGCTGGTGCTGCAGGTGGGGGCCTTCGGGGCCGCTCCTGACCAGAGCACGACCCGGTATCTCACCTGGACCTACCGGGTTGCCTGGTACCTCACGATCACCATCAGCTTTCTCTACGTCCTGAACACCCGAGCCGAGCTGACCGCCCGGCGGATCAGCCGGATCGTCAGCGCGTTGTTCCTCACCGTGGTGGCCGGCGGGCTGCTCGGCGTGCTCGCGCCGATGTTCGAGTTCTCCTCGTTGCTGGAGCTGATGCTTCCGCAGAGCATCACCCGGGTGCCGTTCGTGGAGCGGATGATCCATCCGTCGGCCGCGCAGCTGCAGGACGTCCTCGGGTTCGAGTCGCCACGACCGAGCGCGCCGTACACCTTCACCAACACCTGGGGCCTGAACTTCGTCTGCACCCTGCCGTTCTTCTTGTACGCCTGGTGCGGCCGGGACGCCGGCCGTCGGCGGTACCTGGCCCCGGTCGTCCTGCTGGCGGCAGCGGTGCCAGCGGTCTTCTCGATCAACCGGGGCATGTGGGCCACGATCGTGGTGCTGGCGCTGTTCGTCGCCGTCCGGTCCGCGCTGACCGGACGCCCGGGGATGCTGGCCGGTGTGGTGGCCGGCGGCGCGGCGCTGGTGACGCTGGTCGCGGTCACCTCGTTGGGGTCGTTGGTGACCACCCGCCTGACCAGCGAGGGCAGCGAGCAGGGCCGGACCAACCTCGGCACCCTCGCGGTGGTGAGCGTGACCCGCACCTCCCCGGTGATCGGCCTGGGCAGCACGCGCAACGTCCAGGGCAACTTCAACACGATCGCCGGCGGAGCCACGGCGAACTGCCCGCGGTGCAGTCCGCCGGCACTGGGCACACAGGGCCAGGTGTGGTCGGTCGTGTTCGGCCAGGGTCTTGTCGGCCTGGCCCTCTACCTGACGTTCTTCATCAGCATGGGCTGGCGGTTCCTTCGGTTGCGCTCGCCCACGGTGACGGTGGCGCTCACCGTGCTGCTCGCCAGCGCGGTCACCATGCCGGTCTACAACTCGCTCGGCACCGGTCTGCTGGTCACCATGATCGGACTGGCTCTGGGAGTCCGGGAGCAGGTGGCGGCGCACGGGCCTCGCGTGCTGACCACCCTCGGCGCATTCGTCACCCCGCTGCGCCGGTGCTGGCCGGTGGTGCTGGTCTTCGCCGTCGTCGGCACGGGAGCCGGACTGGCGGTTCATGAGAACCGGGAGCCGAGGGTGAGCGCGGTCACGAGTGCCTACCTGCCGCAACGGCCGGTCTTCTCGTTCGCCCCGGCCTCGGACGGGCCGCTGACCGTCGACACCCTCGCCCAGGTGCTCTCCAGCGGCCAGGTGCTGGACGCCGTGGAGCAGGCCGGCGGCCGTCGCCCGACCGAAGGCGACGGCACTCTCGTGGTCCGGGCCGCGCCGAACACCCGGACGCTCAACGTCACGTTCACCGGCCGGGACAAGGCGAGGGCGCAAGCCGGATCGCAGGCGGCCGTCTCCGCGCTGCTGCTCGTCCGCCAACGACAGCTGGACGCCGAACGGCGCCGGCAGATCGACGCTCTGCGGATCCGAGCCGAGGCGTTGAACGCGAACCTCAGCCGGCTGACCGATCTGATCCAGCGACCGCTGCCCGGCACCCGACGGGCTCCGTCGATCTCTGCCACGACGACGCTGCGAGCGCGACGCGCTCTGCTGCAGACCCGGTCCCGGGTCATCAACCAGCAACTGGCCACGATCGTCGCCGCGCGGGTGTCCGCCGGCGTCACCATCCGGCCGCCGCGGGCGTTCGTCAGCGGCGACCGGCGCCGGGTGGACCTGGCCAGCGGTCTGGCCCTGGGCGTCGGCACCGGAGGGGTGGTCGCGGTGGCGATGGGCCGCCGAGGTCGGCGCATCCGCCGCCGGCAGACGCTCGCGGACGAGGCCGGGCTGCCGGTGCTGGCGCGCCTCGACGCCGCTACGGCCCTGAGCGCAGGAGACCCCAGCCAGCTGGGAACCGTCGTCCAGACGGCAGCGCTGGTCCACGACTTCGGCAGCTGCGTCCCGGTCGACGACGACCCCAGGCTGGTCGAGGTGGCCGCCGCGATCGGACGGTCGCCGGCGGTGCGCGCAGGAACGGCTGGCCGATGCGTGATCGTGGCCCGCCCGAGGACCCGCAGCGCGGCCGTGGCCCGGGTCGCGGCGGAGGCGGTCGTCCGCGGTCAGACCCCCATCGGGGTGGTCGTGGCCAGCGGGTCGGGGAAACGCCGGTGGACGCAGCGTGACGAACCTATGCTGGGTAACGGGCGGGTTACCGCCATGGAAGGGGTGTCGGGTGCCGCAGACAGTCGATGAGGACGTTCGTCCTCGCCTGATGAGGCAAGCGCTGCAGCGGTATTGGGCACTGATCCTGGTGTGCGTCGTGGGTTTGTCGGCCGCCGCCTGGGTGGCCGCGAAGGCACAACCGGAGTCGTACCGGGGGTCGGCCAAGATCTTGCTGCTGCCGACCTTGGGGAACCCGCTTGGCCTGGAGACGGGGGACAGCGGGCAGCAGGTGACCATCGCGATGGAGACCGAGGCGACGCTGGTCGACTCCGCGGCGGTGGCCGCGATCTCCAACGCCAAGCTGACCCCGGACTGGCAGGCCGGTACGGGTGTCGTCAAGGCGGCGGTGCCACCGAACACCCAGATCGTCGAGATCAGCTTCACCGCGTCCACGGCGATCGCAGCCCAGGCCGGTGCGCAGTCTGTGGCGACCAGCTACCTGACCTACCGGCAGCAGCGATCGGACGCCACCGAGGAGAGCCGGTCAAAGGAGCTGCGCGCTCAGTTCGCCAGCGTGAGCAAACGGTTGGAGGAGGTCACCGCCGAGGTCGACCAGGAGCGGGCCGCGGCCGAGGCGTCCGGTGTCCCGCCGACGTCCAGCCGGGCGTCTCGCCAGCAGCAGCTGCTCACCGACCAGTACTCCTCCTTGTCGGAGCAGCTGAGCCAGTTGCGCGCCGGTGACAACAACCCCGGGTCGGTACTGTCCCCGGCGCAGCTGCCTAGGCAGGCCGAGGGGTTGGACTGGCGACTGGTCACGGGCGTCGGCGGGTTGCTGGGGCTGGCCTTGGGTCTCGTGCTGGCCATCACGTTGACCCGGGCGGACAAGCGGGTGCGGCGCTCGGACGTCGTCGCCGGCGACGTTCCGGTGCTCGCGGTGCTCGGCGGCGGACGACGCTGGTGGCAGCGGTCGGTCGACCCGACCGGCCGATTGCTGCGAGCCGCGCACCAACGATTGCGGACCGGCATCCTGGCCGCGGTGCCGCCGTCCAGCACGGTCGCGGTGACCTTGGCCGAGGGCCGAGGGGCGGTCGGGGACGTCGTGCAGGAGCTGGCGGGATCATTCCGCCGGGCCGGGTACCGGGTCGTGGTGGTGATCGCCGACGCCGAGGGCGACGCCGCCGGGCTCTTCACGGTGGAGGCCGGGGCCGGGCTCAGCGACGTGCTCACCTCGCAGCAACCCGCTCAGCCGCTGCTGGTGGATCGGGACGGCGTGTGGGTGCTCCCTCCCGGTGCTGATCTGGAGGATCGTCACGAGCTGCTGTCGGGCGACCGGTTCGCCACCATGCTCCGCGAGCTGGCCAGCGCGTGCGACTACGTGCTCGTCGTGGCGCCGGTGGCGACGTCACCGGCCGGGATGGCCGTGGCCCGGCTCGCCACCGGCACCGTGCTGGTCGGCCAGGAGATGAGCACCACCAGCGTGGACGTGGAGGACGTGCTGGACCGGGCCGAGCTGGTAGGCGCGCGGATCATCGGTCTGGCCCTGAGGCCGCGTGGCCACTCCCAGGCCACGCGGCCTCGCCCGCCGGTCTCTCGGATCGACGTCCTGGCAGCCGGCGAGGCCAGAGACGCGTTGGGGCGGGCACCCTCCGGCGTTGCCGCCACCGACCGTCCTGCCGGTGTCGGTCGGGTCGCCACGCCTGGCCGTGCCGTGGTTGATCCCGCCGCGCCTGGCCGTGCCGCGGCTGATCCCGCCACGCCTGGCCGTGCCGCGGCTGGTCGCGCAGCGATTGACCGTGCCGCAGGTGGCGTCGGCCGTGGTGGTGAAGGCCGTGGTGGTGAGGGCCGTGGTGGCGAAGGCCGTGGTGGGTCGGACGTCGGCGGCACCGCTCCGGACGCGACGCCGGTCACCCGTCCGATCCGTACCAGAGGCGATGCCACGGACGGCGGTTCGGATGCCGGCCCGCCCGCCGATCCCACGACTGGTCTATCCCGCAGGGCGGGGTCGATATTCCGTAGCCGGTCCGGATGAGCGCACCGGGTTCGAGTACCACCGGCTCTCGTCGGGAGTTCCTCGACCAGGTCGTCGCGCAGCTGTGGCCACACGCCACGCCCCGGACGGCGGCCTGGCTACGGCGTGGCCCCGGCCGTCGGTATGTCCTGCTGCCCCGGCCGTCGCGACCGACCGTGGCGGTGCCGCTGCGGCCGCGTTCCGCGGCCGGGTCTGTCCTGCAGCACTACAAGGCGTCGGCCCACGGTGGAGAACGTCTGCGGCTCAATGCCCTGGCCAGCCTGGCCCGGATCGGGTTGCTCGACCTGTGGCCCGGTCAGTTGCGGATCGATCCGGCCGTCCAGCCCGCTACCGGTGCCGCCCGGGGTGGTGTCGCAGCTGGTGCCCCCGTGGGCAGCGCTGCGACCGCTGCTCCCGTGGGTGGTGTCGCGACTGCAACCCTGGGGCTGTCCCTCGATGCCGTGACCGAGGTCGCCGAGTCGATCGAGGACCACATCGCCGCGGTGCTCGGGTTCGACGTCCTGATCAGCCTGTACTCGGGTGCCCCGTTACGCGCCAACCGCAAGCCGGTGCTCCAGGTGCTCACCGGGAGCGGGCGCACGATCGGCTACGCGAAGGTCGGGATCAACGCCCTGACCTGCGCTTTGGTGCTCGCCGAGGCGCAGGCGCTGAGCGGTCTCGAATCCGTGGGGCTGCGGTCGTTGACCGTGCCGCGGGTGCTGTACTCAGGCAGCTGGGCGGACTATCCGGTGCTGGTGCAGCAGGCGTTGATGGGGCACGGCCCGGTGCCGGACGCCGACCTGGTACCCGCGATGGTGGAGGTCGCCGGCATCGGCCGCTCGTCGGTGGAGCTGACCAACAACGCCTACATCGCCCGGCTGCGGGCTCGGCTGGCGGTGTTGCCCGGCACCCGGGCCGGCCGGTTGGCCGCGGCTCTCGACGGCGTGCTGGCTCGGCCGGTCCCGGCGGTGAGCGAGGCGGACGGTGGGCGGGCGATGGTCGCCGAGTCGGGTCCGAGCATGCCGCTGGACCTCGGGTCGTGGCACGGTGACTGGACGCCCTGGAACATGGCAGCCAGGTCGGGGGGTGGCGCGTTGGTGTGGGACTGGGAGCGTTTCGACAGCGGCGTGCCGGTCGGGTTCGACGCGCTGCACCACGACATCCAGCGGGCCATCGCCCACCGAGGGCGCAGCCCGCTGGACGCGGCCCGGGCGCTCGTCGCCCGGGCTCCGACGCTGCTGGAGCCGTTCGGCATCGACGCTGCCGGCGCTCGGCGCACAGCGCTGCTGTACCTCGTGGACATCGGGGTGCGCTACGAGGGGGACCGCCAGGAGGAGGCCGGTGGCCGGTTGGGGGACCTGGACACCTGGCTCACCCTCATCCTCCAGGAGCATCTCGGCGTCGGTGGACCGCGGTGAGGCGGCCGGTCGGCTCCTGGGGAGTGACCGGCCGCTCGTCTGGTGGCTCGCCGTCACCCCGCCATGCGGCCCGCGGGCCACAACCGCTTCAACGACTGCCGTCCGGCTTCGCGGACATCCGGCGCTCTGGCTTGCGGCCCGGCGCAGCGCCGACCGGCGGCGGCCCGGCTGAGGCGCAGCTGGGACGGGTGGCCCGCGGGGGGTCAGCCAACCTGCTAGGCGCGATCGTCATGGCGGTGTGCCTGATGGGGCTGACGGTGGTGATCACCCGGGTTCTGTCGCCCGAGGATGCCGGGGTGTTCTTCTCCGCGACCTCGCTTTTCGTGTTGGCGACCGCGGTCGGTCAGCTCGGCACCAACACCGGGCTGGTCTACTTCCTGTCCAGGGCACGGGCGAACGGCACCCTGCACCAGGCCCGCCGGTACGGGGTGATCGCGATGCGGCCGGTGGTGATCACCGCGGTGGTGATGGGCGCGGCGCTGTTCGCCCTGGCACCGCAGCTGTCCGCGCTCATCAACCCCGAGCACGTCGACCAGAGCACCAGCTACCTGCGGGCGCTCGCGTTCTTCATCCCCCTGGTCGGGGTGGAGAACGTCGCGTTGGCGGCGACCCGCGGCCTGGGCAGCATGCGCGCGAACGTGCTCGTCGAGCAGCTCGGCCGCCCGGTGCTGCAACTGGCCCTGGTCATCGGGCTGCTGGCGATCACGGACGGGCGCTGGGTGGCGCTGGCCTGGGTGGCGGCCTACCTGCCGGCGGCGGTCGTCGCGGCGGTGTGGTGGCGGCGAGCGGCCGAGGGGTCATCGGGACGTCGTCCTGGCGACCGATCCGGTCGGCCGGCGGGTCGGTCGGTCCAGGCGTTGCGTCGGGATTTCTGGCGGTTCAGCGGACCGCGGGCACTGGCCAGTGTCGGGCAGAGCGCCATGCAGCGGTTCGACATCGTGCTGGTGGGTGCGCTCGCCGGTGCCAGTGCCGCGGCCGTCTACACCGCCGCCACCCGGTTCGTGGTGGCGGGCCAGATGGGCAGCCGGGCGATCTCGCTGGCCGTGCAGCCGCGGCTCGGGTACGCGCTCGGGCGGGGGGACGTGGCCGGGGCTCAGCGGTACTACCTGATCGGCACGGCGTGGTTGATGTTGGTGACCTGGCCGCTGTACTTGACCTTCGTGGTGTGGGGCGACCAGATCCTGACGGTCTTCGGGTCGGGCTACAGCGCGGGGCAGGGCGTGCTGCTCCTGCTGTCCATGACGATGCTGCTGGCGATGGCCTGCGGGATGGTCGACATGGTGCTCAACATGGCTGGTCGTTCGCTGTGGAGCCTGGCCAACATCATGCTGGCGGCGGGTGTCCAGTTCGGGCTGGACGTGCTGCTGATCCCCTCGTTCGGCGTCCTGGGTGCCGCCATCGGGTGGTCGGCCGCGCTCGTGGTCGCCAATCTGGTGCCGCTCGTCCAGATCGGGGTCACGATCGGCCTGCGCCCGTGGGGCCGCCCGACCTTGTTGGCGGCGGTCTGCGCGAGCGGGTCCTACGGAGCGGTGTCAGCCGCCGTCAGGCACATCGGCGGCTCGTCGTGGGCCGTGCTGGTGCTCGCCTTGATCATCAGCACCATCGGGTATGCCGCGACGGTGTGGGCGCTGCGGCGACCGCTGGAACTGATGGCGCTGCAGGGGGCGCTGCGCCTACGGCGGGGTCGCAGCGCGGGTTCACCGACCCAGCGCCCGCCCGATCGAGGAGCGTCCGGGGCCGGTCAGCGCCAGCGCAGCGGCTCACCGAGCAGATCCTCGAGCCGGGCGTCGTACGGGGCGTAGTGCTCGAGCAGGCGTGCTCGGACGGAGCCCGGCATCGGCGCCGACGGTCGGGCGTTGTGGACCGCGAAACCGTCGGGGTCGTGCCCAGGCAGCTCCAGGAAGTCCAGCAGCCGGCGGTACTCGTGCCCCGGCTCGGCGAAGAACGCCTCCGACTGCACGACGTGCACGCGCTCGCGCGGCACGTGCCGCAGCACCCGCTCGAGCTGGTCGACGTACTCCCCGCGGGAGCGGTGCGACTGGTGCTGGTGGGCGAGGCTGCGGTACGCCGGGTCCTGGGCCAGCCGCTCCCGCTCGCCGTGCAGCCGTTCGTCCTCAAGCTCCAGGGCGCGCTCGAAGGGCACGGTCTCGAACCCCCGCGCGGTCTCGTGCTTCCACGCCGACCAGGCCCGCTCCACCGGATCACGGATCATCGCGACCAGCCTGACCCCGGGCAGGTCAGCGGCGATCCGCTGCACCGCGACCGGGTGGAACAGGTAGTAGCCGGTCGCCTCGAACGTCAGCGGCGGTCCGCCGCGGGTGCGCGCAGCGGCCGGGAGCGTGAGAGGGAAGTGCCCCAGGTACCACCGGTGGCCACGCCAGTAGTTGAGGTCGAAGTAGCGCACGCCCTTGTTCGCCGCCGGCCGCACCACCCGGGGGTGTGCGGACAACGCCCGGAACAGCGACGTCGTCCCGCACCGCGAGGCCCCGACCATGATCATGCCCGGGGGCATCCGCCGCGACGCCGTGGCGGTGCCGAACCGCAGGTAGCCGCGTCGGCCGAGGCCGTGCAGCCCGGTTGGTGTCAACGCCCGGGCCGCCCGGCGGGCTACCGCCATCCCCAGCGCCGGGTCAGCGGCAGGGCGAAGTCCTCCTCGACCCCGCGCACCTCGGGCTCCAGCTCCGCCCGCAGCGCATCCACGTCCGCAGCATGCGGTACCGGCCGGTCGTCACCGAGCGGCCGGTACAACGCCCGCTGCACCAGCGCGGATCTCTTGATCCGTCCCACGACCTGCGCGCCGTCGTGCCGTCGCGCCCAGTCGGCGCCGCGTTGGACGGCCATCGCCAGGGGCAGCATCCGAGCCTTGCTCGCCGGCAGCTTCGCCTCCAGGTGCTCGTCCGGTAGCGGCAACCGGTCCACGCCCAACCGGTCGGTGGTGGCGTCCAAGAACGCCTGCGGGTCCTCCTGCAGGTCGTCGAACACGCTGACGTAGAGCGCCTGATGGCCGAACACGGTCGCGTACCGACGCAGCTGGGTGGCGTACCGCCCCTCCTCGACCAGCTCCGGGACGGTCCGCCAGGTGTCCCGGAACGTCGGTGCCGCCAGGCCGTGCTTGGCCAGGTAGAGATAGGAGGAGAAGGCCCGGTCCACCGGGTCCCGCAGGGTCGCCATCAGCTGGACACCGCGACCCAGCACGGCATGGATCCGGTCGGGTGCCTGCGGGTGGGCCAGGTAGTCGGGACACACCTCGCCCACCACGCGGACGCCGTCAGGGGCACCGGCGAACTGCCGGCGGTACCACGCCGGGCCGCGGTCGAAGTAGCGGCTGAAGAAGTACAGGTCCTTGGCGTCCGTGAGGTAGAGGTCGGTATGCAGGGACAGCACCTCGTGCAGCCATGTCGAGCCGGACTTGCCCGGACCCAGGTGCAGGAAGGTGGGCAGCCGACCGCTGGTGCTCGTCCTGGCGGGCGTCGCGGAGCTATGCGTCATGGCCGATCACGCCATCCCGCGGCCGAGTCGCCGCGCCAGGCGGGCGACCCGGGTCGGTTCCATCCGGGTGGCCAGGTGTAGCAGCGCGACGTACGGGTGCGGGGACAGCGGCCACCGGCTGACCGACCGCAGCATCAGGCCGAACGCCTCCGATCGGCGGCCGAGGCACGAGCGGGTGTACGCCAGCTGGCCGAGCAGGCGCGCGTGCCCACGGCGGTCCCGCGCGATGTCCGGGTGCTTGGCCAGGAACGCCTCGAGCGCCACCGATGTGCCCTCCGTACGGCCCCGGTAGTACGACTGGCCGTCCTTGCGGATGTCCGCCAGGGGGATCCGCACCACCCCGACCGGTCCGACCTTCGCGGCGCGCAGCACGAAGTCGTAGTCCTCGGCGTACCCGTGAGGCAAGGTCTCGTCATAGCGCCCGATCTTGTCCAGCGCGGCGGTGCGGATCATCAACGTCGAGGAGTGCAGCTCCTTGACCCGGTTGCGCAGCAACATCCGGTACTCGATCCGGTCCGCCCGGCCGATCCAGTCCGCCGTCCGCCCCTGTGGCAGGAGCAGCCGGATGCCCGACCCCACCAGCACCAGCTCGGGGTGGTCGAGCATCCGGCGCACCTGGTGCTGGATCTTCGTGTGGTGCCAGATGTCGTCGTCGTCGCAGGACGCCACGAACTCACCGCGCACGTGCGCGAGCCCGGCGTTGCGAGCGCCGGCCAGCCCGGGCGTGCCGTCGTTCGCCAGGACGGTGATGGTCCGACCCGGACGGCCGAGCTCGGTGAGCGTCGGGTCGCTGGGCTCCTGGTCGTGCACCACGAAGCACTCGATGTCACCCGAGTAGGACTGCTCGACCACTCCGCGGATGCTCTCCCGCACCAGGTCAGGTCGGCCGCGGGTGGGCAGGACGACGGAGACCAACGGCCACCCGTCGGCCGGCCTTGAGGTCGGCTCCGCGTCGGGAAGGGTCACGGTCGGCTCCTGGCGGACGAGGATTCGCAGGACAGCGGTGTGCGGGACGAGCCGGACAGCGAAGGTACGGCCGGGGGTGGTGTCGGCGGTGGAGCTGAGGATGCGTCGCGGACAGCGGGTGCACCGGAGCCAGGGGGTGCATCAGAGCCAGCAGGTGCATCGGAGCCAGCGGGTGGCTGGGAGTCATGGTGTGTCCTGGCCCACAGCCGCGCCAGGTACGGCAGCCCGATCGCCGTGCTCACCACTCGGTCGGTGCGGCGCATCTCCCGGCGCCAGCGGTCGTCCGGTCGTAGCTCGACCTGCCCGCTGCGGAACCGGGACGGGTTGCCGGACAGCCCGTGGCCGGGACTGAGCGTCACCGTGGAGCCGGCGACGTGGTCCAAGCCATCCGTCGGCACCTGGACGTCGAGGGCGGTCAGTGCCCGCGTGACAGCTGATCGCGGATCGGCGATCAGCTCCGCGTAGGTCATCCGCGCCACCGGGACCCCCCGCAACCGCAGGGCATCCATCTCCAGCTGGGTGGCCAGCCAGCGCGCGGCCCCGACCACCGGCCGGTTGGAGAACATCACGTCGGATTCGCCGGTCGTGTGCGGGCGCTGGATGTCGGTGCGACTCAACGAGTGCGCCACCCCGCGTACGTCCCGGACCAGGTGCACCACGCGCACGTCCATCCCGCCGCGGTGCAGCGCCAGCGCCAGCGCTGGCCACTTGCTCGCGTCGACCACGAAGCGCGCGTCGGCCTGGTCCGCCACCGCGGTCAGCATGGTCCGGTACCGCTGGGTGTACTCGGCGATCCGCCGGCCGAAGGCCGAGTCCGCCGGGGCGGTCAGCAGCCGCGGCAGGTGCCGCTGGCGAGCCACCGTGGCCTGTCGGTGGTGCAGGTCGCGCAGCACCTCGGCGTCCCAGCCGCCGAACGCCCGAAGGCCGACCGCGGCCCAGAACTCGCACCGGGAGAACGGTCGCCCGCAGCCGCACATCTCGTCGTCAGGTGCGACCCGGCGAGGTAGGTCGAGCAGCTCCCCGACGGTGGTCGCGCCCGGGACACCCGCGATGATCCGCTCCAGCAGGGTGCTCCCGGAGCGTCCTGATCCGGCCACGAACACGACCGTGGGACCCGATCGGCTGGTCTCGATCCGTCGGTGTGCCATCACCGCTGTATGCCCCCCACCCGTAGATCACTGGTGTGTGTCACGCCAGGTCTCGACCGGTCGCTGCCGGCCCTACCCCTCGTGTTGACCATAAGAACACCGAGCATAGGACGACGCGGGCGACCAGCCAGGTGGATCCGATCTCTCCATCCTACGAGCGTGGGTAGCATCGCCGTCGTGCTGGCAGCTCGCAGACGGCGTCGTGGCCACGGAGGAGTCAGCCACATGACCTACGGCGACCCTCGGGCGCCACGCGCGGTGCCGCCACGGGCGCCATGCGCAGAGGCACGCCATTCGCCACGCGCAGTCCCACGGCGTGCCTGGCGCAGGACGCCATGAGCGCCTCCGGGGACTGGGCTTTCGCTCACGTCGACGTCGGCGGGTTGACCGTGGACGCGATCACCGAGGACCAGGTGGCCGAGCAGGTCGAGCGCGGGTGGGCGACTGGTCGCGGCGGCTGGATCGTGACACCCAACGTCGACATCTGGTGGCGAGCACGCCGCGATCGGGAGTGCGCCCGGCTGGTCGCCTGCGCGGATCTGGTCGTCGCTGACGGGATGCCGTTGGTGTGGGCGTCCCGGCTGGCTGGCGAGCCGGTGCCCGAGCGGGTCACCGGCTCGGGCCTGGTAGAGCGGCTGTCGCGAGCCGCTGGGCTGTACGGACGGTCGGTGCACGTGGTCGGCGGTGGCGCCGGTGAGGCGGCCAGGCTGGCCGGGGAGGCCTTGACCCGCCGGTACCCGGGCTTGCACCTGGCCGGTTGGACGGTGCCGCCGTTCGGGTTCGAGCACGACCCCAGCGGCACGGCCAGAGTGCTCGACGAGATCGTGGCGTGCCGGGCCGACCTGGTGCTGATCGGGCTGGGGTTCCCCAAGCAGGAGCGGCTGGCCGAGCAGCTGCGACCGCGGATGCCCGAGGCGTGGTTGCTGGGCTGTGGTGGCGGGGTGGCGATGGCCGCGGGTGTGGCCAGACGTCCACCGCCGTGGGCGGGGCGGCTGGGCGTCGAGTGGATCGGCCGGTTGGCGCAGGAACCCCGGCGATTGGCTCGGCGTTACCTGATCGACGACATCCCGGCCGCTGTGCTGCTGCAGGCGCTCAGCCTGCGACGCCGGTGGCGAAGACGTCACCCGGCCGGAGCCGGTCATCCAACTTCGTGATGGCGACCGCCATGGTCTCGGG
>JBOFLF010000046.1:0-80946 GCA_051657715.1 Angustibacter sp. | reverse complement strand
CGACACCACGCAGGCCAACGACACCACGCAGACCAACGGTCGGACGCGGTTCCTGTCAGGCCGCGGGCGGGCTGCGGCCGGCGTCCGGGTCATCGACCTCACCCGGGTGATCGCCGGCCCGGTGGCCACCCGCACGCTTGCCGGTTGGGGAGCCGACGTCCTGCGCCTGGACGGGCCACGACTGCCGGAGATCCCCGCGCAAGCCCTCGACACGCTGCCGGGAAAACGCAGCGCCGTCCTCGACTTCGACGACCCCGCCGGATTGAGCCACCTGCACCACTTGTTGAACCAGGCCGATGTGCTGGTGGTGGGGTACCGGCCGGGCGCGCTCACCCGATTCGGCCTGGACCCGCAGACCGTCGTCCAGCGGCACCCGCACCTGACCGTGGTCAGCATCAGCGCCTGGGGCCAGGTCGGGCCGTGGGCTGCTCGGCGTGGCTTCGACTCGATGGTCCAGTGCAGTACCGGGATCGCTCGGATCGAAGGCGCCACCACGACCGCAGAGAGCATCGACACGCCGTCGAGGAGCTCAACGACCCCCGGCGCACTGCCCGCGCAAGTTCTCGACCACGCCACCGGGTATCTTGCCGCAGCGGCCGCCCTGCTGTCGGTGGTCCAGGTCGCCCGAGGCGGATCGCCTTGGACCATCCACCTGTCCCTCGCTCAGACCGCCCGATGGTTGCTCGGAGCGCCACGGCCCGCGATGGCCCCGGCACGGGTCGATCCACGGCCGCTCGGGCCAGAGCGCTACCTGGTGTCGCTCCCGGTCCCCGACGGGACGGTCGACGTCCTACGGCCCGTCGGACGCTTGACCGACCTGACGCCACGCTGGCCCGGCAGCACCCGGCTGGGCGCCGACCCACCCGCGTTCGTCACGGCCCTCCGCTGACGCCGTCCGCGTCCAGCAACCCCACCACGTCGCCGATCACCACGACTGCCGGCGGATCGATCCGGGTCGTCAGCTCCGCGACCGCCCCGAGGACGCCGGTGCGGACTCGCTGCCCGGGCAGGCCGCCGTCGCACACCACCGCGACCGGGGTCGCCGCTGACATCCCGTGCGCCAGCAGCTCAGCGGCGATCGCGGGCAACGTACGCACCGCCATCAGGCACACCAGGGTGGTCCCGCTGCGAGCGAGGGCCGCCCAGTCGAGACTGGAGTCCGGGTGCCCTGGCGGCAGGTGCCCGGACACCACGGAGAACCCCTGTGCCACACCGCGATGAGTCACCGGCAGACCGACCATCCCCGGTACCGCGACCGCGCTGGTAACGCCGGGCACGACCTCGACCGGGACACCGGCACGCCGGCACGCGGCGACCTCCTCCATTCCGCGGCCCAGTACGAACGGGTCCCCGCCCTTGAGGCGCGCCACCACCCGACCGGCTTGAGCGTGCTCGACGAGCAGCTCCTCGATGCGCTGCTGGGTGGTCAACCGGCCACCCGGGACCTTGGCTACGTCGATCACCACGACGTCCGGGGCCAGGCCGTCCAGCGCCGCCAGCGGTGCAAGCCGGTCCACGACGACGACATCCGCCTCCGCCAGCCGGTCATGACCGCGGCGGGTCAGCAGCCCCGGGTCCCCGGGGCCACCGCCGATCAACACCACCCGGCCACCGTCGGCGCCGCGGCGTCCGGTCTCGGATTTCCTGCGCACCAGTGATTCCAAGGCTGCTACGGCGGCGTCTCGCCACGTGCTGGCCCGTCGCGGATCGCGCCCGGCGAACACCGCCACCGTGGCCCGCCCCGTGCGGCCCACGGCCGGGAACCAGGCGGTCGCTGAAGCGGCGTCGTCTGCCCGAGCGCACCAGATCCGGGCGCGCTCCGCCTCGGCCAGCACGGCGGAGTTCACCTGCGGGTCGTCGGTGCAGGCGACCGCGAACCACGCCGCACGCAGATCCCCGGCCTGCCATCGTCGTCGAAGCCACCGGAGCTTGCCGCGTTCGGCGAGATCCTGCAGCGCCGGCAGCACAACCGGTGAGACGAGCACCACGTCCGCGCCGGCGTCAATCAGGATCGCGGTGCGCCGCAACGCCACCGGGCCGCCGCCGACCACCAAGGTGCGTTTGCCGGTCAGCCGCAGACCGACCGGAAGGATCCCGGCTTGGGCGTGCACCTGAGCCATCGGGACATCCGAGACGGGGCTGGCCGGCGATGCCTCGGCTGCCCTCGGGGCCTCATCTGGAGGCACTGGTCTCCTGTTCGCCGGTCGAGGTCGCCATGGCGCGCTGGTGCCCTGGCGCAGCAGCCCATCGTGCTCGCGTTAGCACACCCAGTGATAGGCCCCTGCGCTGGAACGCCCTATCGGATCAACGATCTTGCGCTCCACGGCCAGAGTAGGACACGCTCTGCTGCGCACCGGGACGCGTATGCGACCCGACTCGGGAAATGAGGATCGATCAATGCGTAGGTGCTGGGTATTGGCCCTGGCCCTGGCGCTCCTGCTCGGCTTGCTGTTCCTTCCGCTCAGCAAAGGCCGCATCGACGACGCGCTGGCCAGCAAGGCCGAGACCGCGCTCGTCCGGCAAGGCGTCCAGGACGTCCGCGTGAGCAGCGACTGGGCCTCGCTGACCCTTCGGGGTGCCGAGGGCAGCCGCAAGGCCGCGCTCGCCGCGGTGGATCAGATGGCAGACCGCGGGGCGGTCAACCAAATCCGCTATGTCGCCCAGAGCGGGGTGACCGCAAGCGCACAGCCGAACGTCGACGTGACGATCGCCGAGGACGGCACGACCCCGCGGGTCCGGCTGACCGGCACGGTGCCGACCGACGCCGACCGCACCGCGCTGGCCGATGCTGCCGCCGCCGCTTATGGCGGCAGCGACCAGGTGGCCAACGAGCTGACGGTGACCGGCACCGGACAGGGCGCGACAACAGCGGTCACCGCACTCGCCACGACGATCACCGAGCTCGAGCCAAGCGTGGCGTCCGCGTCCGTCCTTCTCGACGCTCAGAAGCTGACGGTGACCGGCACCGCGACGGACGCGGAAGCCGCCGAAGCAGCGAACGCGGCCGTGGAACGCGCCGGGGCAGCTGGGAGCCCACCGCTGACGGTCAGTGGCGAGATCAGCGTCGAGGAACCCCCTGCCACTGGTGATACGACGCAGCTGGAGCAACAGCTCCAGGAAGCCGTCGGGATGCGCGGCATCACATTCGACACCGGCTCGGCCCGGTTGACCCCGCAGTCCCGTCAGACCCTGGACCGGGTCGCGGCCGTGCTCAGCGAGATCCCGTCCGGGCGGGTCCTGATCACGGGTCACACCGACAGCTTGGGCAGCCGTGCGCTCAACCAGGACCTCAGCGAACGACGAGCGGCCGAGGTGCGCCGGGCACTGGTCGCCCGCGACGTCGATGCCACTCGCCTCGAGACCACCGGCCGGGGCGAGTCCCAGCCGGTCGAGAGCAACACCACCAGCGCCGGACGGGCACTCAACCGCCGGATCATCTTCACCGTCCAGGAGAACTGACATGGGTTTCTTCCTCAGAATGACGTGGCCCTGGTGGCTGCTCGCCGCCATCATCGCGGCCCTGATCGCATGGTGGGTGCACCGTTTCGGTCGGCGCTCCTCCGCTGACGACAGCCCCTCCATCGTCTCCGATGAGCGGGTTGCCGCCTTGAAGGCCCGGATCGCCGAACTCGAAGGCACCCAGGCCGACACCGACGCCCTCAAGGCCCGGATCGCCGAGTTGGAGAGCGCCCGAGCCGACGTCGCCCCCGCCCCGCTGGGGGCCGCGCCACGAGCCGACGCCGCCGAGCCCGACGCTGCCGAAGCCACACCATCCGCCGTTGTGGCCGAGCCTGCCGTTGCTGAGCCCGACACGTCCGAGCCTGCCGTTGCTGAGCCCGAGGTTGCCGAGCCCGAGGTTGCCGAGCCCGAGGTTGCCGAGCCTGAGGTTGCCGAGCCTGAGGTTGCCGAGCCTGAGGTT
Source organism: Angustibacter sp. (assembly GCA_051657715.1). Taxonomy (GTDB): domain Bacteria; phylum Actinomycetota; class Actinomycetes; order Actinomycetales; family Angustibacteraceae; genus JBOFBH01. The sequence continues at coordinate 77,027 of JBOFLF010000046.1, read as the reverse complement.
GCCGAGGCGACACCACCCGCTGTGGTCGCCGAGCCCGACGCGATACCGGACGTGGCAGTAGGGGGATCTGTCATCGGCCGGCCGTTGAAACTGGACGACCTGACGGTGGTGGAAGGGATCGGACCCAAGATCCAGGGCCTGCTGCACGCGATCAACGTGCGCACCTGGCGCGACCTATCCCGCACCCCGGTCGAGACGCTGAAGGAGATGCTGAACGCCGCCGGCCCTCGCTATCAGATCCACAACCCGGACACCTGGCCGCGACAGGCGCAGCTGCTGGCCGACGGCAAGTGGGACGAGTTCAAGAGCTTGACGGACTCGTTGCGAGGCGGCCGAACCGTCTGACCCGCACGTTGACGGGACGTCCGCGTGTCAGGTGGCACTCATACTGATGCGTAGGCAGGCCGAACAGGCCTCCCGGTCCTGGTTCTTTGACCTCGATCCAGGGACGTGGCAGGGTGCGGGATCGCACCTGACACCCGCGGTTGGGGGAAGCCGGTCTAAGTCCGGCGCTGACCCGCAACCGTAGGCCACCGACGTACTGTGCCGGTGGCAAGCCGGAATACCGGACCGCGGGAAGCAGGCTCCATCACACCGCCGAGGTCTGCGGTCCGGAGCCGGTCGTCGAGCGGCGTGGGCTCGTCCCGTTGCATCGGCCTCCTGCCCGCCGCAAAGGAGGTCCGACGATGATCCGATCCATACGAACCACCACGCGCAGCCGAACCACCACCCACCGCCGAGCCACCACGTACCGCCGGTCCACTCCCGCGACCGGCCCGCTGATCTCGAATTCCTTCCTGGCATGGACCGAGCCGGCACGCACCGCCATGACCCATAAGCGCATGACCCATAAGCGCATGACCCGCAGGCGAGCGCCCCGTCTCGCGGCCGGCCTGGTGATCGGCGTTCTGATCGGTCTCGCCGGTGGGGTCGCCTGGCCGGCCTCCGCCCAAGCGACCGCCTACCGCTTCTGGGGGTACTTCCAGCTGTCCGGCAACGACTGGTCGTTCGCTCAGAAGGGCGCTGACCAGCTGCGGCCCAAGGACGGCACGGTCGAGGGGTGGCGGTTCGCCGTCGCCGAGGAGAACTCCACCAGGACCCCACGGGTCACCACGACCTTCGAGCAGCTGTGCCGCTCCACGCCACCCGCGAACGACCGCAAGCGGATCGGGCTGGTCGTCGACTTCGGTCGGCCCGCGGACGCCGAGAGCGGCCAGCCGCCGCAGCCGATCGGCCGGTGCGTCAGTGTGCCGACCACCGCGACGGGTTCTGACGTGCTCGCTGCCGCCGACCTGCGGTTGCGCGTGGAGAACGGTCTCACCTGCGCGATCCAGGGCTGGCCGGCCACCGGGTGCGGTGACGAGGTGCGCACGGTGTCGGCGGCCGCGGCCAGCCCGGACAGCCCCGTCGCGCTGCCGACCCCACGCGCCGCTGCTGGAACCGCCCAAACCGATGCGGCCGAGGACGGTGGGCTGGATCCCGGAGCCTGGGTCGGGGTCGGCATCGCCGTGCTCGCTGGCGTCGTCCTGATCCCGATCGCGGTGCACCGCAGCCGCGCATCCCACGACGACCGGTGAGCCGCCGGCCCCGCGGTGACGACCCGAGCGCTGGCCGGTGGCGGTCCAGCGACGGGCCGTGGGGTCTGCTGATCCCCCGGCTGCTGCACCCGGCCGCGTGGTGGCTGTGGGCTGCCGGGCTGGCCACGGCGGCCAGCCGGACCACCAATCCGTGGGTGCTGCTCTTGGTCGTGACGGTGGCAGGTTTCGTGGTGGCGTCTCGACGAGAGCTGGGCTCGCTGTCGCCGTTCGGTGCCTTTCTCCGGCTGGGCCTGCTGGTGGTGGCGGCGCGGCTCCTGCTCCAGGCGCTGCTGGGAGGCGGGCCACCTGGTCGCACCGTGCTCGTGCGACTACCGGAGATACCACTGCCGGAGGCGGCGGCCGGGGTTCGGCTCGCCGGCCCCGTGACCCTAGAGGAGCTGCTGGCCGCCGGGTACGACGGCGCCCGGCTGGCCGCCGTGCTGGCCTGCGTCGGCGCGGCCAACACGCTGGCCAGCCCCCGTCGGATGCTGAGGTACCTGCCGGCGACGCTGTACGAGGTCGGGACCGCGCTCGTGGTCGCCCTGACCTATGCCCCACAGCTGGTGGAGGATGCCCGGCGGGTCCGAGCCGCCCGCCGGCTGCGCGGGCACGGCGGGCGTGGGCCGCGTGAGGTTGGCCGCCTGCTGATGCCGGTCCTGGACGGCGCTCTGGAGCGGTCGCTGGAGCTGGCGGCGTCCATGGAGTCCCGCGGTTACGGCCGACGGCCCCACCGTGACCCGGTCTCCCGACGGCGATCCACCGCGTTGACCCTGACCGGTGTCGGGGGGGTCGTGGTCGGCACCTACGGGATGCTGGACAGCGGATCACCGCCCCTGCTCGGCCTGCCGCTGGTAGCCGCGGGAACGCTCTGCTCGGCGGCCGCGCTCGTGGTCGGAGCCCGTACGAACCCCCGGTCGCGGTACCGCCCGGACCCGTGGGGCGCGCCGGAGTGGTGGGTCACCGGGAGCGGGGTGGTCGCCGCGACGCTCACGGTCACCGCCGCACGGCTCGGCGAGGCCGGGCTCGTGCCGCAGACCTCGCCGGCCGCGTGGCCGACGTTGCCGTGGTTGTCCGCGATCGGCGTCCTCGTAGCGATAGCGCCCGCGTGGTGGACGCCGGAGCCGCCGAGGCGAGCCGCCCGTCGAGCCGCGACCCGCCTCGCCGAAACCACTCGACGCGGCTCCACCATGCCGAGCCCTACCGTGCCGAGCCCCACCGCGCCGGGCGACACCGTGCCGAGCCCCACCGCGCCGGGCGACACCGTGCCGAGCCCCACCGCGCCAGGCCCCACCGCGCCAGGCCCCACCAGGTTTCCTGCCGGGCGCACCGCGCCTGCGGATGCGTTGCCGCTTCTGCCGGGAGGAGCTCCATGACCCGGGGATCGACCAGCGCCGGACCAGCAGTCCGCTTCGAGGCAGTCACCGTCCGGTACGCCGATGCCGCCACGCCTGCCCTGGCCGACGTCGACCTGACCGTGGACGAGGGGCAGCTGTCCCTGGTGATCGGTACCACCGGCAGCGGCAAGAGCACCCTGCTGCGCTGCGTCAACGGATTGGTCCCGCACTTCACCGGCGGCACCCTGGCCGGCCGGGTACAGGTGTGCGGGCTGGACACCCGCGAGTACCGCCCGCGTGACCTCGCCGAGGTGGTCGGGTACGTCGGGCAGGACCCCGCCGCCGGCTTCGTCACCGACACCGTCGAGGAGGAGCTCGCGTACGGCATGGAGTCGCTCGGCCTGCCCGGCGGTGTCATGCGCCAGCGGGTCGAGGAAACCCTCGACCTGCTCGGCCTCGCGGACGTCCGGGAACGTGCGCTGCGCACGCTGTCCGGGGGACAGGCGCAGCGGGTGGCGATCGGTGGTGTGTTGGCGGCGCATCCGCGGGTGCTGGTGTTGGACGAGCCGACGTCCGCGCTCGACCCGGTCGCTGCCGAGGAGGTGCTCAGCGCCCTCACCCGGCTGGTCCACGACCTGGGCCTGACGGTGGTGCTGGCCGAGCACCGGTTGGAGCGGGTGCTGCAGCACGCCGACCAGGTGGTCACGGTGCAGGACGGGCGGGTGCGCAGCGCCGACCCGGCGGTCGCGATGACCCGTTCACCGGTCGTCCCGCCGATCGTCGAGCTGGGCCGGTTGGCGGGGTGGCGACCGTTGCCGCTGTCCGTCCGAGAGGCACGTCGCGCCCACGCCCGAAACCCGGTTCCGGGCGTGGGCGAGGCGGTCCCGGTGCCCGGACCAGCTGCTGGCCGACCTGCCGCGACTGCCGCCGCCCCGCGGCCGGCATCCAGCACCGCGGCAGGCGCCCGCTCAGCATCGGGAGCGGTCGCGCTCGACGTGCGGGACCTGGTCGTCCGGCGTGGCGGCCAGCCGGTGCTACGCGGGGTCGGCCTCACGGTCCGCACGGGTCAGGTGGTAGCCATCATGGGGCGCAATGGGGCCGGCAAGTCCACCATGCTGCTGGCCTGCGCGGGGCAGCTGCGGGCGAGCGCGGGCACGGTGCGGACCGCAGGCTCGGATCCGGCCAAGCTGCGGCCCGGTGACCTGGTCCAGCAGGTCGGCCTGGTGCCGGCGGACCCTGGGTCGCTGCTGTACGCGGCGTCCGTGGCGGCCGAGTGCCGCGCGGCCGACCACGACCTGCGCGTCGAGCCAGGCAGTACCCGCGCGGTCCTGCACCAGGTGGCGCCGGATGTCCACGACGAGGCCCACCCCCGGGAGCTGTCCGAGGGCGAGCGGCTCGCGCTCGCGCTGGCGGTGGTGCTCGCCGGACGGCCACCGGTCCTGCTGCTGGACGAGCCCACCCGCGGCCTGGACTACGGCGCCAAGACCCAGCTCGTCCGGCAGCTGCGCGAGCTCGCTGCTGGCGACCGGGCCGTCGTGCTGGCCACGCACGATGTCGAGCTGGCCGCCGAGGTGGCCGACCGAGTAGTGGTGCTCGCCGATGGCGAGGCCGTGGCCGATGGCCCGGCCGGTCAGGTGCTCGCCGGATCGCCGGCCTTCGCGCCGCAGGTGGCCAAGGTGCTGCACCCGGATCCGTGGCTGACCGTCGCTCAGGTCGCTGGTGCGCTGACGGCGGTGGGGTCGCCGTGAGCCCACGCCGGACGAGCCGGGTGGCCGTGGTGCCGGTGCGCTGGCGGGCGGGTGTGACGCTCGCGGCCACCGTCTGCGTTGGCCTGGCCGCCTTCGGCTGGCCGTTCCTGGTCGACCCGGGCAGCGGCCTGGGGCACAGCGCCGACGCCCCCTGGCTGTTCGTCGTGCTGCTCAGCCTGATGGCCGCGCTGGTGGCGGCCGAGCTGGCCGCTGGAGGGATGGACGCCAAGACGGTGGCGGTGCTCGGGGTGCTCGCCGCGGCCGGGGGGGCACTACGGGTGCTCAGCGCCGGAACCGCCGGGCTGGAACCGATCTTCTTCCTGCTCGTGGTCGCCGGCAGGGTGCTCGGCCGAGGCGCGGGTTTCGTGCTGGGCGGGCTCGCTGTTCTAGTCGGGGCCTTCCTGACCGGCGGGGTCGGCCCGTGGGCGCCGTTCCAGATGGTCGCCGCCGGGTTGGTCAGCCTTGGCGCCGCTTCGCTCCCGCCCCTGTACGGCCGGGGCGAGCGGTGGATGCTGGCGGCGTACGGCCTGGTCGCCGGTCTTGCCTACGGCGCTCTGATGAACCTGTGGTTCTGGCCGTTCGTGACCGCGGGGATGCCGGAGTCCGTGGCCTTTATTCCAGGAGCGCCGATCAGCGAGAACCTCGGCCGCTACGCTGCGTTCTATCTGGCGACGAGCCTGGGGTGGGACGTTCCGCGCGGAGTTCTTACCGCGGTGCTCGTGCTGGTAGCTGGACCGGCGGTCCTCAGTTCGTTGCGGCGGGCGGTCCGGCGGGCAGCTTTCTCGGTGGATCGTTCGGTGAATCGCTCGGCGGGCTGCTCGCAGACCCCTGGAGACGGACGCGTGACCCCAGCTATCGGCCGGGGGGCGCCTGGGTAGCGATCGGAGCGCTGATGCGGGTACGGCTGCTCGGTACCGGCTCGGCGGACGGCTGGCCGAACGCCTTCTGCGACTGTGCGTCGTGCCTCAGTGAGCACCGCGCTGGTCGGTTGCGTGTTCCCACCAGCGCGGTGGTGGACGACCGGCTGCTGCTGGACTGCGGGCCCGAGACACCGCGGGCTGCGCTGCGGCACGGCTCTGGTCTGCGCGGCATCGGGCACGTGCTGGTGACTCACGACCACCCCGATCACAGCGCACCGATGGCGCTGCTCGCCCGGTCCTGGGCCGGGCGAGCGGAACCGGTGACGATCATCGGGCCGGCGACGGTGATCGCCTCCTGGTCGTCCTGGGCCGGGCCGGACGACGCGGTGCGCTGGCGAGTGGTGTTGCCGGGTGATCTGTTGCGCGCCGGCGGCTACGTCGTGCGAGTGCTCGCCGCGGCGCACGGTGACGTCGAGGCCGTGGTGTACGACGTGACCGGGCCGGACGATTCCCGGCTGCTCTACGCCACCGACACCGGTCCGCTGCCGCACGAGACGGTGGAGGCCACCGCCGGCGCGGACTACGACCTGGTGCTGTTGGAGGCGACGTTCGGCGACCGACGCGGCCCGGGACGCCCGACCGGCACCGACCACCTGGACCTGCGTTCGTTCGCCGACCAGGTGGTGCGCTTGCGGGATATCGGGGCGATCACCGCGCGCACCCAGCTGAGCCCGGTCCACCTGTCCCACCACAGCCCGCCGGACCTGGCTGAGCGGATCGCCGGTTGGGGTGGCCGGGTGATCGACGACGGCCACGAGTTCGACCTGCGCCGCGGTCACCCGGCAGCCGCCCTCGGCGATGTCCGCGAATCGGACCCGCCCTCCCCGGTGCCTGCGAGGGTGAACCCGCCCGGCACCCCGTTCCCCGGGCAGCTGGCTGGCCAGTTCCCCGGGCAACCGTCCGGTCGGCCCCCCCGGGATGTCGCCGGTCACGTGCTGAGCCAGCCGGCGAACGACGCGGACGGATCCCGCCCCCGGATCGCCACCCCTGCTCGGCGGAGCACTGACCAGGTGACCGTGGACGGCCGGGCACCATCGCAGGTGCCGCTGCCCCGACGCACGCTGCTGCTCGGCGGCGCGCGTTCGGGCAAGTCCTTCGCCGCCGAGCAGATGTTGGCGGCGACGGGTGCGGTGACGTACATCGCTACTGGCACCGTGCCGGACGGCAGCGATCCCGAGTGGACCGAGCGGATAGCCCGGCACCGCGCGCGGCGGCCGGCGCACTGGCGGACCGTGGAGACGACGGACGTCGCGACGGCGCTGCGGGCAGCATCCGGCCCGATCCTGGTGGACTGCATCAGCTTGTGGTTGACCGCGGTGATGACCCGCTGCGGTGCGTGGCGGCAGTCCGACGGGTGGCGAGCGGCCGTGGCACGCGAGGTCGACGCGCTGGTGCAGGCCTGGCACACCGTGCAGGTGCCGGCGGTCGCGGTGACCAACGAGGTCGGCTCCGGGGTGGTGCCGGGGACCACCTCTGGTCGGCTGTTCCGCGACGAGCTAGGGGTGCTCAACACTCGGCTGTCCCTGGCCAGCGAGCGGGTGTTGCTGGTGGTGGCAGGTCGATCGCTCGACCTCGCGGCTCCCGGGCGGTCCGGCACGGTTCGGCCGGCGTGGACGGAACGGCCGAGAGCTACGCTGGTGGATCTCACCGAGGTGACCGACACCGCACGATGAGGGTCGGCGCGGGCCGGCGCCCCGGTACGTCCAACGGCCAATCCTCCCGCCGATCTCCGGGGAGTCCGATGAACGCCAGCCCGTCGAGCACCGGCTCGTCGAGGACCAGTCCGCTACGCACCAGCTCGCTGCCAAGAGACTCGCCAAGCGGTCCGTCACCCACGACGGCCAGCTCGACCACTGGATCCGCCGCCGGCTCGGTGGACGTGGCTGCGTTCCGGGACGGCATCGGGTTGCGGGACATCGAGGCGGCCAGCGACGCGCGGCGACGGTGGGACGAGCTCGCCAAACCGCGAGGTGCTCTGGGCCGGTTGGAGGAGGTCGGCACGTGGCTGGCCGGTGCGCAGGGCCAGTGCCCACCTCGGCCGCTGGACGACGTCCGGGTGGTGGTGTTCGCCGGCGACCACGGGGTCGCCGCCGCCGGGGTGTCGGCGTATCCGCCGGCGGTGACCGCCGCGATGCTGCGAGCCTTCGTAGCCGGACGGGCCGGCGTCAACGCGCTGGCCCGGACCCACGGCGCGTCGGTGCGGGTCCTGGACATCGCCGTGGACGACGACACTGGGGACCTGCCAGCCGCGGTGACCCGGTACAAGGTGCGCCGCGGTAGCGGTGCCATCGACCGGGAGGACGCGCTGACCGAGGAGCAGCTGCGGGCCGCCTTCCGGATCGGCTCCACGGTGGCCGACGAGGAGATCGACGCGGGCGCGGACCTGATGGTGGCTGGCGACATGGGCATCGGCAACACCACCATCGCGGCTGCCGTGGTCGCGAGCCTGCTTGAGCTGTCGCCGCTGGACGTCGTCGGCACCGGGACCGGCGTGGACGACCGGGGGTGGGCCTGCAAGGTGGCTGCGCTGCGGGACGCGACCTACCGCGCCCGCCCGGTTCGCGACGACCCGCTCGCGGTGCTGCGCACGGTGGGCAGCGCGGACGTGGCAGCCACCGTCGGCTTCCTGCTGCAGGCGGCGCTGCGGCGTACCCCGGTGCTGCTGGACGGGGTGGTGTCCTGCGCCTGCGCACTCCTCGCACACCGCCTGGCGCAGTCGGCTGGGCAGTGGTGGTTGGCCGGTCACCGCTCGACCGAGCCAGCGCAGCACCGAGCCCTCGCCGCGCTCGGCCTCGAACCGTTGGTGGACTTCGGGATGCGGCTCGGCGAAGGCACCGGCGCGCTGATGGCCCTGCCGCTGCTGCGGGCCGCGCAGGCGACGCTGGCGGACATGTCCTTGCTGGACGACCTGACCTCACCACCTGGCCCGGCTAGCCGGGCTGCTGGAGCCCCCGACCCGGCAGACAGGTGACGCCGCGGGGCTCGCTGCCGCGGGTTCGGCCGGGCTGGCTGCGCGACGGCGTCCGACTGACCTTCGGCACGTTGACCGTGGTGCCGGTGCCGGCGCCGTCCCGGGTGGACCGGGCCTCGGCTGCCGCCGCGATGCTGCTGGCTCCGGTGGCCGCGGTGGTGCCGGGGACGGCCTTGGCGGTCCTCGGCTGGCTCGGCTGCTGGTGGGGCGCGCCACCGCTGCTCACCGCTGCCGGTGGGCTGGGCGCCGCGGCGTGGCTGAGCAGAGGGCTGCATCTGGACGGCCTGGCGGACACCGCGGACGGCCTGGCCAGCAGCTACGACCGGCAACGCGCGCTCGCGGTGATGCGCTCTGGTGACGTCGGACCGGCCGGCACCACAACCGTGGTCCTGGTGCTGCTCGCCCAGGCCGCCGCAACGTCCGCGCTGCTCGCCGAGCACGGCGGGGCCGGAGCGGTGCTCGCGGGCCTGGCCGTGGTGGTGTCTCGCGGCGTCCTGGTGATCACCTGCTCCGTCGGCGTCCCCGCCGCCCGTCTCGACGGGCTCGGGTCCGCGGTAGCCGGCTCGGTCCCTAGGCCTGCGGCCGGTCTGGGGCTGGTCACGGTGATGGGGACCGCGGCTCTCGTTGCCGCGCTCGTCCTGGCGGATCAGCCCGGCTCGTCCTGGTGGATCGGCCCGCTCGCGGTGCTGGCGGCCGGTTGCGCGGCGGTCGTTCTGGTCGCCCGCTGTGTCAGGCGGCTGGGCGGGGTCACCGGCGACGTCTTGGGCGCCGCGGTCGAGCTCGCGGCGACCGCCGCGCTCGCCGTCCTCGCCGTCCTGGCCTAGCGGGACCCCGGCCTCGCCCCACACCGGTCGACGTCGGGCGTCAACCGCCGGTTCGAGCCGGCACGAACGGCGGACGCACGACCTGGCACGACAGGTCGCGTCCGCGCACGTCCACCACCACCACGTCGCCCTCGGCGGTCCGGGCGTCCAGCAAGGCGAGGGCGATGCCCTGTTTCAGGGTCGGCGAGAACGTCCCGGATGTCGTGACGCCCACCTCGCCCGCGGCGTCCCGCACCACGAGGCCGGCCCGTGGGACGCCTCGGTCGAGTGCCCGCAGCCCGTGCAGCCGACGACGTGGACCGGCCGTCTTCTCGGCCAGCAGCGCCTCGCGACCCCAGAAAGCCGGCTTGCCCCAGCCCACCGCCCAGCCGGCCCGCGCCTGCACCGGGGTGATGTCGGCGGACAACTCCTGCCCGTGCAGTGGGTACCCCATCTCGGTACGCAAGGTGTCCCGGGCACCCAAACCGGCCCGCCGACCGCCCCGGGCTTCGACGGCCGGCACCAACGCGTCCCACAGCGCAGCCGTGCCCTGCCAGGTCGGCAGCAGCTCATAACCCAGCTCACCGGTGTACCCGCTGCGGCAGACCACCACCGGCGCGCCCCGCCAGGTGGCGTCCACGAAGCTCAGGTAACCGTGGCCCGCCGGCAACCCGAGATCCGCCACGACCTCGCCTGCACCGGGTCCTTGGACGGCCAACACACCGTACGTGGTGTGCTCGTCGGTCACCGCGATCCCCTCAGGGGCGACCGCGGCGAGCTGGTGCGCCACCTCAGCCGTGTTCGCGGCGTTCGGCACCAGCAGCAGCTCGTGATCCGAGCGTAGGTAGGCGATCATGTCGTCCACGACTCCCCCGGATTCGTTGCAGCACAAGGTGTACTGCGCTCGTCCGGGCTCGATCCGGGACAGGTCCGCGGTGAGGCAGGAGTTCACGAACGACACTGCACCCGGACCACGCACTCGCACCTTGCCGAGGTGGCTGACGTCGAAGAGCCCGACCTGCTCGCGGACGGCGGTGTGCTCAGCGACCACCCCGCCTCCGAGGTACTCCAGCGGCATGGACCAGCCACCGAACTCGGCGAAACGAGCCTCAGCCGCCCGGTGCCGGTCGTCTAGCGGGGACCGACGCGGGGCAAGGCCCGCGTCTGGCTGGTCTGACGCCGACGCAGGGGGATCAGCTGGAATCCTTGGTTCGGCCATGACCAAAACCTACCGTCCGGCCCTACGCCCGACCTGGCACCGAGTGGGCCTGGCGCCGGTCCGCCTGGCACCGAGCGGTCCGGTGGCACCCGGCCTCTAGCATCGTCAGAACCTCACGCTCGGCACCCGGAAGGACACCCGTGGCCATTGTCAAAATTGTCGACGCCGACCCGGCCTCGCTCGCGGTCGACACCCTGGTGGTGGCGGTCGCCACCCAGGACGGCCGGCCAACCCTGGTGTCCGCCGGCCGCCTGCCACGAGCGGGCCGGACGGCATTGGCCGAGGTCTTGGCCACCGTGGGGGTGACCGGGGCGGCGGATGAGGTGGTGCGGCTGCCCCCCGGTGCCGGGATACGTGCTCGGAGCATCACGCTCACCGGCGTAGGACCTCTCACCGGGCGCCGCCGCCCGGACGCCGAGACGCTACGCCGGGCGGCCGGCGCCGCTACCCGGTCGTTGGCCGGCCTGGAGTCCGCGGCGTTCCTGCTGCCTGCCGACAGCGTCGCGGACGTGGCGGCCGTCGCCGAGGGCGCGGCCTTCGGTGCCTACAGCTTCACCCGACACCTGGCACGCACCGCCGAGACCACCAAGGCTCCGCTGCACACGGTCACCGTCATCACCTCGCTGGCCGACGATCGGGACGCCCGGGCCGCTGTTACCCGCGCCGGCCACCTCGCCACCTCGCTGACCCTGGTCCGGGACCTGGTCAACGTGGCACCGGGTGATCTACCCCCGGCCGGGTTCGTCGACGCCGCGACCGCGGCGGCCACCTCGCTTCCGATCACCGTGACCACCTGGGACGAGAAGGCGCTGTCCCGGGACGGCTACGGCGGGATCCTGGCGGTCGGGCGCGGGTCCAGCCGGCCGCCGCGCCTGCTGCGAATGAGCTACCACCCCCGCGGCGCCCGCAGCCACCTGGCGCTGGTCGGCAAGGGCATCACCTTCGACAGCGGCGGCCTGTCGCTCAAACAGCCAGCGGGCATGGAAATCATGAAGTCGGACATGGCCGGTGGCGCGGCCGTGGTCGGCGCGGTGCTGGCACTGGCGCGGCTGCGGGTCCCGATCCAGGTCACCGGGTGGGTCCCGTTGGCCGAGAACATGCCATCGGGCACCGCGCAACGCCCCTCCGACGTGTTGACCACCTACGGCGGGCGGACCGTCGAGGTGCTCAACACCGACGCCGAAGGCCGCCTGGTGCTGGCGGACGCGATCGTCGCCGCCGGAGCGGAGCAGCCGGACGCCATCGTGGACATCGCCACGCTCACCGGCAGCCAGGTGATCGCGCTCGGCCACCGCTACAGCGCCGTGATGGGCAACGACGCGGTGATGGGCAACGACCGGTCGCCGCAAGGCCACGAGTCCTTGCGCGACCGCATCGTGCGGCTGGCCGGGCAGGCGGGCGAGTCGATGTGGCCGATGCCGCTGCCCACCGAGCTGCGCGCCAGTCTGGACTCACCGGTCGCGGACATCGCCAACATGGGCGAGCGGATGGGCGGGATGCTGGTGGCTGGGCTGTTCCTCCGAGAGTTCGTGCCGGATCGGGCCGACGGCCGCGGCCCGATCCCGTGGGCACACCTGGACATCGCCGGGCCGGCCTACAACGACCACGAGCCCTGGGGCTACACACCGAAGGGCGGCACCGGCCACGGGCTGCGCACCTTGATGGCGCTGGCCGAGGACGTCGCGGCGGCGCGATGAGTGAGAACCGCGACCGAAGCCTCATGTCGGCTACCTGGCTCGTCACCGAGACGGTCGATCCCCTTCCCGACCGGCCTTGCGTTGCTGTGACGTCCAAGCACGCATCCGTGCCGGGTATCCGGTCTGCTGGACGTCGTAGACCGGGACGCCGAGATCCCGCGCGAGCTGGCCTGCCGCCTCGGGTCCGCTGACGCGGCGCCGGGTCCACTCCCCCGACGTCGCGATCAACACGATGGTGGTCGGTGTGACCGGGGTGCGTGGCTCTACGTACATCTCGACGCCGGCTCGGGTGCGCACGAACTCCTGCAGGTGCGCCCGAGCGGCCTGGACGTCGGCTTTGGACGGCGGGCTGGCCGCTCCGCCCGCGCCACCTCGTGCCCGTCGCCGCCTGAACCACACCACAACGGAATCTTCGCAGACGGCGCCCTCGTCGGCGGCGCCACCTTCACTAGTCGGTGCGGTCGCAGCCTGACTCGGGTTCGCTACGAGCCGATCCGGCCGTGGGGGCCAGCGCATGCCACATACGCTTCGTGGTGAGAGGGTCGCCGCGGGTGGCTAGGGGCTGATTGGGGTTCCCGCTACCGGGGTGACAGGATGGCGACTGCCACCGGTTCACCGGCGCACGTCCCGGCCTTGCGGCGGACGACAGCGTGGCCAGCATGTGCAGCACCACCTCGGAGATGCACATCAACCACAGTCACGCGCAACAGACAGCAGACACGCAGCGGACAAGGGGTACCGGGTGACCGACAGCACCGGCGAGCTTTTCGACGTCGTGATCCTCGGCGCAGGCAGCGGAGGGTACGCCTGCGCGTTCCGAGCAGCGGAGCTCGGGTTGTCCGTGGCTCTGGTGGAAAAAGACAAGCTCGGTGGCACCTGCCTGCATCGTGGCTGCATCCCCACCAAGGCGTTGCTGCACGCGGCCGAGGTCGCCGACTCGGCCCGGGACGGCGTCCGGTACGGCGTCCGGACCACCTTCGACGGCATCGACATGCCCCAGGTCAATTCCTACAAGGACGGCGTCGTGGGGCGCCTGTACAAGGGGCTCCAGGGCTTGGCCGCCGCACACAAGATCACCCTTGTCGAGGGTGAGGGCCGGCTGGTCGCCCGGGACACCGTTCAGGTCGCCACCGCGGACAGCGGCGACCTGAGGGTCCAAGGTCGGCACATCGTCCTGGCGACGGGTTCGTACGCCCGCACGCTTCCTGGTCTGGAGGTCGGTGGTCGGGTTCTCACCAGTGACCAGGCACTTGCCCTGGACCACGTCCCGGGCAGCGTCGTGGTGCTCGGGGGCGGTGTCATCGGGGTTGAGTTCGCCAGCGTCTGGCGCTCGTTCGGCGCCGAGGTCACCGTGGTGGAGGCTCTGCCGCGCTTGGTGGCCGCCGAAGACGAGTCGGCCTCGAAGGCGCTGGAGCGCGCCTTCCGGCGTCGGCGGATCACGGTCCGGACGAACGCCCGGTTCAGCGGAGTCACCCAGCACGAGTCCGGCGTCCAGGTCATGGTGGAGGGCGGCGAGACCCTCGATGCCGAGCTGCTGCTGGTCGCGGTCGGCCGTGGCCCGTCGTCGGCGGGGCTCGGTTACGAGGACGCCGGCATCACCGTGGATCGGGGCTTCGTGCCGACCGACGAACGACTGCGGACCGGGATCGACGGCGTCTACGCCGTCGGTGACCTGGTGCCAGGCCTGCAGCTGGCTCATCGCGGCTTCGCGCACGGCATCTTCGTCGCCGAGGACATCGCCGGGCTGCGTCCGGTTCCAGTGGTCGACTCGGGCATTCCCCGGGTCACCTACTGCGACCCGGAGATCGCCTCGGTCGGCCTCACCGAGGTACAGGCACGGGAGCTGTACGGCGCCGACCAGGTCGAGGCGTACGAGTACAACCTCGGCGGGAACGGCAAGAGCCAGATCCTCGGCACCACCGGCTTCGTGAAGGTGATCCGCCGGACCAATGGCCCGGTCGTCGGCTTCGTGGCGGTCGGAGCTCGGATGGGCGAGCAGGTCGGCGAGGCGTCCTTGATCGTCAACTGGGAAGCACTGCCCGAGGAGGTCGCCGCGTTGCTGCACGCTCACCCCACCCAGAACGAGTCTCTCGGCGAGGCACACCTGGCGCTCGCCGGCAAGCCGCTGCACGTCCACGCCTGAGCCGATCAGTCCAGCCGGGCGGCACCCGGCCCTGGTGGCCGAGTCCCGCCACTGCGAGTCCGCTACTGAAGGAGAACCGCCCCCATGTCCGAACGGGTGAAGATGCCGGCCCTGGGCGAGTCCGTGACCGAGGGCACCGTGACCCGCTGGCTCAAGCAGGTTGGCGACCAGGTGGAGGTGGACGAGCCGTTGCTGGAGGTGTCCACCGACAAGGTGGACACCGAGGTGCCGTCCCCGGTGGCCGGCACTCTTCGTGAGGTCTTGGTCGGTGAGGACGAGACGGTGCCGGTCGGGGCGGATCTGGCCGTCGTCGGTGACGCGGTAGCCGGTGAGGCTATGACCGGTGGTTCGATCGGTGGCGACACCGCCGAGCAGTTGTCGCCGCTAGTCGAGACATCGCGCCCACCGATCGAGCCGGAGCGCCCCGGCTGGCCACAGTCAGCCAGTTCGCCCGCGGGCAGTTCACCGACGTTCGGGCAGGCAGATGCCACACCGCTCGACCGATCGAGCACCATCGGGACGTCCGCAGCCGTGGAGGCGGTGGCCACGATCGTGCGGATGCCGGCCCTGGGCGAGTCCGTGACCGAGGGCACCGTGACCCGCTGGCTCAAGCAGGTCGGCGACCAGGTGGAGGTGGACGAGCCGTTGCTGGAGGTGTCCACCGACAAGGTGGACACCGAGGTGCCGTCCCCGGTCGCGGGAACGGTGCGGCGGGTACTGGTGCGTGAGGACGAGACCGTCCCGGTGGGCGCCGACCTCGCCGAGGTGGGCGGTGCCGATAGCGCCACCCTTGCGGAGGCTCACGGGGCTGGCACCGCCGACCTGGCGGGGGTCCGCGATGTCGAAGGCGGCAGCGCCGGCACCGCCCCGCCCGTTGAGCGCAGGCTCGACCCGGCACCCAGCGACCGGCGACCGTCTTCAGCCGCCGCGTCTTCGCCCCACGCACCCCAGCCCGGGGGGATGACCGACGCCGGTGCGCCTGACTGGTCGACCGGCACACCTCGCCCTCTGTCAGCGTCCGCGGTCCTGCCCGAGGGACGCCCGACCGAGTCGACTGGCACTGCCCCACCTCCCGTCAGCGGCACCGACGCACCGAGCAGGGGCCCCGACCCAGGTGTGTATGTCACCCCGCTGGTGCGCAAACTGGCCACGGATTTGGGCGTGGACCTCACAGCCGTCAGCGGCACCGGAGTAGGTGGCCGGGTGCGTAAGCAGGACATCCTGGACAAGGTCGAGGCGAGCCGGCGGGCTGCTGAGACCTCGTCACCCGCACCGGCCACCGCCTTCGGCGGGCCAGGCGGCGTGGGGCCGGTCGGCCCCTCCGGACGCGCGACGATCAGTGCGGTCTCGGCCAAGCGCGGGACGACCGAGAAGATGGGGCGACTGCGTCGGCTGATCGCCCAGCGCATGGTGGAGTCGCTCCAGACGGCCGCCCAACTGACCACCGTCGTCGAGGTGGACGTCACCAAGATCGCTCGCCTGCGGGCTCGGGCTCGCAACGACTTCCAGGCCCGCGAAGGCGTCAAGCTGTCCTTCCTCCCGTTCTTCGCGCAGGCCGCGGTCGAAGCGCTCAAGGTTCATCCGGTGCTCAACGCGAGCATCGACAACGACGAGGTGACGTACCACGCCCAGGAGAATCTCGGTATCGCGGTGGACACCGACAAGGGCTTGATCGTCCCGGTCATCCGAGAAGCTGGGGACCTCAACATCGCCGGCATCGCCCGCAAGATCTCGGATCTGGCAGAGCGCACACGTGCCAGCTCGATCGGGCCGGACGAGCTGGGTGGCGGCACCTTCACGCTGACCAACACTGGGAGCCGAGGGGCGCTGTTCGACACCCCGATCATCAATCAGCCTCAGGTCGCGATCCTCGGGACCGGGTCAGTGGTCAAGCGCCCAGTGGTGGTCACCGACGCGGACGGCGGCGAGACGATCGCCATCCGGTCCATGGTGTACCTGGCTCTCAGCTACGACCACCGGATCGTCGACGGTGCGGACGCAGCTCGATTCCTTACCACAGTCAAGGAACGACTGGAAGAGGGAGCCTTCGAGGCCGACTTGGGGGTGTGAAGCCATGCGGATCGTCGTCTCAGGCGCGTCCGGGTTGATCGGCTCAGCGCTGGTGCCGCATCTGCGTGAACGTGGGCACGAGGTCGTCACCCTGGTGCGACGCACGCCGACCAGCGCCCGTGAGGTGTTCTGGGACCCGGCGGCGGGCCGGCTTGACCCGAGTGCGTTGGCTGGCGTCGAGGCAGCCGTGCACCTATCGGGTGCCGGGGTTGCCGATCACCGCTGGACGGCCGCCTACCGGCAGGCGATCGTCCGATCGCGAGTTGACTCCACCGTGTTGCTGGCTCGCACGCTCGGCACCCTCGAACCGCTTCCCCGGGCGCTGGTGTGCGCATCCGGGCAGGACTACTACCGGCCGTCCACGGCGCCGGTCACGGAGCAGTCCCCGGCCGGTGAAGGCTTTCTCGCGGACGTGTGCCGTGCATGGGAAGCGAGTAGTGAGCCGGCCGAAAGCGCCGGTATCACGACGGCCCACCTGCGCACCTCGCTCGTCCTGTCCCGCCGTGGCGGGGTGATGGGCCGGGTCGGGCCACTGACCAGAATCGGGCTTGGCGGCCCGCTCGGGTCGGGCCGGCAGTGGTGGAGCTGGATCACTCTTCCTGACCACGTCGCGGCGACAACTCTGGTGGTTGAGCACGCCGCTGCGGGCGGCCTGGGCGGGCCGATCAACCTGACCTCTCCCGCACCGGCACCGCAGAAGGACATCATGGCTGCCTTGGCCGCGGCCGCTCGGCGTCCGTCGATCTTGCCGGTCCCGGGGTTCGCGCTACGCGCCGCTCTGGGCGAGTTTGCCGACACCATCCTTGCCGACCGCCGGCTGCTGCCGGCTCGGTTGGATGAGCTTGGGTTCTCGTTCGTCCACTCGGACCTGGAGTCCGCAGCTCGGTGGGTCATGTCCCGGTGACCCGATCCACCACCCACTGACGCCCGTTCCACCACAGCTTCATGAGCACCGGCTGCCCGCGCCGAGCCGGTTCGGATCGCAGAACCCGGCCACGCCGATCGACGACGTCGAACGCGGAGGAGTCCCACCGAACGCGTACCGTGGTCCAACGCGCCGCCGTACGCACGATGCGCGGATCGGCTGGTGCCAGACGCAGGCCGCGGTATCGCAGACCGAGCTCCTTCAGGCGCTCAGCGTCGGCGGCCGTCTGACCTTCGACAACCGTCCCTGGCAACGCGGAACCAGCAAGCACCCGGGTGCGATCTGCGGCGATGGCGGACAGCACGAGCCCCAAGGCTCGCTCCGACATCTCATGCCCACCGGTGGCGCGGGAAGCACGCCCGTCCACCGCCGTCACGCCGGGAGCGATGACGGCTGGACGTGACTGCGCCGCGGTGTCACGCCCCGCATCTGACAGCGATCCGTCATGCACCAATAGCCCGCCCACGGCACCCAGGACGGCGAGCGGCGCAACCGCTCCAGCGATCTGCCACGCCACCCGCTGGCCGAGTCTGCGGGGAGGTCTCGACCGGCGATGCTGCGGCTGGTACAACTCGGCCTGATCGGTCGCCGCTGCCCGAAGCCGGTAGGTAAGTCCCCCTACTGCGGAGGTATCGGCAGGCCGCCACACCTCGACAGCAGCGGTGGCTGTCCGTAGCGCGTCGGCGAACTCGCGAGCATCTGGCCGCCGATCGGGATCCGGATCGAGAGCAGACTCGACGGCGCCTACCACCCCCCGGTGAGCTTCCGGAATCAGGTCCGCTAGCGGGAGCCGGAGAGGCACCGGGTCAGGTGGATGGCTGATGAGGGTGAACCACGCCACCGCACCCAACCCGTAGACATCACTCGCTGGCCCCGCCGCACCACCAGCCAGGACGACTGGATCGACGTAGCCAGGAGTACCGAATACTGCTGGTCGCGGCACTCCGGTGACCCGGACCGTGCCGAGGTCGCCCAACACCGGACGACCGCCACGATCGAGCAGCACGTTCCCGGGTGCCAGGTCGCCGTGCACGACCCCCTGGGCATGCAAGTCAGCCAACGTCCGGGCAAGCGGTGCGACCACCGACACGGTCTCCGCACTGGTCAGATGGCCCCGGGCTGCTACCAGGTCCGCCAGGGATCCCCCTTCGGCGAGGTCGGTCACCAGAGCCCATCGGTCGTCGTCCAGCGGGACAACGTCATGCAGCCGGATGACGTGCGGGTGGCGCACCGTCCGCAGAACGGCGACCTCCCGTTCCGCGTCTACCCCGGCGACCACCACCTTGACCGCAACCTGCGAGTCGCGGACCGCCGAGCGGCCACGCTCCGGGACAGCCTGCCACACCGTCGACGACCCGCCAACACCGAGCATCTCGCCCACCCGGTACCCCGGGATCCTCGGCCGTGATCGGAGATCGAGGTGCACCTGATCACCCGTTGGGCGACCCATATCGCCGTGACCTCGACCTGAGGAACTGGCTCGACCTGAGGAACTGGATGGGGCGCGAGTCACACCATCAGCATGTGCGAAAGCAGACCACCTGTGCTGATGCTGTCCACAGGGTCCAGCGCCGACCCGTAGGCTGACCGAGCCCGCGACGATGGCCCGGGGGAGAACCATGAACGTGCCACGAGGCCCGAGATCGCTGGTCGATGCCCTCACCGAGCGGCTGCGCCAGCGGATCCTCACCAGCGAGATCCCCGCTGGGGCGCACCTCACCGAGAACGGCGTCGCCTCCTCGGTGGGAGTGGCCCGGCCGACCGCCCGGGCCGCGATCGAACGCCTCGCCGCATCCGGGCTGCTGCAACGACGCGCTCACCGCAGCGCCCAAGTACCGGTGTTCCTCGCCGACGACGTGCACGACATCTACGACACCCGGATCCTGATCGAACAACAGGTTGTCCGCCGGCTGGCCGAACAACGGCTCGTCCCCCAGCGGGCGATCGAAGCGGTTGCTGCGCTGCGCGGACGGGGGTGGGACGCATCGCTGGCCGAGATCTTGGACGCGGACATGAACTTCCACCGAGCGTTGACCGACGCGGTCGGGTTCGTCCGGCTCAGCCGGATGTACGCAACCACCCTCAGCGAAGCCCAGCTGTGCCTGGCCACGAGGCAGCTTCATCGGGTCATCGAGCCTCGGGTGGTCGCCAACGAGCACGCGGAGATCCTGTCGCGGATCGATGCCGGCGACCCGCACGGAGCCGCCGAGGTGCTGACCCAGCACCTCGATCGGGCACGAACGGCTCTGGTCCGGATGATCGTCAAAGTCGAGCGTCCGGCCCGCTGAGGTGACTGAACCCCTCCCCTCGCGGGCCGATGTCGTCGTCGTGGGCGCTGGACTGGCAGGCCTGACGGCAGCAACTGCCCTCACCGACACCGGTCTGACGACGTGCCTGGTCGAGGCTTCCGACGGCGTCGGCGGCCGGGTGCGGACCGACCGGCTCGATGGGCTGCTGCTCGACCGCGGGTTCCAGCTGCTCAATCCGTCGTACCCGGCCGTCGGTCGCCTGCTGGACGTACCAGCGTTGGCGCTCCAGCCCTTCGCCGCCGGCGTGGTGGTCGCCTACCACGGGCAACGCTCGGTATTAGGGGACCCACGACGAACCCTCCGGTGGGTGCCCTCCAGCCTGCGAGCGCCGGGAAGCGTACGGGAGAAGGTGGCGCTGGCTGTCTGGGCGGTCCGGGCCGGTTACGGCGATCCTGGACGGCTGAAGCGGGCCGATGACGAGCCGCTGGCCTTAGCCCTGGACCGCTGGGGGGTGAACGGCCGGCTGCGCACCGCCGTGGTCGAGCCGTTCCTGGCCGGCGTACTCGCCGAAGACGGTCAAGAGACGTCCCGCCGGTTCGTCGACCTGGTGATGCGGTCATTCGTCCGCGGTCGTCCCGCGCTGCCCGAACGTGGGATCCAGGCGGTCCCTGAACAGTTGGCAGCTCGGCTTCCGCCTGATGTCCTGCGACTCGGGACGTCGGTGACGCAGGTCGCGCGATCGTTCGGCGGGGTATCGGTCGTCACCGACGACGGTGCGATCCAGGCTCGTGCTGTTGTGGTCGCCACCGATGGCCGCTCCGCCGAGCAGCTGTGCCCACTGCCGAGTGTCCCGTTCCGAGGCTTGACCACCTTCTACCACCTGGCTGGTCAGGCACCGACCCAGTCACGGATGCTGCACCTGGACGGTGATCGGCGAGGTCCGGTGGTAAACACCGCTGTGGTCTCGAACGTGGCGCCCAGCTATGTCGGTGCCGGTGCCCGAGACCCGGCCGGCCCGGCGCTGGTGGCCAGCACGGTGCTCGGCGCCCGAGACGATGCCGCTACTGAGCGCGCGGTTCGCGCTCAGCTCTCCCAGGTCTACGGGGCTGACCCCCGCGGCTGGGAGCTAGTGGCCAGCTATCCGATCAGCCATGCCTTGCCGGCCGCACCACCGCCACACCCCTTACGTCGCCCGGTCGACCTCGGTGGCGGGTTGTTCGTCGCCGGTGATCACCGGGACACCGCGTCGGTGCAAGGCGCGCTGGTCTCCGGTCGTCGGGTCGCTCGCGCCGTGCTCGCACACCTCGGCCTCCCGCCTTCCCTTCTTCTTCCGCCCGCTCCCCCATCCACGTCCACCACCGTTTCTTAGTCCGCCCAGGGTGATCAGACCCCTCAGTGACCAGGCCCCCGGTGATCAGACCCGCGTGACCGGACCGCCGCGGTCCACGCACCTGCGTCGGGCGTACCGTGGAACCCATGTCCACGCATGCCGACCTCAACGTTGAGCACGTCGGATTCGCCCCAGACTTGGTGCCTTACCTGGAGGGTTGGCAGCGGCAGCGCACGGTACACGCCGAGGTGGTCGCCGGACACCGCTCGGGCACCCTGTTGTTGCTGGAGCACCGACCTGTCTACACGGCGGGCAAACGCGCCCACCCCCACGAGCGCCCGGTTGACGGCACCCCGGTGGTGGACGTGGACCGGGGAGGCAAGATCACCTGGCATGGTCCGGGGCAGCTGGTCGGCTACCCGATTATCCGGCTGCCTGAGCCGATGGACGTGGTCGCATACGTTCGCCGGCTCGAGGGCGCGATGATCGCCGTGTGCGCGGAACTCGGCCTGAACGCCCAGCGCATCGAGGGTCGAAGCGGAGTGTGGGTGGCAGCTGACGAACGAGGCCCCGCTCGCAAGGTGGGCGCGATCGGCGTCCGGGTGTCTCAGGGCGTCACCATGCACGGCTTTGCCTTGAACTGCGACTGTGACCTGTCCTGGGCTTCAACGATCGTTCCCTGTGGGATCGCGGACGCCGGCGTCACGTCGCTGACAGGTGAGCTCGGGCAGCACGTCAGCGTCCAGCATGTGCTGTCTGCTGTTGAACGTCAGATGCGCCAGGCGCTCGCCGACGTCGGATGGGCTCTCACCCCCGATCGTGCTCCCGCGCCTGCGTGATCGCGCCGAGGACCAACCCGGTGGCCAAGCCAAGGAACGACGACCAGGCTGTGGCGCGCAGCACCGGGCGCGGCACCGGCATCTGGTCCACGGGCCGCCGAACGGGGTTGGCGCCCCGGACCACGGTGGCGGGCATCGGCGTGGTGTGCACAGCCATGGCGGTCTCCACGAGAGAGGTCGGGTTGTGGGTGCACCGGCTCGCCAGACCCGGACGAGGCGCGGTACCTCAGCTATCGACCGGACCACCACTACTCTTCAGCTTCCGCCCGCTACCAGCGTCGCGTCACACGAGCCCCACCGGCACACCAGGCTCCGACGAGCGCGGCGTACCGTAGATGCGTCCCGGGAGACCCCCGCGGACCGTGTAGGTCGAGGAGTTCCCGTGACGATCGCCCCTGAGGGCCGACGGATGCTGCGCCTGGAAGCACGCAATGCACAGGTCCCGATCGAGCGGAAGCCGCCTTGGATCCGCACCCGGGCGACGATGGGGCCGCAGTACGCGCAGCTGGATAGCTTGGTTCGCCGCGAGGGGTTGCACACCGTCTGCCAGGAGGCCGGCTGTCCGAACATCTTTGAGTGCTGGGAGGACCGCGAGGCCACGTTCCTGATCGGCGGTGAGCAGTGCACCCGGCGCTGCGACTTCTGCCAAATCGACACCGGCCGACCGGCGCCGCTGGACGTCGACGAACCACGGCGGGTCGCGGAGTCGGTGCGCACCATGGGGCTGCGGTACGCCACGGTCACCGGAGTCGCCCGCGACGATCTGCCAGACGGGGGCGCCTGGTTGTACGCCGAGACCGTCCGGCAGGTGCACACCATCAATCCTGGTACCGGCGTAGAGATCCTGATCCCGGACTTCGACGGCCGCCCAGAGCTGGTCGGGCAGGTTCTGGACGCCACCCCGGAGGTCTTCGCGCACAACGTGGAGACGGTGCCGCGGATCTTCAAACGGATCCGACCCGCGTTCCGGTATCAGCGGTCCTTGGCTGTGCTCACCATGGCCCGGGAGGCCGGCCTGGTCACCAAGTCCAACCTGATCCTCGGGATGGGCGAGACCTCTGCGGAGGTCGAGCAGGCGCTGGCCGACTTGCACGCGGCCGGATGCGACCTGGTGACCATCACGCAGTACCTGCGACCGAGCCCGCGACATCATCCGGTCGAGCGCTGGGTGGATCCGCAGGAGTTCGCGGATCTCGCCCAGCACGCTGAGCACCTGGGATTCGCCGGGGTGATGGCTGGCCCTCTGGTGCGGTCCTCCTACCGGGCCGGCCGCCTGTACGCCCAGGCACTTCGCCACCGGGGTGACGTGATTCCACCGCTGCTGGCCCCGCTGGGGTCTGAAGGTCCGGCCCGTCAAGAGGCGAGTAGCGTGCTCGGGCGTTGATCGCGCCGGTCTTACTCTTACCCATCAGGTCATGACGCCGGCCTACGAACCAGCCAGTTCAGCGCACTGACGCCCTATCGACCCGAGGATCCCGATGGCCCGCACCGCACCCGCCGAAACCCCCAAGAAGAAGCGGTTTGCTTGGATCCGTCAGGTAGGGGTGGCCTTCCGGCAGGCACGCCAGCTGGATCCGCGGGGGGTTTGGTGGATGCTGCTGGCGTTCGTCGTCGTGCTGGCGGTCTTCATCGTCATCGGGGTCGTGGTGGGGCACCCCGTATACCTGACGGTGCTAGGGGCGCCGACAGCGCTGCTGGCCTCCGTCATCGTGATGGCCCGGCGAACCGAGCGCGCCGCGTACACCCGCCTGGAGGGGCAGACCGGCGGAAGCGGCGCGGCCCTGCAAGCGCTACGCCGCGGCTGGTACCACTCCCAGGAGCCGGTGGCAGCCGAGGCCACTCGTCCAGGCGACATCGCCAACGCCGCGTTGGTGTTCCGCGCAGTCGGCCGAGCTGGAGTCGTGTTGATCGTCGAGGGACCGCGAGGCCGCGCTGAGCGCTTGGGTGAGAAGGAGCGCAAGCGCGTTGCTCGGGTCCTGCCGTCGGTGCCGGTCACCGTGCTCCGCGTGGGCACCGGAGAGGCCGACGTCCGGGTCCGGCGCCTGGTCAGGACCATGCGGCGATTGCGACCGGTGCTGACCAAACACGAGGCAGCCGCGGTCAACAAGCGGTTGACCGCGCTTGGCGGCCTTCAGGCCCCAGTTCCCAAGGGAATTGACCCGGTACGGGTCCGGCCGGACCGTCGCGGTTTACGCGGTCGCTGACATCCTGCTTATCGCGAACCGTCATGAGCTGACCGAAGGCGAATTCTGCGGCGCGCTATGAGGTCCTCATCGTCTGTCGATCACCGCCTGTCGCAGGCCTTTCCCTCAATGTCATGCCCGGTGACACCCCCGAAACGCAGGTCAGGTCCACTAGCGTGGTAAGCCGACGTTCCAACAGCGCGGAGGTTCCGGTGGCTCAGCCCGTGATGACCAACCAGGCCCTGCGGATTATGGGAATGTGGGTGCGACGAGCGGATGCCTTGCTCGCCGCGACGGCAACTGCGAACGCGGCTGTCGCCGTCGAAGCAGAACGAGCCCGACGAGACCAAGTCCACGTTGACCTCACCGCTGCCCACTTGACGATCCCCGCTGCGCGCACCGACGAGGCAGCGGCGGCGACTGCCCCACGCGCCAGCTGAACCGCGGTCGTACGTGTCACTCATGACTTCGTGATCACACCCGGCGCAGGATCGTTCCCGAGAATCGATCGTGAAGTCCTCGTTGGTCTCGGTCCCAGACCAGCGCCGGCACAACTAGGACGAGCAGCACCGTGCGATTGAGCGCACGCGCTGGACCAGCTGCACTGCCGTCCATCCGGACGGCACGCATGCCCATGGCCAGGTGCCCGGGGCTGCCCCCCAAGGTGCCGACCAACCCCACGTGCATGATCGCGAACAGCCCAAGCGTGGCAGCTTGCCGAACCGTCGGGTCGGAACCGCCCCATGCGGCCGACGAGATCAGCAGCGCAAGGAACCAGTCGATGAACACCGCGACCACCCGCCGCCCGAAACCGGCGACCGAGCCGTGCCCGTCTTGAGGTAGGCCAAGCCGTTTGCCGGGGTACTCGTCGTTGCCAGGGTCAGCGGCGAGCCCCGACACCTTGTTCTGCGCTCGATCGACCACGGAACAAGGGTACGAGGGATGCGGCCACCCGGCAGGTGATCCCTCCCTTCTCGGGCAGTCACTAGCGAGACACACCCTCGTGGGCTTCGTAACTCATGAGAAACACTCGGGATACTGATGCGTGATCGCTGATCTTTAGCGTCGAAAAGCCCAACCCAGGTCTCATGAGGAGGACGGATGTTCAGCAGTACCGACGAGGTCATGTCCTACATCAAGCAGGAGGGTGTGGAATTCGTCGACGTCCGCTTCTGCGACCTGCCGGGGGTGATGCAGCACTTCAACGTGCCGGCGGCGTCTGTCACCGCGGACTTCTTCACCACCGGGCAGATGTTCGACGGCTCGTCGATCCGGGGCTTCCAAGCGATCCACGAGTCGGACATGAAGCTGATCCCCGATGTCTCGACCGCCTACCTGGACCCGTTCCGGGTCCGCAAGACGCTCAACCTCAACTTCTCCATCGTCGACCCGCTGACTGACGAACCGTACAGCCGCGACCCTCGTCAAGTCGCGGCGAAGGCCGAGGCCTACCTGAAGTCGACGGGTATCGCGGACACCGCGTTCTTCGCCCCGGAGGCCGAGTTCTACGTCTTCGACGACGTTCGTTTCGAGACCAAGCCGAACGGCGGCTTCTACGCCATCGATTCGATCGAGGGAGCATGGAACACCGGTCGGGACGAGGGCGGGCGCAACCTCGGCCACAAGACCCCGTACAAGAGCGGTTATTTCCCGGTGCCGCCGGTGGACCACTTCGCCGACCTGCGGGACGAGATCGTCGCCGAGCTCGACGCCGTCGGGCTCGAGGTGGAGCGGGCTCACCACGAGGTGGGCAGTGCTGGCCAGGCCGAGATCAACTACCGGTTCGACTCGTTGGCTCGTTCGGCCGACAAGGTCATGCTGTTCAAGTATGTGGTGAAGAACGTGGTGCACCGCAATGGGCGGACCGCGACGTTCATGCCGAAGCCGGTGTTCGGTGACAACGGGTCCGGCATGCACTGCCACCAGTCGCTGTGGAAGGGCGGCGAGCCGCTGTTCTTCGACGAGCGCGGCTATGGCGGCCTGTCGGACACCGCCCGCTGGTACATCGGCGGTCTGCTCAAGCACGCGCCATCGCTGCTGGCCTTCACCAACCCGACGATGAACTCCTACCACCGGTTGGTCCCTGGCTTCGAGGCGCCGGTCAACCTGGTGTACTCGGCGCGGAACCGATCCGCATGCGTGCGGATCCCGATCACCGGGACGGACCCGAAGGCCAAGCGGATCGAGTTCCGCGTTCCGGATCCGTCGAGCAATCCGTACCTGGCGTTCTCGGCCATGCTGATGGCCGGGGTGGACGGCATCAAGAACCGGATCGAGCCACCGGAGCCGGTCGACAAGGATCTGTACGAGCTGCCCCCGGAGGAGCACGCGACCATTGCGCAGGTACCTGGCTCGCTGCCTGAGGTTCTGGATGCCTTGGAGGCGGACCACGACTACCTCACCGAGGGCGACGTGTTCACCCCCGACCTGATCTCAACCTGGGTGGAGTGGAAGCGGGAGAACGAGGTCGACCCGATCCGTCAGCGTCCGCACCCGCACGAGTTCGAGCTGTACTACGACGTCTGATCATCGGGCGGGCACCTCACTCGCCTGATCTCGTCACATCGGTGGCTGCCCTTGGTGGACGGTTCCAGGGCAGCCACCGTTTCTTTGGGCCAGGATGAGCGCCGACCGCCATTGACTGCGAGGTATGGCGCCTCTTCTCGTGAGAGCGCCTCTTCTCGTGAGAGCGCCTCTTCTCGTGAGAGCGCCTCTTCTCGTGAGAGCGCCTCTTCTCGTGAGAGCGCCTCTTCTCGTGAGAGATCGAGGCGGAGCTGGCCACGGTCCGTTGCGGTCACGCGTCAGCCGGCCGACTCGGCCGGAATGTTCGGTGAACGTGCCATAGGACCACCAGCGTCACGACCATCGCCGTCGACCCGAGAAGGGCTCCCGCGGCAGCACCCTCTAACGGGTACCTGATGTCGACCGGGTACGAGCCTCCGTTGTCGTACCGGCAATGCACGGACTCCCAGTGCACTTCACGCGAGAAGGACGACCCTTCCAGACCCGAGATCCACTGCTCTTCACACCGCATGGCCGCGAGCGGCCACTGGACGAGCGCGGCCAGGACGAGCGCGCCCTGCAGCGCAAGAAGGAGCACAAGTAGCGCGGAAGCCGCCCTGGGCGTACGTCTCGCCGACCTGTCCGGCATCATCGGCGACTCGCCATCTCGATGCGACCGCACGTCTGGCTCAGCCGCTGTCGATGCGGAGCAGATGTCGGCAGATGCCCTTCGTGCCGCGTCAGGCCGGGCACGGTGGCCCGCCAGGGACGGTGCCCCCGTTGGGCGTCCTCGTTGGAGCGTCGCTCCCGTCAAAGTTTTGGAAGCACGCCGGCACAGTCCATCCCCGGCCACGGCCAACTAAGGGTCGGGTAGGTTCGACGCCAGCGGGTGGACGACGCCGGGTGTTGAGGCCCATGCAGTCGGTATTGGGGGCGCTACCAATGTTGTTGCAGTCGTTGCTCTTCAACGCCATGCTCGCCGACATGGGTGAGCGGGGTTGGGTACCCGCGCCGGTTTCGGAGAACACCACGTAGATAACGCCCTGCCGGAGCGCCCGGGGAAAGCCGATGCCGAGCTCGAGCGAGTTGGCGTTGCAGTCGTCGCTCTGGATGTTGTAGTCAGCGTAGGGTGCCGACCCGGGTGGCACGTTAGTCCCCCAGACCGCTCCGTTGGTGTTCCACGTCTTGGCCCAGAAGTCGTCGTCCGAATCGCCGCCGTCGAGCCCACAGGCCGGCCGCGGCAGACCGCTGAGGGCCGGGTTGTAGAGCGTCATCCCCATCTCGAGGCCCCAGTCGTCTGGGAAGTTGGACGGCCGGGCGCCGAATCTGGCGTTATAGAGGAAGTTGTTGTCCGTGGCACGCCTCGGCGGGCCTGGACCGCGCCTGGTGTAGGCCAGCCCAACCCAGGACGACGGAAAGTGCGAATCGAAGTCTTGCGGAGCCTGCCGCGGCCCGATGGTCCTCCCCCTGATCAATCCGGTGACGGGCGCCGACATGCCGCCTGGAGTGTCTGTCAGGCGCGCCGGTGCCGCTGCAGTGAGAGTGGAACGTACCCGTTCGTCGACCACGCTCCCGCCATCAGCCTCCACCACAACAGCCGACACAGCCGGCGCGCGTCCGAAACGGGCCGTGAACGCCGACTCGACCCACAATGCCTGGGCCGCCGGGCTTTCACCAGATGATGGGACGAGACCTCCCAGGACGCCGGCCCCCGTCATCCGCAACTCGACGATCGGGACGTCCAGCTGACTGGTCAACCGGACGGCGTCCTCGACCGACACCGGGTGGTCGAGCTCGACCGTGTGGAGGCCGGGCTCGCTATTCTGGCGCTGCGACGCCGATACGACCGCGGCCCGACTCTCCGAAGCCAGCACCGGCTGCGCGAGAGTCGCCGCTGTCATCGATCCGACACACCACAGCATCGCTGTCACGTGCTTCACGCGTGATGGGAAGGCACCTTTCCTCTTTCCTCATCTCGCATTGCCCCCTTGGATCCGCTGTGACGACGCTCGGCTTGCGCACCGCCAGGTCGTGGCCGATTCATTCAGCGACCAGTGAGCCTCCCTGACGCTATAGGGGCGGGCGTCGCCACACAAGAGTCTTCGGGAGCAGCGCATGAGAGGGAACGGGCTCGAGCGCGCCAACACGATCAGCGCCATTCTCATCGCCACCGTACTCGGCTTGGTGACCGTGCCGCCGGCAGCTGGCGGTGCTCAGCCGCCTAGGTGGAGCGGGCACAGAGTACCTCTAGCGCAACGGATCACGATGCGCCCAGACGCTGCACTGCCGATGCTGCGGCACCCAGTGATCGCGCTAGTGCTGGCGTAACGGCGCTGATCGCCTTCGCCGATCCGACCCCTGGACCTGTCCGGCCTCATCAACGGGGCACCGCGGCTCGGGGTGACGAACGCCGACGGCTGGTGACCCACATGGGAGGATCACCGCCATGGCGCTCATCCCGCACAATCCCGCCGAGTCGTTCCCGCCGTACAACAACTACGCCCATGCGGTGGAGGTCCCGGCCGGGGCACGCACCCTGCACATCAGCGGCCTCAACGGGTTCGAACAGGACGGGACGACGATGCCCGCCAGCTTCGAGGCTCAGGCCGAGCTGGCCTGGGCGCACCTGGACGCCGCGCTGCGCAGTGCCGGAATGGGTTACGCGGATCTGGTGAGCCTGCGCTGCTACCTCGCCGATCCGTCATTCGACCCGGCGAACGTGGCCATTCTTCGCCGACATCTCGGTGACCACGTGGCGGCCCGCACCGTCGTCTGCTCTCAGCTGCTCGAGCCCGAGTGGCTGATCGAGATCGAAGCCATCGCGGCCACGGTGGATTGAGCCTCGACCACTGGATTGAACCCGAACCATTGAGCCCGCAGGAGACTCCCACTCCCTAAACTACTGAAGGTGAATGATTTCTCTCTCTCAGTAGTTGAAGGTGCCTGCCCAATCCCGCTGCAGGTGATCGAGACCGAACCAGCTCACGTCCAGGCGGCCGGACCCTTGCGAGGTGTGCCGTGCTGATCGGAGCCCGACCGACCCAGCCGACCCTTACCCACCTGGAAGATGCTGAGCGGAAGTTGGGCCGGTTGGAGATCATCCGGGTCTACCACGACCACGACTCCACCCCCGACCGGTTTCGGGACAAGGGAATTCCCAGCAGGATCGTCCACTGGGTCAGTTTCCGGAACCTGGAACCGAAGTCGCTGCGGTCCTGGGCGGCCACCGCGCCGCGGGGAACGGTCGCCACCTACTGGCACGAGGTGGAGGGGTCGCTGTCCGGCACCGGCGAACCCAACCTCCCCTCCGCCCAGTTCAGGCGGGAGTTCGTACGGTTCTCCCAAGCCATCCGCGAGGGGGGCGAAGGACGGGTCAAGGTCGGCATGATCTCGGCCGGCTCGCAGTACCGCGAGGGCGGCAACGGGTACTCCGGCGCGTTCATCGTCGACCCGGTCCACGTGGACGTCTACGGCATCGACAGCTACGCCCAGCGGATCGAGAAGATGCTGCCGATGGAGGAGGACCTGCGCTTCCAGCGGTGGCTCGACCTGATCCCCAAGGGCAGCCGGATTGCCGTCACCGAGTGGGGTCGCGGGCTGCTCCCGGCGGCCTACCAGGTGCACGCCCGCCGGGCCGAGCTGATCGCCGCGGACCACGCATACCTGGCCCGCACCAGGCGGGCGGTGGCTTTTATGCCGTTCTGGTCGGTCACCGGGAGCCAGGGCAACTGGCAGTTCCGGGACCAGGAAAGCACCGCCGCGATGCGTCGCCTCCCCCGGACCAACCTCAAAGGCATCTGAGCCCCGGGCGAGCCCGATAAACGCCTCGGCCGCAGATCGCAGCACGGCAAACCCGGACGCCGACCTCGTGACGGCCTCCCGGCGTCCGTCGGCCAGCGCTGCTCCGGGCAGGTGAGTGCGGCGTCAGCGCCGCTGCGCCGTCTGGGTGGACCAACGCCGCGCTGACGTCCTCGAGCAGCTCCCCCGCTCAAGGCACCCCATCCTGTCGACGATCCCCACCACTGGCACAGACCGACCGGTGGGAGGGGCGAGCGTGAGCACCGAGCGCCAGGCACGACGCCGCTACGAGCAGATGATGCGGCGCTTGGAGGAGCTCGACCGCCTCGACGGCATCGACCTCGCCTCCCACCGGGCTGTGCACCCGGTCGCCACCCCGGCCGACAGCGCGGTACCCGCCACGAGCGGGTCCTGGTTGGCCGGGCCGTCCGCCGACCCGGTGTTCGACGAAGCCGTCCCCACCACCGGGGACAGCTGTGCTGAGGCGCAGGTCGTCTGGCCAAAGCCCCCGCGACACCGTCGACGCTCGATCGCGATCACAGCGACGATGGCGGTGCTCACCGTCGTGATCGTGATCGTGACCTGGTCGCCGGCTGGTCTGGGCCGCTCCGACCATCCTCCACTGCCGAAGGACGCACGACACACCCGGGTGTTGCCTGTCGTCACCCCTACAACCCACGGGCCGCACCAGTACATGGCCGTCCTGCCGGACGGCGACCCGGTCACCTACGACCCGTGCCGACCGGTGCACTACGTGGTCAACGAGCAGGACCTGCCGGACGGCGGGCTGGCCCTCGTGCAGCAGGCATTCGACGAGATCAGCCGCGCCACCGGCCTGGCGTTCGTCGCGGACGGGCAAACCGACGAGCCGGCGCGGGCGGATCGCGTGGCTCGGCAACCGGACCGATACGGGAACCGGTGGGCGCCGGTGTTGATCGCCTGGACCGACGAGAAGCAGTTCCCGGCGTTGGCCGGCACCGTCGCGGGGGTGGGCGGCAGCACCGCGATCGCGACCGACGGCCCGCAGTCCCGCCGCTATGTCACCGGCCAGGTCGCGCTGGACGCCCAGGCCTTCGCCGGTCTGCTGGCGGCCGGCCGCCCCGACACCGCGCGGGCCATCCTGCTGCACGAGCTGGGGCACGTCGTCGGGCTGGGGCACGTGCGCGCCACCACCGAGCTGATGCACGGTAAGACCGGCAGATGGGCCTTCGGTCCCGGGGATCTGCAGGGCCTTGCCGCGCTCGGCGCCGGCCGGTGCCACCGAGACACCTAACCACCCCGCTCGCCTTCGTAGGCTTTCAGCGCCGCTGCTGCTCCTCGCCGGCCGGTCAGCGGTCAGCGGTCAGCGGGAGAAGGTTCAGCCGTAGAAGACCCGTTCGACGACCGCCCGGGCTCGTCGGGAGCGGCGGGCGTGATCCTCGACGAGCTGGGCTGCCTGCCCCGGCGGGTATCCGACGACCCGGGCGATACCGTCCAACTCCCGCACGTCCGAGGGCAGCACGTCGGTGGGCCGGCCACGGGACAGCACTGCCGCGTTGCGCAGCCTGGACGCCTGCGTCCAGGCGTCCGCCAGGACGTCGGCGTCCTGACCAGTCAGCACACCAGCTTCGGCAGCCACCCGAAGCGCGGTCATGGTCCCGGTGTGCCGCAACGCCGGGACGTCGTGCGCGTGCTGCAGCTGCAGCAGCTGGACGGTCCACTCCACGTCGGCCAGACCACCCCGGCCAAGTTTGAGGTGACGGTGCGGATCGATGCCCCGGGGCAACCGCTCCGACTCCACCCGGGCCTTGATCCGGCGGATCTCGCGGACCGCGCTCTCCGGCAGCCCGCCCGCTGGCCACCGCACCGGAGCCACTAGGTCGCTGAAGCGGGCGGCCAGCCCCTCGTCCCCGGCGATCGGAGTGGCTCGCAGCAGAGCCTGCGCCTCCCACACCAGCGACCAGCGCGCGTAGTAGGCCGCGTACGAGGCCAACGACCGCACCACCGGCCCCTGTCTGCCCTCCGGACGCAAGTCTGCGTCCAGCTGCAAGGCCGGGTCCGGACCAGCACCCGCCAGGAGCCGGCGCAGCTCGGCGACCACGGCGAGCGCCGCGCGCTGGGCGTCGTCCGGGGCAGCCCCTGGGAACGGATCGTGCACGAACATCACGTCCGCGTCACTGCCGTACCCCAGCTCACCCCCGCCGAACCGACCCATCGCCACCACCAACAGGCGAGTCGGCAGCGAACCCCCCCGCTGGCGTTCGACCTGCCGGCAGGCCACCGCCAGACCAGCGTCCACCAGCGCCACGGCCACATCCGTGAGCGCCCGTTCGACTTCGTTCAGCGGCAGGCCGCCCAGCAGGTCCGCGGCCGCCACCCGGAACAGCTCGCGACGGCGCACCGCGCGCGCCGCGGTGATCGCCCGCCTCGGGTCCTGGTGCCGCACAGCAGTCACGCGGACCTCGACGGCCAGGTGCTCAGCAGGCCGGGGGCGCAACCCCGAGTCGTCACCCAGCACCTGCACCGACTCCGGCGCACCGACCAGCAGGTCTGCGGCGAACCGGCTGCGGGCCAGCACATGCGCCAGCCGCTCGGCCGCGGATGCGCTGTCCCGCAGCATCTTCAGGTACCAGTGGGTACGGCCGAGCTCCTCGCTGATCCGCCGGAAGGCCAGCAGCCCGGCGTCCGGGTCGGCCTCGTCGGCGAACCAGCCGAGCATCACCGGCAGCAGCTGACGCTGGATCGCGGCCCGCCGGCTGACGCCGTCGGTCAAGGACTCCAGGTGCCGCAACGCACCGGCCGGATCCTGATAACCCAGTGCCCGCAGCCGAGCGCGAGCGGCGTCGGAGGTGAGCCGGACCTCATCGGTGGACAACCGGGCGACGGCACCGAGCAGCGGCCGATAGAACAACCGCTCGTGCAACCGCCGGATCTCGCGGGCCTGCACGTGCTGCTGCGCGACCACCCCCCGGGCCGGCGCGACCCGGTGCTGCAGCTGGCGCCCGAGGCGGCGCAGATCCTGCTCGGCGGTCGGCATCAGGTGGGTGCGGCGCAACCGGAACAACTGGAGCCGGTGCTCCAGAACCCGCAGGAAGCGGTAGGCGGTGTCCAGGGCAGCGGCGTCGTCGCGCCCGACGTACCCGCCGACGGCCAGCGCGTCCAGCGCGTCCAGCGTGGGCGCCAGACGGACGGATGGATCGACCCGACCGTGGACCAGCTGTAGGAGTTGGACGCTGAACTCGACGTCTCGCAACCCACCCGGCCCGAGCTTGAGCTGACGGTCCGCCTCGTGGACCGGGACGTGATCCTCGACCCGGCGACGCATCGCCTGCACATCCGGGACGAAGTCCGCACGCTCGGCGGCCTGCCAGACCAACGGACGGACCGCATCGACGTAGGCGGCGCCCAGCAGCCGGTCCCCGGCCACCGGGCGAGCCTTGAGCAGTGCCTGGAACTCCCAGGTCTTCGCCCACCGCTGGTAGTACGCCAGGTGGCTGTCCAGGGTACGCACCAACGCCCCCTGGACACCCTCCGGCCGCAGCGCTGCGTCGACCGCCCACAGCGCGGGCTCGCCGCCCGCGGCCGAGCAGACCCGCATGATCCCCGCGGCCAGCCGGGTCGCGGTGCGCAACGCAGCCTGGACCGCATCCCCCGCCGCCGCGGGCGCAACGACGTCGTGCGAGTGGCCAGCCTCGTGCGAGTGGCCGGACAGGTTCGTGGGCAGGACCGGCTCGGCCACGAAGATGACATCCACATCGCTGACGTAGTTCAGCTCCTGACCCCCGCACTTGCCCATCCCGATCACCGCGAGCCGACACGGGATGAGATCCGCGGGCAGCTCGGCACGAGCGATCGCGAGCGCCGCCTCCAACGCCGCACCAGCAAGATCCGCCAGCTCGCGGCCCACCTGCGGCAGCACGGCTGTCGGGCTGGCGGCAGCCAGGTCGCGCCCGGCGATCGACAACAGCCGGCGGCGGTAGGCGACCCGCAACCGGTCCCGGCCCAGCGGACCACCGACGACGGCCGTCGGTTCGACGTCCGTCGGCTCAGCGCCCACCGCGACCAGCAGGTCGGCACGCAGATCCTCGGCTGACCACGGCTGGTTCTCGGTGAGCGCCGTCCACTGCTCGGGGTGCCGCACCAGATGATCGGCGAGAGCCGCCGATGAGCCCAGGACGGCGAACAGCCGGGTGCGCACTGGACCCGGCACCCGGATCGCCTGCACCAGGTGTGAGATGTCGATGCGAACCACGCCGGGATCGTCGGGACCACGCTCGACCAGCTCCCGCAGTGCCGCCATCAGCCGGACCAGGCCGCGCAAGGCCAGATCCGGGTCGGCAACCTCGGCCAGCGCGACCAGCGGCCCGTCCTCGAACAACTCCTCCAGCGGGTCCGCCAGACCCGCCAGGGCCGGGTCGCTGAGGAGCGCCTGGGCTTGGGCCGGGTCGGTGAAGCCCAGCCTGGCCAGCCGCCCTTCGGGACTGCTGGGCCGGCTCGACGGCAGTGAGGTGCTCATCCGCGGAAACCGGCTCGCCCCTCAAGCCAGTCCTTGACGGTCCGCTCACCCCGCTCGGCGTCCGGCTCCGGCGAACCGGCCCCTGCGGCGAACGCCGACGGCACCCAGCCCCAGGCAGGCAGCGCCACAGTGGTCACAGCATCGGCAGGTAGCGGTCCAGCTCGAACTGGGAGACCTGGGTGCGGTACTCCCGCCACTCCGTGCGCTTGTTGCGCAGGAAGAAGTCGAACACGTGCTCCCCGAGGGTCTGCGCGACCAGCTCGCTGCCCTCCATGGCCGCGATCGCCTCGGCCAGCGAGGTTGGCAGCGGCTGGATCCCCAGGCTGCGGCGCTCGGCGTCGGAGAGCCGCCAGACGTCGTCCTCGGCCTCGTTCGGCAGCTCGCAGGCGTCCTCAACCCCCTTGAGCCCGGCCATGAGGAGGACGGCGAACGCCAGGTACGGGTTGCACGCCGGATCTACCGACCGGACCTCGACCCGGGTGGACTGCCCCTTGGCCGGCTTGTACATCGGCACCCGGACCAGCGCGGACCGGTTGTTGTGCCCCCAGCACACATGCGCCGGGGCCTCGCCGCCGCCGAGGATCCGCTTGTAGGAGTTCACCCACTGGTTGGTGACAGCGGTCGTCTCCGTGGCGTACCGGAGCAGACCGGCGATGAACTGCCGAGCCAGCGGGCTCAGGTGGTACGGCGCGGACGCGTCGTGGAACGCGTTGCCCTCCCCGGCGAACAGCGACAGGTGGGTGTGCATGCCGGATCCGGGCTGGTCGGCCAAGGGCTTGGGCATGAAGCTGGCGAAGATGCCCTGCTCCAGAGCGACCTCCTTGATCACCGCACGGAACGTCATGATGTTGTCGGCTGTGGTGAGCGCGTCCGCGTAGCGCAGGTCGATCTCGTTCTGGCCGGGCGCACCCTCGTGGTGACTGAACTCCACAGAGATCCCCATCGACTCCAGCAGGCTGATTGCCTGCCGGCGGAAGTCGTGGGCGGTGCCGTGCGGCACATGGTCGAAGAACCCGGCCTGGTCTACCGGAACCGGGGGGCGGCCGGGCTCACGGCCCTGCTCGAAGAGGAAGAACTCGATCTCCGGGTGGGTGTAGAAGGTGAAGCCGAGGTCCGCCGCCTTCGCCAACGCACGCTTGAGGACATGCCGCGGATCAGCCGGCGAGGGGGTGCCATCCGGCAGCAGAATGTCGCAGAACATCCGCGCGGTGCCCGGGTTCTCCCGTCGCCACGGGAGCACCTGGAACGTGCTCGGATCCGGCCGGGCGAGCATGTCGGCCTCAAACACCCGGGCGAACCCCTCGATCGCGCTGCCGTCGAAGCCGATGCCCTCGGAGAACGCCCCCTCCAGCTCGGCGGGTGCGATCGCCACGGACTTCAACGTGCCCAGCACGTCGGTGAACCACAGCCTGACGAACCGGATGTCTCGTTCCTCGATGGTGCGGAGCACGAACTCCTGCTGGCGATCCATGAGGGTCATCGTAGGCGGGGCACCGGGGCCGACAGCCGGGCAGGTGTTGACCATTAGACCGAGACCCGTGTCTCACCGGTGATACCCTGAGATGGTGACCGAGGTATCGATCCGCGACGTGCGCAGCCATGGCGGTGACATCGTGGACCGCGCGGCCCGAGGCGAACGGATCACCATCACCCGGTCCGGCAAGCCGGTGGCCGAGTTAAGTCCCGTACGCCCACCCGGGGCCGGCATGCAAGCGATCCTCGACCGGTGGCGTACGTTGCCGAAAGTCGAACAGCAGCAGTTCCGGGAGGACGTCGCCGCAGTGCTGGACGCGACTCTGTGAAGACGGTCGAACCGCGCGGCATCCTCGACACCAGCACCGTCATCGCTCTGCCATCCATCACCGACACCGCGGCACTGCCGCAGGAGCCGCTCATCACCGCGGTGACGCTGGCCGAGCTGACGGTGGGCCCGCTGGTCGCCAAGACTCGCGTGGAGCGGGTGGCCAGGCAAGCCCACCTGCAGCAGGCAGAAGCCGACTTCGATGCCGTGCCATTCGACGCTGAGGCCGCGCGGGCGTTCGGCCGGGTGGCAGCTGCGTTGCGATCCGGTGGCCGCAAGACCTCAGCCCGCAGCTACGACGCCTTGATCGCAGCGATCGCGATCTCCCGTGACCTGCCGGTGCACACCTGCAATCCGGCCGACTTCACCGGCATTCGCGAGCTTCGGGTTATCACGGTCGACCCCGGCTGACGTACCTCAACCAGCATCAACGGTCGGCGTCGAGGACGGCCATGGCGGCGTTGTGACCGCCGATGCCGCTCACCCCACCGCCCCGTCGGGCGCCGGCACCGGCGATCAACACCCGGGGGTGGTCGGTCTCGACGCCCCACCGGCCGACCTCGTCGTCGCGCTCGGCCCACGGCCACGACAGGTCGGTGTGGAAGATATGCCCGCCCGGCAGGGCGACCTCCCGCTCCAGATCCACCGGGCTGCGCGCCTCGAGGCACGGCTCGCCGGATGGCGCATGGAGCAAGCAGTCCTGGATCGGCTCGGCGAGCACCGAGTCCAACGAGCACAGGGTGGCGGCAAGAGCCTCGTCGCGGGTGGCGGTCCGACCATTGGTGTCAGTTCGGAATAGCTCCGCCGGCATGTGCAGTCCGAACAACGTGAGCGTGTGCGCGCCGGCCGCCCGCAGCCGCGGCCCGAGGATGGACGGGTCGGACAGCGAGTGACAGTAGACCTCGCACGGCGGCAGGTCCGGGATCAGCCCGCGAGCCGCCTGCCGGTGGGCGGTCCGCAGCTGTTCATATCCCTCGTTGACGTGGAAGGTGCCGCCGAAGGCGGCGCTTGGGTCGACCTCGGGGTCTCGAAGGCGCGGCAACCGAGACAGCACCATGTTGACCTTGAGCTGGGCTCCGCTGGGCGCCGGGCCGGACGGGTACCGACGCAGCAACCGATCCAGGACGGCCGGGGCGCACCCGGCCAGGACGTACCCGGCGTCGACGGTGTGCTCACCGCCGTCGACGAGGTCGCCCGCGGCGGCTGCCGTCTCGGCCGATCCGCCCGCCCCGATCTCGGTCCAGGTCACCGTGACGTGCCGGGCCACCGGTTCGATGTCCCGCACCCGGGCGCTGGTACGCAACTCGGCACCGGCCGAGCGGGCGGCGTCCGCGAGCGCGGCGGTGACCGCGCCCATGCCGCCCACCGGCACGTCCCAGTGGCCGGTGCCGCCGCCGATGACGTGGTAGAGGAAGCACCGGTTCTGCCGCAGGGACGGCTCGTCGGCGTCCGCGAAGGTGCCGATCAGGGCGTCGGTCAGCGCGACGCCGCGCACGGTGTCGTCGGTGACCGCGGTGGCGATCGCCTGGCCGATCGGGTGGCCGACCAGCAGGTCCCAGCTCTCGTCGCCGATCAGGGCGCGCGTCTGCGCCGCCGACGGCAACGGGCCGGTGAGTGTGGGGAACAGCTGCCGCGCCACCTGCCTGGTGCGGGCGTAGAACCGTTGCCACGCCTGGTGATCCGACGCCGCACCGATCCGGGCGAAGGACGCCGCCGTGGCCGCGTCGTCTCGGTCGTCGACCAGCAGCCCGACGCTCGGTCGGGCCGGCACCGGGGTGTACGAGGACCACCGACGCCGCACCAGCCGCAGGCGCAGCCCCAGGTCGTCGAGGATCCGGCGGGGCAGCAGCGAGACCAGGTAGCTGTACCGGGACAGCCGCACATCCATCCCGTCAAACAAGCGGGCCGACACGGCCGCGCCGCCGAGGTGGTCCAGCCGCTCCAGCACCAGCACCGACCGACCGGCCCGGGCAAGGTAGGCCGCCGCGGTCAGCCCGTTGTGCCCGCCGCCCACCACCACCACGTCGTACCTGGACCGCACCGGCGGCAGGTCAGAGACGGCGGACTCGTCCACCGGTCGAGGGTACGCCGCGGGCACCCTGCCAACCGGGACGCCAGCGGGCGAGCCGGAGCGCCACGAACGCGGCGACGTCCTGGCGGGGCCGGAGCGCCGTCGTACGAGCGTCCCGGTCACCACGGCGCTCCGCTGGTCCTACGCTCACGGTGTGCCGCAGCTGCGACTGGCCCTGGCCCAGGTGGACGCCGTGCTCGGCGACCTGGCAGGCAACGCCGCGCTGGTCCGGGCCTGGGCCACGCGGGCCGCAGCCGCCGGAGCGCAGCTGATCACGTTCCCGGAGATGGTCCTCACCGGCTACCCGGTCGAAGACCTGGCGCTGCGTCGTTCGTTCGTGGACGCCTCCCGCGCGGCCCTGCTGCGCCTCGCCGCTGACCTGGCCGCGGACGGCCTCGGTGAGCTGCCAGTGGTGGTGGGATTCGTGGACCGGGCCACCGGCCGGGACGCCGACACCGATGGCGACGGGGTCAGCGAGGACGGTCGTACCGGCATCCCGAAAGGCTTGCCGCAGAATGCGATCGGGGTACTGCACCGGGGACGGGTGGCCGCCCGGTACGCCAAGCACCACCTGCCGAACTACGGGGTCTTCGATGAGTTTCGGATCTTCGTGCCCGGCCACGACCTCACCGTGGTACGCATCGGGGGGGTGGACGTCGCCCTGGCCGTCTGCGAGGACCTGTGGCAGGACGGCGGGCCGGTCGCGTTGACCCGGGCCGCTGGGGCCGACCTGCTGCTGGTGCCGAACGCCTCGCCGTACGAGCGGGACAAGGACGACGCCCGGCTGGCCCTGGTGGCCCGTCGGGCAGCGCAGGCCGGTTGCCCGCTGGCCTACGTCAACATGGTCGGCGGGCAGGACGAGCTGGTCTTCGACGGCGACTCGATCGTGGTCGACGCGGGCGGCGCAGTGCTGGCCCGGGCTCCCCAGTTCACCGAACACCTGCTGGTCGTCGACCTGGACATGCCCGCGACGAACCCGGATTCCCAGGCGGCCGCGACGAACCCGGCCGCTCCCGTACCCGATGTGGTGCACGTAACCCTCACCGACCAGCCGCTACCGTCCTCGACGCCGCCCGCCCTGCGTGGGGATGTCGCACCCCAGCTCGACGCGGTGGGCGAGGTGTGGCACGCGCTGGTCACCGGCCTGTCCGGGTACGTGCGCAAGAACGGCTTCCGCTCGGTGACGCTCGGCCTGTCCGGGGGGATCGACTCGGCCGTGGTCGCCGCGCTGGCCGCGGACGCGGTCGGCGGCGACAACGTCGTCGGGATCTCCATGCCGAGCGCCTACTCCAGCCAGCACAGCCGTGACGACGCCGCGGAGCTCGCCCGGCGGATCGGCGCGGATTACCGGGTGCAGCCGATCGCGCCGATGGTGGACGCGTTCCAGGCCGAGCTGCGCCTCACCGGCGTCGCGGAGGAGAACCTCCAGGCCCGGGTTCGCGGGGTGGTGCTGATGGCGTTGTCCAACGCTGAGGGCCACCTGGTGCTCGCGACCAGCAACAAGAGCGAGCTGGCGGTCGGGTACTCCACGTTGTACGGCGACAGCGTCGGCGGGTTCGCCCCGCTCAAGGACGTTCCCAAGACCCTGGTGTGGCAGCTGGCCCGGTGGCGCAACGCGCAGGCGCAGCGTCAAGGCCGGGTACCGCCGATCCCGGAGTCCTCGATCACCAAGCCGCCGTCCGCCGAGCTGCGACCCGGGCAGACCGACCAGGACTCGCTGCCGCCGTACGAGCTGCTGGACCAGGTGCTGGAGGCGTACGTGGTCGGCGCCCAGGGCCGGTCCGAGCTGCTGGAGGCCGGCTTCCCGGCGGACCTGGTGGACGCGGTGGTCACCCTGGTGGACCGGGCCGAGTGGAAGCGTCGGCAGTTCGCACCCGGGCCGAAGATCACCGCCATCGCATTCGGCCGGGACCGCCGGTTGCCCGTGACCAGCCGCTGGCGCGAGGACCGACCGCCGGCGCCGACCAGATACCCGACGAGCACCGCCCCACCTCAACCACCACCTGACCGACCCACCCGGTCGACCTACCCGGTCGACCGACCGCGCGAGCGAGGCGAGGAGTTGACGTGACCGAGCACCAGCCCGAGCAGCCAGGCCCGTACGGTTCCGGCCCCATCAGATCTGGCCCGGCCAGGCCTGATGGTCTTGAGACCAGCGATGCGTCCGGACCGGGCACGGTGTCGACGGCCGCAACCGGCACCCCGGCCCGGGTCCGCACCCACCACCTGGTCGCGATGAAGGAACGTGGCGAGCGGTTCGTCGTGCTCACCGCCTACGACCAGTACGCCGCTGAGGTGTTCGCCGAGGCCGGCGTCGAGGTGCTGCTGGTCGGGGACTCGGCGGCGAACAACGTGCTCGGCTACGAGACCACCGTGCCCATCACCGTGGACGAAATGCTGCCACTGGTGCGAGCGGTCACCCGCAGCGTCCGCCGGCCGCTGGTGGTGGCGGACCTGCCGTTCGGCTCGTACCAGGCATCGCCGACCCAGGCCCTGGCGTCCGCGACCCGGATGATGAAGGAGGGCTTGGCGCACGCTGTCAAGCTGGAGGGCGGACGCCGGGTGGTGCCCCAGGTGGAGGCGCTGGTAGGCGCAGGGATCCCGGTGATGGGGCACCTGGGTTTCACCCCGCAAAGCGAGCACACCCTTGGCGGCTACCGGGTGCAGGGTCGTGGCGATGCCGGCGAAGAGCTGGTCCGCGAAGCGGGCGCACTGCAGGATGCGGGCGCGTTCTCCTTGGTGCTGGAGATGGTGCCGGCACCGGTGGCAGCTCGAGTCACCGAAGCACTGCGGATCCCCACCATCGGCATTGGCGCCGGCTCGGACTGTGATGCGCAGGTGCTGGTCTGGCAGGACATGGCCGGTCTGCGCGGCGGGCGGTTGCCCCGCTTCGTCAAGCGCTACGCGGACCTGCGCGGCACCCTGTTGCACGCTGCCACCGACTTCGCCGACGACGTCCGTGCCGGGCGTTTCCCGGCCGCTGAGCACTCCTTCGAGTCCTGACCAGCGCACCCGCACCCGCCACGGGTTAGCGTCGGGTCATGGGCGCACTCACGGTCGGCTACGCGGCGATGCTGGAGCAGTTCCACCCCACCGAGGCGGTGCGGCTTACTGAGCTTGCCGAGCGGCACGGGTTCTCCGGCTGCATGGCTGCCGACCACTTCCAGCCCTGGGTGCCCCAGCAAGGGCAGGCCAGCTTCGTGTGGAACGTCCTAGCCGCCGTCGGCGAGCGGACTCGCGGCGACCTCGGGCCAGGTGTGACCTGCCCGAGCTTCCGGTTCCACCCGGCGATGGTGGCGCAGGCCGCGGCGACCCTGGAGGCGATGTACCCCGGCCGGTCCTGGCTTGGCCTGGGCACCGGTGAGGCGCTCAACGAGCACATCGTTCCCGGCTACTGGCCGGAGGCGGGCGAGCGGTCGCTGCGGATGTGGGAGGCGATCGAGCTGATGTCGAAGCTCTTCACCGCGTCCCTGGAGGGCAAGGACGTCAAGCACGCCGGCCGGTTCTTCCAGATGGAGACCACCCGGTTGTGGACGATGCCGGAGCAGGCACCGCCGATCCTGGTGGCCACCGCCGGCCCGGTGAACGCCCGCAAGACCGGTCGGTTCGCCGACGGGATCATCACGGTCGGCGCGCCGCTGGAGAAGATCGACGGCTTGTTCACCCGGTTCGCGGACGGCGCGCGCGAGGCCGGCAAAGACCCGGACGCGATGCCGAAGGTGTTGCAGCTGCATCTGTCCTGGGCGCAGACCGACGAGCAGGCGTTGGCCAACGCGATGACCGAATGGCCGAACGGCGGCATGAAGTTCGGCAAAGCCGACATCCGCTCCCCGCACGACTTCGCCGCGATGGCCCAGCTGGTCCGCCCGGAGGACTTCGAGGGCCGGATGGTCATCTCCAGCGATCCGGAGGTGCACCGGTCGGCGATCCAGCGGTTCGTCGACCTCGGCTTTGACCGGGTCTACCTGCACAACGTGGGCCGCAACCAGCAGGAGTGGATCGAGGTGTTCGGCGCGCACGTCCTGCCCAAGCTGACCCGCTGACTACAGATAGGGCTCACGCGGTACGGGGATCGGCTGCATCCGCTGCACCTGGATCGCCGGAGGCGTCTCGCCGTCAGCCGAAGCCGCCGACGCGACGATGCCCTCGACCTGGATCCAGCTGTCCAGCGGGGGTCTCGCCGCTCCGCGCACCTCCGCCTTGACCGCGATCCCGTCAGCCGCGCAGCACGCCATCATCATCCTGGTGACGTACCACCGGCCCCCTGGCCCCTCCGAGACGAAACCGTCCACCCGCACCAGGCGCCCACGCAGACCGCCGGTCTGCGGGTCGGCAGATCGCAACGACAGGTCAAGCACGGTGAGCGGCAGCGGCGCGCCGGCTGCCGTCTCGGGAAGGTCGGCTAGCTCCTCACCGGGGGCCGCACGCACCACACCAGAGTCGCGGGCCGCCGCATCGGCGCCGAGGGCCGGCGGGGCCACGGCGAACAACGTCACCACCGGGAGCAGCAACAGCCAGCCGACCCGCGGACCGCCGTGCTCGTGCCCGCCGTGCTCGTCACTCTGCCCCTGTATCTGCCCGTCCTGCCGCTGCCCGTCCTGCTCAGGTCCGCTGTGCTCACGACTGCCCACGGCAGTGCTGTGCTCACGACCGCCCACGGCAGTGCTGTGCTCACGACCGCCCACGGCACTGTCGTGACGGGACTCGACCGCGTCGGGCAGAGATGCGCTCGGCATGATCGACCGCCAGATCGCCACCCCGCCGAGCACCGCCAACAGGCCGGCGGAGACCACCAGGTAGGGCTGCAGCTGCGGTTTCACATAGTTGAGGTACTCGCCGGTCAGCGCGACCCGCAGCACCACCACTCCTAGCACCGCCAGGATCAGACCCTGCACGTAGTCGCTCATCGCTCCCTCACCACGCCACTACGGATACCAGCACCGACGCCACGATCGCCGTCACGAACGTGACCGGCGCGAATCGGGCCGCGAACTGCCAGGAGAAGGTCCCAGCCTGCAACGACACGAGTTTGATGTCGACCGCCGGCCCCACCACCATGAACGCCAGCTGCGCCACCGGCGACATCCCGGCGAAGCTGGCCGCGACGAACGCATCCGCCTCCGAGCAGATCGCGACCACGACGGCGAGGATCGCGAAGGCGAGCACCGCAAGCCACGGCCGATCGGCCACCGCGTCGAACACCCGATCCGGGACGACGACGTTGACCGTGGCCGCCACCAGTCCCCCGACCACCAGGTACCCGCCGGCGTGCAGCAGGTCATGCCGGGCGGCGTCCACGAACACCACGGCGCGGGAGCTGCCTTCGACGTGCCGACGACGAGGGTGGCGCAACCACCCCGGCCGAGCGAAGCGCAACCACAGCCACCCCATCACCACCGCGACGGTCAGCGACGCAGCGAACCGACCCAGCACCATCTCCGGCCGGCCAGGGAACGCGACCGCGGTGGACACCAAC
Source organism: Angustibacter sp. (assembly GCA_051657715.1). Lineage (GTDB taxonomy): Bacteria > Actinomycetota > Actinomycetes > Actinomycetales > Angustibacteraceae > JBOFBH01. Next base: position 32,876 of record JBOFLF010000046.1, on the reverse strand, counting down.
ACCACCGGGTTCACCGCCGGGGCGGCCAGCAAGAAGGTCAGCGCCGCGGCCGGCGCCACACCGCTGCGCACCAGGCTTGCCGCCACCGGGACAGATCCACACTCGCAGCCCGGCAGCACCGCGCCGGACAGGCCGGCCACCGGCACCGCCGCGGCTGGACGCTTCGGCAGCACTCGGCTGAAGAACGAGGTCGGCACGAATGCGGTGATCGCGGCCGACAACCCGACTCCGAGCACCAGGAACGGCAACGCCTGGACGCAGATGGCGACGAAGACGGTGGCCCAGCTCTGTAGCCCCGGAGACTCCACCCATGACATGCCGATCATCGCCGCCCCGTGGCATCCGTCCCGATCACGCCGTTCACTGTGCCACGTCGCGGCCCACCCGCGTGGTCGGCGCACCCCGGTGTGGACGAAATGCTCCACCAGCTGGGCTGATCGCCGCCAAAGCGACCACATGCCGGCGACCTGCGACCATCGGAGCATGGACGCGAGCCGGGTGCACGCACTGCGCGATGCTCTCCGGCACACCGACTGGTGGCGTGGAGCGGTCGAGCTGGGACGAGCAGTCAGGCACACGTCCGGTCCCGGGCGGCTGCTGCTGGTCGGTACACCACGAGTCGAACCGTGGCACCTCGCCGCCCACCTCGACGACGAGGCACGGCTGTCCGGGCAACCCCACATCGCCCCCCAGCTGGTGCGCTGGTGCCCACCACCCGGCGCTCCTGCGCACCTGGCGATCGGCCTGGAACGACTCGAGCGCGCAGAACGCGGTGAGACGGTGCTGGTCGTCGCTCCGGACTCAGCCCCCGACCGGCTGCTGGAGCGTGTCGCAGATGCCCGACGGACCGGTGTCACGGTGTTGAGCGTGGACGCCGGGGACCACCACCTGGGTGCGCTCGCGCACGAGCGTGTGGCGCTGGACGTCGCTGACCGGCCACCGAGCGAACCCTCGGTCGCCGGATCACCCAGCAACGATCAGCGAGACGCCAACCCCGGCGCTCTCGGCGTCACCGGGATCCCGGATGGGGTTCTCGAAGGCGCTGCCCTGCCACCGTCGTTCGAGCTTGCCCAGCATGTGCTGAGCGGGTCGGCTGGACGCCGGGGACAACCGGACCATCAACCGTCCTGGCAGAGTCGGCTCGGCCGAATCATCGATCTGCTCAGCGGACCGCACCCGCGGTAGTGCCGTCCGTCGCTCCTGGTCGTCCGCACTCCGGTCAGTTGCTCTCGTCACTCGCCACCGGTTGTCTCCCGCCCGTTGTCCCATTCCCGGTCGTCGCGGTCCCAGTCCTCGGTGCGCTGCCGAGCCTGATCCAGAGCGTGCTGGGCCTGCTCACGGGTGGGATACGGCCCGAGCAGGTGCTTTCCCTGGCTCTTGCGGGCGAGCTCCTCGACTTGTCCGGTCCGGGTGTTGAAGTAGAACTGAGCCATGCGTGCCTGCCTTCCCGCGGTTTCTGGGCCACCGCCATCCTGGCGCCGGCTGGCGGTACGCGAACGCCGCACCAGCGGCCCTAGAGTTGTCCCATGGTTACCGCCACCAGCGGCGTCCGGCCCGGTCAGGTCTCACCTCGCCGCCCGGTGCCTTCGTCCATCCCTCGGCCCGAGTATGTCGACCAGCCCGCGGCGGCCCGCTACACCGGCTCCGAGGTGAAGAGCCCGCAGGTCATCGACTTGATGCGAGAGGCTGGGCGGCTGGCTGCCCGGGCGCTGGCCGCGGCCGCGGCGGTGATCGCCCCCGGTGTCACCACGGATGAGATCGACCGAGTCGGCCATGAGTACCTGCTGGACCACGGCGCCTACCCGTCCACCTTGGGCTACCCGGGCTCAGGTCGTGGCCTGGCGTTCCCGAAGTCGTTGTGCACCAGCGTCAACGAGGTGATCTGTCACGGCATCCCAGATGACCGGGCGCTCCAGGACGGCGACATCGTCAACATCGACATCACCGCCTACCTGGTTCGCGACGGACTCGGCGTGCATGGCGACACCGACGCCACCTATCTGGTCGGTGACGTCGATGAGGAGTCCCGGCTGCTGGTCGAGCGCACCCACGAAGCGATGATGCGCGGCATCAAGGCCGTTCAGCCCGGCCGGCAGATCAACGTCATCGGCCGCGTCATCGAGTCGTACGCCAGGCGGTTCGGCTACGGCGTCGTCCGGGAGTTCACCGGGCACGGCATCGGGACGGCGTTCCACTCGGGCCTGGTGATTCCGCACTACGACGCCGCACCGGGCTATGACCTGGTGATGCAGCCGGGGATGACCTTCACCATCGAGCCCATGCTCAACCTGGGCACCCATGAGTGGACGATGTGGGATGACGGGTGGACGGTCGTGACCGCGGACCAACGTCGGTCGGCCCAGTTCGAGCACACCATCCTGGTGACCGACTCCGGCGCTCAGATCCTCACCAGCCTGTGATGCCCGCCCCTGACACACCCAACTGATGCACCCGTCCTGACCCATTGCCCTGGCCCATTGCCCCTGACGATCACTGGAGCCGACCACGGTGCCCGACCTGACCCCCACCGTGCCCACCTCGACACCCACGTCGCGACAGGCCGCCGAGCCCTCGTCGTCCTCACTCCCGACGAGCCTTGCCCTCGGCATCGATGTCGGCGGCTCCGGCATCAAGGGCGCACCTGTCGACCTGGCAACCGGCCAGCTGGTCACCGAACGGCTGCGGATCAGCACTCCTCAGCCGGCGACCCCGGGCGCCGTCATCGAGGTCATCGAGAAGATCGCCGACCACTTCACCGCCGATCTCGGCCCGGCCCTGAACAACTCGGCGATCGGTGTCACCATCCCGGCTGTCGTCACCGGTGGCGTGGTCCGGACCGCAGCGAACATCGACCGGTCCTGGATCGGCATCGACGCCGACACGCTGCTCACCCAGCGCCTCGGACGTGATGTGCACCTGGTGAACGACGCCGACGCCGCCGGGGTGGCCGAGGCGCGCTACGGAGCCGCTCGAGGCCAACGAGGCCTGGTCCTGGTGACCACCCTGGGAACGGGGATCGGGACTGCCTTGCTGCTCGACGGCCGGCTGGTACCGAACAGCGAGCTGGGTCACCTGGAGATCGACGGTTACGACGCCGAGACCCGAGCAGCGGCCTCGATTCGCGACCACGAGGGCCTCACCTGGCAGGAGTGGGCGGGTCGGTTGCAGCGGTACTACAGCACTGTCGAAGACCTATTGTGGCCGTCGCTGATCGTGGTGGGTGGCGGGGTCAGCAAGAAGGCTGACAAGTTCCTCCCGCTGCTACACCTGCGAGCTCCGGTCGTACCGGCCATGCTGCGCAACGAGGCTGGGATCATCGGCGCGGCCCTGTTGGCCGAGGAGGAACAGGCCGAGCGGCACCGACCTTGAACCGCGTGCTCACCGCGCAGGTCTCATCGGACGCGGGAGCCGTGCCAACTTCGCCAGCCGCTGATCACGATGCGACCGCTGGCAATCAGCACGACAGGCACCCATGACGGAATGTCAACTGGCCGGCTCCAGGCGTGCCCATCGGCGCTGCACGACAGATCGCTCGGCCGGGGTGAGGCGGATCAACCGACGCCGCAGCACCTGCGGGGTGACCTCCAGCTGAGCGGCGACCTCGGCTGGATCGTCCGGCGCGGCGCATAGCGCGGCGACCAAGTCAGGTACGCGGATCAATCGACGGTCGGCCCAGTCGTCTGCGATCGCCTCCACCCGGGCCGCCAGCCACTGGCTGTCGCCATAGTCGTGGCAGGACTCATGTGACAAGACGGCGTGCGCCAGCTCGTGGGCCAAGACGCAGCGGGCGGTCACCGCGTCAAGACGGTCGTCCAGCAGGATCACCTGGTCGGTGGGACACCACCAACCCAGGCCTTCGTCGAGCCGACACCGGTGCACCAAGACCTGCGGATGGGAGCGCACCTGACGCCACGGCGACCACGACATCGATCCTCCGATCTAGTGCCGTGGACGAATGTCACGGCGAACGACGTTGCCCCGCCCGAGCCTGTCGTGCGGTGGCGGCGGCCTGCCCGGCACCGGCCCGGGTGCCTCCTGGCCGACGAGCCGACCCGGCGACAGCCCGCACGTCCGAAGAACTGCGGTCCTGCCGTGCCGCGTCGAGGATGGCATCGACCACCGACAAGACGGTCGCGCGCTCGGACGGCGTCAACGTGTCCGCCTTCTTAGGCAGCACGAACGGACCTTGCGGGATCCGCTGACCAGCCAGCCGGAGTACCCGATTCAACGGGACGTCCAGTGCCTCGGCGATGCCTTCGGCGGTATCCCGGTTGACGCTGCCTGAGTGCTTACCGCTTTGCAGCAGCCGGAGGGTCTCGTAGGAGACCTTGCCATGAGAGCGCTGGGCGGCCATCCGGGTCGACAGCGGCTTGCCGCGCTCCCCGAGCTCCCAGAGCCGCCGATCCACCAGTTCTTGCAGGTTCTGCGGTTGCGCCACAGCGTCCTCCCCACTCCGCGACACCGGCTCCCCACCGGCCGCGACTGACAAGTTGTCGAGCAGGTCAGCGACACTGGTTCACCGCGACCTGCACTCGATCATCGATGGCCACTTGTCATTCTGACAAGTGGTGTGCGCAGTCAATGCCGGCTGTTGTCAACTGATGTCCGCTTGGGGAATCATGTGACCACGGCGCGACAGCAGGGGCGAGGTGACGGTGAAGGTCAGGGCGGGAGCGGCGATCAAACGCCGCCGGTTGGAGCAAGGATTGTCGCAGCGAGACCTGGCCTTTCTTGCCAGACCTTGCTCGCAGACCACGATCTACCTGCTGGAGACGCAGCGCTTGCGCAACGTCAACGACGGCCTGGCCGTTCGGATCGCCCGTCGGCTCGGGGTTCCGGTGAGCAGCCTGTTCGAGATCGACCCGGAACGGCCCGGCCAGGAACCAGCACGAGCTAGGTAGCACGAGATCAGCCTCATCAGGTCAGGGCGTCCGACGCGGCACCCTCGTGAGGTGCGGACGAGTCAGCCGATACGCCGGGTCCTGTCCTCGCACACGATTGCTCCCGTGCGAGTGGCGGCCATCCATCTCGACGTGCTGTTGCCAACACGTTCCAGCGGCCTACCCGGGAGCTCGGGCGGGCCGCCCTCAACCGCTCCCTGTCTGGCCTTGCTCCGGGTGGGGTTTACCAAGCCACCCCCGTCACCGGGGGTGCTGGTGGTCTCTTACACCACCGTTTCACCCTTACCGGGTGGTCGAGGACCAACCGGCGGTTTGTTTTCTGTGGCACTGTCCCGCGGGTCGCCCCGGGTGGGCGTTACCCACCACCCTGCCCTGCGGAGCCCGGACGTTCCTCGGCACCGGTCACCCGGTGACGCGACCGCCTGGCTGACTCGTCCGCAGGTTCATCGTAGCGCCGCCAGCCGCCGCCAATCCCGGGCGGTCACGCCGGGGTGAACTCGACGACCCGCCGGGCCAGGTCCGCCGTCACCAGACGCACCGTGAGCGTGTCACCGAGCGACACCCGACCAGTCACTCGGGCGAGCACGGCTGGTTCGATCAGTTGGACGACGCCATGGGCCTCCTCGACGTCCACCACCACCGCGTCGAACGTCTCACCCACCCGGGAGCGCAGCACCGCTGCTTCGACGGCATCCGTGCACGCCCGTTCCACCTGGCCAGCCCGACGATCAGCCGCAGACATCAGCGCGGGCAGCTGGGGCAGCACCTCACGCACCCAGATCGGGATCTCCTCGTCCCGGCACAACGCAGTGCAGATCACCAGGCCGAACCGGTCGACCAGCCGCCGCAGCGGCGCGGTGACGTGGGCGTACTGATCGCCGACCGCCGCGTGCTCGGCGTACTCGGGAGGCGCCCCGTCGAAGGGGGTGTAACCAGCCCCGCGGAACAATCCCGTCGCCTCGTGCACGAGCGCCAGGTGCCCAGGCTTCGCGGTGTCCAAGCCGGCGAGGAAGTCGCCGTACCGCTGCTCGGCCGACCATGGCACACCGAGTGCCGCCGCCTGCCGGCGGAACCGGGAAACGGCACCCGGACGAGGCGCCGGCAGCGTCCGCACCACCCCGACCTGGCCGGCCAGCATGATGTCCGCCGCCGCCATCCCGGTGAGCAACGACACCTGCGCGTTCCACTCCTCCGCGCGCAGCTGGGCACGCAACCGCAGGTGGTAGCGCCCGCCCTCGACGGCCACCTCCTGATCGGGGACCGGCAGGCTGGCACCACCTCGTTGCCGCTGCAAGACGATCCGCCGCTCGCCCAGGTCACGCAGCGCAGCGAACCGGTCCTCGCCGACGTCCACCGAACGCTGCACGGTGGCGTAGTCAAGCCGCTCGACACTGCGCACCCAAGCACGGGTCACGTCCGCGGACCGCAGCAAGCCATCGTCGTCCAGGCGCAAGTCCCACACGAACGCGGGTCGGGTCTGGCCGGGCAGCAGACTCGCCGACCCTTCGCTGAGCACCGGCGGATGCAGCGGGACACGACGATCCGGCAGGTAGATGGTCTGCCCCCGTCGGCGTGCCTCGGCGTCAACGGCGCCGCCCGGCTGGAGAAATGCCGAGACGTCGGCGATCGCGTACCGCACCCGGTAGCCGCCACCCGACGCGGCCGAGCCTCGCTCGACCAGCAGCGCCTGGTCCAGGTCAGTGGCACCAGGCGGGTCGACGGTGACGAACGGGAGCGCGGTCAAGTCCTGGTCAGGAGCTTGGGGCTCACCCGCACAGCGATCAGCCTCAGCGAGCACCACCTCGTCGAACTCCCCCGGCACCCGCAACTGGTCGCGGATGCTCGCGAAGACCTGGTTGAGCTCACTGGTCTCGTCGCTCGGGTCGCCGGACGTCGTCCGTAGCCGCACGGTTCGGTAGACCATGACTGCTCACCTTAGTGCCGCGCATCCCACAGTCTGGCGACCCTCATCGGCCATGGCCGACAACCGACGAGCCATGGCGGACAATCGACGAGAAGTCGGCTTGGCGCGAGGTCGATGGCGCCAGGGGGGCTTAGGACGTCGTCGATTCAACCGGTACCAGGGCGCAGATGATCGACACTGTTGAGCCCAGCCACGCTCACACCGCCGTCGAGCCACCAGCGCACCCGCGTCACCGACGCCGGCGCCACCTCCAGCCGCCACGCGACCTCGACCGGCACGCCCAGCGCGGCCGTCACGAACGTCCGCACCGGACCAGCATGCGTGACCACCACGATCCGGCGGCCGGGCCATCGGGCCAGCACCCGGTCACGTGCCTGTACCACCCGTACGGCCATCGCGTCAGCGCTCTCACCACCCGGCGGCGCGACTGCGGTGGACGCCAACCAGGCGCGGTAATCGTCCGGCCACCGGTCGACGACCTCGGCCGCGGTCAGACCGTCCCAGGCCCCGAAGTCGGTCTCGGCCCAGCCCGGATCGGGATGGACCGGCAGACCGATCCTGCTCGCGATCGCCTCGGCTGTCTCCCGGGTACGTCGCCGTGGTGAGCACACCACGACGTCCCACGGCATATCGTCCTGGCTGTCGTGAGCCAACCGATCGGCCAGCGCGGTGGCCTGGCGACGGCCCAGCTCGCTGAGCTGCGGATCCTGTCCGCCGCAACCGGAGAATCGCCGCTGCGTGGTCAGCTCCGTCACCGCATGCCGGACCAGCAGCAGGGTGGTCGGCGCCGAGGAGTCGACGACACCGTGCGTAGGCCGACTGGCTCTACCGGCTGCAGGTCGGTCGGCTAGCTCAGCGGCACCACGCCAGGGTCGGCCGATCGCGGCATCGTCAAGTGCCTCGTTCGCCAACCGGTCAGCGTCCGCGTTCTGCGCCCGAGGCACCCAGACGTAGCGGATCTGCGCCTGATCCAGCAGCTGCCGAGCCTGCAGCGCCAGGCGCCGCATGTCCGGGTGCTTGATCTTCCACCGGCCGGACATCTGCTCGACCACCAGCCGCGAGTCCAACCGGACCTCGACGACGGCATGCGAGTCCAACGCGGCCACCGCGGACAGTCCCGCGATCAGCCCCCGATACTCCGCGACGTTGTTGCTGGCCTCCCCGATCGCCTCGGCGAGGCGGGCCACCACCTGCCCAGTGGACGCATCCCGGATCACCACCCCGTACGCTGCCGGCCCCGGGTTGCCTCGCGAGCCGCCGTCTGCCTCGACGACGAATCGGCCACTCACAGACCCGACTCGGGCGTCCGCACCAGGATTCGTCGACACTCCTCGCACCGCACCACGTGGTCGGCGGCAGCAGCGCGGATCCGCTGCAAGTCCTGAGGGGTCAGCTCGAGCCGGCATCCCTCACACCGCCGTGACCGCAACTGCGCCGCACCGGTCCCGGACACGGTGCGGACCTTCTCGTACAGCTCCAGCAAGCCAGCGTCCAGACCATCGGCGAACGCCGCGCGTTCCTGTTGACGCGTCCGGCGCTCAACGTCCAGTTCCGTGACCGCGGCGTCCAGTGCGGCGGACACCCGCTCGATCCTGGCTGTGATGTCACTCAACTCGATGTCGATCACACCCACGTCGGCGATGGCTGCCTCCAGGCGTTCCATGGCATCCAGCTCGAGATCTTCCAGGTCGCCCTGCCGACGGGCCAGGGAACCCAGTTCGTGCTGCAGAGACTCCAGCTCTTTCGGGCTGCCTTGCCCGGCATCCAACCGTGCTCGGTCGCGCTCGGCACGGCGGCGGACCTGCTCGACGTCCGCATCCGCCTTCGAGACCTCGCGCTTGATGGCGTCGACGGCAGCCCGACTGTCGGTCAAGCGGTCCTGGATGCCGCGTTCGCGCTGGCTCAACTCGGCTAGCTGGACCCGCCCCGGCAGCGTGCGGTGAGCGTGTGCGATCTGGTCCAACCGGGTATCGGTGCGCTGGACGTCCAGCAGGCGAAGCTGGTCGGCAGCAGGCGCGATCAGGGCTGGCTCCCTCGGCTCGGAACGTGCATCGTCCACGGGTCGGTCCGCGTCGTGCTGACGCGGGTCTCTACGGTACTGCCGGCCGGGCCGAGGCCAGCCGCCAACCCGCTCTCGCATCCAGCCAGCCATGGCCACTCGCTGGCCCAGTGCGAGACATCCACGATGTACGGAGGCCCGCCGCCGGCCGTCTCCCGAGCCTCGCTGACCGGATGATGCCGAAGGTCCGCTGTCAGGTAGACGTCGGCGCCGCTGGCCCGCACGGCGGCAAACTCACTGTCACCGGCACCACCGACCACCGCCACCCGCCGAACGACAGCGTCGGCGTCCCCGGCCACCCGAACCCCCTGGACGGTGGCGGGCAACACGGTGGCCACGTGTCGGGCGAACTGCTCCAGCGTCATCGGCCGAACCAGCTGACCCACCCGGCCGACTCCGGTGCCGCGCCCCGGGTCGGCCAGCTCGAGGATGTCGAAAGCGGGCTCTTCATAGGGATGCGCGGCACGCAGCGCCGCGACTACGGAGAGCCGGCGCTGACGTGGCACCACCATCTCAACCCGGCTCTCCAGGACTTGCTCGACCCGACCCGGCTGGCCGATCGCCGGCTGAGCCGTCGTCCCCGGCGTGAAGGTTCCGGTACCGGTCGCGGTCCACGCGCACCGGCTGTACTCACCGACAGCGCCGGCACCGGCGTCCGCGAGGGCGTCGACCAATCGATCGGCGTCCGCCGTCGGCACGAAGGCCACGACCTTGTCGAGCTGCTGGGTCGGGTGCGGTGTCAAGGGGTGCAGGTCGTCGAGGCCCAGCACCCGGGCGAGCGCGTCACTGACCCCAGGCGAGGCGATATCCGCGTTGGTGTGCGCCACGTACAGGGCGCAGTTGCCTCGGATCAGCCGATGGACCACCCGACCCTTCGCCGTCGTCGCCGGCACCCCGTGGACGCCGCGCAGCAACAGCGGGTGGTGGGCGATCAGCACATCAGCGCCCCACTGCAACGCCTCGTCCACCACGGCAGCGGTCGGATCGACCGCGAGGAGCACCCGCCGCACATGCTGGTCCGGATCGCCGCACACCAGCCCGACAGCGTCCCAGCTCATGGCACTGGGTGGTGGGTACAACCCGTCCAGCACATCGATCACCCGTGACAACTTGACCGGTTGCTCGTGGCCGGAACGCTGGCTCCGACCCTCCGCTGAAGGGCTGGCTTTCCGGCTCGTTGGGGTCACGGGCACAACCTATCCAGCGACCGCCCAGCACCGCCCGACCGCCGGTTGGGCAACCATCCAACCGCCTGATCGGGCGGCGGGACGACGGCTGGGGCGCCCATCGTGCCCTGATCAGAAAGGCAGGGCATACGACGGCTCTCGTGGGCCCGGCCGGGTTCGAACCGACGACACCCGCGGTGTAAACGCGGTGCTCTACCAGCTGAGCTACAGGCCCATCCTTCGGCCAGTGGCGAGTCGACCCGGATAGCGACGGGCCGCTACCGCCGACCACCACTGTCGCGAGCGCACCACCGCCTCACGGCGGAGGTCTACAACGTAGCCAAAGCCTCCCGATAAGCGCTGATGTCTCGGGCCTCGCCCGGCCCATTCACGACCTTCCACCGCAGCACACCGGCGGCGTCCACCAAGAAGGTGCCCCGAACAGCGAAGCCCGCGTCGGCGTTGAACACGCCATAGTCCTGGGCGACCGCGCCGTGCGGCCAGAAATCGGACAACAACGGGAAGGTGTAGCCCTGGTCCTCGCCCCACGCCCGCAACGACCACATCGGATCACACGAGATCCCCATGACCCGCACGGCGTCGTTCTCGAAGGCGGACAGGTCGTCGCGGATCTGGCACAGCTCACCGGTGCAGATCCCGGAGAACGCGAATGGGTAGAACACCAGCAGGGCGGCCCGATCCAGCGTGGACAGGGTGACGTCCTGCCCCTGCTGATCCTTCAGGGTGAAGTCCGGTGCCGCAGCGCCGACCTCGGGGCCGGGCGCGCTCAGGTCACTCATGGTCATCGTCTCCCGTGTGCGATAGGCGTGGCAGGTGGGCGTGACAAGGGCAGGCAGGGGCGAGCTATCGCCGGCAGCTCACTTGCGTCCGGACCGCGGGGCCACCAGCCGGGTGGCACTCCAATCCGAGCCAGCAGCCACCGTACTGGTGCTGTGCAGGCCAGCAGCGAGCGCGGCCTCCGCGACATCGCTGGCCTGGACATGACCATCACGTCCGGCCTTCGGGGTGAGCAGCAGCACCGCGCCACCGTCCGCCAGGTTGGTCAGCGCGTCAACCAACGCGTCAACCAGATCGCCCTCGTCCTCGCGCCACCAGAGCACCACGATGTCCGCGACCTCGTCGGACTCCTCGTCGAGCAGCTCACCGGCGACGGCGCCCTCGATCGCCTGACGCACCCCGTCGTCCGCGTCGTCGTCCCAGCCCAATTCCTGAACAACCTGGCCTTGGTGCAGACCCAGCCGACTGATGAACCCCCGGTCGGCCGCGGCGTCCGCGGTGGCACTCACGATGGTCGCTCCTCCGTCTGTCCCCGGGTCTGTGCGTGCCGGGTGGGTGACCAGGTGGCGGTCACCTGCTTCGGTTGGTGTCGGAAGCTAGTCCACTAGACCTGGCCCCGTCCGCGCAAGCGACCCTCCACGAGACCCGGCCGGCTTCAGCGAAGTCGACGACCACCACGCCGACGACAAGCCTACGATGGGTCTATGCCAGATGCCGCAAAAGTGCCGGATCAGTCAGACACCCCTATCCAGGTGACCCGACCGTCCGAGGCCGTGGCCGGGTTACCAGCCATCCGGTCGTCCGTGGTCGGCAGCGTCCGCCACATGGGCCTAGCCCGCAGCGCCCAGGTCTTGCGACGGATGAACCAGGAGGGCGGATTCGACTGCCCGTCCTGCGCGTGGCCGGACCCGGAGCACCGTCGGACGGCGGAGTTCTGCGAGAACGGCAGCAAGGCGGTGGCCTGGGAGGCCACCACCCGGGTGGTGGACCGCGAGTTCTTCGCTCGACACCCGGTGGCCGACCTGGACGAGCGCAGCGAGTGGTGGCTCGGTCAGCAAGGCCGCCTTACCGAGCCGATGGTCCTGCGACCTGGCGCGACCCACTACGAGCCCATCGAGTGGGAGGACGCCTTCGCGTTGATCGCCGAGCACCTGGTCGGCCTGGAAAACCCGGATCAGGCCGCCTTCTACACCTCCGGCCGCACCAGCAACGAAGCTGCCTACCTCTACCAGGCATTCGTCCGGGCGTACGGGACGAACAACCTCCCGGACTGCTCGAACATGTGTCACGAGTCGAGCGGGGTGGCGATGATCAGCACCCTGGGCATCGGCAAGGGCGCGGTCACCGTGGAGAGCCTGGAGCAGGCGGAGCTGATCGTCATCATGGGTCAGAATCCGGGCAGCAACGCTCCCCGGATGCTCACCCATGTGGAGCGCGCCAAGCAGAACGGCGCCGTCGTGGTGGCGGTAAACCCATTGCCAGAAGCCGGGTTGCTCAAGTTCCGGAACCCACAGACCGCGCGGGGCCTGGTCGGCGGTGGCACACCGATCGCGGACCTGCACCTGCAGGTCCGCCTCGGTGGCGACAAGGCCCTGCTGCAGGGTCTCGGCGCACTCCTGCTCGACGCGGAGGACGCCGCCCCCGGCACCGTGCTCGACCAGGACTTCATCGCATCCAGCACCAGCGGGTACGACGAGTACGCGGCACATGTGCGGTCCGTGGACTGGACGGCGGTGGAACAGGACACTGGCTTGAGTCGAACCCAGCTGCGACAGCTGGCTGACCTGTTCGTCCGCAGCCGGGCCACCACGATCTGCTGGGCGATGGGTCTCACCCAGCACGCCGACGCGGTCGCGTCCATCCGCGAGATCGTCAACGTGCTGCTGCTGCAGGGGAACATCGGCAAGCCGGGCGCCGGCCCGTGCCCGGTCCGCGGGCACAGCAACGTGCAGGGCGACCGCACCATGGGTATCAACGACCACGCCACCCCGGCGTTCCTGGACGCGATCGGCGCGGAGTTCGGTTTCACCCCTCGATACCAGCCCGGCCTGAACGCCGTCGGGACCGTCCAGGCGTTGCGGGACGGTCGGATCCGCGTGTTCGTCGGACTCGGCGGCAACTTCGCCACCGCGACCCCGGACACGCCCGCCGTCTACCGGGGGTTGCGCAGCTGCGACCTGACCGTCCAGATCTCCACGAAGCTCAACCGCTCGCACACCGTGACCGGACAGACCGCGCTCATCCTTCCGGTCCGCGGGCGGACCGACACCGATGCCACCGCGTCTGGGCCCCAGGTGGTCACCGTGGAAGACTCCCAGGGACAGGTGCGCCCGAGCATCGGCCGGCTGGCCCCGCCATCCCCGAAGGTGATCGGCGAGCCCACATTGGTGGCGCGGCTGGCTCGGCACGTTCTTGGCCCCGAGCACCCCGTGCCGTGGGAGCAGTACTCGCAGACCTACGCCACGATCCGCGATTCGATCGCGCGCACCATCCCCGGCTTCACCGACTTCAACGCTCGGCTGGCGGCCGACCGGCGCGGCTTCCTGCTCCCGCACCGGCCGCGGGACGAGCGGCGCTTCGACACCCCTGACGGACACGCGCGATTCACTGTCAGCGACCTACAGCCGCTGCGCCTGCCCGACGGATGCCTCCTGCTGCAGACGATCCGCAGCCATGACCAGTTCAACACCACCGTGTACGGCCCCGATGACCGGTATCGCGGTATCCACGGGGGACGTCGCGTCGTCTTGGTGCACCCGGATGACCTGCACGCCCGCGGCTTGCACGACGGCGACGTGGTCGACCTGGTCACCGAGTGGTCCGACGGTGAACGACGAGCGGCGGGTTTCCGGTGCGTGGCCTACCCGACAGCGCCGGACTGCGCAGCTGCGTACTTCCCGGAGACCAACGTGCTGGTGCCAGCCGACCACGTAGCCGCCGAGTCAGGGACTCCGGTCAGCAAATCGCTGGTGGTGCGCTTGGAGCCGACCGGTCAGGGCGGCGGCAGCATCGATGCCGCCCTCGACGACGACGCCATCGGGTAGCAGCGAGACATCCGCTGCGTTTCGTGCCGCGCATTCAGCAGCCGCGACGGAGCCCCGTTGGCGCCCATCGCGCTCCCCCATCGCGCTCGTCGCACACCGTTTCCGAGGTCTGCCGAGGGGTGCCCGTCATAACCCGGTGTGGGGTCGTCAAGCACCGTCTCCGACGCTCAACGACCCCACACCAGGGTCGATCAGATCTGGCTAGCTCGTGAACAGCTTCGCTGCCTTGAGAGCGGTCTGCCACAGGCCGTAGGCGAGCAGCACGCTCACCACCAGCCAGGCGGCGGCGATCACCGGGCCTGGGGTGGTTCGAATCTGCTGAGTTGGCATCTGAGCCTCACGCGGGTCCACGGCTGACGACCTCCTGGTTGCGGGGTGTGGAAGCGGTGCGATCGACGGTCGGCTGCTGGACGAAGTGGCGGGCATCGACCGGCCGGACCAACAGGTTGGCCACGAAACCGATCACCAGCAGGCCGACCATCACGAACAACGCCGGTTCGTAGGACGACGCTGTGAGCGTGCCCGGCTCACCGTCCCGCTCGATGATGGCGTTGACGATCAACGGGCCGGCGACCCCGGCACACGACCAGGCGGTCAACAGCCGACCGTGGATCGCCCCCACCTGATGGGTGCCGAACAGATCCTTGAGGTAGGCCGGGATGGTCGCGAAACCGCCGCCGTAGAACGTGAGAATGCCGGCAGCCAGAGCGACGAACGCCAGGGTGGACGTACTGCCGACGGTAGCCAGCAAGACGTACAGCACCGCGCCCGCGCCGAGGTAGAGCATGTAGATACGACGTCGCCCCACGACATCAGACGTCGAGGACCACACCACACGACCGGTCATGTTGGCGATCGCCAAGACGCCGACGAAACCACCCGCAGCGGCCGCTGTGACCGAGGAGGTCCCGCCGTCCCGGAAGAAGTCCTGGATCATCGGGGCTGCCTGCTCCAGGATGCCGATCCCCGCGGTCACGTTGCAGAACAACACGATCCACAGCAGGGCGAACTGCGGGGTGCGCACGGCACCCTTGGCTGAAACCTGGGCGCCGTTCCAGCCCTCGCGATGATGGTTGACCGTGACACCGTCGGCCTCTTCCGCGGGCAGCCGCACCAGGCTCGCGCCGAACAGCATCAGCACCAGGTACAGCACCCCGAGCGTGGCGAACGTGGCGGACAACGCCCCACCGTCGGCCACGGCACCCTTGACGGTGGCGTCGAACGCGGGGTCGAAACGCGCAAGCAGCGAGTTGGACAGCGGAGAAGCCAGCAAGGCGCCGCCGCCGAAACCCATGATCGCCAGTCCTGTGGCCAGACCCGGCCGGTCTGGGAACCACTTGATGAGAGTGGACACCGGCGAGATGTAGCCGATGCCCAGACCGATACCGCCGATGACGCCGTACCCGAGGTACAGCAGCCACAGCTGGCCGGTGCTGATACCCAGTGAGCCGATGAGCAGGCCGGAGCTGAAGCAGATCGCCGACACCACCATGGCGGCCCGTGGTCCGTTCCGCTCGATCCAGGTACCGCCGAAGGCAGCGGACAGCCCGAGCATCACGATCGCGATCGAGAAGATCACGGCGATCGGCGTCAGGCCGACATCGAAGTGGTCGACCAGGCTGGTCTTGAACACGCTGAACGCATACACCTGGCCGATGGACAGGTGGACGGCCAGGGCAGCTGGTGGGATGAGCCACCGGCTATAGCCCAGGCCGGCGATGCTGCGCTCGCGGCTAAGAATGGACACGTGTGACCTCCGAGATCAATGAGGCCGGGCAAGGATTGCTCGGCGTCGCGTCGTCGGGTCCCCGACACGTCTGCATACTCTTGCCCCTCAGTGGTTAAGTTTCAACCCTCTGTCATAGTTCTTCCGAGTCGCCCTGATGCGCCGTCCGTGCCTAGCGACCTGAACGCCGGACCCGAGTGGTGTGGATGGCCCGCCGCCACCGAAGAGAACGCAGCTCGCGGACGTTGTCCCGGATGGTGGACAAGACGAACAAGGCGATGCCGCTGACGAGCACCACGCGCCAGTAGACGACGAGAAGAACGCCGCAGCTGATGATCGCCATCACCACGGTGTAGCTCAGGGCGAACCGCACACCTTGACCCCGCAGCACCGCATCCAGGCCGAAAACCACAGCCAGCACGATCGACAGACTGAGCAGCGGATTAGGGGTGCCCAGCAGCGGAAGCAGCCCGAGAAGCAAGATCAGCAGTCCGCCACTGGTGGCGGACCACAACTCCCCCAACCACGGCAGCCGACTCACCGGAGGCAGCGGCTGGTGGGGGTGCCGCAGGTGATCCCCGACGCCTGGCCGTTCACCGTGGTGAACGGCTTCCACCGCCGCGCGGGTCGCCGTGATCGCGTCGTCGATCGTGGACCGGTGCCTGAGCAGCCGATGCAGCTCGTCCCTGGCACGGGACAACCCGGCCTCCATGCCGCTGCCGGGCACGCCGTCCGTTGGCGCAGGTGACGCGGCGGCGGTCGCGGCGTCCCCGCTCCCCCGCCAGGTCGCCTCAACCGAGCGGCCCAGCGCATCGCAGTGCACCCGGCGGCGTACCGAGTCCACCTGCTGCTGAAGGTGCTCCCGCTCCCGTTGCAGCTCGGCCAACCGCCAGCGCAAGGTGTCGGGGATGGCCGCCGGCGCCGGCACCTCGTCCAGCCCGACAAAACCCAGGGGGTCGTACCAGGAACGCCGCAGGCTCCCATCCCGCTCGTACTTCGGCCCTGCGGGAGCGCGTTCCCCGCCCCACGGGTCGCGCGTGTCCAAACCCCACAGTCCTCGATAGCGGTCGAGCCAAGGTTCATCACCGAGCAGCAGGACGGGTGACCACTGCCACTCATGGCCACCGGCATGCGATTCACTGAGCTCCCCAACGCCTCCGATGTGCTCGCCATCGCCACGGGCGTAGTCGACGAACGGCACACTGAGCCGGCCCCGAGGACCACGGCGAGCCGGTCGAGGACCCTCATCGCCCTGGCCGAGCACCTCCCGCCACACGTGCTGCAGCCCAGATCCGGCTCGGACCGCACGGTCCAGCAGCCGTGGCTGCACCTCGAACAGGTACTCCCCCGCGGTGAAGTAAGACGCGTGCGAGCCGGCCGCGACGAACACCACGGGATGGGTGTCGTCGACCCGCTCCAGCTGCGGGTCGTCCCACCTGCGACGCAGGTCGGCACCGGCGGTGTCGTGCGCGGCGCAGGCCACCCAGACCGGCACCGCTCGCTGCGGATCAGGATGGTGCGGGTCTTCGACGACGTAGACCAGCACCTGCTCCCAGTCCGCCTCGTGGTCGTTGACGCCGTAGAAGGAGGACCGGAAGTCGTTCATGGCATAGAAGTACAGATAGTGCAGCACCGTGTACCCGCCCTCGCGCACGACCCGGCCGTAGTAGACCGGCGCGCTGCCGCTGGCGTCCTGGCGGTACTGCTGCTCGGCGACGGCAGTGGTCCCGCCTGGCACGTGGCCGCGAAGCGCGGAGCCAGCGTCGAACGCCGTGTCGAGCAGCCGGGAGGCCAGTCCCACCCGCGCCCACCTCCCGACGGCCTCGAACGGCGGCCGGTCCGGGTCCCGGCGCCACCGCAGGTAGGCCGGCAGGTCCAGCGGTTGCTGCACATAACGCAGATAGGCGGTGCCGGCACCAGACCGGATCGTGCCCAGCGAGCGGGTGTCCACCTCTCCTACCCCGGCAAGTCGATGCTGCCGCCCATCGCTGTCCCGCAGCCACATGCTGCAACGAGCGAGGTAGGAGTCCACCGCCATCGGAAAGAACATCTCGCCCTGGGTGAAACGCAGCACAGGCTCGAAGCGGCGTAGCAGTTCCAGGTCGTCGGTCATGACACACCGTCCGCCGGGCTGCCGAAGCGCCGCTGCACCGAGCGTTGGTTGATGTAGAACACCAGGAGCACGGCCAGGGCCATCGTGCCGTGCCGAGCCGAGTCTGGCTGGCCGGTACCAACCACGGTGGCCACCAGATTTCCAGTGAGCATGAGCGCTGCCAGCAGCATCACGCACACCCACGCCCAACGCCGCCGCCGGGAGAAACCCAGACCGACGGCGAGCAACCCGGCTGCCACGATGAGAGCGGTCACCGCGAGCACGGCCGGGGGGAGCACCCGCACGTCAGCGAGCGCGGTGACCTGCCCGGCCACCGGGAGCGCCCGCGGTACCGGCACCTGGCCCGTGGTGACCGTCACGGCTACCACCATGAGATCGGCGGCCAGCAGGACCAAGCCCGCCAGCACCACGAACACACCCCACTGGTGACCTGGCTGTTGCGCGCCTTCGTCAGGTGCCACAGCAGGTGCCGCGGCGCAGTCCACGGCGGCACTGTAGCCACGACCACGCAGACCTACCCGACTGACGTCTCGCCACGACGACCAGAACCCATAGACCCGGGGCGGATGACTCGGGCCGACAGCCCAGGGCCAGGGGTGGTGGGGCGCCACGGGTTCGACAACCGGGAGGGCCTGCCACCCTGTCGACGACAAGGCCGGATGACCGTGTGTCGTACCGGTGGCAGAGTGGCCCCATGGCAGGTCTGACCCGGCGAGCAGCGGTCACCCGCGTCGCTGTCGACGCTGACGGTGAGCTGGTGCGCGGCCGGCGGTCGGACACCCTGGCCGTCGAGGAGCCCCTGCAGATTCGGGTGGACGGCCACCCTTTGACGGTGACCATGCGCACACCTGGCGACGACCTGGACTTGGCCCTCGGACTGCTGCTCACCGAGGGTTTGATCGCCGCCGTGGACGACGTTCTGCGGGCCGTGCACTGCCCAGATGCTGCGACCACGGGTTTCGCGGACCAGGTCACCGAGCGCCCAGGCGCTCCTCCTGACCACGGCACCATCGCTGATCGGGGCAATGTGGTGGACGTCACGCTGCGCCCAGGAGTCGAGCTGGACCGCGCCCACGCCGCACGATCGTTCGACATCAGCTCGGCCTGCGGGGTCTGCGGCAAGGAGAGCATCGATGACGTGCGGGTGCGAGCCCGGTTCGATGTACGCGCCGACCCGGTCCGCCCGGACGCCTTCACCTTGCTGTCGTTGCCCGACGCGTTACGCCGACGCCAGCGAGGCTTCGACCGAACCGGGGGTCTGCACGCCGCTGGGCTGGCCACCGCGGCCGGCGAGCTGCTGGTCGTACGCGAGGACATCGGCCGGCACAACGCGGTCGACAAGGTGATCGGCTGGGCCGGCCGTCAGCGCGGCCTGCCGCTGACCGGCTGCATTTTGGTAGTGAGCTCACGCGCGTCGTTCGAGATCACCCAGAAGGCAGTGGTCGCCGGGATCCCCTGCCTAGCGGCGGTATCCGCGCCGTCCAGTCTTGCGGTGCAGCTGGCCCAGGAGGTAGGGATGACACTCGCCGCGTTCGTCCGACCACCCCGGATGACCCTCTACGCAGGAGCGGACCAGCTGCCTGAGCCGCCTCTGACAGGACTACAACAGCGGGATGTTCCATGGACTGGCAGCGACGTGGTCGCGGGTGGCACGAGCGCACCGCCTGAAGGGGATCAATAGGGGCTGCGCAAGCCCGGGAACATCGGGAAATGCCGCGCGTTGCAAGTGAGCAGTGGGGCGTCGATCCGGATGGCGGTGGCGGCTATCGCCAGGTCGGCCGCGTCGATGGTGTGGTGGCTGCGCAGCCACCGGCGCCCGAGAGCACCGGCGTCCTCTGCGATGTCCGCGTCGACGTCGTGCCAGGCAAGAGTGTTGAGGAGACGTCGAGTGGGGTCGTTCTCCGCCTGACGCATACCGGCGAGGATCTCCAGCCTGGTGATCTCACTCGCGTGCAAGACGCCGTTCTCGCGCTCCGCCTCCAAGACTCTGGCGGCCTCTTTGTGTCCGCGCAGGTAGTCGATCAGGACGGACGTGTCGACGAGTGCGGTCACCGCTGCTGCCCCCACCGCCGTCCCGACCGCAGTCGCTCGACCCAAGCGGCCCCCTCGAGCTCCTGACCCTTCCACGAACCCCGAGCTGCACGCATGTCAGCCAGGTCTCGCTCTGTTGAGCGGCCGCCACCGTAGACGGTGTCGACAGCGTCCCGGATGAGCGCGGACACCGAGCGCCCGGTGCGTGCCGCGACCGCGTCCAGCACCTCCCGTTCTTCGGCGGTCAGGGAGATCTGAGTGCGTTGCATGATGTAAAGGTACATCATGCAACCGGAGTCACCGGTTGGCTTGGCAGGTGCTGACGGCAAGCCGGCGCTCTTGGGTTTGCGACCTGCCGATCACGGTGTCGCACCCGGCCGGATGTGACGCCACGACCACGCGAGGGCAGGATGGAGGGGTACCGCCACCGACCGCGTGCGCGTCACCAGCAAGAGCGAGGAACCGAGAGAGGAACCGTGAGCAGTCACGAGCAGGCCGGCCCGATCCTCAACGGCATCCCTAGCCAGCTGCCGGACATCGACCCGGACGAGACCGCCGAGTGGCTGGCCTCGTTCGATGGGGTGCTTGAGGAGAAGGGCCGCACCCGCACCCGTTATCTGATGCTCAAACTGTTGGAGCGGGCTCGGCAGATGCAGGTCGGCGTACCCAGCTTGACCGCGACCGACTACCTCAACACGATCAGCCCGGAGCAGGAGCCGTGGTTCCCGGGAGACGAGGAGGTCGAGCGCCGGTTCCGAGCCTGGCTGCGGTGGAACGCCGCGGTGATGGTGCACCGGGCGCAGCGCCCCGGCATCGCGGTCGGCGGGCACATCTCGTCGTACGCCTCCAGCGCCACCCTCTATGAGGTCGGGTTCAACCACTTCTTCCGCGGCGCGAACCATCCGGGCGGCGGCGACCAGGTCTACGTGCAGGGTCACGCCTCTCCTGGCATCTACGCCCGGGCGTTCCTCGAAGGGCGGCTGAGCGAGCAGCAGCTGGACGGTTTCCGCCAGGAGCTCAGCCATTCCGGCGGCGGGTTGCCGTCGTACCCGCACCCCCGGTCGATGCCGGACTTCTGGCAGTTCCCCACCGTGTCCATGGGGCTCGGCCCGATGAACGCGATCTACCAGGCGCAGTTCAACAAGTACCTGCACGCTCGCGGGCTCAAGGACACCAGCCAGCAGCGGGTGTGGGCGTTCCTCGGCGACGGCGAGATGGACGAGCCGGAGAGCCGCGGCCTGCTGCACGTGGCCGCGTTCGAGGAGCTGGACAACCTGGTGTTCGTGGTCAACTGCAACTTGCAGCGGCTGGACGGCCCGGTGCGCGGCAACGGCAAGATCATCCAGGAGCTAGAGGCGTCGTTCCGGGGTGCCGGTTGGAACGTCATCAAGGTCGTCTGGGGCCGGGAATGGGATCCGCTGCTGGCCGCCGACCGGGACGGCGCCCTGGTCCACCTGATGAACAGCACCCCGGACGGGGACTACCAGACCTACCGGGCCAACGACGGCGCGTTCATCCGGGACCACTTCTTCGGCCGGGACCCGCGTACCAAGGCCATGGTCGAGCCGATGTCCGACGACGACATCTGGCGGCTCAAGCGCGGCGGCCACGACTACCGCAAGATGTACGCCGCCTACCAGTGGGCCACCCGGCACACCGGCCAACCGACGGTGATCCTGGCCCAGACCATCAAGGGGTACGCACTCGGCCCGCACTTCGCCGGCCGCAACGCCACCCACCAGATGAAGAAGCTCACCCTGGAGGATCTCAAGCTGCTGCGCGACAGCTTGAAGATCCCGGTCACCAACGAGCAGCTGGACGCCGATCCGTACCTCCCGCCGTACTATCACCCGGGCGGGAGCGACGAGACACTCGCCTACATCCGGGACCGGCGCGTCAAGCTCGGCGGCGGGCTACCTGCGCGGCGGACCACCGCCACACCGCTCACGCTGCCTGGGGACCAGGCCTACGAGGTGGTCCGGCGCGGCTCGGGCAAACAGCAGGTGGCGACCACGATGGCGTTCGTCCGACTGCTCCGGGACCTCATGCGGGACAAGGGATTTGGCCAGCACGTGGTGCCGATCATCCCGGACGAGGCCCGCACATTCGGGATGGACTCGTTCTTTCCCACCGCGAAGATCTACAACCCGCACGGTCAGCGGTACGTCTCGGTGGACGCGGACCTGATGCTCGCCTACAAGGAGTCCACCCAGGGTCAGATGCTGCACGTGGGCATCAACGAGGGCGGCTCGGTGGCCGCGTTCACCGCGGCCGGCACGTCGTACGCCACGCACGGGGTGCCGATGGTGCCGGTGTACGTCTTCTACTCGATGTTCGGCTTCCAGCGCACTGGCGACAGCCTGTGGGCCGCAGCTGACCAGATGACCCGCGGGTTCCTGATCGGAGCCACTGCCGGGCGGACCACATTGACCGGCGAGGGCCTGCAGCACGCCGACGGACACTCGATGCTGCTCGCCTCCACGAACCCGGCGGTGGTCGCGTACGACCCGGCGTACGGCTACGAGATCGGCCACATCATCCGGGACGGCCTGCGTCGGATGTACGGCGAGCGACCCGAGGACGTCTTCTACTACCTGACGGTCTACAACGAGCCGCTCGTGCAGCCAGCCGAGCCGGAGAACCTGGATGTCGAGGGTGTGCTGCGCGGCCTGTATCTGCTGGGGGCAGCGGACCTGGGTGCCGACCGGCCCCGGGTGCAGCTGCTGGCCTCCGGGGTGGCGGTGCCGTGGGCGCTGGAGGCGCAGCAGTTGCTTGCCCAGGACTTTGGAGTGGGCGCCGACGTGTGGAGCGTGACGTCGTGGAACGAACTGCGCCGGGACGGTCTGGCGTGCGACCAGCAGGCGTTCCTGCACCCGCAAGAATCGCAGCGGACCCCGTTCATCACCGAGCGGCTGACGGCACGGCTGGCCGATCGCAGCGGGCCGGTGCTAGGCGTCAGCGACTCCATGCGGGCGGTGCCAGACCAGATCCGTCAGTGGGTGCCTGGCGACGACTACGCCACCCTCGGTGCGGATGGTTTCGGACTCTCCGACACCCGGCCGGCCGCTCGGCGGCACTTCCACATCGACGGCCCGTCGATCGCCGTCCGGGCACTGCAGGCGTTAGCTGCTCGGGGCGAGCTAGACGTCACCCAGGCTCACGATGCCGCGACCAAATACCGCTTGCTCGACGTCACCGCCGGCACGTCTGGCAATGCCGGCGGCGACGCCTGAGCATCACCCTCATCGGCACGACCGGACGCGGTTCGTGCTCACGCCGCTGTGCACCGAGGTGGAGAGCGTCAGGCTGAGGGGGGTGGCGGGGAACGCCGGGCTAGCGTGTCCAGCCGGTCGCGCAGGTCGACGACGTCTGCGTCTGGCCGTTCCGCCAAGGCATCCAGGTGCCGTCGGGCTTCGGCGATCCGACCGGCCTCGGCGGCGGCCTGCACCAGCTCCCGGCCGACCATCGGGACATGGTCCCGTGGACGCCAGTAGCCGACTCCGAGAGACAGCGCCAGCTCTGGCATGCCCTCCCGCCGCAGCATCGCCAGGCTCTCGGCCAATCCACGTCCGGTCGGCTCCCGTTCGGCTGCGATCGACAGCCGGCGCTGCGCACCCTCAGGGTCCTCGCGCAACGACAGCCGGGCCAGCTCGATCAGCGGATACCACGCCTGCGGGCGCTGGGCCAGCTCCTCAGCGAGAGCCCACTCGGCGTCGGCGACGGCCCGAGGGCGGCGCCCGGCATCCCGGTGCCCTTCAGCGGCATGCCGGCGGACGATCTCGGACAGCGCGAGGAAGGCATCTGCGTCGTTCGGGTTCTCGGTCAGCCGGGCGCGTAGCGCAATCTCAGCGGAATCATCCGACTCGCCTGGCGCGGTCAACAACGCACGGCGCAAGCCGCGCAACGGGCCGATAACCGCAGCTGGCCGGGTCGGCGCCTTCCCGGCCGGTCGGCGCAATCGCCACCTGTCGATCACTCCCACGTCGCCTTCCTGGCGCCTAGGCCGGGGCCTGAGGTGCCGAATCGTCGTTGATCGACGATCGATCCTCACAGCTGACGATAGCCGAGCCCACTCGCGTCGGCAGCCGCTGCTCAGGCCGCAGCACCCGGCGACCTCAGCCGTGCCGAGCTCCGCGGCGTCCGCAGCACCCCCCTGCCGCATACCGTGGTGGTCGCTGTCACCGCGTCGACCGCCCCGCTCGCGACCAGCATCGAGCGTTGTGTGCCCTCCACAAAACGCTCGCTACCCTGCTCGAGTGAGCGCTCGCCACGTCGATGCTGCCGACGCGTCCACCCAGCAGCGCATCGGGCAGCGGATCGAGCAGGGCATGGCTGAACTCGCCCGGATAGCCACCGCGCGGATGGACAGCACGCTGCCGTGGTATCGAGCGCTGTCAGCACAAGATCGCTCCTGGGTCGGTCTGGTCGCGCAGGCCGGGATCGGCGCCTTCCTGGCTTGGTTCCGCAAGCCCAGCGACGTGCTCACGATCACGGTCGACGTCTTTGGTACTGCCCCCCGCGAGCTGACCCGGTCGGTGAACCTCAGGCAGACCCTCGACCTCGTGCGAACCGTGGTGGAGGTGGTCGAGGACCAAGTCGATCAGCTCGCTGCCGAGGGCGAGCAGCACGTGCTGCGGGAGGCCGTGCTGCGCTACTCCCGCGAGGTAGCGTTCGCCGCCGCTGAGGTGTACGCCCAGGCCGCGGAGTCGCGCGGCGCCTGGGATGCCCGCCTGGAGGCGTTGGTGGTGGATGCCGTCCTTCGAGGGGAGGCCGACGACGCCCTGCGGTCTCGGGCGGCCGCGCTCGGCTGGGACGCCCACGGCGACGTCGTGGTGGTGGCTGGGTATGCCTCGCCGGGCGCGGCAGTCGAGGTGGTCGAGGCGGTCAGGCAACAGGCGCGCCGGGTTGAGGTGGACGCCCTGGGCGCGGTGCAGGGCGGGCGGCTGGTCGCGGTTCTGGGCGGGGTGTCTCAGCCGTTGTCCGTCGCCGACGGGCTGGTGCGCTGCTTTGCCCCAGGACCGGTCGTGGTGGGTCCCAGCGTCCCGCACCTGTTCGCCGCCGGGCGCTCAGCTCGGGCCGCACTGTCCGGCCTGGTTGCGGCTCGTGCCTGGCTGGACGCCCCGCGCCCGGTGCTGGCGGACGACTTGCTGCCGGAACGGGTGCTGGCCGGTGACCTGCCAGCCCGCCGAGCCCTGGTCGACCTCGTCCACCGTCCGCTGACGACCGCTCGCGGCGCCCTCCTGGAGACCGTCACCACCTATCTGGACAGCGGCGGTTCGTTGGAGGGCTCGGCCCGTCTGCTGTTCGTCCACCCGAACACGGTCCGGTACCGACTGCGGCGGGTGGCCGAGCTGTGCGGGTATGACGTCCTGCAGCCGCGAGACGCATATGTGGTGCGGACCGCGCTGGCACTGGGCCGGCTTGCCGACGGGCCGCGACGGGCCACGACGGGCACCACGGCAGGCCCGTGATCAGCCACCGCATTGGAGGAATCCTCCAATTGTCCCGCTGAAGGTTCGTCTGCGTCGGCAGCCCAGCGCAGGCCGAGGACCGGCCACGCTAGGGAGGTGCTCGCCGTCGTCTGCCCTGGACAGGGCTCGCAAACTCCCGGTTTCCTGCGCCCCTGGCTGGAGGTACCCGGTTTCGAGGACCGTCTGCGCTGGCTGTCCGCCGTCACGGGCATCGACCTGGTGGAGCACGGCACGACGTCGGACGCCGACACCATCCGGGACACCGCGATCGCCCAGCCGTTGATCGTGGCCAGCGGGCTGGTCTCGCTGCTCGCCCTGTTCCCGCACCCGGCCGAGGCCTTTCAGCAGGTCGCCGTCGGGGCCGGGCACAGCGTCGGGGAGATCACCGCGGCGGCCGGCGCCGGCGTGCTGACCGCCGAGCAGGCCATGGTGCTGGTCCGCGAGCGCGGTCGGGCGATGGCCGCGGCCAGCGCGGTGGCTCCGACCGGGATGACCGCCGTGATCGGCGGAGAGCCTGGCGAGGTGGCCGCCGCGATCGCCCGGCACGACCTGACCGCAGCCAACCAGAACGGAGCCGGTCAAGTCGTCGCGGCGGGCACCACGGACCAGCTCGCCAAGCTCGCCGCCGACCCGCCGGCTTCGGCCCGCCTCCGGCCGCTTCAGGTGGCCGGGGCGTTCCACACCGACCACATGACGCCTGCCGTCGACGTCCTCGCCGGCTACGCCCGCGCTATCACCACCCATGATCCGCGGACCCGGCTGCTCTCCAACGCGGACGGCACGGTGGTGCACGACGGTCGCGAGGTGCTGCGTCGCCTCGTCGCCCAGGTCCATCGCCCCGTGCGGTGGGACCAGTGCATGGAGACCCTCGGGGACCTCGGGGTCACGGCGGTGATCGAGATCCCTCCTTCCGGGACGCTCACCGCGCTGGTGAAACGCGCTCTGCCAGGGGTGGTGACCCTGGCGCTGAAGGTTCCTGACGACTTGGACACCGCCCGTGCGCTCGTGGCCGAGCACGGGCAACCCAGCGGACTGTCACAGCACCCCACGTGGCGGCTGGTGGTGGCACCGGCCAAAGGCACGGTGCGGGTCAGCGAGGCGACGCCGGGTGACGCCGTGACCGATGGCCAGACGGTCGCCATCGTGGCGTCGCTGCGGGACACGTATCAGGTGGTCGCCCCGCACGGTGGCAAGGTCGTCGAGTGGTTGGTCGAGGATGGCGACCCGGTCTCCCCCGGCCAGCCCATCGTCCGGCTGCACCCTCAGGAGGTCTCTGCGTGACCACCGCAGGCCATCTCGCTGGTTCCCGGAGCTCAGCGGTGATCTCCCCGCCGAGCGGTGCACCACATGCGCGCCTGCTGGGCGTCGGCGGGTATCGACCGGCGCGGGTAGTGCCGAACAGCGAGCTGGTGGAGCGGATCGACTCCAGCGACGCGTGGATCCGGGAGCGGTCCGGCATCGTCACCCGGCGGTGGGCCGCTGCGGACGAGACCGTCGTCGACATGGCCGAGGCCGCCTCCCGGGACGCCCTTGCCCACGCTGGGCTGGCGCCGTCCCGGATCGGCGCGGTGTTGGTGGCCACCGTCACCTTCCCCTACCAGACACCGTCGGCAGCTTCCCTGCTCACCCACCGCCTCGGCGCCACGCCTGCGGCCGCCCTGGACCTGTCGGCAGCGTGTGCCGGCTTCTGTCACGCGGTGACGCTCGCCGGCGACATGGTGCGGGGCGGGAGCGCGGAGCACGTCCTGGTCGTCGGAGTCGAGAAGCTCTCGGACTTCACCGACCTGGACGACCGCGGATCGGCATTTCTGTTCGGCGACGGTGCCGGCGCGGTGGTCGTCGGACCGTCCCAGACGCCTGGCGTCGGTCCCACCGTCTGGGGGTCCGATGGCGCGCAGTGGGACGCGATCCGCCAGCGGCAGAGCTGGCTCGAGGTTCGCGAGAATCCTGCGACCGCATCCGCGCATTTGTCGATGGCAGGGCAGACGGTGTTCCGGTGGGCGGTCTGGCAGATGGCGCCGGTCGCCCAGCAGGCACTCGAGAAGGCCGGGGTGAGCGCCGAGCAGCTGGACGCCTTCATCCCGCATCAGGCCAACCTGCGGATCATCGACGCGATGATCAAGGAGTTGCGGCTGCCGGACAGCGTCCCGGTGGCCCGGGACATCGTGGAGACCGGCAACACCTCGGCGGCGTCGATACCGTTGGCGATGGAGCGGATGCTCCGCAGCGGTGAGGCACCGCACGGCGGCCTGGCGCTGCTGATCGGCTTCGGTGCTGGCCTGTCCTTCGCCGCACAGGTCGTCACGCTCCCCTAGAGAGGACCCCGTGCCCGACGGGTCATTCGGGTCGGTCGCCCCTGCGGCGACCCGGCAGTAGTAAGCACCGCACGGCAAGCAGCACCGCACGGCAAGCACATACGGCACACGACAGGTAGCACGACCACACGAGAGACGAGGAGCGCCACCCCATGGCCAACACCGAGCACGAGATCCTCAGCGGCCTTGCCGAGATCGTCAACGAGGAGACCGGGTTGCCCACCGAGGCGGTCGAACGGGACAAGAGCTTCACCGAGGACCTGGACATCGATTCGCTGTCGATGATGACCATCGTGGTGAACGCCGAGGAGAAGTTCGGGGTCCGGATCCCGGACGACGACGTGAAGAACCTGTCGACCGTCGGGGACGCCGTCGCCTACATCCAGCAAGCGCAGGGCTGACCGCCGCCCACGAGCCAGCGGTTCGGCTCGGCCTACTACCGCATGGGCCCGAGCACCCGCACTGGACGAACCCAACCGTCTACGAGGTCCGAGGAGCTGAGCGAGATGGCCACGAGCACCACCCGCGTCGTCGTCACCGGCGTCGGGGCCACCACCCCGATCGGTGGGGACGTGCCCGCCACGTGGCAGGCAGCGCTCGACGGGACGTCCGGTGCCCGCACGCTGACCGAGGACTGGGTTCGCGATTTCGACCTCCCGGTGACGTTCGCCGCCCGGGTCGCGATCCCGACGTCCGAACAGCTGTCCCGGGTGGAGACCCGGCGGCTGGACATGTCCGGCCAGTTCGCCCTGGCGGCCGCCCGGGAGGCCTGGGCGGACGCCGGGACGCCACCGGTGGCTGGTGAGCGGCTGGGAGTGGTGGTGGCCAGCGGGATCGGCGGGATCACCACGATCCTCTCGGCGTATGACGTGATGCGGGAGAAGGGACCTCGCCGAGTCTTCCCGCTGACCGTGCCGATGCTCATGCCGAACGGGCCAGCGGCGGCGATCAGCCTGGAGCTGGGCGCCCAGGCAGGAGTGCACACCCCGGTGAGCGCCTGCTCCTCAGGCGCGGAGGCGTTGGCCGGTGGGGCGGAGATGATTCGCCAGGGGCGGGCGGACGTCGTCGTGGCTGGCGGCACCGAGGCGGCGATCCACGCCCTGCCGATGGCGGCGTTCGCG
Source organism: Angustibacter sp. (assembly GCA_051657715.1). Lineage (GTDB taxonomy): Bacteria > Actinomycetota > Actinomycetes > Actinomycetales > Angustibacteraceae > JBOFBH01. The sequence goes on along the minus strand of JBOFLF010000046.1, from coordinate 4,207 downwards.
GCGATGCAGGCGCTGTCCACCCGCAACGACAACCCAGGGACGGCCAGCCGGCCGTACGACACCTCCCGCGACGGGTTCGTGCTCGGCGAGGGCGCCGGGGTGCTGGTGCTGGAGTCCGAAGACCACGCGCGGGCTCGCGGTGCCCGGGTGTACGCCGAGGTGGCCGGTGCCGGGGTCACCAGCGACGCCCACCACATCGCGGCGCCGGACCCCGAGGGCACCGGTGCCACTCGCGCCATGGTCGAGGCGCTGCGGGCGGCGCACGCTGCACCCGACGAGGTCGCCCACCTCAACGCACACGCCACGTCGACACCGCTTGGCGACACCGCGGAGGCCGTCGCCGTCCGGGCAGCGTTGGGTGGCACGTCCGACCAGGTATGCGTCTCGGCGACCAAGTCGATGACCGGGCATCTGCTCGGCGCCGCCGGTGCGTTGGAGTCGATCTTCACCATCCTGGCGCTGCACCACCGACTCGCGCCCCCGACGATCAACGTCACCGACCTGGAGCCGAATCTCGGCCTTGACGTCGTGCTCAACAAGCCGCGGCAGCTGCCGGACGGAGACCTCGTGGCGCTCAACAACTCTTTCGGCTTCGGCGGGCACAACGTCGCGCTGGTCTTCCGGAGCGCGTCGTGACCACCACGGCGGACGACCGGGTGCAGGTCCAGACAGATCCCCGGGATCCAGGGCTGCGCCTGCGGACGTTCTTCGACGAGGGCAGCGTCGAGCTGCTCACCGAACAGGACGACAGCGGCATGCTGGCCGGCCGGGGCACGGTCCGGGGAACACCAGCGGTGGCTTTTGCCAGTGACGCCACCATCCAGGGTGGAGCGATGGGCGAGGCGGGGTGCCAGGTGATCCTGCGGGCGTACCGACGTGCCCTGCAGGACGGCGTGCCGGTGGTGGGTCTGTGGCACTCCGGCGGCGCCCGGCTGCGTGAGGGCGTGGTGTCGCTGCACGCCGTCGGCGAGGTGTTCGCGATCATGACCCGGGCGTCCGGGCGGGTTCCGCAGATCTCGGTGGTGATCGGCGCGGCTGCTGGCGGCGCCGCGTATGGGCCGGCGCTGACGGACATCGTCATCCTCGGCCCGGATGGCCGGGTCTTCGTCACCGGACCGGATGTGGTCCGCTCGGTGACCGGCGAGAACGTGGACGCGCTGCGGCTGGGCGGGCCGGAGCCGCACGGCAGGCGATCCGGCGTCGTGCACGTCGTCACCGATTCCACCGAGGCCGCCTACGAGCGAGCGCGGACGACGACCTGGCTGCTCGGCGACCAGGGCTCGTTGGACGTCGACGCGGTGACCGAGCGAGACGTGGCCGGCCAGCTCCCGGCATCCCACAAACGGGCCTATGACGTCCACCCGCTGGTGGACGACCTGCTGGACGACGCTGGGCACGACGCCAGCACGTCCGTCGAGCTGTTCCCCCGGTGGGCTCCGAACGTCGTCACGACGCTCGGCAGGTTCGGCGGCCGGACCGTGGGCGTGGTGGCGAACAACCCGATGCGGTTGGGCGGGTGCCTGGACTCGGCATCGGCCGAGAAAGCCGCTCGATTCGTGCGCATGTGTGACGCCTTCGGAGTGCCGCTGCTGGTGGTGGTGGACGTACCCGGCTATCTGCCTGGTGTCGGCCAGGAGTGGGACGGGATCGTGCGCCGCGGGGCGAAGTTGCTGCACGCGTTCGCTGAGGCGACCGTCCCCCGAGTGACGCTGGTCACCCGCAAGGCGTATGGCGGCGCGTACATCGCGATGAACTCGCGCTCGCTGGGCGCGACCCGGGTGCTGGCCTGGCCGACCGCGCAGGTCGCGGTGATGGGGGCGGTGGCGGCGGTCCGGATCCTGCACCGCCGCAAGTTGGCGGAGGTCCCGGAGGACGCCCGTGCCCAGGTCGAGACGGAGCTGGCGGCCGAGCATGAGGTGCTCGCCGGCGGTCTGCCCCGAGCGGTGGAGATCGGCGTGGTCGATGAGGTCGTGGAGCCTAGCCTGACGCGAGGGGCGCTGGCCCGCGCTATCGCCGCGGCGCCCGCGGCTCGTGGGCAGCACAGCAACATCCCGCTCTAGTCCGGCAGCTAGGACAGGGGCATCGCGATGTGACGACCACCACCAGTATCCGCTCGTGACATCACCCTCTCCCCTCCCTAGGCTTCAGAACGGAACGGTTTCGTTCTATTCGTGAGGGGCCGATGGCACCGCACACCTCCGCTGAGACGACTAAGCCGAGACGTCCACGGGTTGACGGCGAGCGAGCGGACGAGATCCGGGATGTGACTCTGCACGCTGTACCGGCGATGGCAAGCCAAAGCACACCTGGTGATCGACGCCGTCGCTGCGGCTCGCCCCCACCATTGCGGTTTTCCGCCGTGCCCAGATCGCGGCGAGGTCGCCTCGGGTGTGGATCTCGACCTGCTCGCGATCACGCTGCCGGCTCTGGTCAGCCACCGGCTCCTGGTCGTCGGACGGCCGGCCGGCCGGGCCTACATCGAAACGTCGTGGACCGCATCGTGCTGCCAGCCTGCCGCCCACCCGACCGGACATCTGATCGACCCTCCATCAGACGATGGATCGAGCGCCCACCAAACCGACACGAGATCGCGAAACTCTCACGAGGACGGAGACCATTCATGACCCAGCAGAACGTCCCGGACACCGCCGCACCACCGAACACCACGCCACCAGGCATGAAGAGCAGCAGCAACGCACCCCGTCACCTGGGTATCGCGCTCGCCGTGATCAGCGCTGCCCAGCTCATGGTCGTGTTGGACGCGACCATCGTCAACATTGCCCTGCCGTCCTTGCAGGGTGATCTCGGGTTCTCGGCGGAGAACCTGTCGTGGGTGGTGAACGCCTACACCTTGGCCTTCGGCGGCCTGCTGCTTCTCGGTGGTCGAGCCGGTGATCTGCTCGGGCGCCGCCGGGTGTTCTTGGTCGGAGTCGGGGTGTTCGCGCTCGCGTCGTTCTTCGGCGGGTTGGCCCAGAGCGAGGGGCAGATGCTGGCCGCTCGGGTACTCCAGGGGCTCGGCGCCGCCTTGGCCTCGCCGACCGCCCTGTCGTTGATCACCACGACCTTCCCCGCTGGCACCGCGCGCAACCGGGCGTTCGGGGTCTACGCCGCGATGTCCGGCGCTGGCGCCGCGGTCGGCCTGATGCTCGGTGGGATCCTCACCGAGTGGAGCTGGCGGTGGACGTTCTTCATCAACGTGCCGATCGGTTTGCTGGTCATGGTGCTGGCGCCACGCTTCCTCGTCGAGTCCGACCGTGAGCGCGGACGGTTCGACATCCCGGGTGCGATCACCGCGACAACTGGCCTGGTGTCGCTGGTCTACGGTCTGACGCACGCGGCGTCGACGTCGTGGAGCGACTCCACGACGCTGCTCACGATCGGCGCCGGGGTGGCGCTGCTCGGCCTGTTCCTGGTCATCGAGCACCGGACGGTGCACGCGCTCATGCCGTTCCGGATCCTTACCGACCGCACCCGCGCGGTCAGCTTCCTGGTGATGCTCACGGTCGGGGCCGCGATGTTCGCGATGTTCTACTTCCTCGGGCTGTACGTGCAGCAAGTGCTGGGCTACAGCGCGCTGGAGGCCGGTTTCTCGTTCCTGCCGTTCAGCATCGGCATCATGGTGGCCGCCCAGACCGCCTCTGTCCTGATGTCGCGGGTGGACCCGCGGTGGATCTCCGGCACCGGGGGCGTGGTGGCCGCCGGTGCGATGTACGGGCTCACCCGGCTGGAGGTCGGCTCGTCGTACCTGACTGAGCTGCTGCCGTTCGTCATCCTGCTGTCGGTCGGGATGGGGCTGATCTTCGTGCCGCTGACGCTGACCGCGGTGAGCGGCATAGCCCAGGAGGACTCCGGTGTCGGCTCAGCCGTGCTGAACACCATGCAGCAGGTCGGCGGGTCGCTGGGCCTGGCCACGTTGAGCACGGTGTCGGTGTCCGCGACGAAGGAGAAGGCGGCGGAGCTCATGGCTGCCCTGCAGGCCCGCGCCGCTGGCTCGCCTGATGCTGACCAGCTAGCCGCTGCTCGTCGCGAGATCGCGCTGCAGGCCCAGACCTACGGAGCCACCCAAGCGTTCAGCGTGGCCGCACTCATGTTGGTGGGCGCGTCGATCGTCATCCTCATCGGGCTCAACGTCCGGCATCGAACCCTGGCGCAGGAGCCGCAGACGCCGGCTCACGTGGGCTGATCGGGTGGGGGGGGGGGGGGGGGG
>JBOFLF010000045.1:0-30037 GCA_051657715.1 Angustibacter sp. | reverse complement strand
TCGTCAGCGCTCTTCTCCGGCAAGCAGATCCCGGCTAGCCGACCGCGACGCCGGTGACCCGAAGCCGGGGTCGCCGCGTCCTGCTCCGCGGCGCCTCCTGGACGTGCCGTTCCGCGTGCTCTCAGCTCGGGGTCCGGCGAACGACGGCGAGCCGCCCGCCGGACCGTCGTCGACCGTCAGGGGATGTCGAGCCCCTGGTACGGCGGAACCGTCACCGTGCGGGCGCCTGTCGTCCCACCGAGGATGATCTTGCGGCGGGACTCGTTGTTGGTGGTGTCCGTCTCGATGAGGTTCTGCACCGGGTTGGCCAGCACCTGGACGTAGTAGACGCCGTTCGGCAGGTCGGTGATGTCGAACGACTGACCGGGCAGGTACTGCCCGTAGGTGTCTCCCCACCCAGCCGGCAGCACCTCGCGCAGGCCGAGCGCGTTCGGACCGCCGCACGCGGTGTCCAGACCGGTCGACTCCGGTTGCCACTGCGCCCCGGGCCGGGTCAGGTCGACCGAGTCAGTGGGCACCAGGCAGAACGACTCCTTCTCGCTCCGAACGATCTTCTTGCCGTCGGCTCCGAGCAGCTGGTACGTCGCGAAGTCGGTGAAGTGCCAGTGCGTGTGGCCGGGCCGCGGGTCGTACTCCAACGTGCCCCGGTCCGCCGACGCGACCCGACGGTTCTGGTCGTCGTAGAACACCTGGAACGCGTTCATCAGACCGGCTCCCGGCTTGCGGAACCCGTCGACCACCAGCGGCCCCGGTCCGGCGTTCCACACCGTGGCCCCGAACGCCAGGTACTGGTGCCCCGGCTGGCCACCGAGATCGCCACCCGCGTCGAGGACCTCCATGCCGAACGCCGGCAGCGACCGCAGGTCGGGTTTCACGGCCGCGGGTACGGACGGTTCTGGCCCCTGGCGGCCACCCGGCGCGGTGGGGCGGCGGTGCGGGTGGGTCTCGGTGACCGTCGGGCCGCCCGCGGTGGTGGTGCCGCCGACGAACCCGGGGTCGCTCACCCCTGGCGCCGACCGCACCCGGCCCGCGGCGAACGGCCCGGTGCGGGTGGGGTCGAGGCCGTCGATGTGGCCGGCCTCCAGCGCACGGGCCAAGGACTGCGGCACCGGTGGGCCGGACCGTCCGCGACGCTGCGCGGCTAGCGGCCCGGGATCGGTGGCCTTGACCACCTCCAGCGCGACCGAGGCGACCCCGTCCCTGGCGGGGATGCCGAGCGCGGAACGCCAGGGCGCAGCCACCTCGACCCGGACGGTGTAGTCGCCCGGCTTGAGGTTCGGCAGGAACACGCTTTGACCGTCCACCCGGGCGGCCCACCCCTGCTGGGTGCCCATGACCATGCCGAAGCCGAACGGACTGCCCGCGCAGTACGCGGGGTACGGGTTGGTCTCAGGCGCGTCCGAACGGGTGCGGACGCTCTGGCCGTAGGTGCCCTGCCCGCCGGCCGGGCAGAACGACGCCAGATCCTCGGCCAGCACCGCGCCGGCCCGGTCGGTGACCGTGACCTTGAAGAACTTCTGCAGACCGTTGAAGTCCGCGGTGACCGTCCGGGGCAGCGGCGAGGTCAGGAGGTAGCGTCCGGTGCCGGTCACCAGCTCGGCGGTGAGCGGGTCGCGGTAGCTGGCGCGGCGGACCCGGACCTCGAACGGGCTGGACGCGCCGACGCTCAGGTAGAGCCCCAGGTCGGCGTCCATGCCACCCGGATACCGCATCGCGGTAGCGGTCGGCGCCGCTGCCACCAGCCGCAGGGACAACCCTGGGGCGTTGCCCCCGGCCGGGTCGACCGCCACCATGCTCACCCCGGCGGCCACCATCGCCGCGGCGGGCACCACGGCGAGCGTGCGCCCGCGCCAGGTGAACCTGCGCCTGGTGAGTGAGAACGTCATGTGCCATCTCCTTCTCGGGACATGTCCGCACTGACAGTCGTCAGCGGTCTGATCGGGGTGAACATACTCGATATACACCGGGCCGCTCGAGGTTTCCGTCGAGCTGAGCCGCCGGCAGCAGGACTGGAGAACCGCTGCGCGGGTAGGAGAAAGACATAGATAGCGAACGGTGCGGAACCGGTCACCGCACGCGACGAACTCACCATCAGGAGAAGGCAATGAGCATCGACGGCATCATCAGCGCTCTGTTCATCGGCGCCGTGATCGGGCTGCTGGCCCGACTCGTGCTACCCGGCCGGCAGCACATCAAGGTGTGGCAGACGATCGCGATCGGCATCGTCGCCGCACTGATCGGCACCGCGATCGCCGCGGCCCTCGACGTCGCCAGCACCCCTGGCGTGGACTGGATCGAACTGATCCTGCAGGTCGCGTTGGCTGCGGTCGCGGTCGCCTGGTTGTCCCAGGCCCGCGGGGGCGCTCGGGTCACCCGGTGACCTGACGGGCACCGTCACGAGGGCACCGTCACGAGGGCACCGTCACGAGGGCACCGTCACGAGGGCGATGTAGGGGCACCGTCACGAGGGCGATGCGGCAGAGGTCATCCATGGTGATCGGGCGACGTCACGTATGACGTCGCCCGATCACACCTGCGGCCTCGCAAGGTTTCGCCCTGCGCCGTCAGGTCATCAGGTCGTCAGCTCAGGGCGTGCCGCTGTCGAGCGCGGCCTTGAGGTGGGTGGTAGCCCAGCTGCGTGCTGAGGTCACGGACATGCCGAGCGCATGCCAGGCCGGGCCTGAGTCCGGGGCCATCAATGGGTTGGGGCCGTCCGGCATCGACCCGTACGCCTCGGCGATCTGGTCCGCGACCTGGTCGCCGAGGAAGGGACGCGCCAGGTCCCCGAACTCGACGGCGGTCACCCGGCGGAACACCAGCTCGCGGCCGGTACCCGCTGCCAGCTCGGCGGCCAGTTGCTTGAAGGTCAGCGGCGTACCACTGAGGGTCAGCAGGACGGCGCCCAGGTCCCGCTCCAGCGACGCGACGAGGCCGGCGGTGACGTCGCGGGTGGTCACCCAGCCGACCACGTCGTCCGACGGCCGTGGGTAGCACAGCTCGCCCGCGGCCATCCGAGCCATCGCCCAGGGGGCGGCATGGTTCTCCAGGAACGCCGTCGGAGCCAGCACGCTCGCGCCGGTATCGACCAAAGCACGGGTCAGCGGCCCGACACCGAACGGGTCCGGCGCACCCGGCGGCGGCACCACCGTGCCGACGCTGACCGCGACCGGGAGGCCGGCGTCCCGCATCGCCCCGACGGAGGCGACGACCTGCCCTGCCGCGTCCGGACCCTTCAGCCCGACCGGCACGTGCAGGGCGGCGGCTCGAGCCGCTGACGACGGGTCGGCCACCAGCGCCCGCACCGAGTCCGGGTGGAGCAGGTCGGCGAGCACGGCGTCCTCGCCAGCGGACCGCCACTGCTGCACCCGTTCCAGCCTGGTGGACGCCCGTACCGGGACAGCACCCCGGGCGACCACCTGCTCGACCAACCCCAGACCTTGCACGCCCGCGGTCCCGAACACCAACACCCGGTTGCCTTGCAGATCCATCACACGCCTCCGTCGGGTTCATGAAGTTATTCTTCGTAACCAGGGAATCGTCGAATACCATGGCCGTGATGACAAGGAGGCACTGTGGCGACCCGTGGGAACACCGGTGTGACCGACCAGGTCGGAGTGCCTGCCCGACCAGCACAAGCAAGCACCGGCACACCGTCGAGATCTGACCCGTGCCCAGTGCGAGACGTGATCGAACGGGTTGGCGACAAGTGGTCGGTTCTCGTCGTCGGGCAGTTGCGGTCCGGGCCGGCGCGCTTCACCGAGCTGCTGCGCGGTGTGGACGGCATCTCTCGCCGGATGCTCACCCGCACGTTGCGGTTGCTGGAGCGAGACGGCCTGGTCGTGCGGACCGTGTACCCGACCCGGCCGCCGTCCGTGGAGTACCAGCTGAGCTCATCGGGTCGAGCGCTCGCCGAACCGCTGGACGCCCTGACCGCGTGGGCCGTGTCGTCCCGCGCTCGGGTAGAACGCGCCCGCGCCGCCTTCGACGCCGCCCACCCACCCGCGCCAGGTCTCGCCGCCCCCGACCAGCCTGGTAGTGCCACACCCGCAAGAGGCCGACCTGTCAGTGGTCCGGCGGTCAAGGATCGGCCTGTCGGTGGTCGGCGCTAGCGTCCGACCATGACCGACCAGCACACCAGCCCGCCGTCCCCGGGCTCCGCCACTGTTGCGGGCTCCGCCTCCCCTGACAGCTCCGCCTCCCCTGACAGCTCCGCCTCTCCTGACAGCTCCGCCTCTGTTGCGGGCTCCGCCTTTTCTGCCGGCTCTGCCGGCCGACCAAAGCCCGACGCGGAACGAGTCGACCTGCTCGAGGCCCTCGCCGCCCACCGCGGGTTCTTGCTGCACACGGTGCACGGCCTCACCGATGAGCAGGCGCGGCAACGCACCACGATCAGCGCCCTCACCCTCGGTGGGCTGATCAAGCACGTGGCCCGCACGGAGGCACGGTGGGCCGCCTTCGTCACCGAGGGGCCGTCAGCGATGGAGGCGGCCGACGACCAGGATGCCTTCGCCGAGCACGCCGCCAGCTTCGTGCTCGGCCCTGATGAAACCCTGGCCGAGGTGATCAAGCAGTACCACCAGGTCGCGCGTCGCACCGACGAGCTGGTCGTGACCGTGCCGGATCTCGACATGGCGCACCCGCTCCCGCACGCGCCGTGGTTTCCCAAAGGGGCGACCCGGTCAGCTCGACGGGTGTTCGTTCATGTGGTCGCCGAGACCGCCCAGCACGCCGGCCACGCCGACATCATCCGCGAGGCTCTGGACGGTCAGCGAACCATGGGGTGAGCCGGCGGGCCGTGGGGTGAACCGGCGGGCCGTCGCAGGTTCACGCAGAGGCGGCTAGTCGCGTGCGAAACCAGTCGACCGTGTCCGCCAGGCCGTCCTGCCAGCAGACCTGAGGCCGCCACCCGAGGCGCTCGCGGGCCATGGTGGTGTCGGGGCGACGCACTCCCGGGTCGTCGACCGGGCGCTCCACGAAGGCGATCGGTGAACGCGAGCCGGTGGTGGCGATGACGTCCTGAGCGATCGACAACACCGAGCGTTCATCCGGGCTGCCGATGTTGACCGGTCCGTGCTCGTGGGAGTCGGCGAGGGCGAGGATCCCAGCTGCCGTGTCGTCGATGTAGCAGACCGACCTGGTCTGCGAGCCGTCCCCGCTGACGGTCAGCGGCGCACCGGCGAGCGCCTGGGTGATGAACGCGGGGATCGCGCGGCCGTCGTCCGGTCGCATCCGCGGGCCGTAGGTGTTGAAGATCCGCACGATGGCGGTGTCCACGCCCTCGCTGGTGCGGTATGCCGTCGTGAGTGCCTCGGCGTACCGCTTCGCCTCGTCGTACACCCCACGTGGGCCGACCGGGTTCACGTGGCCCCAGTAGCCCTCGGGCTGCGGGTGCACTTGCGGGTCGCCGTACACCTCGGACGTCGAGGCCAACACGAACCGTGCTCCGGTGGCCTTGGCCAGCCCCAGCGCGTGCCAGGTCCCGATCCCGCCGACCTTGAGCGTCTGCAACGGTAGTCGCAGGTAATCCACCGGCGAGGCTGGCGACGCCAGGTGCAGCACCAGGTCGACATCGCCGGGCACGTGGACGAAATCCACGAGATCGCTGCGCCGCAAGGTAAAACGCGGATTGTCGACCAAGAAGGCCACGTTCTCCGGGGTCCCGGTCAGGAAATTATCCAGGCACACGACCTGATCACCGCGACGCACCAGCCGCTCGCACACGTGACTGCCGAGAAAACCAGCACCACCCGTCACCACCACCCGGCGGCCCGACCCGCCCCGTGCCTGTCGCTTCGTCATGGGCGCGAGCTACCCGGTGGTCGTCTGACCAAACACCCGAACACAGTGGTCGTCTGACCACACACCTGAACCGCTACGCGAGGGCGTCAAGGGTGGCGACGACTGCTGACCGGGCCGCTGCGCAGCGCCGCCCGCACCTCATCAGCAACCGTCCGTCGTCGCAGCACCGGGCCTGCACCAGACCGGCTGGCGGCCATCCCGTCCACCACCTCGGCGATGACCGCGTCGGCGTCCACGATGGGACGCCAACCGAGCACCCGACGGGCACGAGCGGTGTCCAGCAACGGCACGGCGTACGCCAGATCCAGCCAGCCCGGATCCACCTGCTGCAGCCGCGCGTGCCATGTGATCGCGGCAACCGATCGCAGCACCTGGGCCGGCACGTGCACCACCCGAGCGCTGAGCGAATCGGCCAGCCGCTCAGCCGTGATCACGGGCTCGGCAGCCAGGTTGAACGCCCCGCCCGCCCGGTCGGCCAGCGCCCGTACCACCGCGTCCGCGACGTCGTCGGCGTGCACCACCGGCAGCGCGAGCCGACGATCCACCGGCAACGCCGGCAGGAACCGCAACACCCGTGCCGGCACGAGCATCGGGACGGCATACCGCAACAACGCGCTGCCGGCCGAACGTTGACCGATGATCCCGGGGCGGACCCGAGTGATCACCGGTGCACCCGGCCGCTTCTCCACCTCGTCCAGGACCCGCTCGGCGGCCGCCTTGTGCCTGCTGTATGGCGAGGACGAGACACCCAGAGTCGGCCAGTCCTCGCCGACCGGATGGTCGTCCGCCTTCGCGGAGTAGGCGCCGACGGACGACAGGTGCACCAGGTGCGGGACCTGTGCGGCGCTGACCGCCTGCGCCACCCGACGGGTGCCGTCGACTCCCAGCCGTGCCAGGTAGGCCAGGTCGTGCGACGGTTGGAAGCCCCACGCCAGGTGCACCACCGCGTCCGCGCCGCGGACGGCATCGGCGAGCCGCGACTCGCTGGACGGGTCGCTGAGATCCGCGGACACCCAGGACACCGCAGCGAACGAACTCCTCAGGTCCAGACCAGCGCTGCCGTCACCGGTGGTGCCGTCCAGCCGTGAGATGAGTCCGGCTCCCGCACGGCTGGCTCCACCGGGCTCGGCCGCGAGCCCTGGTGGGACACGCCGAACCACGCCCACCACCTGGTGGCCGCCGTCCCGGTGCAGTCGGCGCAGCAGCGCTGTCCCGACACTGCCGGTCGCTCCGGTCACCACGATCCGCACGAGCCGCTCCCTCCGCCTCCAAGACGGGTCAGCTCGGGCGCCCAGACATCGACTGCTCAGACATCGACTGCTGCTCGGGCACCGGTCGCGTTGGGTCGGCCGCTCCACGATCGTGCGACGCGGAAGCCCGCAGATCCTGTGACACGGAGCCGCTGTGGTCCTTCATCGCGGTCGCCGCGTCGCTCGCGCTGCGCTTGACCGACTGAGCCGCCTGCTGCGCCGGCTCCTTCATCTGCTCGGCAGCGTCCTTGACCGCCGAGCCGATCTCATCCGCGAGTGGTGCCGCCCGGTCCTTGGCGGTCGCCGCGGCGCGCTTCTCCTCCTCCGAGATCGGCAGCAACGACGACACCAACGCGCCCAACCCGAACGCGATCAGCCCAGCGGCCAACGGATTGCCCTGGGTGCGGGCGGTGATCTGGTCCGGCGCATCGGATACTGCGCCGCGCACCGATCCAGCGGCTGAGGACACCGAGTGCGCGGCTGATCCCACCGAGCCGGAGACGGAGGAGGTCACCGCGTGCCGGCCAGCGGCGGCGTGCTCCCGGCTGGATCCCATCACGCGGTCCTTGAGCGACGTCGCCCTGCCGGTGACCTTGCCGATACCGCGACGAGCCACGTTCTTCGGGTGCACCTGCTCGGTGAGGCTGTCGACGTCCCGGCTTAGCTCAGCACGGGTACGGGCAATGTCGGCCCGGATCTGATCGGGGTCGCTGCTGGTTGTCATCGGTTGCGCTCCTCATGTCCAGACAGTGCGGCCGGAATCTGGCCGACGGTTTCGGTAGTACGGGCCAAACCACGGACCGTGGACAACGTCTTCTTCCCGGCTAGCGCCAAGACGACGGCGACCAGCGTCCAGGTAGCGGCCACCACCAGACCTGCCCACCCGCGGCCCAGCGCATTGCCCAGCCCCCACCACGCGGCCACGCTGAAGAACACCACCGCCAGTTGGGCTGTGGTCGCCGCGCCGGCGAACAGGCCAGCGCTGGTACCGGCCCTCGTCGCCGACTGCTTCGCCTCCGCCTTCACCAGGTCCAGCTCTTGGTGGATCAGGGTGGACAGGTCCTGGTTGATCTCACCGATCAGCCGGCCGATCGACGGCTGCTCGCGGGCATCAAGATCCGAGAACCCGGAGTCCGGCTGCGCGCTCATCTCGGGTCTCCATCGCTGCTGGTCTGCATGCTCTCGGCGCCGGCCATCACCGTCTCGTCGGTGGGACCGGATGGCTCGGATTGCAGGCCACGGGCTAACCGGCCGGCCAACACCCCGGCACCCGCCGCGATCGCCAGGAATGTTCCGGGACGCCGGCTGGCGAAGCTACGAACCTCGTCCAGGACGGCAGCCGGCTCGCGGTCGTCGAGCCAGGTGGCCAAGGAGGATCCGCGGGCAGCGGCCCGGTGCGCCAGATCGGCGGCGGGGCCGGATCGGTCTGGCGCATCCGCCATCGCGCGCAGCTCCTCGCTGAGCGAGCGCACCGTGCCGGCGAGCCGCTGTTGCTGCTGGCGGGCCTGCGCGTGTGCCTGCATCCGACCCTCACGGAGCAGGTCGCGTGCCTGTCGGGTGGCTTCGTAGGCCACCTGCGATGCCTGCTCCTTCGTTGCCGCGGCAGTCCGGGAACCGGCGTCGCGGACAGCCTGGGCTGTGCTCGAACCGCTGCTGTCATCGCCGTTCGACCCGATGGTCTCGGCCACCATCGGCGTCGTAGCCGTGGTCTGTGTCGGCAGCTCGGTCATGGTCTGCGGTGTCGTGGGCTGGGTCATCTCTGTTCGTCCTCCAGATGTGTGTGCTGGATGTGCTACCCGCCAGGTGGTCGCGGTAAACGTTGCGCCGCAACAGGATCTGGCAGTCAGGCGTCAGGCGGCTGATAGGTGCGCGTGGGTGAGTGCGGCGGCGACTGCCTCGCGGCCGAACCGCGCGTCGATCCGGTCCCGACCGGCGACCCCCCAGGCCAGGCGGTGGAACCGGTCCGCGGCAACTGCGATCAGGCCATCGCTCAAGGTGTGGCCCTCGCGGTCGGCCAGCACGCCGGTCACCCCGTCCACCACCGCCTCTTCAGTACCTGCGGTGCGGACCGCGACGACCGGACGGCTGCGGTTCATGGCGACGAACGCGGACAGCCCGCTGGTCGGGTCGCAGCGGGTGCCAACCACGGCCAATGACCTGTCCACCAGCTCGATCACCCGGGCCGCCGACACCCGACCGACGAGATCGATCCGAGCATCGACGCCGTGCCGCTCGGCGAGGCCCCGCAACCGGTCCCGGTCCCTGACGTCCTGGTCCGAGGGGCTCGCGATGACCAGGTGCAGCGTCCGGTCGATGACCAACGAACGGACCAGCTGACGTCGTACCCACTCATCCTGCGGGGCACCGGACAGGCCGAGCAGGTACGACGGACGGTCACTGCCCTCGACCGCCGCGCCGTCCACCGCCGGACCAGCGTGATCACACTCCCGGGACGCCGCTAGCGCCACATCCGGGCAGGTCAGCAGCCGGGAGCGGGGAATGCCATGGCGCCGGAGCAGATCAGCGTCCTGGGACGTGGGCGCGATCACCGTGTCCGCTGCGGCGAGCACGATCCGCCACAGGGTGGCGGCTACGCTCTGCGGCGGCGCGACCGCGGACTGGGCACGGACCACCACCGGAGCGCCGGTGCGTCGACGAGCGACCAGTGCTACCGCCGCGGACCACAGGTCCAGGGCGTGTACGACGTCGACCGGCCCGTGGTCTTCGAGGAGGCGGTCGGCGGCTTCGACCACGCCGGCCTGCCACCGCTCCGGTGCCGGGCGGTCGGTCAGCGTGACGCTGGTGGTGTGGGATCCGATACCGGTCAGCGCGTCGGACACGGCTGGCAGTACGGCGGGTGGCGCGCTGACCGCCGGCAGGCCGGTCAGCACCACCCGGCTGGACCGAAGCACCAGGGCTTTCACGGGGACCTCCAGGCAACCGTTCGCGAGGAAGCGCCGCATGGCTTGAGCGCCGACGAGCAGCCGTGCTGCTCAGGGGTGGGTCTCACCACCATGTGTACGCCGTGCTGATGGACGCGGCAACCTGAGAGGCCCCGTTGCCGATGTGGAAGCTGCCGATGACGTGGAAGCCGATGACGTGGAACACGGGCAGGGAACTGGACTGGCGAGCGGACGATGCTGGTGCTGGACTGACCGCACCGTGATCGGTATCTCACCTCGATGGCCAAGCAGCGTCGCCATCACCTCACCACGGCTCGACCTCGCTACGGCCTGTCGGCCATTCGCCTTGACGGAGAATCATGTCTGCGACGCCGCACCTGATATCCACCGAACCCCCCCGGCCCGCGTCATCGGTCGCTGTTGATCCTGCTCAGTCGTCGGGCTCCGCCGTGGCGATCCGGCCCGAGGACTCCACCGACCGGGATCATCGAGTCGCGGATCATCGAGTCGACGTCGAGACGCTGATCCGCGATCACATGCCGCTGGCCCGGTCGCTGGCGTTCCGCTACCGCGACCGGGGGGAGAACCTGGACGACCTGATCCAGGTGGCCTATGTGGGGCTGGTCAAGGCGGCCCAGAGCTATCGCGAGGGCGTCGGCGCCAACTTCGAGGCGTTCGCCGTACCCACGATGACCGGCGAGCTGCGCCGGTACTTCCGAGACCGCGGCTGGGACGTCCGGCCACCGCGCCGACTGCAGGAGCTGCGGCTGCGGATCCGTCGGGCGGAGGAGGTGCTGAGCCACCAGCTGCGCCGACTGCCGAGTACGGCGGAGATCGCCACCTACCTGGAGGTGCCGCCGGCTGAAGTGGATGAGGCTCGCGCCGCCTCCCAGGCGTACTCCGCGGTCTCGTTGGACGCGCCGCCACCGGGGTTCGACGACGCCGACTGGTCCGGTGCGGACTCTGTCGCCGACCTCGTGCTGGCCGATGGTGCGCGATCGAGTTGCACGAGCGCCTTTGAGTCCGCTGGCGAGGAGCAGGTCACGATCGATGTGGCGATCCGGCCGCTGCTGGCGCAGCTCGATGAGCGGGAGCAGCTCATCCTCGCCCTGCGCTTCTACGGCGGGTACACCCAGCAGCAGATCGCCCAACGGATCGGGGTCACCCAGATGCAGGTGTCCCGGCTCCTCAGCCAGGTGCTCCGACGGTTACGGGCAGCCGTCGAGGCGGATCCCACTCCGCAGACCGTTAGCGACGAGAAGCACCCCTCCCACCGGTAGCCGTCCCATCGGTCGTCATCACGACGACGCAGATCGGTCAGCCGGCACTGAGCGATCTGCCCGGCTGCCTGGTCGAACCTTGGCTCGCACACGCGCGGCGTGCGAACGATCGCGTCGATCACGTCGCGCCCGGGTGATCAGACCGCGATCGTCCCGAACGCGCAGCCGCAGTCCGTCCTCCGCGGGCAGTCCCGCCTGCAGCTCTCGGCCGCGCTGCAGCTCGGCGTCCAGCTCGGCGCCGAAGAGCAGGGCGAGGTTGGTCACCCACAACCAGAGCAGGAAGATCACCACACCAGCCAGGCTGCCGTAGGTGGCGCCATAGCTGCCAACGTTCGCGACGTAGAACCCGAGCGCGGCACTGGCCAGCGCCCAGGTCACCAAGGCGACGAAAGCGCCGACGCTCATCCACCGCAGGCGTGGTTGTCGGATGTTCGGGGTGGCGTAGTAGAGGATCGCCACGATGATCACGGCGAATGCTGCCAGCACCGGCCACTTGACGATCGAGAACACCATCACCACGGTGTCGCTCAATCCGATCGCGGATCCGATCGCGGTGGCGAACGATCCGGACACGACCAAGCCCGCCGCCATCACCGCGACCACAACCAAGACGACCGACGTCACCGCAAGCTGCGCAGGACGCAGTGTCCAGAACGGCCGGCCCTCGGGTATGGCGTAGATCCGGTTCATCGCTCGGCCGAACGCGCCCACATACCCGGACGCCGACCACAGCGCGGTCCCGATCCCCACGATGAGGCCGACACCCGCGCCGCGTGACTGGGCTGCCTGCTGCAACGGGGTCTGCAACGTGTCCGCCACGCCGCCCGCACCCACCTCTCGCAGGATGTCGAGCAGCGCGTCGACCGGCCTGGTGCCCTGGCCCACCACCCCTAGCAGCGACACCAAGGCGATCACCGCTGGGAACAACGACAGCACGGCGTAGTAGGTCAGGCCGGCCGCGAGATCGGGGCACTGGTCGTCGGAGAACTGCCGCACAGTCCGGCGGGCGACGAACCGCCACACCCGAGGGCGCACGTCACGAGGACTGCTGGGCAGCTGTTCGAGCCTGTCGTCACGCGACGACGTGGGCGCTCCTACCGGCTCGGGCGTCATGGCACCGGTCCGGAACTCCGGTTTCTCGATCGGATCGACCGGCGGGACAGCGACGTGGTCGACCTGCTGCCCCAGGCCCCGGCTGGTATCCGCATCGTCATCACGGTGTCGGCGCGTGTCATCGTGCGACTGGTTCATGACCGGCTCTCTATGTCGGGTGGCACCTGACCCCGGGCGCCCGGTCGGTGCTGGGCGCCCGGGGTCAGGCGGACACGTCCGGGGTCGGACGGGCGTTGCCTAGGCGGCAGTGAGCTGGTGAGCCTTGTCCTTCACCTTGCGGTTCTTGCCCTTCTTGGCGAGCTTGCCCTTCAGCTGCTCGGACGGCCGCTGCTGCTCCCCTTGCTGCGAGCCCATCGCGATGATCAGACCGGTCAGCGCGGGGATCGCCCACTGCAGCGCTCGCAGTTGTTGCTGCTTGTTCGCCAGGTCGTCGGGGGTGAGCTCGGAGGGCACGGTGCCGCCCTCAGCGGGCGTCGTCCCGTTCTCGCTGCGCTTCCACACCGCGCTGCCCAGCGCTCCGCTGTACGCGGTGGCGGCCATCGCGGCGCCGGTCACCAGGGTCTTGATCGCGGTGTTCGCCCCTACCCCCTGCTGGTTGGTGACCCGTCCGCGGTTGGCCAGCACCAATCCGAGGCCGCCCACCAGGTGGGAGCCGATCGCTGCGGCCGCGACCGGTGACCACCGGCCCCACCCGATGGAGGCGATCTTGGTGCGCTCGGTGGGGTCGGACACGTCCTGGGACGCGCCGTTGAGGCCGACAGCGCCCATCAGGGAACCTCCGAACCAGGCCGCGGCGCCGACGTCGTGCAGGGTGCGGATCAGGGTGTTGCGGTTGCTGTTCATCGATCTCCTCCAAAAGGGTCAGTGGCTGCCGACGGCGGTGGTGCCGAACACCAGTGCGCGTCGGTCGATGTCGTAGAAGACGGTGCCGGCAGTGGACAGCAGGTCCTGCAGGTTGTCCGCGTCGTCCGCGTCGACCGTCAGCACCTCCTCCCACGCGCCCTGGTCGAGCACCAGTTGCAGCGTCCAGGCGCCTGGACTCGCGGCCTCGCCGGCCACCCAGGAGAACTGGTAGTGGCTGAGCTGCCGTACTCGCAGGCTGTTGTCGGTCACGGGTTGGCTGACTTCTGGAGACATCTCGTCCTCCTCGGGATGGGAATGCTCGGCTGGCAGGCCAAGGGATCCGAACCGGGACTCCCGTGTGGCCACGAGAATCAAGGCGTTGATGGCGCATCTCTACCCCGGCCCGGTCGTCCTACACCCGAGTCATCGCCGCTGCCGAGGCCGCGGCTCGTTGCCAGCTGGCTACCTCAGGCGCTCAACCGGGCTGCTCGTCGGGCGTTAGCGCCCGGTCTCCGCACGCCGCCAGTGACGAACGCAACAGGTACTTGCACCGTCCCCGGGATCATGGCTACGTTCTCCTGAGCGGGTTGCAGCAGCGACGACCTTGCGGTCGTTCGATCCTGCGAGGTAACCATGGCTGAGCTTTCCCGTCTTCCCGGTCCGGTAGCAGACGTCTGGGAGTGGCAGTATCAAGGGTCCTGCCGGGCCCACGGTGACGAGCTGTTCTTCCACCCCGAGGCCGAGCGCGGCCCCCGTCGTCGCCGCCGTGACGAGGCGGCCAAAGCCATCTGCGCTGGCTGCCCGGTCATCGAGGAGTGCCGCGCACACGCGCTGCGAGTTCGTGAGCCTTACGGCGTCTGGGGTGGGATGACGGAGGAGGAGCGCCAGCAGCACCACCTGGACACGATCCGCCCGTTATCCGCCACTGGGTGACCGCCCTCACGCCGGGCGGACCCGCAGGGGTAGCCCGTCCCGGGGCCGCAACGTGACCAGGGCGTCCACCACTGGACGAATCGGGGCGCCGCGGTCGTCCCGAACCGGTGCCACTCGTACTCGGCTCAGCACCGTGGCCAGCATGAGCACTGCTTCGACCAGCGCGAACTCCCGCCCGATGCACAATCGAGGTCCGACGCCAAACGGCAGGTAGTCGCCATCGGGAGTGGATCTGGCCGGCTTGGCATACCCGACCGGCGCCGCCGCCCGGTGGCCTGCGTGGTGATCGCCGGAGCGCTCGACCGGTTCGCCGTTGGCGCCGCCGTCGGGCACGACCAGACGATCAGGGTAGGCAGGGGCGAAACGGTCGGGGTCGAAGCGAATCGGGTCTGGCCATGCCTGTGGGCGCCGGTGCAGCAACCACGGGCTGATGATCACCAAGGTGCCCGCGGGCACCTGCACCCCGGCCACGGAGTCAGGTTGTGCCGCTCGACGGCTGATCAGCCAGGCCGGCGGGTACAACCGCAGCGCCTCGTCGACCACCTGCCGGGTTCGGCGCAGTCCTGGCAGGTCAGCCCAGCCAAGCCCAGCGCCTGCTGGACGTCCCGCCAGCACCCCGGCCACCTCGGCGGCCACCGCGTGCTGCTCCGCCGGGTGCTCGGCAAGCAGCTGCAACGTCCAGCCGAGCGCGGAGGCGACGGTCTCGTGCCCGGCGATGACGAGGGTGACCAGCTCGTCGCGCACCTGGGCGTCGGACAGGCCGTCGGCGTCGGCAGCACGCAGCAGCAGTCCGAGCAGGTCTTCGGCGGTCGGCGATTCGCTGCACGTCAGCGCCGACGATCCCGTGGGCAGGTCGCCCGACCAAGCGGCCCGCTGCCGCGCACGTCGGGTCCGGACCACCTCGGCGCACGCCTCGTCCAGGGTGCCGATTGCGTGTGCCAGCCGCCGCGACGACGGGCCGGGCCACCACCCTGGCACCGGCGTCCGCGCCCGTTGCACGACAACCCTGAGAGCGTCGTGCACGGCCGCAACGATCCGCTCCCCCGCCCCCAGCTCGACGCCGAAGAGCGTTCGCCCGACCACCTCCAAGGTGGCCTGCATCACCGCGTCGTCTACGTCGATCACCGCGCCAGAGGCGCCCGAGGTCGCCACGTTTGAGGCGTCCGAGGTCACCGCGGGCGGGGCGCCCGACCCGAGCCAACGATCGGTCATCCGCCGGGCAGCGGCGACCGCCTGCTCGGCCACGTCGCCCAGGCCGCCGTGGTGGAAGGCAGGTTGTACGATTCGCCTCCGCTGCCGCCACTCGCCACCGTCCGCGGTCAGCAGGCCCGAGCCGGTGATCGCGGACAACGCGCGGTACTGCACCGTCTGCTTGGTGTAGTCGCGAGCCCGCTCGACCAGAACTCGACGCGCCCCCTGCGGGTCGTTGACCAGCAGGACTGGTGTGCGCGGCAGCGGGAAGGTGACCAGGTCCCCGTACTCGGCGACCATCCGCTCCAGGTAGATCAGCGGGTTCCGCCGAATCGCCCGGATGTCCCGGACCATCTGCCGCGGGCTCGGGCCGGGCGCAGTCAAGGGGGTGTATCGGGCGGAAACACGGTCGATCACGAAGTCGGAACCTCCACGAGGGAACCTCTACAGGTAGAGGCCGGTCTGGCCATCGTCCACCCTGCTAGCGGCTACCGCGTGCAGATCGCGTTCCCGGAGCAACGCGTACCGGGAGCCGTGCAACTCCACGTCCGAACTCTCACCTGGATCGAAGAGCACCCGGTCGCCAACCTGCACTTGCCGCACATGCTGGCCGACCGCGGCGACCGCGGCCCACGACAACCGTTTGCCGACCGCCGCGGTCGCCGGGATCACGATGCCACCGCCAGATCGGCGTTCGCCGTCCTCCTCGGCGCTGACCAGCACCCGGTCGTGCAGCATCCGGATCGGCAGTCGAGTACCGCCGGACCCGGCAGGTGACGCTGATGGAGCAGGCGTTGCGGTCATCTCGAGCGACGCCGACGGCTGCGCGTCGCCAGCACGAGAACCGCCACCACCGCGACGACCACCGCGACGGCCCGCTCCACCCGCGGCGATCCGTCCGGGGTGGTGGCCGCACCCCGGAGTCGGCGACCGGCACCCGCCGCCGCGCGGCGTCCGATCTCGTGCGGTTGCAGCCGGGCGGAGAGCTCGTCAACGGTGCCAGCCAGCCGCTGGCGCGTCATCTCGATGTGCGCCTCGATCTCGGCCGGCTTGCGGGATTCGGGGACGGAGCCTGCAGCCACCGGAGCGGAGTCCGCGGTCGCCGGGGCGGAGTGGTTGCGAGTCACCCACCGCAGATTACTTGCCCCAGCACACCTGCGCAGACGGCCCTGTCCCGGAGCTTGCGACGGGCACGAGCTACCCGGCAGTACGCGCCACCGTGGCCGGGTGGAAGCCCAGCGGCAGCTCCAGGCGATGGGCGTGCAACAGCGGCTCATCAGCCAGCAGATCCGCTGTCGGGCCGTCGGCCACCACGCGCCCACCGCTCAGCAGCACCGACCGCGGGCACAGCTGCAAGGCGTACGGCAGGTCGTGGGTCACCATCACCATGGTGACGTCCAGGGCGCCCAGCACCTGCGCCAGCTCTCGACGGCTGGCCGGGTCCAGGTTGCTGGACGGCTCGTCCAGCACCAGCACCTCCGGGTCTGTCGCCAACACGGTGGCCACCGCTACCCGCCGACGTTGACCGAAGGACAGGTGGTGTGGTGGTCGGTCCTGTACCCCGGACATGCCGACCGCGGCCAGCGCCCGGTCCACGGCGGCATCGAGCTCGGCGCCGCGCACTCCCGCGTTGGCCGGCCCGAACGCGACGTCGGCCCGCACCGTGGGCATGAACAGCTGGTCGTCCGGATCTTGGAAGACCAGGCCGACGCGACGCCGCACATCCCGGACCGTGGCCCTGCTGATCGGCTGGCCGGCCACCCGGACGGTTCCGGACGCCGGCGTCAGGACTCCGTTGAGATGCAGCACCAGAGTGGTCTTGCCGGCGCCGTTCGGGCCGAGCAGCGCCACCCGCTCGCCGCGGGCGATGGTCAGGTCCACGCCACGCAGCGCGTGCTGCCCGTCCGGGTAGGCGTAACTGACCCCGGCGAGCTCCAGGCTCGGCGGGGTGATCGCGGCGGTCGTCAGGTCCGGATCCATGCCCACCCCATGAGGATGGCAGCCATCGCCGGCCAGGCGAGCACCACCAGCCACTCGACCGGCGCGACATCCCGCTGGCCGGTCATCGGCAAGCTGCCCGTGTAGCCCCGGCTGATCATCGCCAGGTACACCCGCTCCCCGCGCTCGAACGACCGGATGAACAGCGCGCCGGCAGTCCGGGCGAGCACCGCGGCCTGCCACAGGAACCTCGGATCGTGACCGCGGGAGATCCGGGCCAACCGCATCCGGCGTACCTGATCGGCGACCACGTCGAGGTACCGGACCATGAACGACGCGATCTGCACCAAGAGGGCTGGCACCCGCAGCCGCTGCAGTCCAGCGAGCAGGTCCGGCACCGTCGTGGTGGCCGCGAGCACGATGCTGGTCACCACCCCGAGCGTGCCCTTGGCGAGCACGTTCCACCCGGACAGCAGGCCGGACCGGGAGACCTCGACCCCGAGCAGCTCGACATCCGGCGGTGGTCCGGTGAAGGGCAGCAACACGGCGAACACCACGAACGGGACTTCGATCAGGGCGCGCCGGGCCACCCAGGCCACCGGTAGCCGAGCGACGGCGCACGCCGTGGCAAGCAGCGCGGCGTGACCGCCGAACGCCCACACCTGGTCCCGCGGCGTCGCCACCACGACCAGCACGAAACACACCGCGGCGACCAGCTTGGCCTGCGCCGGGCACCGGTGCAGAGCAGTGTCACCCGCCCGATACAGCTGACCGGTGGTGGTGTGCCCGCCCCTGCCGTGCTGATGCGCTCCCCCCACGGTCGTCAGCCGGACTGCTGGGCTGGCGCGCCGGGCAGGCTGTCTTCGTCCTGACCACGCCCGCCGCCCCTGCCCGAACCCGGTCGCGCCGTCCGACGAAGCACCGTCACCAAGCCCCACACGACGAGCAACGTCACCAGCACCCCCAGCACACCGGAGATCCCGGTCCCCGGTGTGCTGCTGACCCCGCGGGTCTCGTAGCCCGCGAAGGGGCTCCCGGACAGCCCGTGCTCCCGAGCCTGCTCGGCGATGCACGTCCCGCCGGTGATCTCGCCGTCGGGGTCGACGGTGCACCCGGCGAGCGTCACCGAGTCCAGGCCGTCCGGGGACGAGCTCGCGAACACCGAGACGACACCAGCCAGCACCACCGTGACGACCAGCGCCACCGCCACGAACCTTCGCCCCGGACGCGTAGCCGACGGCCGATCCGCCGCCGCGGACTTCAGGTGCTGGGACGCGCCAGCCGTCACCCCGTCACCCGGAGTAGGAGCCGTCACGCCGTCACCTCGTGGGCGGCCGGATCGACCGGAGCGGCTGGGACAGCTCGACGTCGCAGAGCCCAGACCAGGTCAGGCCGGGACGCCGCGACACTGGCCACCGTCACCGCCGTGATGACCCCCTCACCGATGCCGATCAGCGTGTGGTAGCCCAGCTGCAGCGTGGCCACGGTGGTCAAAGACACCTCAAGGGTGCCGCCCAGCGCGTACTGCACGATGAACGCCGAGGAGCCGGCCAGCACCGCTAGCACCGACACCACGAACCCGACGACCGTGATCGACCGACGGGTCGGCTGGGCACGACGCACTAGCACGGCGACCAGGCCGGCAGCGACCAGGCTGGTCACCACAGCCATGTTGGTGATGTTCAACCCGAGCGCACTCAGGCCACCGTCGGCGAACAGCAACGCTTGCACCAGCAGGACCACGGCAACGCACACCATGCCCAGCCAAGGCCCGACCAGCAGGGTCGCCAGCGCCCCGCCGAGCAGGTGCCCGCTCACCCCGGGGAGCACCGGAAAGTTGATCATCTGGACCGCGAAGACGAAGGCCGCGACCAGCCCGGCCATCGGAGTCGTCCGATCGTCCAGGTCGCGTCGAGCCCGGGCCGCGGCGTACCCGACGCCGGCCGCGGCGACCACGCCGAACGCCACGGACACCGGGGCGTTGACGATCCCATCGCTGATATGCACGCGACCTCCACGCCAGACCGTCGTCGGTCGCCGAGACCTAGCCACAGCGCGGTGGACTCGGCGGCCTGAGGCCTCGAGAGCTGGCGTTGGGCGGATCGGCGGGCGGCACAACACCGCCTCGAGCAGGGTGGCATTATTGCGACATCGACGCAACAACGCCGACCACCTCGTCGCCGACCACTTCGAACGCCGATCACCTCGAACGCTGGAGAGCCAGTGCCCCGACTCGAACCGGGCCAGTCGGCCCCCGGCTGGACACTCCTGGATCAGACCGGGACGCCGCGCTCGCTGTCCGACTGGCGCGGTCGCCACGTGGCGGTGTTCTGCTACCCCGCCGCCATGACCCCTGGCTGCACCACGGAGGCCTGCGACTTCCAGGACAGCCTGCCGGCCTGGCACGCCGGCGGGTACGACGTCATCGGGATCAGCCCGGACCCCGGCGAGAAGCTTGCCCGGTTCGCCGAGCGGGAGTCGCTGGCCTACCCGCTGCTGTCCGACCCGGACCACGCCGTGCTCACCGCATGGGGTGCCTACGGCGAGAAGAGCTTGTACGGCAAGACGGTCACCGGTGTCATCCGCTCGACGATCGTGGTGGACGCGGACGGCGTGGTCACGCTCGCGCGGTACAACGTCCGGGCGACCGGGCACGTGGCCTCGCTGCGCAAAGCCCTGCAGGTATGACCAAGCCCACAGCACGGGCCTGCGGTCACCGAATGCCGCACTAAGCTGAAGGGCACGCGGGAGTGGTGTAACTGGTAGCCACGCAGGATTTAGGTTCCTGTGCCCTAGGGCGTGAGGGTTCGAGTCCCTTCTCCCGCACCCACACCGGGGCGGGAACCTCGACGGGTACCGCCCCGGTGGTACGACACGGGAAGGTGCAGTGACCTACGGCGCGACCCGATCGACCACCGACGCCGCGAGCCGCTCGGGGTCGCCGGGGGGGTCTGCGACACTGGCCGCGACGATCACTGCCGACCCATCGGACGACCACAACCGGCTGGACGTGCCATCCGGTTCCCGCCGGTTGATCACCGGTCTGCGGCAGGTCGTCGTCGCCTGCTGGCGGTGGTTCGACGATCAGCCGGTCTGGGCGCAGCTGCTGATGCTGTGGGTGGCGTCCCGGGCGGTCTGCGCGGTGGTCGTCCAGTTCGCGGCGGCGGTGGTCCAGAACCCGGCCGGGGTAGGTGCGGTCCATCCGCACTACGGGAACATGGTGGTGATCTGGGACGGCGTCTGGTACCAGCAGATCGCCGAGGAAGGCTACCCGGCCGGACTGCCGCTCGCGGTCGACCTGGCAGCCGACTACAACGCCTGGGCCTTCTTCCCTTTCTTCCCGTACCTGGTGCGTGCCGTGATGCTGGTCGGCCTGCCGTTCCCGGTAGCCGCAACCCTGGTGAACCTGGTTGCCGGGTACGGGGCGGCGGTGGTCCTGCACCGGCTGATCGGTCTGACCACCGCCCCCGGGACGCGACGGCTGCCGATGGTGGCCGTCGCGGTGTGGTGTCTGGCCCCGGCCGCCCCGGTGCTGCAGATCGCCTACACCGAGGCGGTCGCCGCGCTGCTGCTCGGCGGCGTCCTGTTGCTGTTGCTGCAACGGCACTACCTGGCGGCGGTGCCGTGCGTGCTGCTGCTAGGGCTGACCCGGGCGGTGGCGGCGCCGCTGCTGCTGGTGATCGCCTGGCACGGGATCGCCCGCTGGCGGTCTCGGGCCGATGACCGGTTCGACTGGCGGCAGCGGGTCGGGCTCGGGCTGCTCAGCGCGGCCACCGTGGCGTCGGCCGCGCTGTGGCCGGTGATCGCCGGGGTGGTCACCGGCATCCCGGACGCGTTTTTGCAGACCCAGGCGCGATGGGGCCAGCGCCCGACGGACGGCCCGTTCCTGCTCTGGATCCAGTGGGCGTGGCGCGGTGCGGGAATAGCCGGGGTGGCTGCGCTGCTCGGGGTGGTCGCGACCGGGATCCACCTGGTGCTGGGCCGGCACGGTCGGTGGCTGCCTGCGGAGCTGCGGGTTTGGACGATCGGCTACCCGCTCTACCTGTTGGCGGTGACCTATCCGATCACCAGCACATGGCGCTTCCTGCTGCTGAACCTTCCACTCGCAGCGGTGGTGGGCAGTCTCATGGTGCATGGCAGCTGGGTCCGCCGGTTCACCCTGCCGACCCGGGTATGGCTGCTCGCGGCAGGGTGCCTGATCGGCTTGGCCTGGTGGACGTCGACCCTGCTCACGCGCATCCCTTGGGCTGACAGCCCCCCCTGACCACCGCGGCGCTGAACACCCTGATGCGCCGCCCCAGGGTTACTGCAGCGGGCGCTCGACGGCCACCGCCTTCCCCGCTGCCACCTCCGCTGACGGTCGTCATCGCCCGCCTATCCGCTGACGGTGACCTCGATGGTGTGCCAGCCCGTGGCGCCGTCCGGGGCTGGATCGGCGACGGCACCGGTCTGGACCTCGCCGGCACCGTCGGTGGCGCGGACGGCCAGCCGGTGGTCGCCGGGGGTGGCGTCCCAGGCCCAGACCCACTGGCGCCAGGTGTCCCGGGTACCCCCGGCTCCGACCCGGGCCGGTTGCCACGGGCCGTCGTCCACCCGCACCTCGACGGCCCGCACGTCCCGGTGCGGCGCCCACGCCACTCCGGCGACCGCCACCCGGCCGGCAGCCACCCGGGTGTCGGCCCGGGGCACGTCGATCCGGGACGCGGTCTTGATCGGGCCGAGCGCGGACCAGCCGCGCGGCGTCCAGTAGCCCTGCGCGCGGTCGAACCGGGTGACCTCCAGGTCCACCACCCACTTGGTCGCCGACACGTAGCCGTAGAGGCCCGGCACCACCAACCGAGCGGGGAAGCCGTGCGCCACCGGCAACGGCTCGCCGGCCATGCCGATGGCCAGCAGCGCGTCCCGGCCCGGATCGGTGAGCGCCTCCAGCGGAGTGCCGGCAGTCCAGCCGTCGATGCTGCCGGACAACACCATGTCGGCGTCCGGATCGGGCTGTGAGCGGGCCAGCAGGTCGCGCACCGGATGCCCGAGCCACACCTGGTTGCCGACCAGGCCGCCGCCGACCTCGTTGGACACGCAGGACAGCGTGATCATCCGCTCCACCATCGGCAGCGTCAGCAGCTCATCGAAGCCGATCTCCACCTCGCGGCGCACCATGCCGTGGATGCGCAACCGCCAGTCCGTGGTGGCCAGCTGCGGCACGGCGAGCGCGGTGTCGATCCGGTAGAACCGGTCGACCGGGGTCACCAGGGCGGACCCACCGGGCACCCGCAGGTCCGCGAACTGGGTCGGGGTCGGGGTCGGACCGGCCGGCCGAGGCAACCGCAGCGCCGCCCGGCTGGCGCGGACAGCCCGGGCGCCGCCGGACAGCACGGCGGTCGCGGCGCCGCCCAGCACCGCGATGCCAGCAACCCCGCCGAGCATCACCAGGAACCGGCGGCGCGCCAGCGACCGGTCGACGGACGGCAGGTCGGCCACGGCGCTGCGCCGCCACCGGTCGGTCAACCGGGACAGCACCACCAACCCGACCGCCGCCCCCACCAGCACCGGAAGCAGGTCGACGAGCGTCGCGGCCGGCCGGGTCGCCACCGCGACCGCGGCCACCGCGGTCAGCACGACCACCACTGCCGCACCAGCCGCGGGACGTCGCGCCGCCAGGCCACCGGCCACGGCCGCGACCCCGGCCACCACGAGGGCGATGCCGACCAGCAGGGCCACCTTGTCGCCGGTGCCGAACAGGGCGATCGCCGTGTCCTTGAGCCACCGAGGAGTGGCGTCGATGAACGCGCCGCCCAGTGCCACCACCGGCGACGGCGTTCCCCCGGCTGCTCCGGCTCGTTCCATCACCGCCGCACCGAGCTCGGCGACCGCGACCGTCAAACCCCCGGCGGCCACCCCAGCCAACGCGAGCCACCCCGGTTGCCGTCGGCCAAGCCGTGGCTCGGACCACCATCGACCGGGCCACCATCGACCGGGCCACCATCGACCGGGCCACCGCCGATCGGGCCACCGCCGATCGGGCCGCCGCCGGCCAGGCCAGGTACGCACACCTCAGGATCACACGCCCCGTGGTGGCGGTTGCCCGACCGGCTGCTTACGAGGTGGTGACCCGAGACAGGCACGCGTCGGGGCACAGGGAAGCGACCCGCTTCAGGGCGCAGGGAAGCGACCCGCTTCAGGCGCACAGCCCGCTTAGCGCACGAGAGAAGCGACCCGCGGGGCGATCGCCCGGACCGCCCGGCCACGGTGGCTGATCGCGTGCTTGTCGGCGGCCGAGAGCTCGGCCAGGGTCCGGCTGTCCCCCTCCAGCCGCAGCACCGGGTCGTAGCCGAAGCCGCCATCGCCGCGCGGCGCACGCTCGACCGCGCCTCGCACGGTCCCGTGCTCGACGTGCTCCTGCCCGGACGGTGTCACCAACGCGACCGCGCAGACGAATCCGGCGGCACGGTCCTCCTCGCGCACGTCGGCGAGCTGAGCGAGCAACAGCTCGACGTTGGCGCGGTCGATCTCGGCCCGGGGCGTGCCAGCCGGGTGGTGACCGGACCACCGGGCGGAGAAGATGCCGGGACAACCACCGAGGACGTCGACCGCGAGCCCGGAGTCGTCGGCCAGGGCGGCTACCCCGGTGGCCGACGCCACCGCCCGCGCCTTCAGCAGGGCGTTGGCCGCGAAGGTCGTCCCCTCCTCGACGACCTGTGGCACCGAGGTGCCGGACGGGCCGTCACCGGCGTCCAGACCGATGACTCGGCGCTCCAGATCGATCCCGGCGAACGCGGGCAGCTCGGCGAGGATCTGCCGCAGCTCCACGACCTTGTGCGGATTCCGGGTTGCCAGCACCAACCGGGCGCCGTCGGGGCGAACGATCCCCGGCATCATCGCGGCGACGTCCGCGACCGCGTCGTAGGGGAGGTGGGGTCCACCGCGCTGATCACCGTCCCGCGGCCAGATCAGCGGCCACAGCTCCCGCTTGCAGACCGGTCAGCTCCGCGCAGCCGCCGGCGGCCAGGTCCAGCAGGGCATCCAGCTGCGACCGGTCGAACGGTTGGCCCTCGGCGGTGCCCTGGACCTCGACGTACCGCCCGTCCCCGGTCATCACCACGTTCATGTCCGTGCCAGCGGCGACGTCCTCGTCGTAGCACAGGTCGAGCGCCGGGCGGCCGTCCACGATGCCGACGCTGACCGCGGCGACCGACCCGGTGAGCGGTTCGGCGCGGCGCCGCACCAACCCGGCACCGCGAGCGTGGGCGATCGCGTCGGCGAGCGCCACATACGCCCCGGTGATCGCCGCCGTCCGGGTGCCGCCATCGGCTTGCAGCACGTCACAGTCCAGGACGATCGTGTTCTCCCCCAACGCTTTCGGGTCGATGACGGCCCGCAGGCTGCGCCCCACCAAGCGGCTGATCTCATGGGTGCGACCGCCGACCCTCCCCTTCACCGACTCCCGGTCACCCCGGGTGTTGGTGGCCCGGGGCAGCATCGCGTACTCGGCGGTGACCCAGCCTTGACCACTGCCCTGCCGCCACCGGGGCACACCCGCGGTGAACGACGCCGCGCACAGCACCCGAGTACGACCGAACTCCACCAGCACGCTGCCCTCGGCGTGGTCCAACCAGCCGCGGGTCAGGCGGACCGTTCGCAGCTGCGCCGCCACCCGCCCGTCCACCCGCTTCGCGGACCCGGACTGAGGCGCCAGCTCCGGCGACTCGGTCGAGCTCGACGGCGTGGCCGACGGAGAAGTGGCCGACGGAGAAGGAGAGGATTCGGCAGGCGAGGTGGGTGCAGGCATAAAGGTCAGGCTAGTCAGTCCGAGCTCGTCCCCTCGAACCTTGACCCGCCCCGCTCCCGACCAGCCCCGGGGCGCCCACCCCGATCGGACGACTGACCGACCTCCAACACCAGCCCGGGGCGCGCGAGGTCCAGCGGACCGTCCCACAGCGCCCGGGCATCGGCGAGCGCCACGACCGGGTCGTTCCACGGCGGCAGATGGGTCAGCACCAACCGACCCACGCCGCCGGCGGCGCGGGTGGCCGACGCGGCTCGCCGGGCGGACAGGTGCACCCCGGTCGCGTCGTCTCGACCCTCCACGAAGGCCGAGTCCGCCAGCACCACGGACGCCCCCGCACACAACGGGTTCAACGCCTCGCAGCTGTCCGTGTCACCGGTGTACGAGAGCACCGCACCACCGTGCTCGACCCGCACCCCGTAGGACTCGCCGGGATGCGCCACCCGGTACGGGGTCACGGTGACCGGCCCGACCGAGACCGGCACCGCGTCGGACCACGCCCGGACGTCGTACTCGTCGGACATCCCCACCTGCTCGTCCAGGTCGTAGGCGCGGGCCAACCGCCGCGCGGTGTCGGCCGGCCCCCAGACCACCATCCGCGCGCGGGGGGTGGCGTCGGCCCCGGGCGCGTGCCGCCGCAGGACGTACAGCCCGCACAGGTCCAGCCAGTGATCCGGGTGCAGGTGGCTGAGCAGCACCGCGTCGAGGGTGCGCGGATCGACGTACCGCTGCAGCGGGCCGAGCGCCCCGCTGCCCAGGTCGAGCAGCACCCGCCAGGTGCGGCGCCGGTCATCGCTGCCATCGCCGGCCGCGCCGTGGGCAGGTAGCGGC
This sequence comes from Angustibacter sp., assembly GCA_051657715.1. Classification (GTDB taxonomy): domain Bacteria; phylum Actinomycetota; class Actinomycetes; order Actinomycetales; family Angustibacteraceae; genus JBOFBH01. Next base: position 4,173 of record JBOFLF010000045.1, on the reverse strand, counting down.
TCGTCAACCTCCAGCAGGTAGCAGGACGCCGCCGAGCCCGGACCCGGGACGGAGCCCGAGCACCCGACGACGGTGAGCCTCATGCCGGCTCACCCTGTAGAGCCGCGCGCTCCGGCTCCACCCGCAGCACCTGCGGCCCGAGGAACCGCCGGGCCAACAAGGCGAACCGCTCCGGGTCACCGGTGGTGACGAACCGGTGCACCGGCTCCGGCGCGCCCACCGGCCGCAGCAGGTCGTGCTGCACCAGCCGGCGGTAGACGTCCTTCGCGGTCTCCTCGGCGCTGCTGACCAGGGTCACCAGGTCACCGACGACGTAGGAGATCACCCCAGACAGCAGCGGGTAGTGGGTGCACCCGAGGATCAGCGTGTCGACGCCCGCGGCCACCACCGGGTCCAGGTACTCGTGCGCGACCGCCAACAGCTGCGGCCCGCTGGTGACCCCCGCCTCGACGAACTCCACGAACCGCGGGCAGGCCTGGGTGGTGACCCGCAGATGCGGCGCGGCAGCGAACGCGTCCTCGTAGGCACCGGAGGTCTGGGTGGCCCGGGTGCAGACCACCCCGACGTGCCCGGTCCGGCTGGCCGCCGCGGCCCGGCGCACCGCCGGCCGGATCACCTCGACGACCGGGACCTCGTACCGCTCCCGGGCGTCCCCGAGCATCGCCGCGCTCGCGGTGTTGCACCCGATCACCAACAGCTTGACCCCGGACTCCACGAGCCGGTCCAGGCACTGCAGCGCGTACTCGCGGACCTGGGCGATCGGCCTGGGGCCGTAGGGCTGCCGGGCGGTGTCACCCAGGTAGACGACGGACTCGTGGGGCAGTTGGTCCAGCACCGCGCGGGCGACCGTGAGTCCGCCGTACCCGGAGTCGAAGATCCCGATCGGAGCGTCCGCCACGAGCCGCAGGATACGGCGACGACGACGGAGCCGACGCCGTCAACAGACCGGACGCCGCCAACAGACCGATATTGGCGCAGCCCGCCCAGCGGCCCTAGCTGCCAAGCCGCGTCACGGGCGGAGCCCTTCAGCAAGGCTTGCCCATCGTCTACGGCGCCATCCGGCGGGAGCATACGGATCGCAGCATCTCTCGTCGCAGCGCTGCGAACATGGGCTGATCGAGCCAGTTCAGAGTTGGTCACGTTCTGGGACGACCACACGCCCTAGCGCCGCAGCGCCCGCGCTCAGGCGTTGGTCCCACCCGGCGAACACCGTTGACGGGGGGAGGGACTCGACACTGGCCAGGTGCACGGCGTCGGCTCCGCTCAGTGCGTGACGAGCGGCCAGGGATCCAGCGCGGTCGGCGATCTGGCGGGTCAGCTCCACCGCCGAGACGTGTGCCCACAGCTCGTCCCACAACCGCTCGGCCCGCCCAAGCGTCGACCGGCTCACGCGCCGAGCCCGGTGCATGGCAGCCATCGCGGCCCGGACCTCCGGGTAGGCGAGCCTGCTGGACACCGCTGCGCTGCACCCATCCCACACCCGGACAGCTACCTCACGCTGCTCCTCCTCGACGACCAGCTTTACCAAAGCGCTGCTGTCGAAGTAGACGACGGTCATCTCCCGCGTCGCTGCTCGCTCAGGAGATCCGAGATGCCACCCTTCGCTCGTACGGGTCGGATGTCGCTGGCCCGCAGGCGCGGGCCAGCATGCTGTGGCGGCGTCAGGATGCCGTCGCGGATCAGCTGCTCCAGCAGTGGCTCATCACCCACCGGCTCCAACCGGGCGACCGGAACACCCCGATCGGTGATCACGACACGCTCGCCCGCCCGGACCCGATCGATCCACGACGCCAACTCCGACCTCAGCGTGCTCACCGCGACCTCCATCAATCAATCGTACGCCCCCATGTCGAGCAAGCGTACGCTTCACTGACGGTGACCCACGGAGCTCGCCCACAGGCCGCGTCAATCAGCGGCCACCCATGAGAGGCGAGGAATCAGGCGCCGGGTTCGGCTGGTTCTAGCGCGTCGACCAGGGTCTCCTGCAACCAGCCCAAGACGTTGTAGACGTTCAGCAGCACCTCGATCCGACGGCGAGGGCCGCTTGTATCCGCCGGGAAGCCGGTGTCCGGTGTGGCGGAACGGGCAGCATCAGCGGTCGCATCACCCTGACCAGCATCGTCGGCACCGGCATCGTCGGCACCGGCAGTCCAGTGCGCGCTGCCGGTGTGGTCGGCCTCAGCGGCGTTGGCCGCGGCGAGCCAGGCGAGCAAGCGCTCGTGGTCCTCGTCCTCACGCAGCCCCAGGCGGGTGCCGATCACCAGCCGGACGTCGGTGAGCGCCACCAACCAGGCCGTTGCCTCCTCGTCGGTGAGCGGGAACGATCCGGGCCGGTCCAGCGTGGCCCGGGCCCGTCGCAGGTTGTCGCGCTTGCGTTCCCGCAGCCCCAGCTCGGTGTAGCGGCGGAACTCCGCGGAAGCCGCTGGGTCCTCCCGATGGGCGTCCGGGAGGAGGCGGGCCAACGCCGGGTCCGAAGGCGGGCTGGTAGCAGAGCCGATGCCGACCAGCGCGGCCAACCGATCCGACCCCAGGGCGTCATCCGTCGAGGCAGCCGAGCTGCTCCTGTCCCCACTCGGATCACGGGACGGCAGAGCTGCCGCGTCGTCCATCGTGGTAGCTGAGGTGGTGCTCTCGACCGCCAACAGCTCAGCCACCTCATCGAACACCTGACCGAGCAGGTGGCGCTCGGCATCGTCGAGGCGGGCCTGGACTCCGTGTCGAGTGCGGCGGAAACGCTGCGCCACTAGTCGTCCTTCTGCAACGTGGCCCACAAGCCGTACCCGTGCATGGCCTCCACGTGCCGCTCCATCTGCTCGCGCGAGCCGTGCGCGACGGCCGCCCGCCCCTTGTGGTGCACGTCCAGCATGAGCTTCTCGGCCTTGGCCTTGCTGTACCCGAAGTAGCTGCGGAACACGTGCGCCACATACGACATGAGGTTGACCGGGTCGTTCCACACCAGGGTCACCCACGGCGGGGCGACGCCGGCCTGCTCACCGGTAGCGCTGTCGGCCAGCGGATCGTCCAGCCTCGGGTCGTCCACCTCGGTCGCGGAAGGGGCCACCGGTCCACTGTAGATCCCGGTCAGCGGGCAGGCGTCTCGTCCCCGCATGGGCCGGGTGCCCTCCCGACGAGCCGACTGACCGGACTGGCCGACGCGCCGACACCTGACACGCGTGCGCACGGGCATGCCGGACACCGGGCCGCGCCCTGACCTTCGACGCGAAGTCGGCTAGCGTGACGTCGACGCTGTTCTCACACCATCGACGAACGCGCCGTCCCGACGGGCGCGCCGGTCGAGCCCGCTGGAGGAGCACCATGCTTGCGGTACCGCTCCTCGACGGTTCGCCGTACGGGCTGGATCATCTGCCGCTCGGGGTTTTCACCCCTGGGACGGGCGGACCGGCCCGGGTGGGGGTGCGGGTCGGTGACCTGGTGCTGGACGCGGCAGCCGCCGCGGAGCAGGCCGGCCGCGGCCTGCCCCGCGAGCTGGTGTCCACGTTGCGTCAGCCGTCGCTCAACCCGCTGATGGCGCTCGGCCGGCCCTCGTGGAATGCCCTGCGGACGTGGCTAACCGACATGGTGCCCGAGCTGGTGCGCGAACCACTGCCTGAGCGGTCGAGCGACCCGGCCACCGACGAGAGGCACCCGACGCCCGCCCGGTCCGAAGCCCCAGCCGTTGCGCTGCTGCACCCGGTCGAGGAGGTGGTGCTGCACCTGCCGATCGAGGTCGCCGACTACGTGGACTTCTACGCCAGCGAGCACCACGCCACGAACGTCGGGCGGATCTTCCGCCCGGACGGCGAGCCGCTGACCCCGAACTGGAAGCACCTGCCGATCGGCTACCACGGCCGGGCCGGCACGGTGGTGGTGTCCGGTACCGACGTCGTCCGCCCACAGGGGCAGTGCAAGGCGGCGACCGACGCTGCGCCCGGCTTCGGGCCGAGCCGCCGGTTGGACATCGAGGCGGAGGTCGGGTTCGTCGTCGGGGTACCGAGCCGGCTTGGCGTGCCGGTCCCGGTCGACGCCTTCGCCGATCACGTGTTCGGCGTGGTGCTGCTCAACGACTGGAGCGCCCGGGACGTCCAGGCGTGGGAGTACGTGCCGCTCGGCCCGTTCCTCGGCAAGTCGTTCGCCACCAGCGTCTCGGCCTGGGTGACCCCGCTGGACGCCCTG
>JBOFLF010000044.1:0-101810 GCA_051657715.1 Angustibacter sp. | reverse complement strand
CACCAGATCCATCGGCACCTCAATGACAGAGGTCGAGTTTGATCACCCACAGTACCTCTGGCATCACATTGAGTGGGCCGCGTCGGTGGCGGTGACTCGGTTCAGTCGAGAGCAGGCGTCTGAGGTCCAGCCGGCGACGATGGAGAGTGGTTGAGGGGCGGTGTCACGATCTTCTCGGCGAGCGCCGTCCAACCAGCTCAGCCGCCAGGTCGCGCAGCCCCGGGAGGTCATGCACGTCCGTGGCGCGAGCCCGCACCCGACGTACCGGGATCGCCCGGTGCGCGCTGGCGAAGCCGGCCACTGTGGCGCCCTCCCGCTCCGCCAACCGCACCCGATCAGCGTGCAGCCGCAGCAGCGCCTGAGTCAGCCGGTGCTCACGACGCTCCGTGAGGCCCTCTGCGGCCGCCAGTGCCCGCTCAGCGGTCAACGGCGTGCCGCCCTCAGCACCTGGCAGCTCGTGCACCCGATTGAGCACCAACCCGGCGAGCGGCATGTCATCGTCCCGCAATCGCTGAATGAAATACGCCGCCTCCCGTAACGCGTCCCGCTCCGGGGTGGCCACCACGAGGAATGCCGTTCCGTCGTCCTGCAGCAGCCGGTAGGTCGCGTCGGCGCGTTCCCGGAAGCCGCCGAACATGGTGTCCAACGCGGTGACGAAGGTCTGCACGTCGCGCAGGAACTGTGCCCCCAACACCTTCGTCAACGCATGGGTGACCGCGGACACCCCAGCCGAGAACACCCGCAGATACGCTCGCCCGCCGGTCCTGGCCGGGGCGGTCAGCAGCCGGATGAGCCGGCCGTCCAGGAACGAGCCGAGCCGTCGCGGTGCATCCAGGAAGTCCAGCGCCGAACGGGACGGCGGGGTGTCCACGACAATGAGGTCCCAGGCAGGTTGCCCGGCGGCGCTCGCCCGCTGCGCAGCGGCCCGCAACTGGCCCAGCTTCTCCATCGCCATGTACTCCTGGGTGCCGGCGAACGAGCTGGACAGGGCTTGGTAGAAGGGGTTGGCGAGAATCTGGGCGGCCTTGTCGGCCGGGGCGTGCGCCTCGACGATCTCGTCGAAGGTGCGCTTCATGTCCAGCATCATCGCGTCCAGGCGACCTGCCGCCCGGCCGCTGGCCCGCTCGCGGGTAGCTGCCGACTGGCCGACGCCGGCCACCTGCCGCGGGGTGTTGTCCAGCTCGGTCAGCCCGAGGGACTGGGCGAGCCGGCGGGCCGGGTCGATGGTGAGCACCACCACCTGGCGTCCGGACTCCGCAGCACGCACCGCCAACGCCGCCGCCATCGTGGTCTTGCCCACCCCGCCCGCGCCGCAGCACACGATGGTGCGCACTGCTCGATCGGCCAGCAGCGCGTCGATGTCCAGCACCGGAGGACGTCGCGGTGCCGTCGGTGTCCGCCTCCCCGGCCGGGAACGGGCCATCACGCCATGCCCTGAGAGCGCAGCACATCGGCCATCTGGTGGAGGGAGCCGATGTCGACACCGGTGAGCGCCGGCAGCTCGTAGACGGGACGCCCTAGGGCGTCGATGTCCGCGCGCTCCTGACGCTGCAGGATCACCCGGTCGGCGTGCTCGGCAGCCAAGGTCAGCAGGCCAGCCACGTCCTCATCCCGGCACGGCAGGCCGGCGACCGACAACCCTGCGGACACCTCGCCAGCCGGCAACCGGCCGCGCGCCGCCGTCGCCAACCGACGCAGCGGGAGCACCGCATCCCGTGCCTGGTTGACCACGACGCCGCCCACCGGTAGCTGCGCGGCACGCAGCGCGGCCACTGCGTCGACGGTCTCCTGAACCGGCATCTCCTCCAGCAAGGTCACCAGGTGCACCGCGGTCTGCGACGAGCGCAGCAGCGACATGATGGAATCCGCCTGGCCGCGGACCGGGCCGACCTTGGCCAACCCAGCCACCTCGGTGTTCACATCCAAGAACCGCAGCACCCGACCGGTCGGTGGCGCGTCCAGCACGACCGCGTCGTAGGCCCGGCCACCCGGCCGGGACGGGTCCCGGCGCCGGACCGCCTCGTAGACCTTCCCGGTCAGCAGTACGTCCCGCACACCCGGCGCGATGGTGGTGGCGAAGTCGATGACGCCGAACCGTTCCAGTACCGAGCCGGCTCGACCCAGCTTGTAGAACATCTGCAGGTACTCCAACAGCGCCGCCTTGGCGTCCACCGCGAGCCCTCGCACCTCGCCGCCCTCGGACGCGGCCAACCGCCGCTCGTCGTACCCCAGGTGTGGGACGTCGAACAGCTGAGCGAGACCTTGCCGGCCCTCCACCTCCACCAGCAGCACCCGGCGCCCGCTGGCGGCCAACGCGAGGGCGAGGGCACTGGCGATCGTGGTCTTGCCGGTGCCGCCCTTGCCGGTCACCACGTGCAGCCGGATGTCGTCCGCTGCGGTAGGCGGGTTGGGGTCTTGGGCTGGTACGGGCACCTGGTGGAGGCTACCGCCGCAGCTCATCGTCCGCGTTGTCATCGCGATCGACCGGGCTCAGGTCTGCAAGGTCGCGGACCGCCAGCAGCACGTGATGCCAGGCGGTCGAAGTCGGATCGATCAGGGCGAAGTGCTCGACGTCGGCGAGTATTCGGCAGGACTGACCGGTGGCCTGCGCGTACCGGACGCTCAACTGGGCCGGCACCGTGTCGTCAGCGGCCCCGTGCACCGCGATCACCGGGCGCGCCGGCCGCCCGAGCCGACTCGGATCCGCCGCGGCGTAGCGCTGCGGCACGTCGTGCGGCTCCCCGCCGAGGAACGCCTGGACCGCGGGGAGCGAGTGCCCGCGGTCACCTCGACCGACGTGCCGGCCATCCGCGCTCACGTCACCGACCGCTGGAACGTCGACCGCTGGAACGTCGACCGCTGCGCCACCGATCATCGGGCCGCCAACCGCCGGTGCCCCGACCGCCGGTGCCCCGATCGCTGAAAGCTCGATCGCCGGGTCGTCGAGGCGCAGCTCGGCGGCCAGGTGCAAGTCGAGGACCCCGGCCAGGGTGACAGCGCCGATCACCCCGGGACACGGCCGAGTCACCGCCCACGCCACCAGATGGCCCCCGGCGCTGTGGCCAACCAGGACGACCCGAGCCGGGTCGACCTGACGTCCTGCTCGCCGCGCGGCATCCACCACCAGGCCCGGGAGGGTGGCGACCGCGAGCGCCACGTCGTCGAGCGTCGCGCGCCATCCAGCGCCGGGTTGTCGAGCGCGTCGGTACTCGATGGTCACCACCGGGCAACCGGCTGCCGCGAAACCGGCGCACTGCGGGCGGGTGTGCCCTCGGTCGTACTCGACACGCCAGAAACCCCCGTGCACCACCAGCACCACTGGCATGCGCGAGACCGGCATCGACGGCCACCACACCTCGCCGACGTGGTCTGCCAACGGGCCGTAGCGCAACACCAGGTCAGGCGACGGTCCCGGCCGGTGCAGCACGTCACGGTGATCGCGGGTCACCGGACCATCGTCCTCGGCCGATAGCCTGCGGGGTAGCTCCTGCGCTCAGCGGTGGGCGGTGCTCCGCAGCGACGCGCGAGCTGGTCCAGCCGGCTGGCTCCCAGGCCCGGCGGTGCGCGAGGATGCGGGTATGCCGACGTTCGAGTACGCCACCGTCCCGCTGATCGTCCACGCAACCAAGCAGATCCTCGACCAGTGGGGCGAGGACGGGTGGGAGCTGGTCCAGGTGGTCACCGGGGAGGGCGGCAACCTGGTCGCCTACCTCAAACGGGAGAAGGCGTGATGGGCCAGGCGCCTCAGGCAAGTGACGGCAGTGGGCCAGGAGCAGCCGAGCGGCGACTGACGCAGCTCGGTCTGGTCCTGCCCGCGGTGGCCGCACCGGTCGCGGCGTACGTCCCGGCGGTGCGGGACGGCGACCTGGTGTGGACGTCCGGGCAGGTGCCGGTGGTGGACGGCGTCCTCGCCGAGACCGGCATCGTCGGCGAGGGCGAGGGCTTCGTGAGCCCGGCGAGGGCCAAGGAGCTGGCCCGTATCTGCACGTTGAACGCGCTCGCCGCGGTCAAGTCCGTCGTTGGCGACCTGGACGCGGTACGCCGGGTGGTCAAGGTGGTGGGCTTCGTGGCCAGCGATCAGTCCTTCACCGGCCAGCCCACGGTGATCAATGGGGCCAGCGAGCTGCTGGGCCAGGTGTTCGGGGACGCCGGAGCACACGCACGCAGCGCCGTCGGAGTGGCTTCGCTGCCACTCGGTGCGCCGGTCGAGGTGGAGATCACCGTCCGGGTCGGCTGACCGGGACGGGGACATCCAGGCCACCGGGAGCAGGTGCACGGTGCAGCGGGATTTTGACCTCGGCCCTCGAGTGGCCGAGCACGCCATTGCCTTCGTCAAGGCCGGCGCGACGGTGCCGGACGGCTACGTCCAACCACGTCGGGCCGCCACCGTCGTCCTGCTGCGCGATCCCCCCGCTGACCCCCTCGCCGTTGATTCCCTTGCTGCTGATCCCCTGGCCTGCGCCGACGGTCCTGTCGACCTCGGCGGCCGTGACGGCGGCCTGCCACCAGGTCCTGAGGTTTTCCTCATGCGTCGACGGGCATCCATGGCATTCGCCCCCGGTATGCACGTTTTCCCGGGCGGCAGCGTGGATCCGCGAGACCAGGACGACGGGGACCGGGACCAGGCGGGTACGGGCCACTGGGCCGGCCCCCCACCCGCGCGCTGGGCTGAACGGCTCGGCACCGAACCATGGCTGGCCGCCGCACTGGTCCGGGCAGCGATCCGCGAGCTGTTCGAGGAGTGCGGGGTGCTGCTGGCCGGCCGGGATCCCGACGACATCGTCACACCCCAGTCGCCGCAGGAGTGGGCGCGGCAGCGCACCGCCCTGGCCAGCGGGGCGCTGTCGCTCACCGAGTTGCTCGACCTGCAGGGCCTGGTCCTGCGCAGCGATCTCCTGGTGCCGTGGAGCCGGTGGTGCACACCCCGCTTCGAACCGCGACGCTACGACACCTGGTTCTTCGCCGCGGCGCTGCCGCCGGGGCAACGGGCCAGCGCGCAGACCGGCACCTCCGCGAGCGATCGCCAGGCCGGCGGACAGCACGACGGCGGACAACTCCACGGCGGACAACAGCACGGCGGACAGCACGAGGGCGAAGCGGAGTCGGCGGTCTGGCTACCCGCCGCGCACGCCGCCCGCGCGGCGGCCGCCGGGACGACGGCGATGATGCCGCCCACCCTGGTGACCGTCGAGGAGATCGCCGCCGCCGCTGACGTCGCCACTGCGCTCGCCAGCATGCGTGTGGTGCGCCGGGTGGAGCCGTGGCTGGTGCGGTCGGCGTCCCGGATCTCGGTGCGGGTCGATGTCGACGGGCGCGGCGGTGGCGAGCCCGGGCCGGCATCCGGCTTGGAGCTTCAGCTGTGACGCGTGCTCCGGGCCGGGACGACGACGCCGAGAACGCGAGGGCACCCCAAGCCTTCAGGCGGACCGGCGCCGCACCATGGGACGGCGGGCCGGTGACCGCGCGCGCCCAGTGCGTCCTGGCACCCAACCCCGGACCGATGACGTTGCAGGGCACCAACACCTGGGTCCTGCGGGAGCCGGGAGCACCGTCCGCGATCGTCGTCGACCCCGGGCCGGACGATCCGGCGCACCTGGCGGCCGTGCATCAGCTGGTTCGGGCGGGCAACGCCCGGGTGGTCGAGATCCTGCTCACCCACCACCACGCCGATCACAGTGCCGGCGCGGCGCGGTTGGCCGACCTGACCGGAGCGCCGGTGCGCGCGCTCGACCCGCGGCACCGGCTCGGCCCGCAGGGTCTGGCCGACGGCGATGTGGTGGCCGCGGACGGCCTCGAGCTCACGGTGGTCGCCACCCCGGGTCATACCGACGACTCCTTGTCGTTCCTGGTGGCGGCCGACGCGGCGATCCTCACCGGCGACACCGTGCTGGGCGCGGGCACCACCGTGGTCGCTCACCCGGACGGCCGGCTCGTCGACGACCTGGAGTCGCTGCGGCGCCTCGGCGCCTTGATCGCGGACGGCGCCGTCCGCCACGTGTTGCCCGGACACGGCCCGGCACGATCCGACGCCGCGACCGTCGTCGAGCACTACCTCACCCATCGTCGACATCGACTCGACCAGGTACGAGATGCGGTAGCCGGCGGATCGCGCACCGCGCGCGAAGTCGTCGAGACGGTGTACGTCGACGTCGATGAAGCCCTGTGGCCGGCTGCGGAGCTGTCGGTGCGCGCCCAGCTGGACTACCTCGCTGAGCAGTGACGGTTCGTCAGCGGGCGCGGCGGCGCAGGCGCTCGACATCGAGCAGGACGACGGCCCGCGCCTCCAGCCGCAGCCAACCGCGGGTCGCGAAGTCGGCGAGCGCCTTGTTGACGGTCTCCCTGGAAGCTCCGACGAGCTGGGCCAGCTCCTCCTGGGTCAGCTCGTGTGCGACCAGCAGCCCGTCCTGATTCGGTCGGCCGAACCGGACGGACAGCTCGAGCAACGCCTTCGCCACCCGTCCTGGGACATCGGAGAACACCAGATCGGCCAGGTGCTCGTTGGTGCGACGCAACCGCTGGGCCAGGGCGCGCAACAGTTGTTGGGCCACCGCGGGCCGATCGGAGAGGAACGCGATGAGGTCGTCGTGGCCCAAGTCGATCAACCGAGTGGGCCCGACCGTGGAGGCGGTCGAGGTACGCGGACCCGGGTCGAACAAGCTCAGCTCGCCGAACATCTCACCTGGCCCCAGGACGGCGAGCAGGTTCTCCCGACCGTCCCCGCTGGCCCGGCCGAGCTTGATCTTGCCGTCGTGGATGATGTACAGCCGATCACCTGGGTCACCCTCGTGGAACAGCACCTGGGAACGAGCCAGGGTGACGTCGGACATCAGGTCCAGCAGCGAGCGGGCGTCCTCGTCGTCCAGCGCCGCGAACAGCGGGGCCTGGCGGATCGTGTCGTCCAGCGCGATCCGCTCTTGCTCCGACCGCTGCCGCGGGTTGTGCACGCGAGCCTCCTGCCGACACCGGGTCGCCGTCGATACCGCTCCGGACAAGTTTGCCAGCCAGCCCGCACCCGCGTGACCACCTCAGGCGTGAGGACGCCCACATCGACGCGCGCGCCAGCTCCCGGTAGTCCTCGCGAAAGGATGTCCGACTCGCGCCGTAGGCTCAACCCATGCCCCGCTCCGCCTCCGGCCGCACCCCTGAAGGCCGCACCGCCGCGGGCAGCACGGCTGCGGGCAGCACGGCTGTGGGCCGCACGGCTGCGGGCCGCACCTCTGTGGGCCGCACCGCTTCAGGACGGTCCACCTCGGGCCGCCCCACTCACGACGGAGTGGTCACGGCTCAGGCGGCATCGCCGACCAGCCTGGTTCGACGGGCTCGCCGAACGTACCGAGAGCTCCACGAGCTGTACCCGTATGCGCACTGCGAGTTGAACTTCGAGACACCGTTCCAGTTGTTGGTGGCCACCGTGCTGTCCGCCCAGACCACCGACATCGCCGTGAACAAGGTGACCCCCGAGTTGTTTGCCCGGTACCCGGACGCCGCCGCGCTGGCCGGCGCCGACCGCGCCGGGCTGGAGCGGCTGCTTACCCCGACCGGTTTCTACCGTGCCAAGACCAACGCGGTGCTGAAGCTGAGCGCGGCCCTGATGGAGCGGTTCGACGGCGAGGTGCCACGTCGGCTGGTCGACCTGGTCACTCTTCCGGGAGTGGGCCGCAAGACCGCGAACGTGGTGCTGGGCAACGCATTCGGCGTGCCAGGGATCACCGTTGACACCCACGTCGGGCGCCTGGCGCGCCGGCTCGGCTGGACCACCGAGACTGACCCGGTGCGGGTCGAGTATGCGGTCGGGGCATTGTTCCTGAAGCGGGATTGGACGATGCTGTCCCACGTGCTGATCTTCCACGGTCGTCGGACCTGCCACGCTCGCCGTCCGGCGTGCGGGGCGTGCCCGGTGAGCCGGCTCTGCCCGGCGTCCGACGAGGGCGAGACCGACCCGGTCAAGGCACGACGGCTGTTGAAGTACGAACGCGCCGCGGAGGCCATCGGGTGAGCGGTCGGACGGCTGCCCCGAGGCAGGGTCGGACGGTTGTGCCACAGCAGATACGAGCATCGCTCGCCCGCTCCGTCGACCCCGCGCACTGGTCTGACCTGGCCGGGCCGGATGGCCGTCGAGCACCTCGCGCAGGCAGTCGCCGCTCCGCGGTGCTCATGGTGTTCGGGCCTTGCGCTGCTCAGCGCGCTAGCCCTGGGCAGGACTCCAGCGCTGCTCACGGCTCCAGCACTGCTCACGGCACTAGCACCGCTGACGGCTCCAGCACTGCTCACGGCACTAGTACCGCTGACGGCTCTGACGCGGCTGGCCCGGCTCGGTCAAGTTCGGGCGCGGACCCCGCCGCGGGCTCGGCAGGGGATCCGGTCGCAGACCTCGGGGTGCTGCTCACCGAGCGGGCAGCCAGCCTGCGATCTCACCCCGGCCAGGTGTCGTTTCCTGGCGGTACGGTCGATCCGCAGGACGACGGACCGGTTGGTGCGGCGCTGCGCGAGGCGGCCGAGGAGACCGGTCTGAACCCGGCGGGGGTCGAGGTCGTCGGATTGTTGCCCGAGCTCTACCTGCACGCGAGCGATCACCGGGTGACGCCGGTGCTCGCCTGGTGGCGCGCACCGTCCCCGGTCACCGCGGTGGACCCAGCCGAAGTGGCCAGGGTCGAGCTGGTGCCGGTGGCTGAGCTGATCGACCCGGGCAACCGGTTCAGCGCGGTGCACCCCCGGGGCTATCGAGGCCCGGCATTCGCGGTGCGCGGGCTGGCCATCTGGGGCTTCACCGCGGAGCTGTTGTCCCGCGTCCTGGAGCTCAGCGACCTGGCACTCCCCTGGGACAGGTCCCGCGTCATTCCGGTGGCGCGTCTCGACGAGGCGTCGCGTGCCGGGGGAGGCGGCTCGTGATCGACCTGATCCTCGTCGTGGCGCTCGTCGGGTACGCGGTCACGGGCTTCCGCCGTGGGGCTCTCGTCGGTGTGCTGTCCCTCACCGGCTTCCTCGGCGGGGCAGTGCTGGCGATGTGGCTGCTGCCGTTCGTGCTCGGGCGGGTACTCGCCGATGACCCCACGGACATGCGCCGTGTGGTGCTGCTGCTGGCCGGGGTACTGCTCGCCGCGACGCTCGGGCAGGCCGCGGCGGTGATGGCCGGCTCCCGGCTGCGCAACCGGGTGCGGAAGGGGTCGGGAAAACTGGCGGACTCCGTGCTGGGTGCCCTGGCGAGCATCGTGGCGATGTCCTTGCTGGTGTGGCTGGTTGCCGGGGCGGTCCGTGGCGGCCCGTCGCCGTCGCTGTCCCGGGCGGTCGCCCAGTCGTGGGTGGTGACCGCGATCGATCGGGTGGTGCCGGTCACCAGCAGCAGCGCCTTCGCCCGGTTCCGCTCACTACTCGACGCTGAACGGTTCCCCCGGGTTTTCGAGGGTTTCGGGCCGGAGCGGATTCGATCCGTCCCCCCTCCCGACCCCGCGATCCGGTCCACACCGGGGGTGCGGCGCGCTGCTGCCAGCATCGTCAAGGTCACCGGGACCGCGCAGTCGTGCTCCCGCAGCCAAGAGGGCACCGGCTGGGTCCTGGGCCGTGGTGTCGTGGTGACCAACGCACACGTGGTCGCCGGGGTGCGACGTCCTCAGGTGCAGGTAGGTGGCGCGGGTCGGCAGTACCCCGCCCGGGTCGTGGTGTTCGACCCGGTACGAGACCTCGCCGTCCTCGACGTCGATGGGCTGCCCGCTCCGGCACTGCCGTTGGGGGAGGACATCGAGCGCGGTGACCCGGTGGCGGTGGTCGGGTTTCCCCTGGACGGGCCGTACCAGGTCAACGCGGCCCGGATCCGGGAGATCGTCACAGCCCGCGGTGAGGACATCTACGGCAGCAGCGGATCCACACGTCAGGTGTACTCGCTGTACGCACGGGTGCGGCCGGGCAACTCCGGCGGCCCGCTCCTGGACGAGCGCGGCCGGGTGGTCGGCGTGGTGTTCGCCAAGAGCCTGGACGACGCCCGCACCGGCTACGCCCTGACCCTGGAGGAGTCCCAGCCGGTCCTGGACGACGCCGCCGTGGCGGACGCCCCGGTCAGCACCGGCCCGTGCACCGCCGGGTGAACTGCACGTCGCGGCTGCGTCGCGGATGAGCCCCGGTCATCGCCACCACGTGACCTGACAGCGCTGGGCAGCGCGTCCAGGACAGGTCGCCGATTCCTCCCACACGACCACCCGGCCACTCGCCAGTGGTGGGCCAAAGCTGCCCGGCGCGCAGCTTGGCAGAGAAACAACCCAAGGCCAGCCGCAGGAGATGGTGCGCTGTGGCGAGCCTGGACACTGCGCTGCCGCGGCCTGGGTCCCGGGGAAAGAGACCAAGCCGCGGCAGCGCATCGAGAGCTCAGATCACGGACCGCCGGAGAACAGCGGCATCCGACCGCTCGGCGGCAGGTCCCCGCTCAGCACGGACCGGGTGGTGCCACCGCGCGTCTGCACGATCTGCGTCCGGTAGTTGGTGCCACCGACGTAGGAGGCCACCGCGTAGCTCAGCGACATCGACGCCTGGTCCCGGAGCACGAACGCCGGCCTGCCCTGCGGCACTTGCGACGCGGGGTAGATGAGACCACCGAGCAGCTCGGTACGGCCGGTGCCCGACGTCTCGATGACCGTGCCAGCCTGCTCGGTCTTGAGGCCGAGGATCCACAGGTCGGCCGCGGTGTTGGTGATCATCGTCTCATTGGCCTCGATGTTCAGCTGCCGTGCCCACACCTGGTGCGGCTGCGTGAGCGACAACGGCGCCGAGGTCAAGTCGTCCAGGAACACTGGGCCCGGCTTGGTGCCCTCGCGGTAGTCCATCATCCCGTGCCGGACCACCACCGGCCGCGGCGAGGAGTGCTCCACCGTGACGCCGTAGCCGAACCGCTCGATGATCAACGGGGTCGAGGTCGCGCCGACCACCCGGAAGACCAGGTTCCCGTTGATCACCGAGTCGAACCCGACGATCCGCTTCACCGTCGGGGGCACGGTGACCGTGAACCCCTTCGGGAACATGTACCCGCCGCCGCTGAAGTAGATCGTCGAGTGACCCGAGTCGAGCAGCGGCTGCAGCTTGCCCTTGCCCTGGTTGTACCCGCCGGGAGCGAACCGTGCCCAGTCACCGACCGGGTCCTGCGCGGCGTCCGCGGACTCCTTGATCGGCAGGTTCAGGGTGCGGGCCTGCCCACCGAACAACTCGAACCGAGCGCCCGCGACGTACTCGTTGACCGTCGCGCCCGGGACCGAACGGCCTCGGCTGGAGACCGCGCTGGCGTAACCGGACGTCCGCACGTTGCGCACCAGCAGCTCGCCGGCGCTCTCGATCGCGTGCCGTCCCGCGGACCCGCCGGTCAGCTCCGAATCCAGGATGGTGAGCGCGGACTTAGCGCCCTCGCCGATCACCGCGGGTACCGCGTTCTCGCTGCGCAGCGAGCGGATCGCCACCGAGTTGGCACCCACCCGGACACCCGCCTCGGACTGCCCGCGGACCGTCACCCGCTCCATGGTCACGCTGTTGACCTCGTTGCTCACGCTCACCCCGCGGGCGAAGCCGTCCACCGTGACGTCCTTGACCAGCAATGGCCCTGGCCATGCCCGATCCATGGACAGACCGGCGACCCCGGTGCCGTCTCCGGAGCGGATGACCACGTTGTCCACGGTCGACTGGTTGTTGCCCACGAAGTCCAGGCCGACCGCCCCACGGTTGCCGCGCCCGGTGTCGATGGTCAGGCCGTGGACGTTCTGCCGGAACGACATGTTCCCGGCCGGTGTGCGGATCACGGGCTTCGGCTTGCCCGGATCGCCGAAACCGGCCGCGCCGTCGGGGAGTCGGATCGTGGTCGCTCCAGGCCCGGCGCCCTGCAACGTGACGCAGCACCCACCCCACGAGAGGGTGTCGGTCACCCGGTACTCGCCGGCCGGGAAGTACAGCATCTTCGGTCGACCGTTGTAGTTGTTGTGCACACCCCGGCCGTCGGCGAGAGCGCGCTGCAGGGCCGCGGTGTCGTCCGTGCGCCCGTCGCCGATCGCACCGAAGTCCTTGACGCTCTTCATGATGTCGTCAGGCAGGGTGACGCGGTCCGCCCCCCGAGCACCGACGGAGGTGTTCGCCGCAGCGACCGGGCGGGCCGACGACGTCGAGCCGGTGGAGCTCGACGAGGAAGCCGTGGCTGGTGTGCCGCGAGGGGCGGGACTCGCCTTGGCTGTCGAGACCTGGGCGTTTTCCTGGACGGCGACGGCCACCAGACGACCAGCCGATGCCGGCGGGTCCGCCGGAGCAGTCATCAGCACGACACCGAGCGCCGCGACCACGGCGATCAGCAGGACCGCCACCACCGGGCGCGGACGCCGCTTGTGCACGTGACGTGGATGGGCAGCGGCGGGGGTGGCGCGGTGGGAAGACATGAACACCTCAAGCTCGACGGGTGCACTGAATGTACCCTTTTTTCGAGCCCGGCCACCATGGGGCATTCCGGCCCAACAAGCCTTGGCGAGGGTCAGCCCGTGACCAGATTCCGCAGGTCGCCGGCCACCCCACTGGGCACCCGGGACCGCAGGCGAGGGCTCGTGGTGACCACTGCGGTGAGCGAGGACGCCACCCGCGCTCCGGGGATCGCGCGAACCGCCCGGACCAGCTCGACGTCCTCGTGCGCGGCGACGTCCGGCCACCCGCCGGCAGCGAGGTACGTGCTGGCGCGGATCCCCAGGTTGGCCGCGTGCACGTGGTCGTGGCCGCCGCCGGTCACCCCGGCGCGGTACCGAAGACTCCAGGTTCGTCGTGCCCACAGTGGCGCCATCGGGTCCGTCACCGCGTCCGGGTTCGCCACCGCGTCCGGGTTCGCCACCGCGTCCGGGTTCGCCACCGCATCCGGGTCCGTCACCGCATCCGGGTTCGCCACTGCGCCGGTGTGCGCCAGGCGCACCGTGCCGAGCACGAGGTCCACGCCCCCGCGGGCCAGCTCCAGGTGGTGCTCCAACCAGTCCGGCGGCACGACCGAGTCCGCATCCGTGCTGGCGATCCACGTGCGGTCGGGCCATGTGCGGTCGGGCCACGTGCGGTCGGGCCACGTGCGGTCGGGCCACGTGCGGTCGCCGTCCACCTGTGAAGCTGGTCGCTGCTGAAGGCCGAAGCGGACGCCGGCACGCCGAGCGCCGCCCGCACGACCGGCGTCCACGCGGACCACCTGGACGTCCCGGCCCGTCAGCGTCGACGCGGTCCCGTCACGACACCGGTCCAGCACCGTGACCACGGACACCGGAACAGATACCCGTCGGGCGGCCACCGCCACCGAGTCGAGACACGCCGGCAGCATCGCCCGCTCGTCCCGAGCTGGGACCACCACCAGCACCGCGTCCACGCTCACCGCAGGCCCTCGCGGCGAGCCGGCGACACCGCGGGGGCCGGGACCAGCACCTCCAGCAGCAGGTCCTCCTCCACCAGCGCCGACAGCACCGCCAGGCGCGGGTGCGAGCGCAGCACGTCGTGCGCCCGGTCACCGGTCGTCGGGTACTCCAGCACCTGGTGGCGCCAGTGGCAGAGCACGAGAGCCCCGTCCGCGGTCAAGGACCTGGCCGCGTTATCCCGCAACGCCATCAGCTCCGGCTCGTCCAGGTAATAGGCCACTTCCGAGAGCACCACCAGATCGAACGGCCCGTCCGGCCACCACCGCGGCACCTGGGCCTGCCGGACCTCGACGTGCTGGTGGGCCGCCACCCGTGCCTTCGCCCGCCGCACGACGTCGGCCACCACGTCGACCGCGAGCAGGTGGTCCACCCGGGCTGCCAGCTCGGTGGTGAGCACCCCCTCGGAGCACCCGACCTCGAAACCGTTGCGGTAGTGGGGACTTGGCAACGCCGCCAGGGTCAGCGCACGCTTGCGGCGCTCGTACCAGCGATCCTCGAAACCCCATGGATCGACTCCGGATGCGGCGTAGAAGCGCTCGAAGAACGCGGGAGGAAGGGAGCCGACCGCGGTCGCCGATGCCGGGGTGCGCAGGTAGATCTCGAACGGGCGGTCGAAGTGGGCCAGGACCCACGGCGGCAGGACGGCGCGGTCCTCCCGGGCCGGCGACAGCGGGTGCACCTGAGTGCGGTGGGCGGCGACAGCTGCCCGCTTGCGGTCCTGGTGGACCGGGTCCAGCGGGACCACGACGGCGGCTTCCCACGGGAGCCGACCGTCCTCCGGCCGCGCCCAGTGCCAGGCCCAGACCGGGTACTCCAAGAGGAGGGCGCCGTACCTGCCAGCCACCTCAGCGGCAGCCTGCCCGGCCGCCTGGTGGTCGGGGTGCTGGTCGCCACGCCACGGCGCTACGACCCACCACCCGGGCCGCCCCTCGGCGACGTCCGCGCGCTCGGTGGCGTCCGCCCCCTCGGCGACGTCCGCGCCCTGGAGAACTTCGTCGAGACCTGCTCCGAGCACGGTGGTGTGCGACGCGAGGTCACCGTCCGGCAGCCCCAGCATCCGCAGGTCCGCCCGCGGAGCCAGCGACCGGACGGCCGTGGTGACCTCGTCACGGCGCCGCTCGGCGAGCACCTCGGGCGGTGTGGTCGTAGAACCGGGGTGAGACGCCGCACCGTCGGTGGCCACCACCACGGTCAGCGGCAGACCCAGGTCGGCCGCGACCATGAGCAGCCCGCCGGCGCCGAGCGTCTCGTCGTCCGGGTGCGCGGCGACCAGCAGCACGCCAGCGGGCGGGTCCGCGGACGGATCGAGGGCCGGAAACCGCGCCCACCGGTCCCACGCTCGCCAGACCTCTTCGGGGGTGCCGGCGGTCGCCGGGTCGAAGGCGCCGGCCGCGATCGCCGGACCTGGGCTCACCACGGCGAGCACCCACCTGCGTGCGCGGTGAGCACGTGCTGGCCCAGCCGGGCGACGTCCCGCTCCGCATGGTGCTGGCGCAGGTACACGGTGAGGTCGGCGACCCGGCGGGCATGAGCCGCGTCCGCGGTGAGGGGACCGGGACCGAGCGCATGCCCTACCCGGCTCAGCACGGACTCCGCGGCCTCGGCCGCGATCGAACGCACCTGCCCAGCCATCCGTGCAGCACCCAGACCGCGGACCGTCCCGGAGTCGACCGCGGCAGCGGCCTCGGCCAGCGCGTGCCGGGTACGGGTGAGCTCAAGGTCGACGCTGCCCAGGTGCAGCAGCGCGACCTGGTCCGGCTCCCGCTTGGTAGCTGCATCGAGCATCGAGCGGGCCAGCGCCACGGCAGCGCCGTACCAGCACGCCGCCACCCCCATCCCGCCGTAGGCGAAGCCGTCCCGGCCCGAGTACCACCCCGGGCCACCGACCGGCTCGGCCGGCACGCCGTCCAGCTCGACAGGCCCGCTGGGCACGTCCACCAGCCCGCGGGCATGCCATCGCCCGGTTGGCACGTGGACCCTGGGGTGCTGCAGGTCGATGGCGAACAGCTGGACGCCGGCCCCGGTTCCGGCCGTGATCAGTGCCCGGGACAGCTGACCGGCGAGCGAGCACCACGGCTTGGTGCCGACCAGTTGCCAGCAGCCGGCAGCGTCCCGGTGCCCCCGTAACCGCGACCCCGGCTGCTCGGCGGCGTAGACACCCCAGGTCGTGCCGGGTGGACGCAGGTCCGGACGTCCCGCTTCGGCGAGGATGGCGAGCGCGTCCAGGTGCGGTTCGACGACCCGGGCCGTGGTGAGGTCGGCGGCACCGAGCGTGGCCAGCACCGTCCACCGCGCGGCGGTCCCGTGCCCCGGATCGGGGACCCCAACGCCGAGGGACGACGCCAGCCGCAGGGCAGCCGGCACGTCAACCGGCCTATTTGGGCCGGTGACATCAGCCACCGCCTCGAGACCCCATGAGGCTTCAGCGGACTGATCGGCCGCCAAGGAGTCGCACCGGCCGACGGAACGTGCCACCAGGACCGGGCGGATCGCGGTCACCCTCGACCACCGGGCCGGCCAGCCCGGTGCCGCTCGCGCGCCCGCGGACCGGACAACCCCGTGACGAGGTGCCTCCATCGGCTGATCATGAGCGCTGCACTACCCGTGCCAGCACTGGTCAAACCCTGCGGTACGTGTGAGTGCACGTATGGCCTCACGCTCCCGTCGACGTTGACGTTGACGTGCTTCGACGTTGACGTGCTCATGTCACCGATTGGCCCTGGGCAACGGTCGCGATGAGTAGTCGCCTAGGCTGAGGGAAAATTTTATGGACAGCCTCCAACTCAGTCTTAGGACAGTCACCCACTTCAATGAGCTAGTCATGCGAGGACTGAACGTCCCTGACGGCGGAGCTGCCGGAAGAATCAGGACTCGAAGTGTCGTCGTCGGAAATGTCTACCGAGGCGCCCCTGCTGAGGATTGCGAGTACCTACTCGATCAACTCTGCTCCTGGCTGGCCAAGATACGGATGGACGTCAGCGACGACCTTCGACAGCCGCTTGGAATAATAAGTGCGATAGTAGCCCACCTATACCTCGCGTGGATTCATCCATTCGATGACGGAAACGGGCGTACTGCTCGTTTGATCGAGTACCAGTTGCTCATCGAAGCAGGCGTACCCTCGCCCGCCGCGCACCTGCTATCGAATTATTACAATCGCACTCGCAGTCGGTACTACAAGGTGCTGGCGGAGACAAGTCGGCCACCATACCCTGTGGAGAATTTCATTAGCTACGCGGTGACGGGCTTCTGTGAAGAGTTGCGATCACAACTCGACTATATGCGCACCGCTCAAATGCATGTCGCGTGGGTAAACTATGTGCATGAGAAATTCAGAGGGAGAGGAACGCAGTCAGCTGAACGACAGCGAGAGCTGGTCCTAGCCCTACCAGGCACATCCGCGGTTCCGGTCAGCGAAGTGCGTCGCCTCACTCCTGCGCTCGCTGAGAAATATGCCGGGAAACAGCAGAAAACGATTACTCGTGATCTTAATAGGCTAGAACTTCTTGGACTGATCCGACGCTCGGCAAGAGGTGGCGTAAGGGCTAGACACGAACGAATGGCTGCCTTCTTGCCCTTGCGCGCAGAAACTGACGACCCTCAAGACTTCTAGCCCATCTGCCAAGACTTCTAGCCCATCTGCCCGAGCCCGTCCGGCGCGCGGCAGCCTGCGATGCTGCTGAGATGGCCGCTGAGACCGCTGCAGACCCGGACGGCGCGACGGTCATGCGGCACGATTCCGGCCGCCGGGACTTCGGCTCCGACAACTACGCGGGCGCGCACCCGCAGGTGCTCGCGGCCCTGATCGCCGCGAATGGCGGGCACCTGGCCCCATACGGCGACGATCCGTACACCGCACGGGTGCAGGAGGTCACCCGCCGCCACTTCGGTGAGCAGGCCCAGGCGTACCCGGTGCTCACCGGGACAGCGGCCAATGTCCTTGCGCTGCAGGCGGTATCGCCTCGCTGGGGCGCCGTCGTGTGCTCCGAGCTGGCCCACGTGCACACCGACGAGAACGGCGGCGCCGGAACGGGTCGGCGGCCTCAAGCTGCTCACCACGGCGACCCCGGACGGCAAGCTGACCCCGGAGCGGGTCGACCGGCAGGCATGGGGGTGGGGCGACGAACACCGCGCCCAGCCGCTGGTCGTGTCGATCAGCCAGTCCACCGAGGTCGGCACGGTGTACACCCCGGAGCAGATCCGGGCGTTGAGCGAGCACGCGCACGCCCGGGGGATGGCGGTGCACGTGGACGGGGCGCGGATCGCCAACGCCGCAGCGGCGCTCGACGTCCCTCTACGGGCGTTCACCACCGACGCCGGGGTGGATGTGCTGTCGCTCGGCGGCACCAAGAACGGCGCGCTGGCCGCCGAAGCCGTGGTGGTGCTGAACCCGGACGTGGTCACCGGCCTGGTGTACCTGCGCAAGACCGCGATGCAGCTGGCGTCCAAGATGCGGTTCGTCTCCGCGCAGCTGGTCGCGCTGTTCGACGGTGACCTGTGGCTGCGCTCGGCCCGGCACGCCAACGCGATGGCCGCTCGGCTGCGCGCCGCGCTCGAGGGGGCACCGGGCATCCGGTTCACCCAACCCACCCAGGCCAACGGGGTCTTCGCCGCGCTCCCGCCCGGCGCGGCCGACCAGATCCGGCGGACACACCGCTTCTACGACTGGGACGCCCAGGCCGGCGAGGTGCGCTGGATGTGCGCGTTCGACACCACCCCGGCCGATGTGGACGATCTCGCCGCTGCCGTCCGAGCCGCTCTCAGCGGGTCGCGGTGACCTGGCGCATGCCGGGTCGGGACTCAGGGGCTTCCCGGCGAGCCGCGTCGCTGGCCGCGTCGTCGTCCAAGCCCTGGGAGCGGCGCTCGGCTCGGACCCGGGCTACGTAGCCCTCGACCTCGGCCTTGCGGGCTTCGCCGTCCCACTCCAGCACGTCGGCTACCAGGTCGGCGACCTCCTGCGCCGCGTCCACGCCCCGGTGCCGGGTCTGCACGGACATCCTGGTCCGGCGGGCCAGCAGGTCGTCCAGGTGCAGCGCGCCCTCATGGGTGGCGCCGTAGCGCAGTTCCGCACGCAGGTACTCGCTGGCCGCCTCAACCGGGCGCAGCAGCGAGGGATCGTCCGCGGCCGGCGCCAGCACCTCCCCCAGCAGCGAGCCGTACCTGCCGAGCAGGTGCTCGATCCGCCAGACCGGCAGGCCAGCCTCCCGAGCCAGTTCGGGCATCCGGTTGACCATCGCCGCGTATCCGTCCGCGCCGACCAACGGCACCCGAGAGGTCACCGACGGCGGCAGCGGTCCGAGGTCCGCCGCGGCGGCGCTCACCGCGTCCCGCGCCATCACCCGATACGTCGTGTACTTGCCACCCGCGATCGACACCAAGCCCGGCTGGGGACGGGCCACCGCGTGCTCGCGGGACAGCTGGCTGGTGTCCTCGCTCTCCCCGGCCAGCAACGGGCGCAGCCCGGCGTACACCCCGATGATGTCGTCCCGGGTCAGCGGGATGGCGAGCACCGAGTTCACCGTGTCGAGGATGAAGTCCAGATCCCGCGCGGTGGCCGCCGGGTGCGCCAGGTCGAAGTGCCAGTCGGTGTCCGTGGTTCCGACGATCCAGTGCTGGCCCCACGGAATCACGAATAGCACGCTGCGGTCGGTGCGCAGGATCAGGCCGCACTCGGCGGCGATCCGGTCCCGGGGAACCAGCAGGTGCACGCCCTTGCTGGCGCGCACCCGAAATCGTCCCCGCCCGCCAGCGAGACGCTGCAGGTCGTCCGTCCAGACGCCGGTCGCGTTGATCACGACACGGGCCCGGACCCGTTGCCGCGCCCCGGTCTCCACGTCCCTGATCACCGCACCGACGACCCGCTCCGCTTCGCGCACCAGCTCCACCACCTCGGTGGAGCTGCGCACGACGGCGCCGTAGCGGCGGGCGGTGCGCACCACCGTGAGAGTGTGCCGGGCGTCGTCGGTCTGGGCGTCGAAGTACTGGACGGCACCGACCAGGGCGTCCCGCCGCAGCCCTGGGAACCGGCGCAGCGCACCCGTCCGGGACAGGTGCCGCTGCCGAGGCACCGACCGGGCGCCGCCCACCGAGTCGTACAAGGCTAGGCCCGCTGCGACGTACGGGCGTTCCCAGGCCCGGCGGGTCAACGGGTACAGGAACGGCACCGGCCGCACCAGGTGCGGGGCCAGCCTGGTCAACGACAGCTCCCGCTCGCGCAGAGCCTCGGCGACCAGCCCGAAGTTCAGCTGCTCCAGGTACCGCAGCCCACCGTGGAACAGCTTGCTGGACCGCGACGACGTCCCGCTGGCGAAGTCCCGGGCCTCGACCAGCCCGACCCGCAACCCGCGGGTGGTCGCGTCCAGCGCGACCCCGGCGCCGGTCACCCCGCCACCCACCACCAGCACGTCCAGCTCGGCGTCCCCCAGCGAGGACCAGGCTCGAGCACGGTCCACCGGGCTGAGGTGGTCGCGCACCGACTGCATGGCACCACCCTCGCATCTTCCCGTCGACGACACGTTCTGTACGTGCCGCGGCTACGCGGCCACCTGCACGTGCCGCGGCTACGCGGCCACCGGAGCGGGACTCAGGGCCAAGGCCTGCTCAACACGCTCGGTACCGCGGAGGCACGAATTCCTGCCATCCTCACCAACCCTGGCGACGAAGCTGGTGAAGGCGCTGCGGACGATGCCCCGGCCAGGCCGGTCAACGCCACCGCCAGGGTCTTAAGGGCGCCGCCAACAGGGCCTTAAGAGCACCAACAGCAGGGTCTTCAGAGCAATGCAGCTAAGTGTTATTGAAAATGTAGCGGCAGATGGTGCCTGTCGATCCTCTGCGAGTCGCCAGCGGTGGTGGGATCGTCCTGACCTCAAAACCGACCACCGTCGACGAATCAGGAGGCTTGGCGTGACCCGCTTTGTCGCAGCCATCGACCAGGGCACCACGAGCACCCGATGCCTGGTCTTCGACCGCGGCGGCACGGTCGTGTCCGCGGCCCAGCGCGAGCACCGCCAGCTGTTCCCGCGAGCTGGTTGGGTGGAGCACGACGCGACCGAGATCTGGTCGAACACCCAACGAGTCGCAGACCGAGCGCTGGCGGACGCCGGCCTGACAGCCGACGACGTAGCCGCGGTCGGCATCACCAACCAGCGCGAGACCACCGTGGTCTGGGATCGGGAGACCGGACGACCCGTGCACCCGGCGATCGTCTGGCAGGACACCCGCACCCAACGGATCTGCGATGGCCTGGGGGCGCTCGGCGGCGGCGTCGAGCGGTACCGGGACCGCACTGGGCTGCCGCTGGCCACGTACTTCGCCGGCCCCAAGATCCGCTGGATCCTGGACCACGTGGAGGGCGCCGCCGAGCGCGCCGCACGCGGCGAGCTGCTGTTCGGCACCATCGACACCTGGCTGTTGTGGAACCTCACCGGCGGCCCGGACGGCGGGCTGCACCTGACGGACGTGACCAACGCCAGCCGCACGCTGCTGATGGACCTGGAGACCCTCGACTGGGACGCGGGGATCGCCGCCGACATCGGGGTCCCGCTGGCGATGCTGCCGCAGGTCGTGCCGTCGTCGCAGCGGTACGGGGTGGTACGGGACGGCAGCCTCGCCGGGGTGCCGATCGCCGGCGTCCTCGGCGACCAGCAGGCCGCGATGTTCGGCCAGACGTGCTTCGAACCGGGGATGGCGAAGAACACCTACGGCACCGGCAATTTCGTGCTGCTCAACACTGGCACGCAGCGTCAGCGCAGCGAGCACGGGTTGATCACCACGGTCTGCTACCAGTTGGGCGGTGCGGCCGGCACGCAGCCGTCGGACACCGCGCCGGTGTACGCGCTGGAGGGGTCGATCGCGGTGACCGGGTCACTGGTGCAGTGGCTGCGGGACAACCTCGGCTTGATCTCGGCCGCCGAGGAGATCGAGGCGCTGGCCGGCAGCGTCGACGACAACGGCGGCGTGTACGTGGTGCCGGCGTTCTCCGGACTGTTCGCTCCGCACTGGCGCCCGGACGCCCGCGGGGCCATCGTCGGGCTCACCCGGTACGCAACCAAGGCGCACCTGGCCCGCGCGGCCCTCGAAGCTGCCGCGTTCCAGTCCTGGGAGGTCATCCAGGCGATGGACGCCGACTCGGGTGTGCCGCTGACCGAGCTGCGGGTGGACGGCGGGATGGTCGCCAACGAGCTGCTCATGCAGTTCCAGGCCGACCTGCTCGGCGTGGACGTGATCCGGCCGGCGGTCACCGAGACCACGGCGCTCGGTGCGGCGTTCGCGGCCGGGTTGGCGGTCGACTTCTGGTCCGGGCTGGCGGAGCTGCGCCAGATCTGGGCGCCGGACCGCCGCTGGTCCCCGGCCATGGACGACCAGCACCGCGAGCGCCTGCTGCGGACCTGGTCCCGGGCCGTCGAGCGCACCCTCAACTGGGCCGACCCCGAGGACTGACGGCACCAGCGGTGGTCACCGTCGGGGGCCTCGTGCCCGCGGATCAGTGGCCTCCGTGCGGAGGAATTTACGCTCATCGATCGTGATGTACACCGACGTACACTGGTGTTCATGACAACGATGCCGGTCAGCGAAGCGCGGCGACGGCTGCGAGCGGCGGTCGACCTCGCCCGGTCCGGTGAGGACGTCACGCTCACCTTGCACGGCGAGGTGGTAGCCGTGCTGGTCAGCCCGGACGTCCTGCGGCAGCGCCGGGCGACACCGGCGACGGACCGGGCCAAGACCCTGTTGGACGATCTACGTCGCGCGCGCGAGGAGCGACCGCCGCTGCGCGCGGACATGACGGCTCGGCGCGCCACCGCCCTGGCCGCGCAAGTGCGCCGAGACCGGGACGTCAGGTGATCGTCGCCTTCGACTCGGACGTGTTGATCTATGCCGCGGCGAGCGACCACCCGGTCGGTGAGCGGACGCGGCGCATTCTGGACGACCCGGCGCTCGTCGGGCGGCTCGTGGGATCCGCGCTGCTGCTTCCCGAGGTCTTGGCCAAGCCGCTGCGCACGGCCCACACCGAGGAGGTAGGCGCCCTGACTCGCATCCTCTCCCGGCTGCAGCTGCACCCACTCGACGAGACGACGGCATCGCTGGCCACGTCGCTGGCTGCCCAGTACCGCCTGAAAGCCCCGGACGCGGTACACCTGGCGACGGCCGTCGCCACTGGCGCGGACCTGTTCCTCACTCACAACACCAAGGACTTCACCGCCAAGATCGTCGAGGTGCGCTGCGGCCCGCCTTGAACCGAACGACCCTGCTCACAACCCAGGCGACGTCTAGGTCACGTGATGTTCCTGCTAGGACCAATGACGCGCATATCTGTTCTTCCCACAGCGGATCAGCACGGATCGGTACTGCCGAGAGGATGCCCGTGAGCCAGTCGTTCCAGCCGATCCGACGGCTGTTGACCCGCAGCCCGGACTGGGTGGAGGCCCGGCGGATCGCCCAGCTGCTGCGCACCGAGACGGTCGGCGGGCTGCTGCTGCTCGCCGCCGCGACGCTCGCCCTGGCCTGGGCGAACTCCCCGTGGCGCGACAGCTACACCGACCTGCAGGGGATCACCCTCGGGCCGGCTGCGCTGCACCTGGACCTCGACCTGGCGCATTGGGCAGCGGACGGGCTGCTCGCGGTGTTCTTCTTCGTCGCCGGCCTGGAGCTCAAGCACGAGCTCGTCGTCGGGGACCTGCGCGACCCGGCCCGGGCGGTGCTGCCGGTGGTCGCCGCGGTCAGCGGGGTGGTGGTGCCGGGCGCGGTGTTCCTGGCCGTGACCGCCGGCGACGGCGAGGCCAGCCGCGGGTGGGCCGTCCCGGCCGCTACCGACATCGCGTTCGCGCTGGCCGCGCTCAGCGTGATCGGGTCGCACCTGCCGTCCGCTCTGCGGTCGTTCCTGCTCACCCTGGCGGTGGTGGACGACCTCATCGCGATCACCATCATCGCCGTTTTCTACACCGCCGATCTCGCCGTCGCACCGCTGTTGGGAGCGGCGATCCCGTTGGCGCTGTTCGGGTTCCTCGCCCAGCGGCGCCGGTGCCCGTGGTGGGTGGCGGTACCGCTGGCGTGCACGACGTGGGGCCTGGTGCACACGTCCGGGGTGCACGCGACGGTCGCTGGAGTGCTGCTCGCCGCGACCGTGCCGGTGCGCCGCCGGCCCGGCGAGCCAGCGGCGCCCGCGGACGTGATGGAGCACTGGGTCCGGCCGTGGTCGGCGGGGGTCGCGGTGCCGCTGTTCGCGCTGCTGGCCGCCGGGGTCACCCTGGTGGGCGGCGGTCTGCGGTCGGCGATCGAGGACCGGGCCGCGATCGCCGTGGTGCTGGGGCTGGTGGTGGGCAAGGCGGTTGGTGTGATCTGCGGGACCTGGCTGGCGACCCGCTTCACCCGCGCCACCTTGGACGACGACATCGCCTGGCCGGACGTGGTCGGCGTCGGCCTGCTCGCCGGGATCGGGTTCACCGTCAGCCTGCTGATCAGCGAGCTGGCCTACGCCGGGACGGAGCGCGAGGCGCACGTCAAGGCGGCCGTGCTGGCCGGTTCGCTGCTCGCAGCAGCGTTGGCCGCGGTGGTGCTGCGCGCGCGGGAACGGCACTACCGGCGGATCGCCGAGGAGGAACGCCGCGACGATGACGGCGACGGCGTCCCCGACGTCTACCAGCGCTGACCCGTCCATGCTCTGCGCCGGTACCACCGGCCGACCGCGAAGAGGCCGATACCACCGGCCGACCGCGAAGAGCAGAACCCGCCGAGCCGACCGCGACCGGCAGCGAGGAGCAGCGGTGCCGCGCGGGCGAGCGCGGTGATCAGCCCGTAGTCTCGTGCCGAGTCCCACAACTGCCGAGTCCCACAACTGCCGAGTCCCACAACTGCCGAGTCCCACAACTGCCGAGTCCCACGACATGTCGCACGGGACAGCGTCGTACCGTGCGAGCGCTCGTACGTGCGCCGCAGGAATCCGGAGGGGAGAGCGACGATGAGCGACCAAGGCCGCGGTGCCGCTAGGTCCACCACTGTCACTAGGTCCGCCACTACCACTGGATCCACCGGTGCCGCTCACCCCGACGGGACCAGTGAGCGCACCCTCGGCCAGCTGGTCGCCGACGCGTCGCACGACGTGTCGGCCATCGTGCGCTCGGAGGTCGCGCTGGCCAAGGCGGAGCTGCGGGCGGACGCCGTCTCGGCAGTGACCGGTGTCGCCCTGTTCGTGGTGGCTGGGGTGGTGGTGTTCCTGGCGACGCTCCTGCTGCTGGTAGCTGCCGCGTACGGCTTGGTGGCCGCCGGGTTGTCCCGGTGGCTGGCGTTCCTCGTAGTGGCCGGCGCGTTGCTGCTGGTGTCCGGGATCCTGGCTGTGACGGGTCGGGCGCAGCTGAAGCGTGCCCGGGCACCGGAGCGGACGCTGCGCACGACCCGGGCCACCGTCGCCACCCTGCGAGGTGCTCGTGGTGACCACGTCCGCGAGCCCACCACCAGTGGCCAGGCACCCAAGGCCGTCCGCGGCGGCCAGGAGCCGGCGTCTCGGTGAGCGTCGACGCCACGCACGTCCTGCACGACGGTCCTTGGCGGCACCGGTTCGTGCCGGCCAACGGCGCCCGGTTCCACGTCGCCGAGTGTGGCCCGTCCGCCGTCTCCCCCGGCCCGGGGACCGGCCTGGCCGCGCACCCGTCCACCGACGATGCCGCGCCGATGGTGCTACTGCTGCACGGCTTCCCGCAGATGTGGTGGTGCTGGCGGGCTCAGCTGCCGGCGCTGGCCGCAGCCGGCTACCGGGCGGTTGCCATGGATCTGCGCGGGTACGGAGCCTCCGACAAACCGCCCCGCGGGTACGACACGCCAACCCTGGCCGCCGACGTAGCCGCGGTCGTCCGGTCATTGGGGGCTTCCCAGGCGGTGGTGGTGGGGCACGACTGGGGCGGGTGGATCGCCTGGGCGATGCCGTCCCTGCAGCCCGGAGTGACCAAGGCAATCGCCGCGCTGTCCATCGCCCACCCGCTGACGTTCGGTCGGGCTTACTGGCGCAACCGCGCGCAGCGCCGGGCCAGCGGGTACCTCTGGCCGTTTCAGGTGCCGATCCGGCCAGAGCGCCGGCTGATCCGCGTCGGGGCGATGAAAGCGGTGCTGCGCAGGGGCTCTGGGACCGAGTGGCCGGAGAGCGACCCGCGCAGCCGGGAGGTCGTGCGGACGTACGCGGAGGCGATGCGGGTGCCGTTCGTCGCGCACTCGGCGATGGAGTACTACCGCTGGCTGGTGCGCTCGGCGTTCCGGTCGGACGGCCGGGCGTTCCGGGAGGCGATCGACCACCCGGTCACCGTCCCGGTGCTGCAGCTGCACGGCGGGCGCGACCCGGCCATCCTGGTCGAGACGGCCCGGGCCTCCCGACGCTGGGCAGCTGGCCCCTACCGCTGGCTGGAGTTCCCCGACGCCGGGCACTTCCTGCCGGAGGAACGCCCGGACGAAGTCACCGACGCCCTGCTCGACTGGCTGGCCACCCTGCCGTGACGGGGCACAGGCTCCGGCTCCGGCTCCGGCTCCAGCCCTGGCGCCTGGTCGGCGCGTTGTCACCGGTTAGCGACACCGGCGGTAGCGGCTGCGCCGCCCGGGAGGCGGTTGATCGGGTGATCGAGCAGACCCCACAGCACCTGGGTGGCGTACGAACGCCACGGCCGCCAGCGGTCCGCGCGGGTCAGCAGGTCTCGGGTGGTGCTGATGCCGAGCTGCCGGGCTGCTCGCGCCACACCGAGGTCGGTGGGCAGGAACGCGTCCGGGTCGCCGAGCGCCCGCATGGCGATGCTGGACGTGGTCCAGGGGCCGATGCCGGGCAGCTGGTCGAGAACGTCGAGCGCGGCGGCCCGGTCGGCGCCTGGTGACAGGTCCAGTTCGTCGCGGGTCAGGGCGGACGCCAGGGTGATCAGGGTGGTCGCCCGACGGCGGGGCATCGGCAGGGACGTCGGCTCGATGGCAGCGACTGCGGTGGCGGTCGGGAAGGTGTGGGTCAGCGTGCTGCCGTCCTCGACCAGCACGCTCGGCAGTGGTGTGCCCAGCCGGGCCACGAGCCGTCCGGTGACGGTCCGGGCCGCCGCGGTGGACACCTGCTGCCCGAGCACGACCCGCATCGCCAGCTCGTCGCCGTCCACGCACCGCGGCACCCGCACGCCCGGCTGGGCCGCGACGGCTGGTTGCAGCAGCGGATCTTCGGCAAGTGAACCGTCCACGGCCACCGGGTCGGTGTCCAGGTCCAGCAGCCACCGGACGCGGGCCACCGCGGCCAGCTGGTCTCGGCGGTCGGTGAGCCGGAGCACCGCAGCCACGTGGTCCGGAGCCGGGCTCAACGAGACGACCGCCGCGCCGTGGCGCAGCGTCATCGAGCGGTGGTAGGCGCCGTCCCGCCACTCCTCGACTCCGGGGACCGCCGTCGCGGCGAGGTGCCCGAACAGGCTGTCGACGTACCACGGAAGCCGGACCGGCAGCCGCACCGTGATCGGCGTCCCGGGTGACGGCTCGTCCATCCGGTGCACCCGCTCAGTCTGGCCGGACGGCCCGCCAGGCCGCGACCTGGCAGGCTGGTCGCCCGTGCAGCACAGCTCCGCCGCCGAGATACAGCCCGAAGCCTCCGCCGCCGAGACACGGCCGGCGTTGGCCCCGTGGATCCGGTACGCCGTGGCCGCCGGCCCAGGGGTGGCGCTGGCGGTCGCTGGTCTGACCCACCCGACCAAGCTCGACGACACGACCGCCGGGTGGTGGCGCGACCTGCACGTGGTGCTGCTGCCGCTGTTCCCGCTGCTGGCGTTGGCTCCGTGGCTGCTGGCCCGCGAGTACTCCCGCCGGACCGGGTGGCTGGTGGCGGCGCTCGGATTCACCTACGCCTGCAGCTACACCGCGCTCGACGTGCTGGCTGGCATCGGCGCGGGCGCGATGCAGCAGCGTCGGGTCTACCCGGGTGTCGGGGTCGCGTTCGACCAGGCGAACCAGCTCGTGCAAGTCGGCGTCTATGCCTACCTGGTGGCCGGCATCGTCGCCGCGACCACGGTGGCCCGCCGGGTCGGCGCCCGCGCGCTGCCCGGCGGCGCGCTGGTGATCGCCGCGGCCGTCTCGTTCCTGACCAGCCACGTGTGGTGGCCGCGCGGAGTCCTGACCATGCTCGCCGCCGCGGCCGGCTGGACGGCGCTGGCATGGGCCAGCCGACGGGCGCCGTGACCTAACGAGCGCGGGCGCCGTGGCCCACCGAGCTGGTTGGACGCCCGCCCGACGCGGTGGATCAGGGGTATCGAGGCAGGGGTCAGTAGGCGGTCGCACCCTTGCGGCGCAAGACGCCGAAGCGTTCCCACTCCCCGAAGTCGGGGACCGGCTCCCAGTGCGCGGTGAGGTCGACGTCCCGCCGCTCCACGACATCCAGCACGGGCCGGGACCTGTGCACTTCACGCTGTCCCGCGAAAAGCAGGCCGCGGGCGTGACGTCGCAGCCGGCGCAGGTCGACAGGATCGATCATGGTGGCGGTCAGCAGGTAGCGGTCACGACAGACCGACTCGTCGACGAAGGCGTGCACACTCACCCGCCCATCAAGGCAGACCCGGCGTCCTCGCGGCGCACGGCATCGGCGACCTGTGGATGACGGACGTTCACTCGCTCTGACGACGCACACCTCGCGATGCCCATGATCGACGGCTGAGCGCACGCCACGGTCGATCGAATCTGAGGTCGTGGTCGCTTCTGGTCTAAGAACGGTGGGAGCGGGGCGGCGACCTGGTGGGGCGGCGTGCGAGCCGGCCACACCATCGCATGACACGAGTTCCGCTCTCACGGCCCGTGAGCTACTGAGCGTCCTGGCCGACGGGCGAGCAGGATGAACGCGGCGACGGCGGCGCCGCACAGCGCCGTCCCGGCCAGGGCCACCCAGGGCAGACCGGCCGAGCCCACACGCCCCAGCAGCACTCCGGCCAGCGGCGGGATGCTCATGCCGCCCAGCGAGGAGCCGACCAGGAAGACGCTGGTGACCGTGCTGGTCGAGGGGATCACCGGCTCCGCCAGCGACAGCATGGTCGGGAACATCGACGCCGCGCCCAGCCCGAACGCCACCGTTCCCACCCACAGCACCCACGCCCCACCGCCACCACCACCGCCGCCGCCGCCGCCGCCGAGCAGCAGCACCGCCACCGCAGCCAGGCACACCAGGACGTCCCCGGCCAGCACCGTCCGGGGCAAGCACCACCGGGCGATCGGGATGGACAGCACCCGTCCGACCGTGAACGCCGTCAGGAACGCGGTGCCCAGCCAGGTGGCCTCGGTCCGCCGGTCCAGGCCCTGTGCGACGCCGTACTCGAAGACCCACCCGGCGAAGGCCAGCTCGACCCCGACGTAGCAGAAGAAGAACACCACGGCCGCGGCGAGCGGAGCGGCCGTACCCGGCGGGATGCCCCGGGTGACGGCCCCGTGTGGGTTGACCGGGCTCGGCCGGGTCAGCGCGGCGACCGCCAGCACGGCCACCGCGCCGGCCACCGCCAGGTAGCCGACGCGGATGCCGTCCGTCCGGGTCAGGCTGGCGTTGACCACCAGCGGGGCCGCGACGGCGCCGACCCCGAAGCACAGGTGCAGCGCGTTCATCACCGGCCCGCCCCGGTGCAGCCACAGCACCACGGCGTTGCCGGTCACGTCGACCAGCCCGCCGCCGAACCCCAGCAGCACCTGGCCGATCACCAGCAACCCCAACGGCTCCACGCTCACCAGGACCACCAGGGCCAGCGCCACGCACCCGAGGCCGGCGGCCAGCACGCGGTGCGCCGGGAGGTCGTGCAGGACCCGGCCGGCCGCCACCGATCCGAGGAGGTAGCCGGCCGCCGACGCGGTGAACAGCACCCCGACCGCGGCGGTGGACACCCCGGCCGCGATCCGGAACGACTCCAGGGACGGCCCCAGCAGCAGCGTGGTCGACCCGAGCACCGCGAAAGCGCCGAGGTACAGCGGCGTCGACCCCCCGGCAGACGAGTCCGGGCGGGCGGTCACCGGCGCGGCCCGGTCGTGCCGCGGACCACCAGCTCCGTGGGCAGCAGCCGGCGCACCGGCCGCGGTCGGCGGCCGGCGATCAACTCGGCGAGCACGGATGCGGCGACCCGGCCCTTGTCCAGCAACGGCTGGCGGACGGTCGTCAGCCCACGGGCCTGCGCATTCGCGCCGTCGTCGAAACCCACCACGGACAGCTGCTCGGGGACGGCGAGGCCGAGCTCCGCCGCGGCCCGCAACCCGCCCAGGGCGAGCTCGTCCGACATCGCCAGGACAGCCGTCGGCCGACGACGCGCCGGCACCCGCAGCAGGTCGAGGGTCGCCCGGTGACCAGCGACCTCGCCATTCACCCCACCGACGTACACCGTCGCGTCGGGGAACACCGACAGGTAGCCGGCGAGCCGCTCGGCGGCTACCCCGCCGGGCAGGTCGGCCGTCGGGTCCACCGGCCCCGGCTCGCGGTCCTCGGTGAACCAGTCCGCGAGCACCGCCACCCGCTGGTGCCCCGACCGCGCCAGGTGTTCAGCGGCACACCGGGCGGCTGCCCGGTCGTCGATCCCGACCCAGTGCTCGCCGCGGCGGGCCGGGGTGTCCACCAGCACCCGCGGTAGGCCGCGACGGCGGGCGGCGGCCAGTGCCAGGTTGTCAATCAGGACGCTGTAGACCAGCAGGCCGTCCACCGCCGCGCGGGTCACCGGGTCACCGGCCGGCCCAGGACCGGTCGCCGGCAGGACCGTCAGGCCGTCACCCGCGATCGGCTCGGCCGCCACCCCGCGCAGGAACGCGATCGCCGCCGGGTCGGTGAGCGCGTACGACGTCGACTCCCCGAGCACCACGCCGATGACGCCCGCACGCCCGGTCCGCAGCCCGGCCGCCAGTCTGCTCGGACCGGCGAATCCGAGGTCGCGGGCCGCGGCCAGCACCCGCTCGCGGGTCGCCGCGGACACCCGCTCCGGCGCCCGGTACACCTTGGACACCGTCGTGTGCGACACCCCAGACCGCTCCGCGACGTCGTAGATCGTTGGCACTCCATGAGTTTATCGATAAACTCACCTGCCATGCCAGATGACGCTATTCCAGACCACGTCGCACCAAGACCCGCCACCCCGTGGTGGTCGTCCTGCGTCGGGTACGAGGTGTACCTGTCGTCCTTCCAGGACGACGACGGCGACGGTCTCGGCGACCTGCCCGGTGCGACCCGCCGGCTTGACCACCTCGCCTGGCTGGGTGTCGACCTGGTGTGGCTGACCCCGTTCTACCCGTCGCCGCTGCGCGACCAGGGGTACGACGTGGCCGACTACACCGCGGTCGACCAGCGCTTCGGCGACCTGGCCGACCTGGACCGGTTCGTCGCCCGGGCTCACGAGCTGGGCTTGCGGGTGGTCGTGGATCTGGTGGCCAACCACACCTCGGACCAGCACCCGTGGTTCCTGGAGTCCCGCGGCGCGGCCGGCTCTCCGCGACGCGACTGGTACGTCTGGCGGGACGGCCGGGACGGCGGGCAGCAACCGCCGAACAACTGGGTGTCCGCGTTCGGCGGAACGGCCTGGACGTTCGACCCCGCGTCCCGGCAGTGGTGGCTGCACCGGTTCTTGCCCGAGCAGCCCGACCTGAACTGGCGCAACCCCGCGGTCGTCGACGCCGTCACGGGGGTGGTCGACTTCTGGATGCGCCGGGGCGTCGACGGATTCCGGGTGGACGCCGCGCAGCTGTTCGCCACCCATCCGGACCTGCCGGACAACCCGCCGCGACCCGTCCCGCCGCCCCGTCCCGTCACCGGCCGCAGCCCTGACTGGGACCGCTACGAGCACCGCTACGACGAGGACTGGCCGGACGCGCTGGAGGCGCACCGCGCGCTCGGCCGGGCCGCGCGCGCCCACGGTGGCGTGCTGCTCGGCGAGGTGTACCTGGCGGAGCCGGCGCGGCTGCGCCGCTACGTCGAGGGCGGCGACGCCTTCGACCTGGTGTTCTTCTTCGGCCTGGTGGAGTCCGGGTGGGATCCTGCGCACCTGGTGGCCGCGGTCCGGGACGCCCTGGTGCTCGGCCCGCACGTGGCGTGGGTGCTGTCCAGCCACGACTCCGTCCGGGCGGTCAGCCGCTTCAGCGGCGGCGCTGACCGTAGTGGCACTGACAGCAGTAGCACCGGCGGCGGCCAAGCCGGCGGCGGAGGCACTGTCGTCGAGGACGGCGAGGTCGACCGGGGCCGGGCGCGCGCCTTCGCGCTGCACACCCTGCTGTGCTGCCTGCCTGGGGTGCCGTTCCTCTACCAGGGCGAGGAGCTGGCGCTCACCGACGGCGTCGTGCCGCCGGACCGGGTGCGGGATCCGATCGCCCTGGCCGGCGAGCCGGCCTCCGGGCGGGACGGCGCGCGCACGCCGGTGCCGTGGGAGCCGGGCGCGGGCCTCGGCTTCACCACCGCCAGCACCGGGTGGCTGCCGGACGGTGGCCGCGCCGAGGCGGACACGGTCGCGTGGCAGCGGGCCGAGCCGGCGTCCTGGCTGCACCGCTACCGCGAGCTGATCGCCGTCCGTCGCCGGTACCCGCAGCTGCGCGAGGCACCGGTGGAGTGGCTGGACGACGACCCGCGGTCGCTGTCCGTGCGCCGTGGTTCGCTGCTGCTGCAAGCGAACCTGACCGACGAGCCTGGAGCCGGCGAGGTGGTCGGCACACCGGTGTTCAGCACTCCGGGTGCGCTGGACACCGGCCGGCTGCGACCGGCCGGTGTCGTGCTCACCACCATCGACCCCACCACCATGACCGAGGCGGACCAGCGATGAACCTGGGCGTGCAGTTTCCCTGCCGGTTACCGCCGGAGCAGCTGGTGCCGTGGGCTCGCGGCGCGGAGGCTGCCGGGTTCGACGAGCTGTGGCTGGTCGAAGACTGCTTCTTCGCGGCCGGCATCTCCAGCACGGCGGTCGCACTGGCTGCGACCGAGCGGATCCGGGTCGGGCTCGGCATCGTGCCGGCCGTGGTGCGCAACGCGGCGCTGACCGCGATGGAGTTCGCCGCGCTCGCCCGGCTGTTCCCTGGGCGGTTCCTGCCGGGCATCGGGCACGGCGTCGCGTCCTGGATGCGTCAGGTGGGGGCGTTCCCGGTCAGCCAGCTGGCCGCGTTGGAGGAGGTCACCGTCGCGGTCCGGCGGCTGCTGGCGGGCGAGCGGGTCACGACGGACGGGCGGCATGTCCAGCTAGACGCCGTCCAGCTGGCCTTCCCCCCGGCCAGGCACGTACCGGTGTCGCTCGGTGTCCAGGGTCCGCGGTCGCTGGCGCTGTCCGGGCGGGTGGCGGACGGCACGGTGCTGGCCGAGGGCACGTCGCCGGGTGGGACGGATCGTGCCCGTCGGCAGATCACGACACCTGGGATCGGCGGGGGCGGCGATCACCGGCTGACGGTGTTCACCTGGTGGTCCCCCACCATCGACCAGGCCCGCCCGGCGGTAGCGGCCGAGCTCGCCGACCCCGGCCGCTGCGACCCGCGGATGGACCCGGACCTGGTCGCCCCGGTCGGTGCGTGGCGCCGGGCCGGCGCCGACCCGGCCTGCGTGCCGGACGCGTGGGTCGAGCGCCTCGCCCTGATCGGCCGCGACCCGCTGGCCGCCTGCAGCTCCGTCCGCGAGCAGGCCACCCGACACCACGCCCACGCCGTCGTGCTCTCCCCGACTGGCGACATCCCGCCATTCCCACTCGGCTGACCACTAGGGGTTGTTTTCCGATGACAGGCCGGCAAAGATGCTTACTGCGCGTCTAGGTAGATGATCAAGCTGTCACCGACAAGCTCTGATAACCCGACATGCCGACGATCAAAGGAATTCTCATGAGATCTCTTGTGACCAAGCTCGCCGACCGCGCGCTTGCCCGCGTTGTTCCTCGTGTCGAGGCAGCCGCCTCCTGTTCGTATTTCTGGGAGACCTGCTTTTGCCGTAGTCATCTGCGGTATGCCCGCAAGTGCATGAGGGGATGCTCGGGAGTTCCCAATCACTGCTATTCGTGCAGCGCGACCGGCAGCTACTGTTGATCTTGTTTTGCGCGGCCACCCTCGGGGTGGTCTTCTCAGTCGCTCTAGCCGGAAAACTGTCCCGTGCGGGATTCAGCGAATTCCGCGAGAGCATCACACAGCTGTGGCCGGGCCGTTCTCCCCTGTCCCGTTCAGCTTGTTACGCGGTGGCGTCCACCGTGGTTGTCGCCGAAGGCTTCGTCGTGGCCACGTTGGCCAGTAGCACGATGGTGACTATCGCGTCCGAGCCCGTGAGCGCGTTGGCGTCAAGCGGGTTCGCCGTCGCAACCGCGCTACTCGTCGTTTTCGCTGCGGTGCACCTGGTAGCACTGCAGCGGAAACGCACGGTGCGGTGTGCCTGCTTCGGCCGCACCAACACCACGGTCGGGCCGATCTCCCTGGTGCGCAGTGCCGTGCTGATCGTCGTCGCTGTGGTCGGCTTCGGGTCCACCGCTGGACGCGGGCTGTCAGCCCTGACCGCAGGCGAGTTGTCAGGGTGGTCGGCGATACCCGCGGTGGTCGTCGGGGGTGTCTGCGGGATCCTCCTCGTCCACCTCGACGACCTGGTCGACCTCTTCAAGCTGACGTCGACACCGACCCGCCAGGGGGGTTGAGCGTGGCAACCGACGCCTTGCTGGGTGTCGTCCTCGTGGTGACACTGCTGAACCTGCTCCTGCTGCTGGGTGTGGTCCGGCGGCTGAAGGAGCACGAGGGGCGGCTCGCGTCCATGCCTGACGAGACGTCGCCCGCTCCCATCGTGCCGCCTGGCGGTTCGATCGCCCCGTTCACCGCTCAGTCCGTGACCGGCGTTCCGGTGGACGACGGATCGATGGCGGATGCGCTTGTCGGGTTCTTCTCCCCCGGGTGCGGCTCGTGTCGCGAACGCCTACCCGGCTTTCAGCTCGCGGCAGCGGACCATCGCGGGCTCGTCCTCGCCGTGGTCGTCGAGGACGGCGGCGACACCACCGCATTGGTGGACGGCCTGGGCGAGGCCGCCACGATCGTGCTGGAGCCGTCCGGCGGGCCAGTGGCGGAGGCCTTCGCGGTGCGCGGGTTCCCGGCTTTTGCTCTGGTGGGCAACGACCGCACGATCCAGGCCAGCGGGTTTGAACTGCCCCTGCGGACGGCGTGAACGCCCTTCGGACCACGATCACCCGCCTCGGCACGGCCATCGGCCTGGCCTGGTCGGCGCAACCGGTGCTGCTCGTCGTCTACGTGGCGGCGAACGTGCTGGCTGGAGTAGCTCCCGCGGCGACGATCTGGCTGGCGAAAGTCGCTGTCGACCGGCTCGGCGCCGGGTCCGCGGCGGGCGAGCTGTGGACCGTGGGGGTCAGCCTGGCGGCGGTCGGCCTCTTGGTGGCGGCGCTCAACCCGGTCACGGAATACCTGCAGGCCGAGCTCGAGCGGTCGGTCGCCGTGCGGGCCAAGGACGAGCTCTATCGGGCGGTCACCGGGATCGGGCTGCTCGGCCAGTTGGAGGTGCCCGAGTTCCGCGACCGCCTCCGGCTTGCCGAGCAGGCCAGCCGGGCGGGGCCAGGTCAGGTCGTCGACTCGGCCGTCGGTCTCGTCCGGTCGGGTCTCACGCTCGCCGGTGTGACAGGAGTGGTCGCCGTCGTCGACCCGGCGGTGGCAGTGGTGCTGTGCCTGGCCGCCGTCCCCGCGCTGGTCGCCGAGGTCCGGTTGAACCGTCGGCGCGCTGCCACAGCCTGGCAGATCAGCCCGGCTGAGCGTCGCGAGTTCTTCTACAGCGAACTGCTGACCCACCTCGGTGCGGCCAAGGAGTTGCGGCTGTTCGGTCTTGGTCCGCTCTTTCGGGGCAGGATGCTCGCCGAGCTGTCGTCGAGCCAGGCCGAACAGCGCCGCTTCGACCGCCGGGAGGGCCTGACGCACCTCGCGCTCGCCTCGCTGTCCGCGCTGATAGCCGGCGGCACGCTGGTCTGGGTGATGCTGGCCGCCGCGGGCGGTGTGCTCACCGTGGGCGACGCCACCGCGGTGATCCTGGCGGTGGGAGGCGTGCAATCAGGGTTGGCGACGACGGTGAGCTACGTCGCCAGCGGCCACCACGCGGGCCTGCTGCTCGACCACTACCGGGCGGTCCTGGCCATCCCGCCGACGGCGGTCCGGCCGGGAGCCGAGCCGGCGCGCCTCACCAGCAAACGCGGTGTGGAGCTGGACGACGTGTGGTTCCGCTACGGCGACGACCTGCCCTGGGTGCTGCGTGGGGTGTCCGTCTTCATCCCGAAGGGCGAGGCACTCGCCCTCGTCGGGGAGAACGGCTCCGGGAAGAGCACCCTGGTGAAGTTGTTGTGCCGCTTCTACGACCCCACCCGGGGCAGCATCCGCTGGGACGGGGTCGACGTGCGCGACCTGCCGCTGGTGGAGCTCCACCGCCGGATCGGTGCCGTCTTCCAGGACTTCATGACCTACGACCTACGCGCCGAGGAGAACATCGCCCTCGGCGCCGTGGACGGGCGGCCGGAGCTGGATCTCGTCCCGGCCGCCATCCAGGAGGCGGCCCGCCGGGCGGGGATGCACGAGGCGCTGACGGCGCTCCCCCAGGCGTACCAGACGATGCTCTCCCGGGAGTTCTCCGAGTCGCCGCAGGACGACGCGGAGGGCGTCGTGCTGTCCGGCGGCCAGTGGCAGCGGCTGGCGCTCGCCCGCGCACTGGTGCGCGGACACCGCGACCTGCTCATCCTCGATGAGCCCAGTTCGGGTCTGGACGCCGAAGCGGAGTCCCGCATCCACCAGGAGATCCGACGGCACCGCGCAGGCCGTACCAGCGTGCTCGTGTCACACCGCCTGAACGCCGTCCGCGACGCCGACCGGATCCTGGTGCTGTCGG
Organism: Angustibacter sp.; assembly: GCA_051657715.1. Classification (GTDB taxonomy): domain Bacteria; phylum Actinomycetota; class Actinomycetes; order Actinomycetales; family Angustibacteraceae; genus JBOFBH01. The sequence goes on along the minus strand of JBOFLF010000044.1, from coordinate 65,606 downwards.
CGGGCCGAGTGGTCGAGCACGACCGCCACGACGCGCTGATGCGGGCTGACGGCACGTACGCACGGCTGTTCCGGCTGCAAGCCGCGGGGTACCAGAACGCTCCGGTGCCGTGAACGAGACGGCCCGATCCGCGGTCCTGGCCGTGAGCGTGACGGGGCTGGCAGCTCTCGGTGCCGGCGTTGCCGCGCTGCGCCGTCGCTGGACGGTGGTCTGCGTCGTCGGCGGCAGCATGCTGCCGGCGTTGCGGGAGGGCGACGTCCTGCTGGCGCGCCGTCGGCGACCTCATGGCGCGCGCGTCGGCGACATCGTGGTCTTCGAACCGCCCTCCACCGATGGCCGTCCGAGCGGCCCGCCCGCCCACGGACCCGGCGGGCGACGCACCTGGATGGTGAAGCGGGTGGCGGCCCTGCCTGGCGAGCCCGTCCCGGACGGGGTTGCGGGGTCCGGCCTGGTTCCTGCTCGATCACTGGTCGTCTTGGGGGACAACGGCGGACTGGACTCCAGGTTGTTCGGGTTCCTGCCCGACGAGCACGTGCTCGCCGTCGTGCTCAGACCACTGACGCGCGCGCGGCTGCCCGGCCCGGACTACGTCGTGCACGACGACGTCCGCCTGGACCCACTGCTCGACCAGCGCGCCGAGCGCCAGCACGAAGACTCGTGAGGCGACAGACCCGAGGCTCGTCGCATGGCGCTCCGAGCTCTGCGGTTACGGACCCGTTGCTGCGCTAGGGCTTGGTGGGCTCGGCCGCCGTATCGGGATCGACGTCCCTGGAGGCGCTCCCGCCACCAGGGCGGTGCAACGAGCCGCCGACGACCCCGCCCAGCAGCGCGGCCGAGGCGCCAAAGACCATCGCGACCACCAGGCTGGCGGTGACGTCGGTCATCAGCGCACCGACCGACGTGACGGACTCTAGACCGGGCGGCAGGGGTGGATCGTCGCGCAGCTGCCACCACTCCCACACCTGCCGGACCAGGTCCACCACGACCGCCGCCGCGACCGCACCCAGCCACCACAGCAAGGCTGCCCTGGTGCCACTGCGCCGGCCGTCGACCAGCGCGCCGACCGCGACGGTGAGCGCCACGGCGGCGAAGACAGCCAGACCTAGGCCGATGTTCGCGTCCGGGGAGTCGTCGAGCTCCCCGAGCAAGAACCCGACGACGAACACACCGATGATCGCCGCGGCCCGGACCGCGATGCGCCGCAGGGTGACCCTCCCGCTCCCGCGGCCGGGTATGGGGTGACCCTGAGCCATAAGCGTCCTCCAGACGTGACAACCGCTGCCGCCGAACGCTTGTCAGCGCACCGGCCCCCGAGAAGCACCCTGCACCATAGCGGTGAGGTGCCCCGGACGCCCACCACCCGGCCGTTCACATCGCCGGACGCGACGGCACCCCCGCGGCGGTGAAGATCACCGTGGCCAGCCGCTGAAACTCCTGCGCCGCCTGCTGGACCGCCGCCTGATGCCCACCGAAGGCACCATCGGCCGGCTTGAGGTCGAACACCGGTTTACGTGCGTCCTGGGACAGCGGGATCAGGCTCCGGTGGTGCCGGATCTGACCGAGGAGGTGGTCGTCCTGCGCGACGGAGCCGGGCGCCGGGTCGTCCAGGCGCAGGACGCTCGACCGGTAGACGGCGGGGATGCGACCCAGCCACCGCTGGTACGCCTTGACCGGCCGATCGAGGCGGACGCTGTGCTGCAGCAGCACGTACCCGAGCGGCTGCATCCGGCCGGGGGCCGCCAGCTCGGCCGGCGGCACCTTGGCCAGCCGCTCCCGCCATTCCTGCCGCCACTGATGCATCGACGGCCCGAGGTTCTGCAGCGCGCGGACGCTGAACAGGTCGGCGGCGAGCGGGATGACGACGTAGTCGGCCGCGACCATCGCGGAGCGGTTGAGCGCGCCCAAGCTCGGCCCGACATCCACCAGGACCACGTCGGCCTGCTGCTGATCGCCCGCTGCGGTGACCGTCCGCCAGAAGGCCGAGGTGACGCGGAACGCCCGCTCCTTGCGGTCGAGACACTTCGGCCACTGCTCGGACAGCTCGTCCTCGAAACGCGACAGCCGCAGGTCCCCGGCCACCAGTGCGATGCGGTCGGTGATCTGGATGGGGTCCGGGGAGCGGATGTCGCCGGTGCCCTCCAAGGCCGGGTCGAGGACGCGAGCAATCGTGTTCGGACGATGGGCCTGGTCGCCCTCCTCGGACCACACGTCCTCCAGCTGCTCCTCGTCGAGGAACGAAGCGGTGAGGTTGGCCTGCGGATCGAGGTCCGCGGCGACGACCGAGAGTCCGAGTCGCTCCGCCATCCACGCCAGGTGGTAGACCAGCGAGGTCTTCCCCACCCCGCCCTTGTTGTTGAAGAAGGCGATGACCGGCGCGCTCACGTGCGCGCCCTGATGGTCACCGCGAGGTAGCTGGGATCTACCGTGAACTCGACCGGCGGGTTCCCATTGTCAGCAAGGGTCCGTCGGAGTTCCTCGTCGCTGCGCGCCACAGCGAGATCCTAAGCGCGCCCCGGTGCTCAGCGTTGGACGGCGCCGATGACGAAGGTGGTGCCGCCGCCGTGGCACCCGGGGGCCGGATCGGGGTAGCCGGCGGCGGGGAGTTGCCGGTCGCCGACGGTGGCCAGGACGGTGCCGTCGGGAGCGAGGACGCGTAGCGGGTCGGGTCGTGCGGTGGATCCGGCGGGCCAGACCAGCGAGATGGCGGTGCCGTCCGGGGCGGTGACCCACAAGCACGCCCGGCCACCTGCGACCCGCCCGTCGAGCGCGCCGCGGAAGTTCAGCGCCGCCCCCCGGCTGGCGCCAGCCGGGGCTGACGTCACGTCGACGGCCAGCGGCTGCGGCGCCTCAGCCGGATCATCAGTGCAGCCGGTCAGCGAGGACATGGTGATCACTCCCGCAGCGACGATGGCGGCCCCTGGGCCGAGGCGGCCCGCGATGCCCTGACCGGACGCAGCGTGCCCACCGGTCCCGTGCCGCCGCGGTGAATGCGCAGCGAGCGTGGGGATCCGATGGGCACGCCACCTCATCTGGTCAGTATCCCGGGTTCGGGCGAGTCGGTCAGGGGCTCGCCACCGCCGAGACCCCGAAGTAGTTCTGCACGGTGGTGTACTTCTCCGCCCATGTGGTTGCACCGCCACCGGCGATCACCACACCCCGTGGGTAGACCCGAGAACCGGACTTGAACACCACCGGACCCCCGGAGTCGCCCGGGCCGACGGCGCTTCCACCGGTGAACGTGGCCAGCCCTGGCGTGCAACCAGCGGCGTCGCAGAACGAGCCGTTGAGCGACGTGGCGACCTTGCCGCAGTTCTCGTACGTCGTCGAGCCGCTGGCGCAGTAAGAGAAACCGACGACCGGGTTGCCGGCGGCACCGGTGGGCGTGCCGAAGCCGGTCCGGCCACCCATGTAGATGTAGGTGCCGTAACTGGAACCGGACAGCAACGCCAAGTCCCACGTCGGGAACGAGGCCTTGGAGGTCATCGTGCCGAAGTACAAGCCCGCCCCCGTCCTCCACACCGACCCGACGTTCCCACAGTGCCCGGCGGTCACCATGCTGCGAGCACCGCTGCTGTTCTGCACGGTGAACCCTGATGAGCACCGCACCCCGCCGTTGTAGACCGCGGCACCGCCCCAGAACGGCGTGGTGTCGTTGTACCGCCCCACCCGCCGAGCATCGGCGGTGTACTTCACCACGAGCTGGCCACTGGCCAACGCTGCTCGCGGCAGCCGGGTCCGGGCGACGTCGCCCTCGAGGACCACGGCGTCGCGACGGGCGTCGTAGTAAAACCCGAAGCTCTCCCCGTGATGCCCGGCGGCGCCCTCCAGCTGCTGCTTCAACTGCCCGAGCGAAGACCGGGTGAACCGCTTGCTGCTGCGCAGGTCATCACCGGCTACTCGATCGACCACCCGACCCGGCACCTTCGAGGAGTCGGCCGGTGCCCGACGCCGAGCCGCGGCCTCGTCCGCCAACGACCCTGATCTACCCGATCCGGCCGCGGTGGCCAGACCGACCGTCTGGCTGGCGACCTTCTGCTGCTCGGTCTGATCCGGACGCGACGACTGCGCCTGAGCCAGCCCGGGCACCAGTGTCACCGCCGCGACCACCGCGACAGGCACCACGCATCGATGGATTCTTACGCTGGTTTTCATCGGTCTCCTCCAGTATCGAATCGCGCATGAAGTGGGCGCTCACCCAAGATGAAGAGCAACGACTGAGCGGCGTGATACCTCGGATCCCTTGCACAACTAAGCAAGGGAGTGGCCAACGACGATGTCGTCGAAACCCGATTTCCAGGCCGGAGTTCGGCCTGCCCGCTCGTCGCGAGCCACCTCACAGCGGGCCAGAACCGTTCCTATCAAGGCAGGACCGGCGGCCGTGTGGACGTGGACAGAGCTGTCCAGCCGTCAATCGGTGGTGAACGGTCAGCGGCCGGTGCCGCCGTAGACGACGGCCTCGATCTGCTCGGCGTCCAACCCGAACGCGGTGTGCACGGCCCGGACCGCAGTGTCCACGTCCTGCGCGCGGGTGACCACCGAGATCCGGATCTCCGAGGTGGAGATCATCTCGATGTTGACCCCGGCCTCGGCGAGCGCGGAGAAGAACGTCGCCGAGACGCCCGGGTGCGTGCGCATGCCGGCGCCGATCAGCGAGACCTTGCCGATCTGGTCGTCGTACACCAACGAACCGAAGCCGACCGCACCCTGGATGCTCTCCAGGGTGGACATCGCCAGCACCCCGTCGGTCTTCGGCAGGGTGAACGAGACGTCGGTGCGCCCGGTCGCGGCGGTGGACACGTTCTGCACGATCATGTCGATGTTGATCTCCGCACCCGCCACCGCCTGGAACAGCGTGGCCGCCTTCCCCGGCTCGTCGGGGACGCCGACCACGGTGATCTTGGCCTCGCTACGGTCGTGCGAGACGCCGGAGATGATCGCCTGCTCCATGCTGCCGTCCTGTCCATCGGGTAGGCCACCGGGTGTTGCGTCGGGTGTCACGTCGAGGGGCGGGTCTGCGACCCAGGTGCCGGGCCGGTCGCTGAACGAGGAGCGCACGTGCACCGGGACGCCGTACCGGCGGGCGTACTCCACACACCGCAGGTGCAGCACCTTGGTGCCGCACGCGGCCATCTCCAGCATCTCCGCGGTGCTGATCCGCTCGATCCGGCGGGCGGACGGCACGATCCGCGGGTCCGCGGTGAACACCCCGTCCACATCGGTGTAGATCTCGCAGACATCCGCGCCGAGCGCGGCAGCCAGCGCCACCGCGGTGGTGTCGGACGCACCGCGGCCGAGGGTGGTGATCTCCTTGGTGTCCTGACTGACCCCCTGGAAGCCGGCCACGATCGCGACCGCGCCGCCGTCCAACGCCTGCCGGATCCGGCCAGGAGTGATGTCGATGATCCGGGCCTTGCCGTGCACCGAGTCGGTGATCACCCCGGCCTGGCTGCCGGTGTACGACCGGGCCTGGTGCCCGAGGTCGGCGATCGCCATCGCCAGCACTGCCATGGAGATCCGCTCGCCCGCGGTGAGCAGCATGTCGAGCTCGCGGGCCGGCGGTCGCGGCGATACCTGCTGGGCCAAGTCCCGCAGGTCGTCCGTGGTGTCGCCCATCGCGGAGACCACGACGACGACCTGGTTGCCCGCGTCCACGGTGTGCACGATCCGCCGGGCGACCCGCTTGATCGCGTCCGCGTCGGCTACGGAGGACCCCCCGTACTTCTGCACGACCAGGCCCACGGACGACCCCTCCGGTTCGAGCGGCGGAAGACCCGGCGGGACGCTCGGGACGCGGCCGATCCTAGCCGTCGGCCGTCACTGACCCGGCACCGCGACCGTGGCGCCGCCGCGACACCACGATCAACCCGGTGCCGGCGCCGAGCGCGGCCAGACCCCACCACGCCGCGGTGCTCGCAGTACCGGTGTCGGGCAGGGTTGCGGCGTCCGACGCCTGATCTGCGTCATCGTCGGCGCCGCTGAGCAACCGAGGGTCGCGCTCGTCGGCCACTCCCCCGGCATCGGGGCCGGGAGTGGGATCTGGGCCATCGGTCGGCGGCGGGTCCGGTTCTTCGGTGCAGACGGCCAGGTCGACGTACCCGTCGATCTGGCCGTTCAGCCCGGTCACCTCACCCAGGCTGGAGCCACCACCGCCGCCGGACGCCAGCACCTGGGTCGGCAGCGACGCGGTACCGAAACCAACCGCTGACCCGCTGCCCCCGCCGTAGTAGCCACCGCCCCCGCCCCCAGCGATCGCGCGACCGAGGAAAGGGCTAGCGCTGTAGGAACCATCGCCATCGCCGCCCAGCGGGCCGACGCCGGCATCGCCCTGGACGGTGACGAAGGAGCTGGGCCCCCCGGTCACGGTGGCGGTGCCACCGTCGCCGGCCGCGGTCAGCGCCCCGGAACGACCACCGGTGATCTGACCGGAGTAGCTGCCCCCGCCGAAGTTGGACGGGCCCTGGAACTGGCCATCCCTAGACGCCACACCGCCCAGGTACCCACCTGACGTGCCGCCGGACCGGCCCGCGTCGCCGCCGGCGCCGTAGAAGCCGGGGGGCGGCGACGGCGGCGGAACCTCGGCGCGCGCGACGTCGACGTCCCACCACGTGGCCGCGGCGGTGCCGCCACCGCCACCGGCCACGATCACCCGGGCGTCCGGGCCGCTGCCCCCTTGCCGGACATCAGAAGCGCCGCCTCCGCCGCCTGCGAAGAAGTCGTTGCCACCGACGAGGGTGTCCCCGCCGCCGTTCACCCCGCCCTGCGCACCCTGTGCACCCCCACCGGGCACCACGACCAGGGTCTCGCCTGCCCTGACCGGGAGCTGCTCGGTGACGACCGCCCCCAAACCACCAGCTCGCGGGCCACTCGGCGCCGGTTGGAAGGTCGGCTGGAGGTCGGCGCCCCGGTACCGGTTCGTGGTGGCCGTCGCGGACCCGCCGCGACCGCCCGCGGCTCGTACCCGTACCTCGTCAGCATCATCCGGCACGACCCACGTCACGCCGTCCGGGTCGCCCGGGTCGAACGCGATCCGCTCGAACGCGCCGCAGCTCAACGCAGCCGCGTACGACGGCAGACTCGCCATCGGCACCGCGGCCAGCCCGAGGACGCTGCCGATCGGCGCCAACACCGAGATCCGTCGCCACTGTCGTCCGCTCACCACCGCAGTCTGCCGGGCGGTGCCCGCTTTCATGGGGAGAAGGCGGGCACGAGTTACACCGGCCGAGCTACGGTCGGGCGGTGGCCAGCGACCCCCGCGAACCCTTGTGGTGCACCTGGGCGATCGAGCCGAGCCACCTGCTGCGGACCTGGCGGACCCTCGTCGTGCGAGCGCGCGACCGGCACCCGCACGACCGGCCACCACCGTCTCCGATCGCGCTGACCGGCCACCAAGGGGCGGTCGCGCTGGTCCAGCAGCACCCGGACGCCGTCGTCGTCCCGACCCTCGCCGCGGACTCTTGGGCAGCGCTCACCGTCGCGGTCTGCGCGGCCCGCGACCGCGGGCACCGTGCGGTCCTGGTGCTGGGCGGGGACGTGGTCCCCGACCTGGACCCCGCCTTGCTGGCTGCCGTCCTGGACGGCCTGGACGACGACCTTGTCGTCGGCGCGGAAGCGGTCCGAACCGGGTCGAGGTCGGGCTCCGCGGCGCCAGCCGCCCCGTCTCAGCCACACCTGTCTCAGCCGCACCTGTCTCAGCCGCACCCGGGTCAGCCGCACCCGGGTCTGCTCGCGATCGGGTGCCGCACGCCGCTCGTCGTCGAACCGCGCCTGGTCGGCCCCGGCGGATGGGGTGCGGTCGAGCACGCTGTCGCCGCGCGCGGGGGCGCTGTCCGGTTCGATGACCGGTTGCGCGCCGTGGACGCCGGATTGCGCGGGCCGGCGTTCGCCGCCTACCCGTGGCGCAGCTCGTTGCGCAACGAGCTGATCGCCGCCCCCTGTGGCGGCGGCTCGACCGGCCAGCGCCAGGACGGTCTTCATCAGAACGGCCCTGGCCAGGACGCCGTCCGGCTCGACCCGTTGCTGGTCGGGCGGGTGCGCCAGGAGCTGGAGCAGGAGCAGGCTTCGCCGTGGTGGGCGATCGATGCCGTGGTGGCCATCAGCACCCAGGCACAGACCGCTCGCCGACGCGACCTGAGCGTCCGAGTCCAGGACCAGGGGTTGGGGCACCGGTTGGGATGGTTCCCGGCGGTCGAGCACCAGGGGGCGGTCCCGGAGGCGATCGCCCTCTCGCACCGTGGGGTGATCGCGGACGCCGCCCGCCGACGGCTGCGGACCGTGCTGATCCTGGAGGACGACGTGGTGTTCGCGGCGGACGCGGAGCACCGACTCGTCGACGTCCTGGCTCACCTGCCCGCGCAGTGGGACCTGGGCTTCCTCGGCGGCGATCGACCCCGCTGGGACGACGTGCCGTGGGCCGGCGACCCGGACGCCGGGCCGGTGGTCGACCTGGCCGGCGTCGACCTGTACTCCGCGCATGCCTACCTGGTGCACGAGCGCGCCTTCCCGCTGTTGCTCGCCGAGCTGCCGGCGGACCTGGCGAGCGCCCACCGGTTCGTCGACGCGCATGGCCCGATCGACAACTGGTACGCCGCGCAGCTGGTCTCGGGGCGGTTGCGGGGCTGGTCCGCGTGGCCCCGGCTGGCCGCCCAGGCCGACCAGCTGACCCGGCGCCGCGTCGTCCTGGACTCCCACGAGGTACGCCGGTTCACCCCGCAGACCCCATGGCATCTCGATCCGGCCTGGACCGCGCCCTGACCATGCCTCGCGCCCTGACCCTGCACTGACCTGGGCGCGCGGGCGTCGATCAACGGGCCGGCCGCAGCCCCCGATCACCACCGCAGCCCCCGATCACCACCGCAGCCCCCGATCACCACCGCAGCCAGGCACCAGCCAGCGGTGGGCGGGTCACCAACGGCGGCCGCACCGTCCCCGCTCGGAGCCGGCCGGCGGCACCGGCGTCCTGCAGCACGGACGCCACCGCACCACCAGCGGCCACCCAGGCCGCGACGTCCGCGCTGCGCGCCGGCACCGCGTCGGCCACCTCAGCCAGGGCACGCGGCCCCAGCTGGACAGCGAGCGGGGATCGCAGGCTGTCCCAGGGCTGGCCGTCCAGCACCAGCACATCCGCGGGCCGAGCCGCGACGGCAGCCCGTGGGCCGAGCCGCCATCCGAGACCCTCGCCAGACCCGGACGCGGATGTATCCCCTGGCGGGTCATCAAACGCACCCGCGCCGACAGCCGCCAGTCCGAACTGCCCCTCGACGACGACGACCGACGACCACCCACGCAGGCGAGCCCGTCGGGCGATCGCACCGACGGTGACCGCGGTCCGCTGTTCGCCGGTCAAGGACACCTCCACCCGGGGCAGCCGGCGCGGCAGCCAGCCGATCCCGCCGACGTCGAACGCGGCGAGCGCCGCCGGCCACCCGGCGCGGGCCTGGGCGTGCGGCAGCCAGTACACCGCGTCCGCGGCAGCGAGCGGGGACGCCGCCTCCCGGTCCAGCGTGGCGACGGCGGCGTCGACCAGGCCGTCGCCGAGACGACGTCGCAGCGTCGCCTCGGCAGTCCTGTCCGCGCCGACCCACCGGACGCCCAGCAGCGCGTTGCGCGCAGCCGCGGCCGGCTGACCGTGCAGACGGTCGACGTCCACGGTGCGCACACCCAGCTGGCCGATCCGGACCCGCGACCCGGCTGCCTGCCACGATCGCCGCAGCATCTCGGCGTCCATGCCACCGAACCCGCGGAATGGCGGCAGCTTCGGCCACCGCCCGCGATCGCAGACCACCACCTCCACCGGGACCGCGCCGTCCGAGGCCGCGGGCGTCAGGGTGACGGCGGTCGGGTCCTGGTCGACCCTGGCCACGGCAGCGGTCAGGGCGCCCGGCCGAGGGATCACGCCGGACTCGATCAGCACCAGCGGCCCCGGTGCGGCGGAGTCCACCGCCACGGCGATCGTCGCCCAGCCCTCGACCTCGTCGCTCGCCACCAGCACCCCGCCGTACGTCGAGGCCAGCTCGGCGATCGCGGCGGAGTGCTGGTACCCGGGGCGGTCGTCCACCACCAGCAGCCGAGCATCGTTCAGCAGCGGCCCCGCGTCCCAGCGCAGGGTGGCCAGGGTGGTCGCGGTGGCGCGGGCGTCCCCGCGGGCGGCGACAGCGATCGTGACCACCCGCCTACCCTGCCGGGTCATCGCCCAGGACGCAGCGACCGCGTCAGGCAGGTACGAAGATCGACCACCCTTCGCTGTCGGACGGGGTGGCTACGGTGGCGCGCATGAGCCCACGACCTGCCGTCATCGAGCTGGTGGTCGCCGACATGGCCGCCACCCTCTCCTTCTACCGCGACGTCGGGCTGGCCATCCCAGCGGGCGCCGATGCCGAGCCGCACGTCGAGATCGAGGTGGGTGGCCTGCTGCTGGCGTTCGACACCGAGGACACGATTCGCTCGTTCGACCCCAGCTGGACGCCGCCAACCGGGGGTCATCGGTCGGCGATGGCGTTCGCTTGCGATGACCCGTCGGACGTCGACGTGACGTACTCCCGGCTGACCGCCGCCGGCCACCACGGCCACCTGCCCCCGTGGGACGCGTTCTGGGGCCAGCGGTACGCCGTCCTGCACGACCCGGATGGCCGCCCCGTCGATCTGTTCGCCTCGCTTCCGACAGCCGTCGGCTGAGACCGACACCAAGCATTTCCCAGAGCCACGGTGACCGGCGCGAACGCTGCCTGCGGTCCTCAGCCTCGTCAGCACTCTTACTTGTTTGCCAAGGTCTTTCGGCACTGACACGCTGCCGTGATGGCACCCGGCATCGTTCACCCCCCGTTCGATCAGCTCGTGGCAGTCGCCGACGCAGTAGCCGAGGCTCGACCCGAGGTCGACCTGGAGATGGCTCGCGAGGTTCTCCTCGAGGCCGCCACGTTGCTCCACAACGGTTTGGCCCTGGACGGTCTGGACGATCACGACGCCAACGCCGTCGTCTCAGGACTGTGCCAGGACCTCATCGCCGATGACCCCGGTGCCGCAGTGCGTGCGCGTTCCGAGGCGACGCTGGCGGACCCCGGGAACCTGCACGACTCCACGGGCGTCGCGGCGTCCTACCTGGTCTCAGCGCGGATTCTGCAGTTGTGAGATCAGTCCGAACAGGCGCCCATTGACAGCGCGTGAGCAGGTGCGCCCCCCGGTGTGGCCTCGCGGTGGGCGAGCTCGGCAAGCTATGTGAAGTTATCCGACATGGGACCAGGGCTCCCATGGAGTCTTTCTGGCCTGGGGTGTCGAGCCCGACGCCCTGCGCCCGCGGGCCGCCGCCGCTATGAGTGGCCTGACCGAGGTGCCCTCACCCAGCAGCATCAGATGAGACGTGGTGACAGGGCTCGGGCCAGATCAGGTCGATCGGGGATGCAGAGCGTCGAACTGGGCGTCGGCGACGGTCTCCTCGTCAGCGTCCAGACGCAAGTGGGCCAGGATCGACTGGACGGTGCGCAGCGCATCAGCCGCGTGCGCGCCCCAGTTGGACAGGTAGGAGAACTGCCACCACCACAACGCCTCGTCGACCCGGCCGCTCTCGAAGTGCCGCAGACCGTGCCCGAGGTCGGCGGCGATCACCGCCAGGTCCCCGGACAGCATTCCCGGCACGACCTCCCCGGACAGGATCGGGTCGGCCACGTGCACGTACTCGTCGATGCCCTGCAACACGTTGGCGAGGGCGTCCCGGAGCGGGTCGACGTCCGGGTCGGGGCCTGGATCGGGCTCGAACCGCTCGTGCGGCACCACGTCCCCGATCGCACCCAGCCGAGCTCCAGCGGCCAGCACCTGGCTGACCGCCAGCAGGATCACCGGCAGCGCGACGTCGGGTGAGGTGCCACTGGCGACCGCGGTGGTCGCCTCCAGGAACGCCCGGACGTCGATGGCGGTGTCCGCGGCGAGCCGGCTCAGCTGGGCGCGCTCGTCCTCAGGGTCCGGGGTGGGCGCGGTATCGGGTGAGTCATCAGACATCCAGCAGCCTCCGCCCCTCGAACGCCCGACCGAGCGTGATCTCGTCGGCGTACTCCAGATCTCCCCCGACCGGCAGCCCGGAGGCGAGCCGGGTGATCCGCAAGCCCATCGGGCCGAGCAACCGGGCCAGGTAGGTGGCGGTGGCCTCCCCCTCCAGGTTCGGATCAGTAGCGATGATCACCTCGGTGACCACCCCATCGGCCAGCCGGGTCATCAGATCCTTGATCCGCAGGTCGTCGGGGCCGACACCGTCGATCGGGCTGATCGCGCCGCCAAGGACGTGGTAGCGACCGCGGAACTCCCGAGTCCGCTCGATCGCCACGACATCCTTCGGCTCCTCGACGACGCACAGCACGCTCCGGTCGCGCCGCTCGTCCTGGCAGATCCGACAGCGCTCGTCCTGCGAGACGTTGCCGCACAACGCGCAGAACCGGATCTTGTCCTTCACCTCGGTGAGTGCGTCAACCAGCCGCCGGACGTCCGCCGCATCCGCGGCGAGCAGGTGGAACGCGATCCGCTGCGCGCTCTTCGGCCCGACGCCGGGCAGCCGCCCGAGCTCGTCGATGAGATCCTGCACCACTCCCTCGTACACGAGCCTCAGCCTAGGCCGTCACGAACGCCGGCAGGGTCAGCGGCACCCTCGCCGCGCGGTGGCTCAGTCTGACCGCCGCGCTACCGCTGGGTCGAGGTCACGATGTCCCCCCAGACCGCCTCGGCGCCGCTGTCGCCGACCCGGTACACCTGGACCATCGTGGCCACGGCCGCCGCCGCGGCGAGCACGGCGACCACGGTGATCGCACCGTGACCTGCCGACCGCCCCCGTGGCAGCAGCACCAGCGCGGCCACCAGCACCAGCAACGGCAACGCGAACCACAGCAGCTGATCACCGAGATCCGCGTGACGGCCGGGATCACCGACCCGCTTCGCCAGCTCCTCACCGCTGGACGAGGCCACCGGCACCAGGACGGTCGCCGCCGCGGTGATCCCCAGCAGCAGCAAGCCATACCGCTCACGCCACACCGGGCGGACGGCCAGCGCGAGCGTGCCAAGCGCCGCGAGCGGAAGCAGCACCACCACCGCATGCACCACGAGCGCGTGCACCGGCAGGCCGTTGATGGTGTCGAACACGGCGTCCTCCCCGATCGGGACCGCTGGAGTGAGCGGTCATCGGCAGGTCAGCTGCCATCCTGGCAGGAGAGCTGACGCCCGTCTCTCAAACCGACGAACACGCGACCGATGACGAAACGGATGCGCACGCTCGCTGGAACGGCCATCGATGCGCCGACGTCAAGGGGGTGGCTGGTCGATCACCCGCCCGCCGAGGAACCGTTCGACAACCGGCTGACCCACCAAGCTGGAGTCCTCCGCGTCCGCGTCGCCAGCGTCGGCTTCTGCGGTGTCGTTGCCCTGCCCGGCCGGGACGGCCACGCCGGCGACGTTCTTGCCTGCACGTCCACTGGCAACACGTCCACCGGTGACGGCGTCGTCGGCTGTTGCATCGTCAGGCGATGGGGAGCGGGAGGCCTCGTCGCCCGTGTTCACCGAGGAGGTCGCGGGCCGGACGCTCCCGGTCACCGGACGCTCACCGCTCGAGGGGTGGCCGTCCGAGCGGACCGCCTCGATCTGGGCGCGCACCGCCAGCTCGTCGAACAACGCCTGCTGCACCAGCTCGGCGTGCGCCCCGGAGCGGAAGTTCGCCACGGCACCCTCCGAGGCGATCCCCACCGTCAGCTGCCGGCCGTCGAACCGGAGCACCTGCGCGTCCTTGACGAGCATGAAGGTGACCTTCTTCATGCCGAACAACCGCGCGGTGATGTCCGGCCACGCCTGCCTGATCGCCTCGACTCCTAAGGGAGCCACCTCGGGCGCGTCGGACCGCCGCTGCTCCAGCTGCGGTGGATCAAGGACGGCAACGGGCTCGGGGACCGGTTCGGTCGAGACCTGCTCCGGCTGCTCGGACGGCACGTCACCGTCGACACCCGACGGTGGCTCCGCCGCGGCGATAGCTGGACGTGTCGCTGCCTGACCGGCGACCGGAAGAGTGCCTGCGGGCGCAGACGTATCGGCTGAACCGGCCGCCAGACGGCGTTCGATGCGGTCCAACCGAGCGCCGTAGCCACGATCGCCGTCGGCGCCGGGCAGCAGCAGCCGGGCGCACAGCAGCTCCAGGTGCAGCCGCGGGGCGGTGGCCCCGGTCAGCTCGGTCAGCGCGGTGTTGGTGATGTCCGCGGCGCGGGACAGCTCGGCGCCGCCGAACCGGGCCGCCTGTTGGCGCATCCGCTCGACCTGGTCCTGCGGAGCCCCGCGCAGGACTGTGCCCGCGTCGTCCGGCGCTGCGCTGACCACGATGAGATCCCGCAACCGCTCCAGCAGGTCTTCGACGAAGCGCCGCGGGTCGTGCCCGGACTCGACCACCCGGTCCACAACACGGAACACCGTGCCGCCGTCCCCGGCGGCGATGGCGTCCAGCACCGCGTCCAGCAGCGCGGCGTCGGTGTAGCCGAGCAGGGCCACCGCGCCGGCATAGCTGACGCCGGCGTCCTCGGAACCGGCGATCAGCTGGTCCAGCACGGACAGCGCGTCCCGCACCGAACCAGCACCGGCGCGCACCACCAGCGGCAGCACCCCCTTGGCGACCGCGACCTGCTCGGTCTCGCACAGCTGCGCCAGGTACTCCTGCAAGCGCGCGGGCGGCACCAGGCGGAACGGGTAGTGGTGGGTGCGGGACCGGATGGTGCCGATCACCTTGTCCGGCTCGGTGGTGGCGAAGACGAACTTCACGTGCGGCGGCGGCTCCTCGACGACCTTGAGCAGCGCGTTGAAGCCGGCCGAGGTCACCATATGCGCCTCGTCGATGATGTAGACCTTGAACCGGCTGGCGGCCGGCCCGAACGACGCGCGCTCGCGCAGGTCGCGGGCGTCGTCGACGCCCCCGTGGCTGGCGGCGTCGATCTCGATCACGTCGATGGTCCCCGGCCCGCCCCGGGACAGCCCGACGCAGGACGCGCACGACCCGCACGGGGTGTCCGTCGGCCCGCGCTCGCAGTTCAGGCACCGTGCCAAGATCCGCGCGGAGGTGGTCTTGCCGCACCCGCGCGGCCCGCTGAACAGGTAGGCGTGGTGGATCCGGTCGGTGCGCAACGCCCGCATCAACGGCTCGGTGACGTGCTCCTGACCGATCACGTCGGAGAACACCTCGGGCCGATACCGGCGGTACAACGCGGTGGTCACCAGTCGACCCTAACCGCCGCCGCGACAGCCCCGGAACGAGCTCACCACGTGCGGGCGACGCGCTCGCCGACGCTTGGCCCGCTGCACGAGGCGACCCCTCGCGCACCCGCCAGAGCCCACCTACCCTTGCTGCCTTCCGGCCCTGGGGGATTCAACGGGATGACGCCGCACGAGGGGTCGACCTCGAATCTACACGCCGGACACGGGACGCAACCGCCGGCTGGTTCGTCGACACCGGTTCGCCGTGGGTCGGGCCGGACCGAGCCTCCGGTATCCTGGGCCGCGGAGGATTCGCATAGTGGCCTAGTGCGCACGATTGGAAATCGTGTTGGGTTCATCACCCTCAGGGGTTCAAATCCCCTATCCTCCGCCACGCTGACCAGGCCCGCGGACCAGGAGCGGCGGAAGCCGAGTGGGCGTCGCGAGGACGCGCCACCCGGCTTCCGGTGCAATGAACAGTTAGCGGGTGCTCATGGCCCAGGTCGAGCGGGCGAGGGTGTCCTCCATTCCGCTCAGACCTTCGGCCAGGGAAAAGGTGTCGGCTCCAAAGTCGACATCGGTGTCGTCCCGGGTGCCGCCGATGCCGTCGGCGCCGACCCCGAAGGTGTTGGGGGCGTTGCCACCGGCATCCATCAGGTTGTTGACGTCGTTGCCTTCGTCGGTGTGCCAGCTGCCGATCATATGGCCAATCTCGTGGCTGGTGACGTTCCCGATCGCTTGGGCCACGAACCCGAGCCGGTCGCTGCCCGGCTTGAGATAGGCGTTGATCGAGGACTGGAACCCGTCCGAGACTGGACTACTCAGGTAATCCATCAACACCAGCCCCGTCTCCTGCTTGTCGAAGTTACCCGGGTCGATGGAATTGGCTATCCCCACCGTGGGGAACGGCAAACCCGACTCCGCGACCGTGCCGCCCACCACGATCCGGGTCACCCCAGGCTTACCCCACAGGTCCGGCCCATCCAGGTTGGTGACCACCTTGACCGAAACGCTGTCGCTGAGCCCGGACTCACGCAGATCGTGCTCAATATTTTCCTGCACATTGGCCTGGACTGCCCGGATCAACGCCCGCTCATCCTTAGCCCGCAGCCCCCACTTACCCAGGAAGGCCCGCAACGGCGACAACGTAGCCGTACCGGTACCACCCCACCGGGTGTTGTTGATCTGCGCGCCGTCAAAGTCCAAGAACACCGTCTGACGCACCCGCCCAGCGTTGCCGCCGTGCCGGAAAAGCTGAACCCCGCTGGCGTAAGCACCGTTCCCGTTGCTGATCTCCACGTAGTACGTGCCGGCCTTCGGCGCCACGAAATCCGCGGTCGGCCCGGCGCCGCCAGTACCAGGCAACGGGCTGTTCACCGGATAGCTGGGGGTCAAATCGAAGAAGGAACCGACAAGCTCCTCCCCCGCCCGGTCCAACACCGCGACCCGGCGCGCACCTCGAGCGGTCGCCCCCAGCACGTCACCAGCCCGCATCCGCACCGCGTACACATCCCGGTCATCCGGCGCCGCGCTCACCTGCAACTGGTAATCACCCCGAGTGAAATCACCAGGCGTCGGTGGAGTTTCCCCGGTGAAACTTAGAACATTTCCGTTAAACAGGTAAAGATAATAGACACCTGCATCGCGGATAGCCACCTCAGCTGTTTCCCGCTCAGGATTCTGCGAGACCGACGGTCCGAAGTCCACTGACGCGCTCGCCCCCTCGCGAAACAGATACGATCCTACCAGCAGGTCACCCGACAGCCTGGTGATATCGATCCGGAACCGGTGGTTCGCGGGCAAAACCAAGCGATAGACGTCGAAATCGAGGCCCAACTCGCTGCCCGGGCCGTCGGGCAGCGAGCCGGTGGTACGCACACCCCGATCAGCTGACAACTCACCCAGATCCGTCGCCTTGTCCTCCGTGCTGTCATCGACCGGGCCTGGCGCCACATCAACAATCCGCGCAGGATCCACCGTCGCCGGGGATTGGTTGCCGCGGACGGTCGCCGCCGGATTGCGACCGCCGGCCGTGCCCAGACCGGGCAACGGCTGCGCGGTGCGGGTCGTGTCGTTTGAGCCTCGATCGTCTTGCGCCTCAGCCTCCGACACCGCCAACGGCGGACGAGTGCGAGCCTTGGCAGCCGCAGAACGGTGCGCAGCCGAACGAGCCCGGACAGCCGCGTCCCGCCCGTACTTGGCCACCCAGTCCGCCTGGTCGGGGTTGCTGCCGGAATCCGTCCAGGAAAGCCACGGGTTCGCCCCCGTGGCCCGACCGTCCGGGCGGGCCACTCGCGCCAACTCCCGTGCCGCCCGGTCCATCCTCGACAACGCGACCGCCGAGCCGCCCGATCCTGAACCAGAAGCGGCGCCGGCCCCCGCCGATGCTCCCGCAGTGCCAGCCGTGGTCACGGCGACCAGGCCCACAGCAATGGCCACCACCGCGACCGGCCGTCGCCGGGTGACGCGACATCCAGCGCGTACCCTCGTTCCATCGTGATCTCGCACGATCTCTCCTTCGCCAGAGTGGGTCGTTGACCCTGCGATAGTCCTGAGACCTGGGTTGCTGTGGTGTTAACCACCCTGGCGGGAGAGCTGTGAGGCACTCGACCGAAGACCGCCGGCACGTAGCGGCGGTCTTCGCCCCGACGCGCTGACCACCCCCTACGTCTCGACGGGTGCAGTCGGCTGAACCGGTGAGAGTGAAGACCGGACGTCAGGGAGGCGTCGGTGACCGCTGGCCCACCGGCTCGGCGGAATCACCGACGGGGTTGGGCAGATCCTCCCGCAGGTCGGGTGGGACGGTGGCGGACGCCTGCATGCCACCTTCGGGGCGAGGGGCAAAGCTCAACTGAATCCCAGCTGCCTGGGCGGCCTCTTGAGCGATCACCAATCCCAATCCGGCGCCCGCCACGGACTCGCCAGGGCGGGCAGCTACCGTGACGCTCGACCGGGGGGTTGTGCCGCGCCGGAACGGCTCGCGCAACAAGGCGATCATCTCATCTGTCAGCGGCTGCCCGTCGTTCTCGGTGGTCATCCTGGGGGCGCCTTCGGTGACATCGACCTGAACCCATGCCCGATCACCGCGCGGGGTGTGCTGGATCAGATTCCTGAGCAGGTTTCCGATGACGAGCTCGAGCAGAGCGAGGTCGACCCAGCCGTACACCGGCCGATCCGGCAGCTGGACATCGAGAACCAGACCCGCTTGATGGACGTGATTAGCCAGGTCATCGAGCTCGTGGCGGACGAGTGCCGCCAGGTCGACCCGGCTCGGCTGCACCACACCGGCACCCGCTCGGGCGACCGCGAGCAGCCCATCAACGGTCCGCTGCTGCCGATCCATAACCGGGATGAGCTGCCCGGCTAAGGTGCGGACCTCAGGTGTGGGGTCGTTGCGCGCGTTGACCTCGAGCACCGTGCGCTGGATGGCCAGGGGGGTTCGCAGCTCGTGGCCGGCGTTGGCGAGGAACCGGCGTTGAGAGTCGAAGGACTGCTGAAGCCGGTCGAGCATGCTGTTGACGACGTTGACGAGCTCGACGAGCTCGGCGCCGTTTCGGCCGTACCCGCGCGGTTCGATTCGGCGATGCAGGTCGTGCGCCTCGATGTCGCGGGCCAACTCGGAGACCTCGCTGACAGGGCGCAGCAGGCGCCCGGCGAGCACGTACGTCCCGATGACGGAGACGACCAGCAGCGTCGCCAAACCAAGCCCGAGCTGCGTCAGCAGGGAACGTGCCGTGACGTTGCGGACGTTCTCCTCCAACATGACGGCCTGCGCTCGTACCGCAAAGGCCTCACGGGGCAGATCCGCTGGTTCTGGTCCGATGATCGGCCGTTCCATGTCGACCTCGGGTGCGCCCTGCGCGGGAACGATCTCGGTGACGGCCCTCAGCTCCATCTTCAGCTGAGCACCGACGAGCGCCCACCCGATGCCGAGGACGACCAGCCCTGAGGTGGTCACGATCAGACCGGTGACGACCGCGAGGCGTGCCCGGGCGGTAAGTCGTGAGAGCCGGAACCTCACCACGGCACCTGGTACCCGGCGCCAACGGTGGTGACGATGCTGTCAGCGCCCAGCTTGCGGCGCAGCCGGGCGATGATGACCCGCATGCTGGCGGTGAACGGGTCCGCGTTCTCGTCCCAGGCCCGGGCAAGCAGCTCCTCGGCGGACACCACCGCGCCGTCCGCTTCCAGCAGCACGCGCAGGACGCCGAACTCCTTAGCGGTTAGCCGGACGAGCATCCCGTCCTTGTGCACCGACCGGTCCCACGGGTCGAGCCGGATCCCCGAGCGTTCCAGGACGGGCGGCCGAACCGGCCCGGCCCGTCGAGCGAGGGCGTTGACCCGGGCCACGAGCTCGGTAAAGGCGAAGGGCTTGCCGAGGTAGTCGTCCGCACCCAGCCGCAGCCCTCGGACCAGTTCGTGGGTGCTGCTGGCTGCGGTCAGCATCAGAACTCCGGTGACGCCACCCCAGCGCTCGACGATGTGCCGACACACCTGGTCGCCGTGCAGCAGCGGCAGGTCCCGGTCGAGGATGACGACGTCGTAGCGTTGCAGGTCGACGGCCTCGACAGCAGCCTGCCCATCCAAAGCCGTGTCGACGGCCATGCCCTCCCGCCGCAGTCCGGTCGCCACCGCCTCGGCGAGCAGTTCCTCGTCCTCTACGACCAGCACCCGCACGTGACCTCCCTCCGTCGCGGGTCAGCGGCCGACCCGTCCAGCCCGGCCCGCTCACCCTCGTCGGCGACCACCCGAAGCTCGCCCTGCCAAAGCATGCGGCGCGCGGCATTAACCGGCTGTAAACCAATCCAGAAACGCCACGGCTACCGCGCCACCGAAACCATCGTCGCATGCTCCGCGCCAGCACTAGCCATGAAGGAGATCAGAAGATGATGCGTGCTCGTCGTCGATATGCGACAACAGCGTCCGCAGCCGTGCTGGGGTTCTTGCTGACCGCCTGCGGAGGCGAAAGTCCGGGTAATACCTCGTCGTCACCCGCGGACCTCGAGGCGAAGTACATCAAGTGCATGCGCGAAAATGGAGTAGATATCGATGCCGCCGGGGACGGTGAGAAAAAAGCAGAATTAAACGCCACGGAGACCTCCGGCGGAGACTCCAGCATGCCAGAAGACAAAATAGATGACCCAGAGCTCGACAAGGCATTCAAAGCCTGCGAGCAGTATGTCGTTGCACCCAATCCGCCCTCCGCTGAGGACGAGCAGAAACTGCGGGAGAAATTACTCGGCTACGCCAAGTGCATGCGCACGAACGGCATCGACTTCCCCGATCCGGACATCAAGGACGACGGTTCGATGTCCATGGGCGGCAACTACGACCCGACCAGCGCCGAGTTCACCAAGGCCGACAAGACCTGCGGCGGCGACCAGCTGCGGGTCGGCGTCGCGACGTCCGAGGTGACCCCGTGAGACGACGCGCCATGCTGCTGTCGACAGCCGCGGTGCTCGTCGGCGGCGCGGGAATCATGGCTGGGATCGACACGGCCCGTTCCAGACCGGCGACGACCGGGCCTGCGGCGGTGACCGCAACCGACACAGCACAGGTCACACGCGGCACCCTGCGTTCGCTGCTGCGGGTCACCGGCTCCCTCGGCTACCTCGAGAGCCAAAGCCTCAGCGCACGACGCGAGGGGACGATCACCGCACTGCCAAAGCCGGGGGCGGTGTTGCGGCGCGGCGACACCCTGGCCGAGGTCAACCTGCGCCCCATCCCCATCTTCTACGGCGCCTTACCGGTGTTCCGCACCTTGCAGGTCGGGACCACCGGGCCGGACGTCAGCCAGCTCGAACGCAACCTGACCGCGCTGGGTTTCGGTGAAGGACTGCTGGTGAACGAGAAGTTCACCAGCGCGACCGCACAGGCGGTGCGGGCCTGGCAGAAGAACCTGGGCGTAGAGCAGACGGGGAAGGTCGAGCCGGGGGATGTCGCCGCGGTGGCCGGAGCGGTCCGGGTCTCGACAGCCGAGGTCGGCGTGGGCGCGTCCGTGGCGGCGACGGACGCGGTTCTGGTCGTCACCTCGATCCGCCGCGGGGTCACCGTTGATCTGGACGCCGCCAAGGCGCCGTACGCGGCCGTCGGATCCACGGTCGTCGTGACACCGTCCATTGGCGACCCGCTCACCGGGCGAATCAGGTCGCTCACTCCCATCACCGGCGGAGATGGCGGTGCGAATAGCGGGAGCGATGAGAGCGGCGAGGGAAACGGGGGCGGGGGAAAGAGCGGCGGCCCGAAGGTGCGCCTGCTCGTCGAGGTCACCAAGGAGAAGCGAACCCTCCGTTACGACACCCTGTCCACCTCTGTGGACTTGATCGCAGAAAAGCGCCGGAACGTCCTGAGCGTGCCCGTCGAGGCCCTCGTCGCGGTCGACGCCGGAAAGTTTGTTGTCACCATCATCGACAGCACCGCCCGCCGGCAGGTCCGGGTCACCACTGGAATGTTCGCCGAGGGCCGGGTCGAGGTGGTCGGTGAGCTCAAGGCCGGCGACGACGTGGAGGTCCCCACACTATGAGCGCCCTCATCGCCCTAGACGACGTCACCAAGCGGTACGGCGATGTCGCGGCTCTGCGTGCGGTGAGCCTGCGGGTCGAGCCTGCGGAGCTGCTGGCCGTGGTCGGCCCCAGCGGCTCGGGCAAATCGACGCTGATGCAGGTGATGGGAACCCTCGACACCCCCACCACCGGCCGCGTCCTGCTCGATGGCCAGGACGTCAGCTCCGTCGGTGATGCTCGGCTGGCCGCGGTCCGAGCCCGACGGATCGGCTTCGTCTTCCAACGGTTCCACCTCGTGCCCATGCTGTCCGCGCTGGACAACGTCGCGACCGCCCTGCTGTACACCGGGATGACCGCGCGCGAGCGACGGCGCCGGGCCCGTGATGAGCTCGACCGCGTGGGCCTGGGCGACCGGGTGTCCCACCGGCCGCATGAACTGTCCGGCGGGCAGCAGCAGCGGGTCGCGATCGCCCGAGCGATCGTCGGATGTCCAGCCGTGGTGTTCGCCGACGAGCCGACCGGCGCCCTGGACACCCGGACCGGGCAGGACGTCCTGCGGCTGCTCTTGGACCTGCAGCAACGGGGCACCGCCATCGTCGTGGTCACCCACAACCAGGACCTGGCGGCTGCGTTCCCCCGCGTCATCGAGGTTCGGGACGGTCTCATCGAGGAGCGGGCCACGTTGATCACAGCAGGAGCGGCGCGATGACAAGTCAACCCGAGCTGACGACGTCAGGCGATCAGCCCCGGAGTCCAGAGGCGATACCCGGGCGCAGCCAGTTGCGCATCAGCGATGCGCTCGTCCTCGGCACTCTGGGGCTGCGGGGCCGGCCGCTGCGGGCCGCGCTGTCCTCCCTCGGGATCGCCCTCGGGATCGCCGCGGTCGTCGGCGTGCTGGGGCTGTCCGCCTCGAGCTCCGCGGGGGTGTTGCGCGAGATCGACAGGCTGGGCACCGACATGCTGCGGGTCAGCGCCGGGCAGACGCTCACCGGTGATCCCAGCGCCCTGCCGGAGCACGCGGCGGGCAGCCTCTCACGGGTGAGCGGCGTCCGGGACGTCGGGTGGACCGCGCCGTTGAAGCCGAGCGTGTACCGGTCGACGCTCATCCCGCCGAGCGACACCGCGGGCCTCACCCTGCGAGCATCCAGCGACAACCTGCTCCGGGCGACCTCGACGTCGCTGACCCGGGGACGGTGGTTCGATGCGGCGACGGCGCGGCTGCCGGTCGCCGTCCTGGGCGCCAAAGCTGCCGGGCGGCTCGGGATCTCCGTCCCGGGCGGTGAGCTCCTGTCCATCAACGGCCAACAGGTGCGGGTGATCGGCATCCTTGCGCCGAGCGCCCTCGAACCGGGCCTCGACACCTCGGTTCTCGTCGGCAGCGAGGCCGCCCGGGCATCCTTCGGCTGGGACGGCAGCCCGGGAACGCTATATGTCCGCTCATCCGACGAAGCGGTCGCTCGGCTCGGTACCGTGCTGCCGTTCGCGGCCAACCCTCAGGCGGCCCAGGAGGTCCAGGTCTCGCGACCGTCCGACGCCCTGGTCGCCAAGGCCATCACCCGCAACGCTTTCACTGGCCTGTTCCTCGGGCTGGGCGCGGTGGCGCTGCTGGTCGGCGGCGTCGGGGTGGCCAACGTGATGGTGATCAACGTGCTGGAGCGGCGCGGTGAGATCGGTCTGCGCCGGGCGCTGGGGGCCAGACGACCGCACGTCGCGGCCCAGTTCGTCCTGGAGGCGCTCACGCTCTCCGTCCTCGGTGGGGTCAGCGGGGTGGCGATCGGCGCCGCGGTCACCGTGGTCTACGCGCGGTCGCACGACTGGACGATCGTGATCCCGGTGTCAGCACTCATCGCGGCCAGCGTGGCCAGCGTCCTCGTCGGCGCGATCGCCGGGTTGTATCCCGCCGTTCGTGCTGCCCGGATCTCCCCCACCCAGGCGCTCGCCGCTCTCTGAGCGGAACACCCGGTGGATCAGGTCGAGCCAGCGCGGGCGACCGCCGGGTTCATCCTGTGGCCTCGCCCACACCGCTGTATGCCCAGAAACACTCTGGGCACACAGCGCGAGGCCCATCAGCTCTTTTGGGCGTTCTTGTCGACGCCGCGCAGCACGCAGACGACCTCCTTCGGCGCCTTGAAGCGTGCCGTCGTGGACCAGTTCTTCGTCTTCCCTGCGGCGACCGCGACCTTGGTGGTGTCCCGGGCCAGCACCGTGGACTTGGCGTTGGTGAAGCTCACCACGACGGTGTAGGACGCGTCCGCCTTGCCGGTGTTGCGGATCTGGCCCTTGGCACCCCAACCACCGTCCTGCTTGGCGCACCCGACGACGGTGACGTCCTTGCGGGCGCCGGGTTCGTTGACGATCTTCTCCGCCAGCGGGGTCACCAGCGATGGCGCTGACCGACTGGGTGAAGGCTTCCCGGCTGCCTCGTCACCGTCACCTGAGCACGAGGTCAGCGCCAACGGCATGGCAGCGACCGCCAGGACGGTGATGGACGAGCGGACAGTGCGCGCGCTGCGGATCCTCATGGGTGTCTCCTCGTGGTGCTGTCGGTCATGGATTCAGGATCGAAGTCAGGTGTGCGCGGCGGGCGGGCCGCTCGGGCACGGCCGGTCAGCCGTCGTGAGCATGCTCCTGGTCTCCTCGCCGTCGGGTGGCGATGATCAGCCAACCACCCAGCAGCAGCGCCGCGGTGCCAGCACCGAGCAGCAGACCGAGCGCCGGCGGGCCGGTGAACGCGATCTGCAGCGGACCCCGCGGATCCCCAGCACCCGCGGTCGGGCCGCCGCTCGGCCCTGGGCCGGCGACGGCTTGACCCAGCACCTCGACGGTGGCCCGCGCCCGTGAGGAGAGCACCTGGGTGGCCTGCTGGTCACGGGCGACAGCGGTGGCGGTGTTGCGGATCTCACCGGCCTCGGCCTCCGCTGCGGTGATGATGTGGACCCGGTCGGTGCGGCAGGTGGTGCGCTCACCTGGCGCCAGAGTGGTGGTGAGGCAGGTCACCGGGCCGGCGGTCGGATCATCGATCCGCAGGCCCCGCACGGTCACGGTGCCGGCGTTGGTCACGGTGAACGTCCACGCCACCGCATCCCCGGCGGTGATCCGGTCGTCCCCGTTGCGGTCCTGCGGCTCGGAGCGCTTGACCAGGGTGAGCTGACGGGACTGGTCGACGGCGACCTCGGCCGTCGAAGGCGCACTGGTCAGCGGGTCGCCACCGGGAGTCCGGCCACCCGCGCCCGCGGTGTTGGACACCAAGCCGGCGTCCACGTCCGTCTGGGTGACGCGGTACGGGTCGCGTGCCGCGCAGGTCGTTGCCGCGCCCGGCGCCAAGGCCGCCGTCGGGCAGTCCACGCCACCCACGCGCGGGTCGTCCACCACGACGTCGCCGACGGTCACCGTGCCGGTGTTGCGCACCACGAACTCGTAGCGGATGAGGTCGCCCACGCTCGTACGAGCGTCGCCGTCCACATCGTCCACCCGCGCGGTTTTGGTCAGCGCGAGCCCGGACCGCTGGGTCACCGGCACCGTGCGGCTGGCCTGGAAGGAGACCACCGGGTCGCCTGTCGGGTCGAGACCGTCGGCGACCGCGGTGTTGGCGACCTCCCCCGCGTCGACGTCGGCCTGGGTGATGGCGTACAGGTTGCCCGCGGTGCAGGTGGTCGAGTCTCCTGGGGCCAGGACGGTGGCGGCGCAGCTGACCGGGCCGGCCAGGGGATCCCGCACAGCCACGGCGGTGACCGTGCTGGTCCCGGTGTTGGTCACCTCGAAGGTCCAGCGGATCTGGTCGCCGAGACCGGTGAGGCCGTCGCCGTCGTCCAGCACGGCCGCGTCCTTGACCAGGTCGAGGGCCGGGGTGCTGCCGATCTCGGTGCTGGTGGACGCCGGGTCGGAGGTGACGTTCGTTCCGTCCGGCGCGCGGCCGGTGACCGTGGCGGTGTTGTCCACCCTGCCGCGGTCGACGTCCACCTGGGTGATCACGTACGGCTCTAGCGCGGTGCAGGTGTAGGTAACCCCCGGTGGCAGCGTCCGCCGGGGGCAGCCGGTGCCGCCGACCAGTGTCGGGTCGTCGACGTCGTAGCGGGTGAACGTGACGGTGCCGATGTTGGCGACCTCGAACGTCCAGGTGATCTCGTCACCCAGGCCGACCTGGCCGTCGCCGTCCACGTCGGCCACCGCCGCCGACTTGGCCAGCGTGATCCCGGCCCGCTGGTCCACCGGCGTCTCAGCCGTCGACGGGTCGGACTCCACAGCGGTCCCGGCGGGGCCGAGCCCTTGCGCGGTCGCGGTGTTGGCAACCACCCCGGCGTCCACGTCGGCCTGGGTGATGGTGTGCGGGGTGGCGGCGGTGCAGGTGACCGAGGCGCCGGGCGCGAGGGTCGTGGCGGGGCAGGTGACCGCACCGACCGACGGGTCCCGCACGGCGATCGCGGTGAGCGTGACCGTCCCGGTGTTGGCGACCTCGAAGGCGTAGTCGACGGTGTCGCCGAGGTTGGTGGTGCCGTCGCCGTCCACGTCGGTGACGGACGCCGACTTGACCACCCGCAGGCCGGGGGTCTGGGTGACCGGGACGTCCGCGGACGCCTCGACCTCGAGCCGCTCGTCGCTGCTCCCCCGGGTCGCGCCGGCCGTCGCGGTGTTGGCGACCACGCCGGCGTCCACGTCCACCTGGGTGATCAGGTACGGGTCGTCCGCGGTGCAGGTGATCGACTGGCCGGGCAGCAGCCGGGTGGTGGCCGGGCCTGGCGGGCAGCTGATCGGGCCGGCCAACGGGTCGGTGACGTCGAGCGCGGTCGCGGACGTGGTCCCGGTGTTGGTGATCCGCACGCTCCACCGGATCTGGTCCCCCAGCCCGGTCCGGCCGTCCCCGTCCACGTCCACGACCGTGGCGGTCTTGACCGGGGTGATGCCCAGGGTGCCGTCCACCGAGATCAAGCTGTCCCCGTCGGCGGAGACCACGGCGTCGTCCGGTCGGGTGCCGTCCACCCGGGCACTGTTGGACACGTAGCCGAGGTCGACGTCGTCCAGGGTGACGGTGTACGGCGCGTCCGCGGTGCAGGTCATGGAAGCGCCGGGCGCCAGGGTGGTCCGCGGGCAGCTGACCGCGCCCACCTTGGGGTCGGTCACGGCGATGCTCGTGAGGGTGACCGTCCCGGTGTTGGTGACCACGAACGCGTACGCGACCTGGTCGCCGATCTCCGGCCCGTTGCCGTCCAGGTCGGTCACCGACGCCGTCTTCGTCATCTCGAGCCCGGCGAGGTCGGTGGTGGGGGTGTCGGTGGAGGACGGGCCGGAGACGGCCTGCTCCCCGATCGGGGTGCGGGCGGTGGCGAGGGCGGTGTTGCTGACCGCGCCGGCATCGACGTCGTCCTGGGTGACGGTGTACGGCGCGGCGGTGCAGGTGGTGGTCTGTCCCGGTCCGAGGTCGTCGGCCGGGCAGGTGACCGAGCCGGCCCGGGGGTCCTGCACGGCGATGTCGCTCAGCGTCGTGGTGCCGGTGTTGGTCACCTCGAACGACCAGGTGATGGTGTCGCCGACGTCCGCCGCCGGCAGCGGGTTGGTGTTGGTCAGCGCGGCCGATTTCACCAGGGACAGCGAGGACCGCCCGTCGACGACGGTGCCGACCGAGGCGACGTTGGACAGGACGTCGGCACCGCCCGGATCGAGACCGCGCGCCCTGGCGCTGTTGACGAAAGACCCGGCATCGACGTCGTCCTGGGTGATCGCGTGGGTGCTGTCCGCCGTGCAGCTGATCGACGCTGCGGGCGCCACCGTGGTGACCGGGCAGGTCACCGCACCGAGCACCGGGTCGTCCACCGCGACGTCGGCGACCGTGACCGTCCCGGTGTTGGTCACCTCGAACGAGTAGCTGATGACGTCGCCGAGGTTGGTGGTGCCGTCCCCGTCCACGTCCGCCACGGACGCGGTCTTGGTCAGGAACAGGTCCCGGTCCTGGTCCGTCGGGACGTCAGCAGAAGCCTCGACCTCGAGTCGCTCGTCGCTCTCGCCCCGGTTGGCGCCAGCGGTCGCGGTGTTGGCCACCACCCCGGCGTCCACGTCCGCCTGGGTGATGACGTACGGGGTGTCCGCGGTGCAGGTGGTCTGCGCACCCGGCAGGAGGGTGGTGACCGGGCAGCTGATCGGACCGGCCAACGGGTCAGTCACCGAGAGCATGGTCGCGGTGGTCGTCCCGGTGTTGACGACCCGCACCCGCCACCGGATCTGGTCGCCGACTCCGGTCCGGCCGTCGCCGTCCACGTCGATCACGGTGGCGCTCTTGACCGGGGTGATGCTGAGGGTCCCGTCCACCAGGACCGTGTTGCTTCCCGTAGCGGTGACCTGGGCGCCGTCCGGCCGCGTCCCGTTTGCCTCGGCGGTGTTGGTCACCCCTCCGGCGTCGACGTCTGCCTGGGTGACGACGTAAGAGGCGCCCGCGGTGCACGTCATCGACGCCCCGGGTGCCACGGTGGTCTGTGGGCAGTTGACCGCGCCCACCTTCGGGTCGGTCACGGTGACGTTCGTGAGGGTGACCGTCCCGGTGTTGGTCACCACGAACGAGTACGCGACCCGGTCGCCGATCTCCGGCCCGTTGCCGTCCAGGTCGCTCAGCACACCGGACTTGGCGATCACGATGTCACCGGCCTGTGCCACGGGGGTGTTGGTGGTGGCGGGGTCGGAGGTCAGCCCACCACCCTCGAGAGCGCTGGCGATGGCGGTGTTGGCCACCACGCCGGCGTCCACGTCGGCCTGGGTGACGGTGTACGGAAGCGTTGCGGTGCAGGCCGTCTGCGCTCCCGGGCTCAGGGTCGTGACGGGGCACGCGACCGCACCGGCGCTCGGGTCGGCGACGTTCACCCCGTTCACGGTGATGGTGCCGGTGTTGCGGACCAGGAAGGACCAGGCGATCCGGTCGCCGAGGTCGGTCGCCCCGTTGCCGTTCACGTCGGTGACCGCCGCCGACTTGGTGAGGGCCAACCCGGGGGTCTGGTCCACCGGCTGGACGTCGGTGGCGGGCTCGGAGTACACGAGCTGGTCGACCCAGGAGTCGTCGATCCGGCCGACCGCGGTGTTGCGTACCTCGGCGACGTCCACGTCCGCCTGGGTGATGGTGTAGGGCGCGTCCGCGGTGCAGGTGAACGACTCGCCCGGGTCGAGATAGGTGCCGTACGACCCGCAGGTCACCGCGCCGACCAGCGGGTCATCGACCGCCTCCAGGTTGCTCAGCTGGACCGTGCCGGTGTTGGTGATCACGAAGGTGTAGTCGATGGTGTCGCCGAGCTCCGGGCCGTTGCCGTCCAGGTCGTTCAGCGACCCGTCCTTGGTCATCGAGATCGTCGAGCGGCGGTCCACCGGGGTGGTGACCAGCACCGGCTCGGAGGTGACCTCGACACCACCGGGGGCGCGACCGGTGGCGGTGGCTCGGTTGGTGTGCTGGCCGCTGTTCACGTCCTGCTGGGTGACCGTCCACGGACCCGACGCGGCGCAGTCCACGCTCGCCCCCGGAGCGAGCGGCCCGGCGGGGCAGGTCACGGCGAGCCCGAGCAGCGGGTCGTCGATGGCGAGGTCGGTGATCGTGGTGGTGCCGGTGTTCGTGACCTGGAACGCGTAGTCGATCTCGTCGCCGAGGTGGATCTCGCCGTCCCCGTCGACATCCCGTGGGGTTCCGGTCTTGGTCAGCACCAGGCCGCGGAGCTGGTCGATCGGGGTGTCGCTGACCGAGGTGTTGGAGCTGACCAAGCCACCGCCAGACTCTTGGCCGAAAGCGAGGGCGGTGTTGGAGCGGACCCCGGCGTCCACGTCCGCCTGGGTGATGACGTAGGGGGTGTCGGCGGTGCAGACCGTCTGGGCACCCGGGGCCAGGGCAGCGGTCGGGCAGGTGACCGCACCGGCGACCGGGTCGGTGATACCCACCGAGGACACCGTCACCGTCCCGGTGTTGCGGACCACGAACGACCAGGCGATCTGGTCGCCCAGGTCGGTGCCGTTGCCGTCCAGGTCGGTCACCGCGCCGGTCTTGCTCAACGACAGCTCCCGGGCCTGGTCCACCGGGGTGTCGGACGTCGCCGGACCGGAGGTCACGGTGCCGCCCCGGCCGTCCGGCGTGGACGCGGTCGCGGTGTTGCTGACCACACCGGCGTCGACGTCCGCCTGGGTGATCGTGTACGGGGTGTTCGCGGTGCAGCTGCGAACCTGGCCGCGCACGAAACCCCGACCGGGGCAGCTGACCGGCCCGGCCAGCGGGTCATCGACGGCAGGCGGGCCAGGCAGGTCGACGTCGCCGGTGTTGGTGACCGCGAACGACCAGGTGATCGTGTCGCCCAGGTCGGTGACGCCGTTGCCGTTGGCGTCAGTCACGGCCGCGGACTTGGTCAGGCTGATCGCCGGCCGCTGGTCGATCGGGACGTCCGCCTCGGAGATGCCGGACCGGACCTCGTCCCCGGACGGATCCTCGGCCGCGGCCTGGGCGCTGTTCTGCACCACCCCGCGGTTCACGTCGGCGGCGTCCACGACGTACGGCTGGGTGCTGGTGCACGTGGTCGACGCGCCCGGGGCGAGCGTGCTCACCGGGCAGCTGACCGTGATCGGCCGCAGCCGGAAGTCGTCGACCTGCACGGCGTCCAGCGTGACGTTGCCGGTGTTGGTGACCTCGAAGGCGTAGTCGATGGTGTCGCCGAGCTCCGGCCCGTTGCCGTCCAGGTCGTTCAGCGTGGCCGACTTCACCACGGTGAGCCCGGCGCTGCGGGTGATCGGGGTGTCGGTGCTCGAGGGGACGGAGCGGACCACGACCTGGGACGGGTCCTCACCCACGGCGGTCGCGGTGTTGGAGACCACGCCCGCGTCGACGTCCGCCTGGGTGAGCACGTACGGCGCGTTCGCGGTGCAGGCGGTGGACTCGCCCGGCGCCAGGGTCGTCACCGGGCAGGTGACCGGGCCGGCGAGCGGATCGTCCACCTGGACGGCCCGCATCGTGACGTTGCCGGTGTTCGTGACCTCGAACGAGTAGGCGACCGTGTCGCCCTGGTCCACCCGGCCGCTGCCATTGGCGTCCGCGATCGGGGACGCCGACTTGACCAGGCTCAGCACCGGCACCCGGTCGATCTCGACGTTCGCGGTGGACGGCGGGGCGGTCACGGTGGCCCCGCCGGGCGCCGTCCCGTCGGCGGTGGCCGTGTTGCTCACCCCACCGGCATCCACGTCAACCTGCGTGATGGTGTACGGAGCCGTTGCGGCGCAAGCAGTTTGCGCGCCCGGGGACAACGTGGTCACCGGGCAGACCACCGCACCGGCCAGCGGGTCGGCGACCGCGATCGAGCTGATCGTCACGGTGCCGGTGTTGCGCACCACGAACGACCAGGCGATCTGGTCACCCAGGTCGGTGCCGTTGCCGTCCACGTCGGTCACCGACGCCGCCTTCACCACCGTGAGGCCATCGGTCTGCGCGATCGGGGTGTCGGTGCTGGCGGTGCCCGAGTTGAACGGCTGCCCGAGCGCGGTGGTGGCGTTCGCGACGGCGGTGTTGGACACCACGCCGTTGTCCACGTCCACCTGGGTGACCGGGTAGGGGGCGTTGCTGGTGCACAGGACGAACCGCCCGGGCTCCAGACCGCTGGGAGGCAGCGTGCAAGTCACCGGCCCGGCGACCGGGTCGACGACGGCGACGGTCCGCGCGGCGACCGTGCCGGTGTTGGTGACCTGGAAGTTCCATACGATGATGTCGCCGAGGTTCGGACGGATGCCGTCACCGCTCAGGTCGTAGACGGTGACGAACTTCTCCAGCTCGATCTGCGGGAGCTGTACGACTGGGGTGGTCGCGGTGGAGGGGGCGGACTGCACGTCGCCGACGACCGGGTTGCTCCCGGAGGCGGTCGCGGTGTTTTGCACCTGGGCCGCCTCCACGTCGGCCTGCGTGATCACGTAGGGCACGTCCGCGGTGCAGGTCATCGACTCCCCCGGCGCGAGCCGGGTGCGGGGGCAGGTCGCGGTGACCACGGGTGCCCGGGAGTCCTCGATGCCCACGTCATCGAGGGTCACCGTGCCGGTGTTGGTGACCTCGAAGGTGTAGTCGACGGTGTCGCCCAGGTCGGTGCCGTTGCCGTCCAGGTCCGTGACGGACGCCGACTTGACGAGTGCGAGCTCCGGGTTCTGCGCGACCGGGGTGGTGACCCGGGCGTTGGTGGAGATGACGACGACGTTGAGCGGGGAGCGGGCGCGGGCCTGTGCGGTGTTCTGCACCTGGCCGGCGTCCACGTTGGCCTGGGTGATGGTGTACGGATTCGTTGCGGTGCAGGTGGTCTGGGCTCCGACGGCGAGGTTGGTGGCCGCGCAGATCACGGCGCCCGCCCGGGGGTCGTTGATGGTCAGGGTGTTCAGGCTGACGTTGCCGACGTTGCGGACCTGGAAGGAGTAGGCGATCCGGTCCCCGAGGTCGGTGACGCCGTTGCCGTTCACGTCGGTGACCACGGCCGACTTGGTGAGGGTCATCGCCGGCCCCTGGTCCACCGGGGTGGTGGTGCTGGACGGCGGGGAGGTCACCGTGGCACCGCCGGGGCCGCTGCCGGTGGCGGTCGCGGTGTTGGTGACCGACCCGGTCTCCACGTCCACCGCGGTGATCGCGTAGGGGGCCGCGGTGCAGGTGGTCTGGGCACCCGGGGCCAGGTTCGTGACCGGGCAGGTCACCGTGCCGGCTCGGGGGTCGGCGACCGTCAGCGACGTGATCGTGGTGGTGCCGGTGTTGCGCACCAGGAACGACCAGGCGATCCGGTCCGTAGCGTTGATCAGGCCGTCGGTGTTCACGTCGACGGCGGTCGCCGACTTGGTGAGCGACAGCGCGGACACCTGCTCCACCGGGGTGTTCGTGGTGGACGGCGGCGATGCGAACGGGGTGCCGTCCGGGCGGCGGGCATTGGCCACCGCGCTGTTGGCGACCACCCCGGCGTCCACGTCCGCCTGGGTGACGGCGTACGGCGCGTCCGCGGTGCACGTGGTGGTGGCGCCGGGCGCGAGGGTGGCGACCGGGCAGGTGACCGCACCGGCGGTCGGGTCGGCGACGGACAGCGTGCTGGCGGTCAGCGTGCCGGTGTTGGCGACCTCGAACGACCAGGCGATCCGGTCGCCCAGGTCGGTGACGCCGTTGCCGTTCACGTCGGTCACCGCGGCCGTCTTGGCCAACGACAACGCCGCCGTCTGCACCAGCGGGGTGCTGGTCGACGCGGGGCCCGAACCCGCCTGGTCGCCGCCGGGCGCGGTCGCTGAGGCGATGGCGGTGTTGGCCACCACGCCGAGGTCCACGTCGGCCTGGGTCACCGTGTAGTACGGCGCGGGGTCCACGCAGGTGCGACTCTGGCCCGGCGCGAGGGTGGTGTCGGTGCAGGTGATCGGGCCTGCGAGGGGGTCGTCGACCACCAGCCCGGTCAGCGTGGTGGTGCCGGTGTTGGTCGCCAGGAACGACCAGCGGATCCGGTCCCCCACGTCCGCGCCGTTGCCGTCCAGGTCGTCCAGCACCGCGGACTTGGTCAGGCCGAGCTCGGACCGCTGGCCGATCGGGGTGTCGGTAGTGGACGGATCGGAGGTGATGATGGCGTCGTTGTTGAGCCATTGAGCCGACGCGACGGCCGTGTTGCTGACCACCCCGGCGTCAACGTCCACCTGGGTGATGACGTACGGGGCTGTCAAGGTGCAGGTGGTCGTCGCCCCGGGCGCGAGCGTGCCCGGGGCGCAGCTGACCGTGCCGGCGCGGGGATCGTCCACGGCTGGGTCGACGAGGCTCACGGTGCCGGTGTTGCGGACCTCGAACGACCAGGCGATCTCGTCGGCGAGGTCAGGGCCGTTTCCGTCCAGGTCGTCCAAGACGGCGGACTTGGTCAGCGACAGCCGGGCGGCCTGAACCACCGGGGTGTTGGTCGTGCTCTCGTCGGAGCGGACCTCGGCGCCACCCGGGTCCAGCCCGGTGCCCGTCGCCGTGTTGCTCACCACGCCGTCGTCGACGTCCGCCTGGGTGATGGTGTACAGCGCGTCCGCGAGGCACGAGGCCTGGCCGGTCGGCGCCAACGTGGTGGTGTCGCAGGTCGCGGCTCCGGCCAGCGGGTCATCGACGGTCACCCCGGTGAGGGTGACCGTGCCGGTGTTGGTGATCAGGAAACCCCATTGGATCCGGTCGCCGAGATCGGTGCCGTTGCCGTCCAGGTCGTCCACCGTCGCGGACTTCACCATCTCCAGCACCGGGGCCTGCGCGACGGGCACCTCGGCGAGGGCCGGGCCGGAGCTGAACGGCCTCCCCTGGAAGGTTGTGGCGTTGGCGACAGCAACGTTCGGTACCACGCCGGCGTCCACGTCGTCCTGGGTGATGGTGTAGAGCTGGTCGGCCGAGCATGGCCGGGTCTGACCGGGGCCCAGGCCGACCTCGGGGTCGATCTGGCAGGTGACCGAGCCGGCCAGCGGGTCCACCACCTCGACCGGTAGGCCGGACGCGGTGCCGGTGTTGGTGACCTCGAAGTCCCACTGGATCCGGTCACCGAGGTCGGTGACCCCGTTGCCGTTCACGTCCTCCACGGTCGCCGACTTGGTCAGCTCCAGGCCCAGTACCTGGTCCACCGGCGTGATCACGGTCGACGGCTGGGAGTTCACCTGGGTGTTGAAGGGCGTGCGGCCGGCCGCGGTCGCGGTGTTCTCCACCTGGGCGGCCTCCACGTCGTACCCCTGGATGACGTACGGGTCGGCGGTGCAGGTCATGGACTCGCTGGGGGCCAGGACGCTGCGTGGGCAGACCACCGTCACCGCACCGAGGGACTCGAGCACCCGCACCTGATCCATGGTCACGTTGCCACTGTTGGTGACCTCGAAGGTGTAGTCGATCTCGTCGCCGGCGTTAGTGGACCCATCACCGTCGACGTCCCGTACGGCATCGGTCTTGACGATGGACAGCTCTGGCTGCTGACCGACCGGCGTCGTGGTACTCGACGGGCCGGACTGCACGTCGGCGCCCTGCGGCGTGTCAGCCGAGGCGACCGCCGTGTTGCTCACCACCCCGGCGTCCACGTCAGCCTGGGTGATCACGTACGGCGCGTCCGCGGTGCAGGTGGTGGTCTGCCCGGGGGGCAGCGTGGTCACCGGGCAGCTGACCGGGCCAGCAAGCGGGTCCCCGATCTGCACGGTGTCCAGGGACACGTTCCCGGTGTTCGCGACCAGGAACGACCACGCGATCCGGTCCCCGAGGTCTGTCGCCCCGTCGCCGTCCGCGTCGTCCACGGTGGCGGACTTGGTCAACGACAGCACCGGCCGGGGCGCGATGGTCAGCGTGACCTCATCGCTGGATGTGGCACCGTCCGTGGGGTCGTTGATCACCGCCGAGGCCAGGTTCGGCACCTGGCCGCTGTCCACGTCGGCCTGGGTGATCACCCGGGGATCGGCGGTGCAGGTGGTCGACTGGCCCGGTGCCAGCGTCCGCGTCGGGCAGGACACCCCGCTGATCAGCGGGTCGATCACGGAGAAGTCGCGGATGGTCCGGTCCCCCGGATTGGTGACCACGAACGTGTAGGTGATGGTGTCGCCAACCCCGACCTCGCCGTCACCGTCCAGGTCGTTGACCGTGCCCTGCTTGTCGAGGTCGATGTCGGCGGGGACGTTCGTCGGCGTTTCCGTCGTCGAGGTGTTGGACACCACCACGGCACCGGTCCCGCCGGCGGTGGCCGCCGCGACCGCACTGTTCGCGATCACACCCTGGTCCACGTCCGCTTGGGTGATCGGGTATGCCGAAGCCGTGCAGGTGATCGAGTCACCGGGCACGAGCGGGCCTGGGGGGCACGTCACCGCTCCGGCCTTCGGGTCGTTCACCGTCGGCGCGATCAGCGTGACGGTGCCGGTGTTGGCGACCTCGAAGCTCCAGGTGATCGTCTCGCCGACCTCGTACCGCCCGTCACCGTCGGTGTCACCGATCGCGGCGACCGACTTGGTGAGGGCCATGAGCGCCGTCTGGTCCAGCGGGGTCTCGGTGCTGGACCGGATCGAGACGACCCGGCCGCCTGCCGGGTCCTGGGCCACGCCGACGGCGACATTGGCTACCAGGCCGGCGTCCACGTCGTCTTGGGTGATGGTGTAGGACGCCGCACAGGTCGAGGACACGCCCGGGGCGAGCGGACCCGGGCACGCCGTAGCAGGCCCGGTCAGTGGATCTTCTACCGACGGGCTGGTGAGGGTGACCGAGCCGGTGTTGGTCACGGTGAACCGGTAGTCGATCCGGTCACCGGCCTCGATGCCGTTGCCGTCCAGGTCAGCGAGCCCGGACACCTCCTTCACCAGGGTCAACGCTGGTGCTTGGGCGATCGGGGTGTCGGTGGTCGACTGGTCGGTGCCGACCGGCCCGCCCTGCGGATCTTGGGCACCAGCCGTCGCGCTGTTCGTCACCACCCCGGCGTCCACATCCGTCTGGGTGATCACATACGACGTGTTCGCGGTGCAGGTGGTGCGCTGGCCAGGAGGCAACGTCGTCACCGGGCAGGTGACCGAGCCGGCTAGCGGATCGGTCACCTGGACGGTGTCGAGCGTCACAGTCCCGGTGTTGGCAACCTCGAACGACCAGCCGATCCGGTCGCCGAGACCGGTGATGTTGTCGCTATCCACGTCAGTGACTGTCGCGGTCTTGGTCAGGCGCAGTCCTGGGAGCTGCTGCACCGGGGTGGTCGTAAAGTCCGGCAGCGAGGTCACCGAGCCGCCGCCGGCGCCCCGGCCGGACGCCGTCGCGGTGTTGCGCACCCGTCCGGCGTCGACATCGGCCTGGGTGATGGCGTGCGGGGTGTTCGCGGTGCAGGTGGTGGACTGGCCGGGCGCCAGCGAGCCCACCGGGCAGGTCACCGGTCCGGCCAGCGGATCGGCGACGGCGAGGGTGCCGACCGTCACGTTGCCGGTGTTGGTGAGCTGGAAGGACCACGCGATGGTGTCGCCGAGGTTCGTCGACCCGTCACCGTCGACGTCGGTCACCGACGCCGACTTGTCCAGCTCCAGGCCCGGGCTGCGGGGCACCGGAGTGGTGGACGTGGTCGGTGGGGACGACGTGATCAGGCCGCCGGCCGGGCCTCGGCCGGACACCGTGGCGGAGTTCACCACCTGGCCGGCGTCCACGTCCGCCTGGGTGATGAGGTACGGGGTCGTGGTCGTGCAGGTGGTGGACTCGCCCGGGGCCAGCGTTGTGACCACACAGGACACGGCCCCGGCCAGCGGGTCGTTCACGGCCAGGGCCGTGAGCGTGACGGTGCCAGCGTTGCGGACGGCGAACGTCCAGGTGATCCGATCCCCGAGGTCGGTGCCGTTCCCGTCGACGTCGTCCACGGCCGGGTCCTTGGTGAGCACCAACCGCGGGTCCTGGGTCACCGGGGTGTCGGTCTGGGACGTGTTGGACGTGACGGTCCCGCCGCCCGGCCGCGTCCCGTTGGCGACCGCGGTGTTGCTGACCACGGCCGCCTCGACGTCGGCCTGGGTGACCGTGTACGGGGTGGCCGTGCAGGTGGTCTGCGCGCCGGGGGGCAGGGTGGCCACCGGGCAGAAGACCGTCCCGGCCAGCGGGTCGGAGATCGCCAGGCCAGCGACGGTGACCGTGCCGGCGTTGCGCACCAGGAACGTCCAGGTGATCAGGTCGTTCCGGTCGGTGTCCCCGCTGCCGTTCACGTCGGTCGTGGCAGCGGACTTGGTCAGCGACAGCTGGGTCGCCTGCGGCACCGGCGTGGTGGACGACGCTGACGGCGAGGTGGTCGTGGCGCCGGAGGGGCTGCGGCCGGACGCGGTCGCGGTGTTGACCACCTGGCCGGCGTCCACGTCCGCCTGGGTGATGGCGTACGTCCCGTCCGAGGTGCAGCTGGTGGACGCCCCGGGCGCCAAGGTGGTGACCGCGCAGGTCACTGCGCCGGCCAGCGGGTCGTTCACGGCGATCGTGGTGAGCGTGACCGTCCCGGTGTTGCGGACCGTGAACGTCCACTCGACGGTGTCGCCGCGGTCGGTGCCGTTGCCGTCGGTGTCGTTGACGTCCGACGTCTTGGTGACGTCCAGCGAGGCCGTCTGCGGTACCGGGACCGAGTTCGTCGCCAGGTTGGAGTTGACCACGACGCCGCCCGGGTTACGGCCCCGAGCCCGAGCGCTGTTGTTCACCACCCCCGCGTCCACGTCCGCCTGGGTGATCGTGGACGTCCCGGTGCAGGTGGTCTGGGCGCCGGGAGTGAGCGTCGTCGTTGGGCAGCTCACCGCACCGACCCGCGGGTCGGTGATGGTCAGCGTGCTGATCGTCACCGTGCCCGAGTTGGTCACCTGGAAGCTGTAGTTCACCGGGTCGCCGACGTCGGTGCCATTGCCGTCCAGATCGGTCACGGTCCCGGTCTTCACCAGGGCCAGCCCGTTCACCTGGGTGACCGGGGTGTCGGTGGTCGAGGTGTTCGAGGTGACCGGTGCGTCGTTGGTGACCTGCTGTGCGCGGGCGGTGGCCGAGTTGCTGACCAGTCCGGCGTCCACGTCCGGCTGGGTGACCACGTAGGGGGTGGTCGCGGTGCAGGTCGTCTGGGCACCCGGGGCCAGCGTGGACACCGGGCAGGTCACCGCGCCGGCCCGCGGATCGGTCACCGACAGGGTGTCCAGGGTGGTGTTCCCGGTGTTGCGCAGCAGGAACGACCAGGCGATCCGGTCCCCGAGGTCGGTGACGCCGTTGCCGTTCACGTCCGTGACGCTCGCGGACTTGGTCAGCGACAATGTCGACGTTTGCTGCACGGCCACCGAGGAGGAGGCGGGCGCGGAGGTGACCGTCGCCCCGGTCGAGCTCAGCCCGGACGACGTCGCGGTGTTGGCTACCTCCCCGGCGTCCACGTCGGCCTGGGTGATGGTGTAGGGCGTGCTCGCGGCGCAGGTAGCGGTCGCCCCCGGGGCGAGGCTGGTCGGCGAGCAGGTCACCGGACCGGCTGCCGGATCGGTGACCGCCACCGAGGTGATCGTCACGTTGCCGGTGTTGCGCACCTGGAACGTCCAGGTGATCCGGTCGCCGAGATCGGTGCGCCCGTTGGCGTTGACGTCGGTGACGCTGGCCGACTTGCTCAGCGACAGCGCGGGCTGGCGCACCAGGGGCGTGCTGGTCGACCGGGTGGGTGAGGTGAGAGTGGCCCCACCAGGCGTCTGCGCGGTCGCGTCGGCGGTGTTGGTCAGCACACCGCTGTCGCCCTGAGGCTGGGTGATCGTGTACGGCAGGGCGGTGCAGATGGTGCTCTGCCCTGGCGCGAGCGTCGTCGTCGGGCAGGTCACCGCACCGACCAAGGGGTCGCTGACCGCGACCGAGGTGAGCGTGACGTTGCTGTCGTTGGTGACGCGGAACGACCAGTCGACCCGGTCACCGGCGTCCGTGACGCCGGAGCCGTTGGCGTCGGTGAAGACCGGCTCGTTCTTGATGAGCCCGAGCCCACCGCTGACCGGGAGCGTGACGGTGGCCGACGACGGCGGCGAGGTGACCGCGCCGGTGACGGAGCTGCCGGTGGCGGTCGCGGTGTTGGTGAACGTGCCGGCGTTCACCTCGGGCTGCGTCAGGGTGTGCGTCCCGGCGCAGGTCGTCGACGCGCCAGGCGCCAGGGTGGTGGTCGGGCAGCTGAGACCGGTGGCGGCCGGGTCGGTGATCCCCAGGCTGGTGACCGTGATGTCGCTGGTGTTCGTGACGGCGAACTGGTAGCTGACGATGTCACCGGCGCTGCGTCGCCCGTCGCCGTCGGTGTCGGTGACCGAGGCGATTGACTTGGTCACCGACAGCTGGGGTTGTGGGGTGTTGGTGAACGTGCAGGTGATGTTCTGGTTCTGCGCCGTCCCGGTCGTCGGGATGGCGGTGGAGATCGACGTGCCGGAGCCGAACGCCACCGCCGCCCCGGTGCCGTTGATGCACGAGTAGCTCGACGTATAGGGCGCTGTCCCGCTGGTGGCCGCCTCAGTGATGGCCAGCGGGACGACGGCGCTCCCTACGTCTTGGCCGACCGTGATGTCCGGCGCGCCGTACGCGGAGGTGTGGAACACCGTCCGGATGCCGCTGGTGCCACCGTTCCCGACCGCGGCGGCCACGGTGGTGCCGTTCACCTGCAGGTTGAAGGTGCGGGTGGATCCGTTGGTGACGGTCTTGTTGACCCGCACGGTCGGCATGATCGCGACGGTGTGGTCCTCGATCTCACCGGAGTCGGCGCGACCGGTCGGGCTCTGCACCTGTGTGGTGTTGTACGAGGCACGCAGCCGGACGTAGCTCACCCCGGCCTTGAGGGTGAGGGGCACCGACCAGGTGAGCGGCACCGATGTCGCACCCGCGGCGAAGGCGCCACAAGCACGGTCCGCGGTGTCGTAGGTGCCGTTGCGATCGAAGTCGATCCAGCCACACACCTGTCCGGCGGCGCTGGCCCCGGAGATCGGCACGGTCGCGGTGTACGTCGAACCGGACAGCTGGGTGGTCAGCTGCGGAGCGGTCCCCGGCCACCCGTTCTCGTCGCCGCCATCGCCGTTCAGACCGTTGGCGTTCGCACCCGTGGCCACCGAATAGGGACTGGTAGCGGCGTTGGCGACACCGGGGTTGTCCCCGGTCATCGCCGTCGACGTCGTGCCCAGCTGCAGGTCACTGAGTACGTGCGAAGCGGCGGTGCCGCTGTCGTAGCTCGCGGGCGCGTCGCCGAAGTCCTCCGGCACCGTGACGCCGAGGACGAACTCGTCGCCGCTGCCGGTGCTGCCGGCGGTACCGGTGCCCGCGGTGTTGGGCGCCATGAGGATGTCCATGCGCATCGTCAACGAGGTGATCAGGCCGTTGACGGGAATCGTTCCGCAGCCGGAGAGCGACGTCTGCCCGGCCACCGTGTTCGCACCGCAGTTGGTCGAGGGCCGCGGATCCGCGGTGTCGAAGGTCAGGCCACCGTTGGTCACCGCCATGTTGACCGCACCGCCGGCCGGTGAACCGAAGGTGGCGCCTGCTGGGCTGCTGCCGGTGATCGTTCCCAGCGCGTGCAGGATCGAGTTGTTCGGTACTGCGCCGATGGAGCCGCCCAGCCCCCCGATGTGGAGCGTCGGGTTGCGGACCGGCCGGCTGAAGGTGATAGTCACCGTCCCCCGGTTGCTGCACAGACCACTGGCCGCGCAGCCGTTCGCGGAGGTGAGCAGCGCTGGCATCGGCGTCGAGGTCGAGACGCTCGGGTTGAACATCCCGGCGGTGGCGCCGCGACTGGTGAAGTTGGAGTTGAGGTTCGACACCGTGGTCAGGCCCGACACCGCCACGGTCGCCGTGGTGCCACCGGGAAACGTGATCAGGGCGTTGCCGTTGGTGCCGGTCGCACCCGTGTTGTTCGTGGTGTTGATCTGGTAGCCGAATGCGGGTGAGATCAGGCCACCGATCGCGCCGATCGACAGTGCGGCCACAGCCGCCGCCACACGACGGAACGCCCGGCGGCGTCCGCGCACCCGCATCCCACGCCCCGTTCCGACGACACCGGTTACCTCGTTAGCTACAGAGAGCTTACGACTGCAAACAGTAAGTTATTGAAGCGGGTATGCGCAGGCCTTCCAGGCCGGATCTCTATCTTTCTGTGGCCTTTCGCCTACTCAAAGCAGCAGTGCGTGGCACATTCCGAGCCGATCGGCCTCGTCAGCGGCGGCGGCGACGTGCGGTGCCGAACAAGCTGCGGGTGATCTCCCGGCCGATGACCGTGCCAGCCGAGCGCAGCGCCGAGCGGAAGGCCGAGGACTTCACGACCTTCTCCATCGTTGACGGT
The DNA here is from genome assembly GCA_051657715.1 of Angustibacter sp. Lineage (GTDB taxonomy): Bacteria > Actinomycetota > Actinomycetes > Actinomycetales > Angustibacteraceae > JBOFBH01. Next base: position 24,166 of record JBOFLF010000044.1, on the reverse strand, counting down.
TCATCCCGTTGAACAGGGGATCCGCCAGCAGGCTGCTGCCTGGCCGGCGCTTGCCCGCCCTCACCTCCCGACGGTTTCGCATCCGCACCCCCCTCAGCACGGCCTTCGGTTCCGGCGTCAGCACCGCGGAGCCGGCCGGCGAGCCGTTCGTACGCGGACTCCCGGTCCACCGCCTCGGTGTACCTGGACGCCAACGGACTGGCGGCGACCGCTGCCTGTAGCTGCTCGGCGGGGGTCGGCGCCATCAGCGACTGCGGAGCACGCAGCCGGGTCCAGGCCACCGGGGTGGGCGCGCCCTTCTCGGACAGCACGGTCACCACCGCCTCGCCGGTCCCGAGGCTGGTGAGCAGCTCCTCGAGGTCGTATCCGCTGGTCGGGTACGTCGAGACCGCGGCCTTGAGCGCTTTCGCGTCCTGCGGGGTGTAGGCGCGCAGCGCGTGCTGCACCCGGTTGCCGAGCTGTGCGAGCACGCCGGACGGCACGTCCTGCGGGGACTGGGTGACGAAGAACACCCCGACGCCCTTGCTGCGGATCAGCCGGACGGTCTGCTCGATGGACGCCACGAACTCCTTGCTGGCGCCGTTGAACAGCAGGTGCGCCTCGTCGAAGAAGAACACCAGCTTGGGCTTGTCGACATCGCCGACCTCAGGCAGGTCGTGGAACAAGTCGGCGAGCAGCCACATCAAGAACGTGGAGAACAGCTGCGGCTTGTCCTGAACGTCGGGCAGCTCCAGGCAGGTGACGATCCCCCTGCCGCCCTCGTCACCCCCCGTGGTGCGCAGCAAGTCGGCGGTGTCGAACTCCGGTTCGCCGAAGAACACATCGGCGCCGCCGTCCGCGAACGTCAACAGCTCGCGCAGGATCACCCCGGCGGTCGCGGCGGATAACCCCCCCAGCTCTTTCAGGTCGTCCTTGCCCTCGTCGGAGGTCAAGTGCTGGACGACCGCCCGCAGGTCCTTGAGGTCCAACAGCGCCAGGCCGCGGGAGTCGGCGTAGTGAAAGATCAAGCCGAGGCTGGACTCCTGGACCTCACCCAGACCGAGCACCTTGGCCAGCAGCGTCGGGCCGAAGCTGGTCATGGTGGCCCGCACCGGAATGCCGGCACCCTGACCACCCAGCGACAAGAACTCCGTCGGGCAGGCCGCGCCTGCCCATTCCTGCCCGACGTCCTTTACCCGGGCGGCCACCTTGTCGTTGGTGACACCAGGGCTGGCCAGACCAGACAGGTCGCCCTTGATGTCCGCGAGGAACACCGGCACGCCCTGCGCGCTGAGCTGTTCGGCCATCAGCTGCAACGTCTTGGTCTTGCCGGTGCCGGTAGCGCCGGCGACCAGACCGTGCCGGTTCAACGACGACAGCGGGATCCGTACCGGAGCGTCCGGGTGAGCCGTCCCGGCGTCAACAGCTGCGCCCAGCTCGACAGCAGCGCCGGCAGCGCCGTAGCCCTCCTTGATCGCGGCCAGCTGTTCAGCGGATGAGCCGGGGGACGTCTGCGATGACACGGGAACCTCCTCAGGTGAATCCCGCTGTGGCACGTGGCGCGGCGGGTCGGCGCGGACGCAGCCTACCCACGTAGACTAAAAAGGTGATTTTCAAGGCCGTTGGCGAGGGGCGTCCCTACCCGGACCACGGACTGACCACGCCGAAGGACTGGTCTCAGGTTCCGCCTCGGCAGGTCCGACTCGACGAATTGGTCACCACCAGACGCACCCTGGACTTGGCCGCCCTGTTGTCCGAGGACTCCACCTTTTACGGCGACCTCTTCGCGCACGTGGTCGAGTACGAAGGCACCCTGTTCTTGGAGGACGGCTTGCACCGAGCCCTACGAGCCGCGTTGCAGCAACGGCCGATACTCCACGCTCGGGTATTGGTGATGAGCTCCAGCGAATGACGACCGCGTAGCGGGCCTTCAGACTCGCTTCTTAGTGACGCCCACGCGCTTCGGCTTGTGGTCCGGGAAGATTCCGGAGAACGAGCCGACCCCACCACGGTCGCTCAGCACATCTGCGAGCACGTCGCGGTAGTCGGTCGTGCCGGCCAGGCTGCGGTTGATGTAGAGGTCCTTGTCGTCCATCCCCGGCCAGGTTCCGTACACCTTGCCCCCCGCAACACCCGAACCGATCAACCAGAGCGTCTGACCGTGCCCGTGCTCACATCCGTTGGTGCCGTTCTCGAAGATCGCCCGGCCGAACTCGGAGATGACGACGATCGTCACGTTCTTGATGTTCGACCCGATGTCGGCGACGAACGCGGTGAAACCCTTGTCCAGCTCCTCCATATGGCTGCGGTAGTCACCGGCGTCCACCCGGCCGAAGTTGGTGTGCATGTCCCAGCCACCAACGTCCAGCGTGGCGAGTGTCAGCCCGATGTTCTCTTTGATGAGCCGTGCCGCATCCTTGAGGCTGTCGCCGAAACTGCCCTGCGGGTACTGAGCACCACCGGCCGGCTGGTAGGCGACCTTCTTCAGCTTCTCGACCGTCTTGATGGCGGACAACGTCTCCGTCACCTTGGCGGACAACGTCTTCACCAAGGGCTGTTTGAGGTTCTTGTACAGCGACGTGTAGGCCGAGATCGTCTGTGGCATGACGTCGTCGAAGCCAGCCAGACCGAACGTCTGGATGCTGCCCATGGACAGCGCCGGGGCACTGCCCGTCAACGCCAATGGCAGGTTCGCGCCGAACTGCACCGCGGAGAAGGTTCCCTGCTGGCCGCGAGCCTGGAGCACTCGGTTCATCCACCCGGAATCGTTCAGGCCGGCCGCGGTCCCGCGCTCCAGAGTGTCCATCGCCTCGAAGTGCGACAGCGACTTGTCCGGCGTGCCGACCGCCACGACCGGGGCGAACAGGCCGCTCTTGTAGAGGTTGTGCATCCCGGGCAGCGCCGGGTGCAAGCCGAACCCGCGCTCCAGGGGCAGCGCGGCACCTTGGGGGATCGCGATGTTCGGACGCTCCGAGTAGTACTTCTTCTCGAAGGTAGGCACGACGTCGGACAAGCCGCACTTGCCGCCGCGCAGGTTGACCACGACGATCGTGTCGGTATTCAGATTCGCCGCCGCGGAGAAGGCGTACCGAGTGGTGACGGTCTGCACACCCAAGGCGGCGACCATCGCCGCGCTGCCCTGAAAGACCCGCCGACGGGTGAACCCCTTGCGCCACGGGTCGGGGGCGGCCTGCTCAGTGCCGCAGTCGCACCCGACGTGCATACCGGCCGAACGCTCGTCATGGCTCGGTGCGCTGCTTGGCAGCTGGTCGAGGAACCTGGACTGGTCAACGGTGCTCTCGTCGATGGCCATGGCGGTCACGTCGTCCTTCGAGTCGGGGGGCGGAGGGGTGGCCTGATGACGGCTCGGCGCTGGTGTCATCGCATCTGGTGGTCGACGCTGCCAAGGATCAACGCGGTGGCACGGGCTCGCAGGTTGTAGTTGTTCGCGCGCTGATCCGCGGTCAGCGGATCAGCCGACCCCTCCTCCAGGAAGGTCAGGATCGCGGCCCGTTCGGCCGAGGTCGCCTTCTCGTAGAGCAACCGCAGCCATAAGGCATCAACCGCGTCCCCGTAGGTCGCGGCGTTGCCGAGCATCGCGGTCACGTCCGGCGGGTTCAGGCCATCCTTATGCCACCCACCCGCCAGGACCGCGTACATGTTCCACCGGTTCAACACCCCCACGGTGGACAGCCAACGCCGCGCGTAATCGGCGTGGCCATCCGGGGCGTTGTGCCCGTAGGGCCGCTGGTCCATCTCGTACAGCGACCACCGCAGGTGCTGGAAGACCTCGTACCGCTTGGCCGCGTCGTCGGTCGGCTTGACGTCGAGCGTCCGGATCGTGGCGACCAGGCTCTCCAGTGGACGGCGGTACTTCTGCCCGACGCTCGCCTTGAACTCCCGCGAGGTCAGCAGCTGCTTGACCACCGGAGCGATGTCGGTGTCGTTCTTCAGGTAGGTCGTCGCCAGCCGCTTGATCAGAGCCACCGGCGGCTGATCGGAGACGAACCGCCGGCACAGGTCCAGCGCCAGCGAGTATGCCGTCTTCGGGTGCCGAGCCAGGTCGTCCGACAGCTGCTTGATGGTGACCATACCGGCGTCGGCGCTGCCGTTCGCATACGTCTTGCCGAAGACCTTGACCGGGCCGACGTGGTGGCGGTCGGGGTGGTAGGTGACCACCATGCGGGACTGCCCGTTGGGCGGGGCGTCATCGATGCCCAGGCCGGTGAGCAGCTTGGACGCCGCGATCACGTCGCTCTGCGTGTACCCCGCGTCCACACCGAGGGTGTGCAGCTCCAGCAGCTCACGGCCGAGGTTCTGGTTGCCGCCGTTCTTGGTGTTGAGGTGGTTGTCCAGGTAGACGAGCATCGCGGAGCTCTTGCTGAGCATCGCCCACAGCATGTCGCTGAACTTGCCCAGCGCGTACGGCCGGATCACCAGGACGTCGTACTGGTTCAGGGTGTTGCGCGACTTGTCGAAGACGCTGGGCACGTGCAGCCGGTTGTGCCAGAAGTCGACCATCACCTCGTACAGCTGGCGCTCGCTGTAGGACGCCCGCCAGATCGCGGCGACCTCCAGCTGGGAGTGGGCGTAGAAGTAGTCCTGCTTCTCGCGCTGCCCGTTCCAGCTGAGCAAGGTGGCCGGCTCGGCACCGATGGTGTCGAGCGTGCCGACCAAGCCCTCGACGTACCCGTCAGGGATGGACTTCCAGTTGAGCTGACGGTCGATCCAGGCGGTCGAGCCCTTGCGGATCTGGGTGAGCAGCGCTGGGGTGGCACCCCACGCGGCCCGACGGGCCACGTGCAGCGCCTGGTCGGTGGACAACGGAGTCGCCGGCTGCGTGAGGCCCGAGTTGGTGCTGGGGGCCGGCGGCCGGCCACCAGCGGCACCGAACGAACCGTTGCGAACGGCCGGCTTCATGGAGGGCTTGGGGGTCATGGAGCTGCCCGCGCCGCTTGCCGCTGCGCCGGAGGCCGCCCCGCCGGCCTTCTGCTTCTGCTGAGACGCCCGTTTCAACGAACGGGCGACGGCGGCCTCGCCACGGTCGCCACCGAGCGCACCCACGACCGGATCGAGTGCCGCCTGCACCGTGTCCGGCGCCACCGCGGCCGTCGTGCCACACGCGCTGGCCACCGCTCCGGCTCCGACGATCCCGATGAGGCCTCGCCGGCTCACCCCGTTGCCGGTGCTGTGCCGCGGACCAGACGCGTGCTCGCCAGACGCGTGCTCGCGGACGGCCGCCCGAGTTGCCACTCCCCCACCGATCGCGGGGTCCTCGTCAATCTCGGCCCCGAGGTCCACGCGATTTGCGCGCGGAGAACTGTCATCAGGGGTATGGCTGTGTCGGCCCACGGCTGCATCCTCACTCGCCCGTCGATCATCGAGCGGTCGTCGGTGGGTCCGGGGGTGAGGTCCGCCTCCGCGAACCGGGCCTCCACCACGAGGCGAGCAGCAAAGATCAAGATCATGGCGATGTACGGCCCCGGGGAGCCGCACCGCCGACGGGTAGGTGCACCGTCGAGCTGGCTCGACGGCTGTGGCAGAGTTCCCGACGATCCCCGACCCCCGGGTTCGTCGGCCCGAACACTCCCGTGGTCTGTCCGGATATGTCAAGGGTCCTCGTGCGTTTCGGTGCAAGGTCTATCCGAGCGTGAACACGGCACTACACGGAGCTGATCAAACTTGTCAGCTCATGACATCAACTGGTATGCGACCGTCCATACCGAGGACTGATCACCATGGCGTACCCGCGATGATGAGCCGGTGAGCGACGCGCCCGAGCCACAGCCTGAGCCAACACCGGGGCAGCGGGCGGGATCCCGGGGCCGTCAGGTGTTGATCGCCGAGGTCGCGGTCGTCACCGGGTTGGCGGTCGGTTTGTCGGCGCTGCGGTCGGTGCTGTCGTTCGCGGCGGCGGTGGCGGCTCCGGCGCAGGTTTCCGCGCAACGCACCACGTTGAACAGGCCAGTGACCCCCGATCAACCCTGGATCGACCTGGGATTCCAGCTCGTCCGCACGCTTGGCCTGGTGCTGCCGGTGGCCCTGGTGATGGTCCTGGTGTTGATCCGCGGTGAGCGGGTACGCGCGATCGGGCTGGCCAGGCAACGGCTTGGTCGCGGGGTGCTGCTCGGGCTTGGTACCGCGGCGGTGGTGGGCGGCCTCGGGCTGGCGACCTATCTCGTCTCCTTCGCCCTCGGCCAGAGCCTCACGGTGGTGCCCACCTCGTTGCCGGACGTGTGGTGGCGGGTCCCGCTGCTGGTGCTGTCCGCGTGCGCGAACGCCGCACTGGAAGAGGTCGTGCTGACGGGATACCTGGTGCACCGGATCCAGCAGCTCGGCGGCCGGCCAGCCGTGGCGGTGGCCGTCTCAGCCGGGATCCGCGGCGCGTACCACCTGTATCAGGGGCTGGCAGGCCTGCTGGGCAACCTCGTGATGGGCGCGGTGTTCGCCGGATGGTTCGTCAAGCGGCGCACGGTGGTGCCGCAGCTCGTCGCGCACGCGGCGATCGACATCGGTGCGTTTCTCGGGTACCTGGCGCTGGTCGGGCGCGTGGACTGGCTGCCGAGCTAGTGCCGACGACGAGCCACCCGGCCGAACCAGCATGCCCGACCGGGCGGTCCTACCCAACGGCTGACACCGTCAGCTGGCCGCCTCGCGATCACCACCGACCGCCAAGCGCCCGCCAGATGACGGTGACAGCATCGACGTCCCGATTCTGCGACCCCACCAGACGGGACGGGAGCGGGTCGACGATCGAGGTGTCCGGAACGGTGTGACCGCCCCTGCGCACCTGCACGAACGTGGTCGGGTCACCACCGCGGGCGTGCCGGTCGGTGCTGGTCCAGACCGTGCTCGACCTCCCACGCGGGCCGTCGGCACGGTCGACGTCCGGCAGCGGCGCGAGGGGTAGGATCACCGTGGACCGGTTGACGGCACGCCACCGCTCGAGCGTCGCGTCGACCCCGATCACCGCGCCGCGGCCCCACCTGACCGCACCACCGGCGTAGGGCACGAGCGGGTCCGCGGTGCCGTGGACGAGCACCAGCGGGACCGGTCGCGTCGGCGTCCCGCAAGCATCGACCGGCATGCTGGCGGCCACCACGCCGGCGCCAGCAACCACGGACGGACGCTCAGCAGCCAGCCTGAGCGTCATCATGCCGCCATTGCTCACCCCGTTCACCAGCACGCGATCCGGCGACAGTTGGTGCCTGGCGACCATCCGTTGGATAAGCGCGGTGAGGAAGGAGACGTCGTCCGGCAGCCGGTCGCCGGACGTCGCCGAGTCGCCCGCCCGGCAGTCGTTCCACTGCGATTGACCCTGAGCGTCCTCGGCCGCGTCCGGGTACACCACCACCATGCCGCCGGGACGGCCCGCCGCGACCTGCTGCCACCGGCCCAACGGATTCCGCGTGGCGGAATCGAGACCCGATCCCCCGCCACCGTGCAGCACCACCACCAGTGGCGCACCTGGCCGCACGGTGGTCGGGGCGAATGACGACCAGGTCCGCCCGGCGTGCGGGCCGGCGTCGAAACGCTCCCGGGTCAGCGTGGCTCCGGGGCCACCCCACGGTGCCGGTACTGAGCCCCCGCCCCCGGGAGGGGAGACCGAGGGCGGGGGCGCTGCGATCCGTTCAGTAGCTCCGGACACGGCACGCAGGGCATCACCCGGGCTCGGCAGGGCGTCCGACCGGAACCCGCCGACGAGCAGCACTGCGGCGCCCGCGAACGCCAGCACGAGTGGGGCAAGCCACGGACGCCGGGGACGTGACATCCACGATCCAGTTCCCATCGGGCAGTCCTTCCACCTTCGGCCGTCGAGGACTGAACGATCATGGCCGCCGACCACGTGAAGTAGCTAGAACTACCAGCAACCGATGGCCGATGGCCGGTTTGGGGGAACCACGTTGCCCAGTTGGTGATAATGATTGTCAACTGGGACTCGTACACCTTAAAATCTGGGCATGACCAAGACCTCTTGGCCCGTCCTGCCCGTCGTCACGGTCGCGTCGGTGGATCCGGTCGCCCGGGGCAGCGCCGTCGGCGGCGCCCTGTGCGACGTGCCGGACGCGTTGGCGGTGCAGTACGACGTTGAACGACCCGCGGACCACGACGACCAGGCCGCCGTCCTGAACCGGCTCGTGATGGATGGCCGCGGGATCGTCGAACGGGCACAGGTCGAGCTGGAGCACGGCTGCCTGTCCTGCGCGATCCGCGAAGACGTGCTGCCAACCCTGCACCGGCTCGCTGACGTCATACCGCCGTTGTTGCTGCTTGCGTTGCCGGTCGCTGCGGAACCGCTGCCCGTCGTCCGCGCGGTGCAGGCCGAGGACGGCCGGATCCGGGCTGCCGCGGTGGTCACCGCGGTCGATGGCGCCGAGCTGGTCCACGACCTGCTCGGCGACGACACCCTCGCCGAGCGCGATCTCGGCCTGTTCTCCGCAGACTCCCGGTCCGTCGGTGAGGTGCTCGCGCACCAGGTCGAGGTGAGCGACGTGCTGGCGACCACCGCGCCGCTCGACTCACGCTCGGCCACCCTGCTGGAGCACCTCAGCACCCCGCCGTTCCGGATCGCCCAGGCCGGCGTCCACGACCTCGACCCAGGCCGGCTCGCCTCGCTGCTGCGCCCGACCCTGGACCCTCGGGGGGATCTGCAGGCGGTCGCCCCGCCGTTGACACCTGACACCCACGAGGTCTGGACTCTCGACCTGCGCTGCGACCGGCCAGTCCACGCGGGGCGGCTGCTGGACCGGATCGAGGATCTTGGCAGCGGCAGCCTGCGCGCCCGTGGTCACCTCCGGCTGGCGTCCCGGCCGCACACCGCGTGCGCCTGGGACGGCGCGGGGGGCCAGCTCAGCATCGGCTCGCTGGGGCCGTGGGCCGGCGGTCAGGCGTCCACCCGGATTGTCGTCACGGGTACCGAGCGGGACGAGCGGAAGCGGATCCAGCATGCCTTCCGCAGCCTGGAGTTGACCGCGGACGAACATGCACGCGGCGACCGCTGGTGGGCCGCGTACGGCGACGACCTGGACCCGTGGCTCGGCGACCTTGCCGACTGCGCCTGAACGCAGCCAACCCCCCTCGATCCGTCCAGATCTGTTCGGCGACAAGGAGTTCTGATGAAGCCCGGTGTCCACCCCGACTACCGTCCCGTCGTCTTCCGCGATCGCAACGCCGGATTCGCCTTCCTCACCCGCTCCACCGCGACCAGCGCGGCGACCACGGAGTGGGAGGACGGCAGCACCTACCCGGTGATCGACGTCGAGATCTCCAGTGCCAGCCACCCGTTCTGGACTGGGACAGCACGGACGATCGACACCGAGGGTCGGGTCGCGAAGTTCCACCGCCGCTACGGCGCCTGACGCCGCGGCCCTCCCCGACCGGCCACCGGATCGCTGGTGAGCGCGGCGAGTCTCACGCGGTCAATCGGGCGCGGTCGGCCATCACGACCACCGGGCGGTGCGCCGGAGCCAGCGCCCGCAGCAGAGTGCGCATCCCGGCTCGCGGCACCGAGACACAGCCGTGGGTGGGGCCGTCGTGATCGACGTGCATCCAGATCCCGCCACCGCGCCAGGCACCGAGGGGTTGACGCTGGTCCAGCGGTGAGACCCCGCGGCGGCGGTTGTAGTCGATCGCCACGACGTAGTCGAAGCTTCCTTCCAGAGAGTCACCGAACGCGCGATCGGTCCGCGGCACGAACGAGGACGAGCGGTGATACGGCATGCGCGTACCCGGGTCCGGGAGCAGCCCTCCGGCGTCGCTGAGCGTGAACGTGCCCACCGGAGTGCGCAGATCGCCCTCACGGTGATCGGTGGTCCACCCCCGGGCACCCACATGGCCGCGCCACCCGGCAACCCTCGTCCACGTCGCGCCGTCCTTCGCGTACAGCTCGATCGTGGCGGTCGACTCGTCGGGGGCGTCCCCACGCACGACGACCGCCCTGGTGGCCTGCGCGGGGATGCCGGCCGCGGTCCGTGGCCCGAGCCCGGCAACGGTCGCCAACGTCGGGGCGGGGGTCTGGCTCAACACCTGGGAGGGCGACACCAGGGCACCGGAGCGACTCCCTGTCGACGTCGTGGACGATGTCGACGAACCGGGCCGACTGCCGGCCGTGACCATCGCGATGGCGATCAGCGCCAGACCTCCGACGACCATGGCCAGGTCCCGACGACGACACGCCTTGGCCACGGCACGCTGCCGCTCTGCCTGCAAACGCGCGGCCTGACGCGGCCCGACAGCACTCTCATCCTCGCCAGCTTGACGAGGGATCACCGTCGAACCGGCCGGCTCAACCGCCCATGAACCGTCCTTCGGGAGCTCCTGCACCGGTCTGATCACCTCCGCCGACGGTCGCTGCTGCACCGGTCACCCTGGTCCAGGGTAGATCCGGACCGGGCACATACCATGACGCGCGTGGCCACCACCTGCCCTGGCTTCGGGGACCGCCGCTCAGGACGCCAGCGGAGAGTGTGGTCGCGATGAGCGTCGTCCTGGGGATCGAGTCCTCCTGCGACGAGACCGGCATCGGGCTGGTCCGCGACGGGCAGCTGCTCGGCCAGGCGCTGGCATCCAGCATGGCCGAGCACGCCCGCTTCGGCGGTGTGGTGCCGGAGGTGGCGGCCCGTGCGCACCTGGAGGCGTTCGTGCCCACCCTGCGGGCTGCCTTGGACGACGCCGGGCTGTCGATGGCCGACATCGACGCCATCGCCGTGACGTCAGGGCCGGGCCTGGCCAGCTCCCTCACGGTGGGAGTAGCGGCCGGCAAGGCGATCGCGGTCGCCCGGGACGTGCCGGTGTACGGCGTGCACCACGCAGCCGGGCACGTGGCAGCGGACACGCTCGAGCACGGCCCGCTGCCCGACCTGTGCGTGGTGCTGATCGTCTCCGGTGGGCACACCTCGCTGCTGCTGGTGCGCGACCTCGCCCGGGACCCGATCGTGCACCTCGGCGACACCCTGGACGACGCGGCCGGTGAGTCGTTCGACAAGGTGGCCCGGCTGCTGGGCCTCGGCTATCCCGGTGGCCCTGCGGTGTCGGCGGCGGCCACCGACGGCGACCCGGACGCGGTCCGGTTCCCCCGGCCGCTGCTCGACCGGCTGCCCGACGTGAACCACCCCCGGCGACTCGCCTTCTCCTTCTCCGGCTTGAAGACCGCCACCGCGCGGTACGTCGAGCGCCACCTGCGGGACGGCACCGCGCTGCCGGTGGCAGACGTCGCAGCGTCTTTCCAAGAGGCGGTGGTGGACGTGCTGACCGCCAAGGCGGTCCGCGCCTGCCGGGACACCGGGGCCGACACCCTGGTGGTGGTCGGCGGGGTCGCGGCCAACCGGCGCCTGCGGACGGTCGCCGAGAAGCGTTGCGCGGCAGCTGGTATCACCCTGCGGGTACCCAGGCCGGGTTTGTGCACGGACAACGGGGCGATGATCGCCGCGGTCGGCGACCTGTTGGTGCGAGCCGACGCGCCACCGTCGGGACTGGACTTCGACGCCGACCCGTCCGCGGTGCTGGACTGGAGCCTGCTCACCCGCTGAGTGTCGCCCTGCTCCGTCTGGCCCCAGCCGCACGCAGCACAGCGCTGCCGCCGCCCTCGGTGGACGCTCAGGTGACCGGATGTCGCCACGTCGCGACGGTCCGCACAACTGCGGGTGGTTCTGCTGATCCGGCCCGCTGCTCGCCACCACACGGAAACCGCGGCGAGGGCAGTCGTTCACCGAGGTTGCACACGCTGGTCCCGGCGGGTGGCGACGGCTCACAGCGCCCACGTGCCAGATGGACTCACCCGCAGCCCGGTCCGGAGGTCAGGATGCCGAACGCCTTCATCGGCCCGGGGTGGGTGAATGAGGTGCCAGCCCCCTTCCAGGGCGCCGCCCAGTCCATCGAACGGCTCCGCGTCCGGATGGACGGCGACCCGGGCGCGATCGCTCGGGTCGCGAGCATCTGGCGCGAACAGTCGGCGACGGTCGAGCGGACGTGGCGCACGTACGCCGCCGCCTGGCGAGCCAAGTCGGCGAGCTGGGAGGGCAACACCGCCGATGCCTACCGGGCTCGAGCCCGGAACACCGAGGGCGAGCTGACAGGGGTGGGGAGCCAGCTGCGGTTCACCGCGGAGGGATTGGACCTGATAGCCAAGGTCATGGTCGAGGTGCAACGTACGTCCGCTCAGCACGTCCGGACGTACGTCGCCGAGGTCACCAAGCTTTACGCCTGGTACCAGGCACAACCGGAGATCGCCCGCGCAAGCGCGAAGGCTGAGCTCTCCAAGCGCGCCGCGGCGCTCGGGAACCAGGCGATGACGGCGATCCAGGAGCAGGCCCACCGGTTGGACGGGGTGCTGGCCAGCACCCCGGGCAGCTTCATGACCGGGCCGAAGGCCCCGTGGCGCAAGTCCATCTTCGGCCTCCAGGACGACGACCGGGCAGCTCCCGGGGTGATGGAGGCGATGAGCAGCTCGGCATTCGGTGGCTCGCTCACCGTTCCGCTGCACGGCCGATGGCTCGGGCTGCGGGTCAGCCGCGCCGAGGGGATGATCGTCAGCCGCGACAGCGACGGCCGGATCGTCATCGGCCTGCGCGATTTCTACGGCGCCGGCCCGCACCTCAGGGAAGGCCGGAAGACCAGCTTGGACCATCTGCCGAAATCCCTGCAGGACAAGATCAGTCGTACGTACGGCGAGATCGAGGGCGCCGTGACGGTCGGCTACATCAAGCGGTACAAGTTCGACACCATCACCGACGCACAGGAGTTCGTCGACCGGCTCGAGGGTCGGAACCCGTGGGAGCAGGTCACAGCGGCGGCGCGCAGCGCCGTGGGGTTCTACGCCGGCCCGATGGCGGACCGGGGCGAGTGGCACGACAAGCTGACCGGCAGGACGCCGGACGAGACGACGTTCACCATCGGGGTGGAGGGCAAGGCCAACGGGGACATCGGCATCCCGCTGGTCGCGTCGGGATCCGGCCGGGCCACCGGCGCCGCCAGCCTGCTGTACACCGAACGCAGCGACGGCACGTCCTCCTTGGGGTACCGGCTGGAGGGCGAGAGCAAGAACGGTTGGACCGCGGGGTACGGGACCGAGGTCTTCGGGGGCGGCAAGTCGTACCTGGAACGGACCGAGTACGACGTCAACGGTGATCCGACCCGGTACACCCAGCAGCGGATCACGGTCGGCGACTACGACTACCTGACGGGTACGAACAACAGCTACCTCGGCATGCACCGGGTCCCGGGGACCCACCAGGAGCTCTACTTCAAGGTGGACCTGGAGGACTCCCAGCGCACCCTGGAGACCCGGGCGCTCGACCTGCGGGATCCGCAGAACCGAGCGGCCTACACCAACCAGCACGTGGACCGCGGGACGTTCGAGCAGTGGCTGGACGCCCACGCCGGCAGGACGTTGCTCCAGTACGACGTGCAGCGGCAGGGCGGCGAGGCGACCACCAAGGTGGACACCTCAGGCGTGAAGGCGGGGCCGCAGTTCGAGCAGCAGTACCTGCGGGAGTCGTGGTGGGCTGACCCGAACCTGAAGAGTGGGCGGGATGCGAACGGCAACCTCATCTGGCGTCCGATCCCCCGCGATCCGGTGATCCCCGGCGACGGGCGGCTCGACGTCCTCGACCGAGCGCACCAGGCGGGGTAAAGCGTCACGGGCGGCCCGTGCTGTCCCCGGCCCGGGCCGCCCGTGATCCATGGACACCACTCGCACGAGTTCCGGCTCGCTGCGGTGAGGTTCTCGCCCACTGAGACCTGACCCGGTGAACTCCCGTCCCCGGTCTTAGTCCGGGCTGAGGTAGTACTGGCCGGACTGGTTGGAGCCGAGCTGGTTTCGGATCCTGCACAGGGAGTCCGCGTTGCCCTCATCAGTCGTCTGGTAATTGTGCCGCGCCCGTCGCAGCCCGACCGACTGCCCTGTCAAATCGTTCCCCGAGCCATGCAGCTGGGCGCTGGTGATCGAGCGGACATGGGCTGCCTCGTCCTCCATTTGACTGGAGTGATGGAGGTTCCCGAACGCACCGGGCGGAAGCGCGGCGCCAGCCACGACCGATGACGCCGCGGTGCAGGCCGCGGACGCGTCCTGGGAGTCCGCGGCAAGGCTTTCCAACGCCCCGTAGTCGACGCAGATCCGGTCGTGCGCACTCATCAATACCCCTCAGGCCTCGTCGATCTCCACCTCGTCCATGTTCGGGCGAACCCTCCGGATCCGGCTAGGGGCGAACGGCCCACGATCAGGCGGTGCCAGCCACCACGGGAGCCTCACGGGGATGGAGCAGACTTCGCCGGCCTGCGTGCCGGTGCAGTCTGCGGTCGATCCGTGGCGTAGGTTGAGCGCGCCTAAGCCAGCAACCTGCGAGGACGTCTCATGCGGATCGCCGTCGTGGCCGAGACGGCGCCTGGCGAACGGCGCGCGGCCGCCACACCAGAGACGGTCGCGGCCCTGGCCGCGGCCGGTCACACCGTCCAGGTGGCCGTAGGCGCAGGCGTCGGCATCGGGGCGGACGACGAGACGTACCAAGCCGCCGGGGGGCACGTCGCCTCCGGGTCGGACGTGCTGGATGGCGCCCAGGTGGTGCTGCACGTGCGGCCACTGCCGCTGGCCGACATCGCTCGGCTGCCTGCGGGCACGATCACCCTCGGCTTCCTCGCCCCGGGAACCGACCCGGACGCCGCCCGCCGGGCGGTCGCGCTCCGGGACGCCGGGGTCACCGCGTTCGCCGTCGAGCTGGTGCCGCGGATCTCCCGAGCCCAGTCGATGGACGCGCTGACCTCGCAGGCCCTGGTCGCCGGGTACCGCTGCGTGCTGGAGGCGGCGGTCCGGCTCCCGCGGTTCTTCCCGCTGTTCATGACCGCGGCCGGGACGGTGCCGCCGGCCCGGGTGCTGGTGCTGGGTGCGGGGGTGGCCGGTCTGCAGGCGATCGCCACCGCGCGCCGGCTCGGTGCGGTGGTGGAGGCGTACGACGTGCGCCCGGCCTCGGCGGACGAGGTCCGGTCGATGGGGGCGGCGTTCGTCGAGCTGGAGCTGGAGGCGATCGAGGGCGCCGGCGGTTACGCCCGCGAGATGACCGACGACCGGGCCGCCCGGCAGCGGGAGCTGCTGGCTCCGTACGTCGCGCGCGCCGACGTGCTCATCACCACCGCGGCAGTCCCGGGACGGGCCGCTCCCCGGCTGGTGACCCGAGCCATGGTGGAGGCGATGGGTCGCGGCTCGGTGGTGGTGGACCTGGCCGCCGACAGCGGCGGGAACGTTGAGGGATCCGTTGCGGGGCAGGAGGCCCGGATCGGCGGCGCAACCGTGGTCGGGATGCGGGACGCGGCGTCCACGCTGCCGGTCGACGCCAGCCGGCTGTACGCCAAAAACCTCACCAACCTGCTGGCGCTGCTCACCCGGGACGGCGAACTGGCCGACGACCTGGACGACGCGCTGACCGACGAGGTGCTGGCCGGGGCCTGCCTGACCCACGACGGCGAAGTCCGGCACGAACCCACCCGCCAGCTGCTGGAGTCCCTCGAGGAGGACGCGACCGCATGACCGGGATGACACTGCTGACTTTCTTCGTGCTGTCGGTGTTCGTCGGTTTCGAGGTGGTGTCGAAGGTCTCAACGACCTTGCACACCCCGCTGATGAGCGGGGCCAACGCGATCCACGGGGTGATCCTGGTCGGCGCGGTGCTGGTGACCGGACGCGCGGAGTCCGGTGTCGCGCTCGCGCTGGGGTTGGCCGCGATCGTGCTCGCCACCGTCAACGTGGTCGGTGGTTTCGTGGTCACCGACCGGATGCTGGAGATGTTCAAGGGCCGTGGGGCCGGTCAGCGCCCAGCCAGCGGCACAGACGCAGGGGCTGGCCGGTGAGCCTGCTCTCGCCGTCGTGGACGGCCTTCGGGTACCTGGTCGCCGCGGCCTGCTTCATCCTGGCGCTCAAGGGATTGAGCTCACCGGCGACCGCCCGCCGAGGCAACCTGGTGGGCGCGGCCGGTGCGACGCTGGCCGTCCTGGTGACGTTCGGTACCGAGGACCTGGACCACGTCGGGGCGATCCTCGGGGCGGTCGCGGTCGGCACCGCTGTCGGCGTGCCGGCGGCCCGTCGGGTCGCGATGACCCAGATGCCGCAGTTGGTGGCGCTGTTCAACGGGGTGGGCGGTGCCGCGGCCGCGTTGGTCGCCGCGCTGGAACTGGGGGCGCACGGCGGCGGAGCAGGCGGGGGGGCCAGTGGCGCGATAGCCGCGGCCGCGGGCGGGTTCACCGTGCTGGTCGGCTGCGTGTCGTTCTCCGGGTCGTGCGTGACGTTCGCCAAGCTGCAGGAGCTGATCACCACCCGGCCGGTGGTGCTGCGCGGGGGGCAGGTGCTGATCGGCGGCGGGCTGGCCGCCGCGGTGGTGCTGGCCGTGGTGGCCGTCGCCCAGGGCACGGACGGGCCGCCGTCGTCTGGGGTGCTGGCCGCGCTCGCGGTGGTCTCGCTCGCGGTCGGGGTGCTGTTCGTGCTGCCGGTGGGCGGGGCGGACGTGCCGATCGTCATCTCGCTGCTGAACGCGTTCACCGGGCTCACCGTGGCGGCGTCCGGATACGTGCTGCAGAACACCCTGCTGCTGGTGGCCGGCACCCTGGTCGGGGCCAGCGGCACCATCCTCACCCGGCTGATGGCGGCGGCGATGGGCCGGTCGCTGACGTCGATCCTGTTCGGCGCGTTCCGACCGTCCACCGTGGCCACGGCGAGCGGCAGCGCCGACCGCACCGTGCGCTCGGGCGGCCCGCAGGACGTCGCGATCCTGCTCGGGTACGCCCGCAAGGTGGTCGTGGTGCCCGGCTACGGACTGGCCGTGGCCCAGGCGCAGCACACCATCCGGGAGCTCGCCGAGGTGCTGGCGGCCCGCGGCGTCGAGGTGCTGTACGGCATCCACCCGGTGGCCGGCCGGATGCCCGGGCACATGAACGTGCTGCTGGCCGAGGCGAACGTGCCGTACGAGGCGCTGAAGGAGATGGACGAGGTGAACCCCGAGCTGCGCACCGCGGACGTCGCGCTCGTGGTCGGCGCGAACGACGTGGTGAACCCGGCCGCCCGCACCACGCCAGCGGCACCGATCTACGGGATGCCGATCCTGGACGTCGACCAGGCGCAGCAGGTGGTGTTCCTCAAGCGGTCCATGCGCCCAGGGTTCGCCGGCATCGACAACGACCTGCTGTTCGACCCGCGGACCACGCTGCTGTTCGGCGATGCCAAGGACTCGCTGACCAAGGTGCTGGCCGCGGTCAAGGCTTTGTGATGCCGACGGATGGCGCCGAGCCCGAGCTGGGCGCCGGCGCCGACCAGATACCGGGGACCGCTTCCGGCAGGGGAACCGGACCGGTGGCCGGTTCCCCTGCCGGAGAACGGAACCCGCCCCGATTGCTGGCCACCATGCAACCCCGGATAGTCCCTGGCCGGTACGTGTTTACCACCGTCACCGAGGTGCCGAGCGCCCTCGCGCCGGTAGCCCTGGCCCAGGAGGACGAGGGCACCACCCTGGTGCTGAAGCAAGCCGCCGCGGACCGGCTCGGCCTGCGGTACGACTACGCCGCCGCGCTGATCACCCTGCAGGTGCACAGCGCTCTGGACGCGGTCGGCCTGACCGCCGCGGTCGCAAGCGGCTGGTCGCGGAGGGTTTGAGCTGCAACGTGATCGCCGGCTACCACCACGACCACCTGTTCGTCCCACACGACGCTGCCGATCGCGCCGTCCGCGCGCTGGAGGAGTTGGCTCTCGGAGCAGCCAGCTGACGTCGCCAGCCTCTGGTGATATGGCCAGACTTTTGGCTAGCATGGACGACATGACGACCCTCCCGCTCAGCGAGGCCAAGGACCGGCTGTCCGGGCTGGTCGACGCCGCCGAAAAGACGCACGAGGTGTTCACCATCACCAAGCACGGTCGCCCAGCCGCGGTGCTCATGGCGGCCGAGGATCTGGAGTCGCTGCACGAGACCCTCTTCTGGCTGTCCCAACCTGACATCCATGAGTCGATCGCCGCTGCGAGGAGGGCATACGAAGCCGGCGAAACCATCGACATCGACGAGATCCGCGCCGAGTTTGGCCTCCCACCCCGTGACTGAGGGGGGCTACCGGGTACAGCTCAGTCCGGGCGCCAGGCGCGATCTCCACAGGCTCCCCGCCAAGGTGGCTCCTGCTGTGATCGAGTTCTGCAGCGTGGTTCTCGCGGGCAACCCGCTACGTGTCAGCAAGCCTCTCGATGCCCCGTTCAAGGGCCTCCGCACTGCGCGCCGTGGCCACTACCGGGTGTTGCTGGAGGTGGACGACGTCCGGCAGGTCGTCGTGATCACCCGCATCGACCATCGGTCCAACGCGTACCGACCGTGGTGACGGAGGTCGCCACACGGACCTGGTACGCCGCTCACTCCCCGGTGGTCCCGTCGATCAGCTCGCGGACAACGTCCAGTTGGCCGGTGTGCCGGGCGTACTCCTGCAGCACGTGGAACCCGATCGCGAGCAGCGTCGGCGGCGTGCTGTCGTGCGGAAACCGGCCGCCAGCGCGGGCCGGTGTCTCGAGGTCCGCAGCCTCGACGACCGCCCGGGTCCGCCGCCCGCCGGCGTGCAGGGCCAGGACGAGATCGGTGACTGGCACATCGTCCGGCGCGCTCCACCGGCCGTCCGGCCCGTCGTCGCCCCACGGCTCGTCGACGTCCTCGCCGAGGAAGCCCCAGACGAACCACCTCCGCTCCATGAACGTCAGGTGCCGCACCAGCTGGGCGGGTGTCCAGCCGGACGGCAGCACCGCGGTGCGCGCCTGCGCCTCGGTGAGACCGTCGAATTTGCGCGCGACCGCGTCTCGGTAGAGATCGAGGTAGTGCAGCAGCAACGCCCGAACGTCAGTTACCGGTTTCGGGTCCCACCGCGGTTCGCGCACGGCCCCACTGTGTCAGGAGAGGCATTCGGCCGAGGTGGTGCGGCGCGCCGACCCGGCACGGGGCACGGCTAGGGTTCGGACCGTGGCCGACCTGGTGTACCCGCCCGTAATCGGGCTGCTCAAGGGCTGGTTCCGGCTGTCCGGTATGCGGTTGGAGGTCGTGGGCGGCGAGCATATGCCGCGCACCGGTGGCGTGGTGCTGGCCAGCAACCACGTCAGCTACCTAGACTTCGTGTTCGCTGGGTTGGCCTCGGTCCAGGCCGGGCGGCTGCCCCGGTTCATGGCGAAGGAGTCGGTGTTCCGCAACCGGGTGTCCGGCCCGTTGATGCGCGGCATGCACCACATCCCGGTGGACCGTGCGGCCGGGGCGGCGTCGTTCCGGCAAGCATTGACGGCGCTGCGGGACGGCGAGGTGGTCGGGGTGTTCCCGGAGGCGACGATCAGCCGGTCGTTCACCGTCAAGGAGCTGAAGACCGGGGCGGCCCGGCTCGCGCAGGCCTCGGGCACGCCGCTGCTGCCGGTCGCGGTGTGGGGCGGTCAGCGGATGTTCACCAAGGGCCGGCCGCGGGCGCTGGGCTCGCGGCGCCGGCACGTGCTGATCGGCGTCGGCGAGCCGATCCCCACCCCGAAGGGCGCGGACCCCGACGAGCTGACCGCCACCTTGCGCACTCGCCTGCAGGAGTTGCTCGACGACCTGCAGACCCGGACGTCGGAGCAGCCGGTGCCGGGGCAGGACGCGTGGTGGCACCCGGCGCACCTGGGCGGTACCGCCCCCACCCCGCAGCAGGCGGCCACCCTGGACGACGCCGAGCGCACCGCCCGCCGCCCGCCCAGCTGAGCGTGGCGGGCAGCTGCGTCGCCCCCGCGCTCTCGGTACACCCACGCACTCACGGTGCACCCGCGCGCACCCGCACGCTGACGGGCCTCAGTCGTCGCTGGCCGGGCGGGCGGGGCGCAGCTTGCGGCTGGTGGCGATCCCGCTCTCCCCGAACAGCTCCTCGGACATCACCTCGAACAGGTGGTGCGAGCCCGGCAGGTAGTCGATGCTGCGCAGCGCCTGATCCTGCCCGGCGGTCTCGAACACGAACTGGCCGTAGCCGAACACCCGCCCGGCGACCGACACCTTGTACGACAGGTCGGTGACCTTGGTGAGCGGCATCACCGCCACCTTGCGGGTGAGGATCCCGGAGGTCAGCAGCAGCCGTTCGTCGGTGACCACGAACCAGTCCTTGCGCCACTCGATGAACTCCCAGAACAGCCGACCGGCCACGATCAGGGCGGCGATCACCGCCGCGTCCACGATCAGGCCGAGCCGCTGGTCCACGGTGGTCGCCAGCATCCCGAGGACCACCAGGGCACCGAACACAGACAGCAGCGGCTCGACGATCACCACCCAGTGCCGACGGGTGGCGATCACCGGTCGCTCGCTCTGCAGCAGGTATTTCTGCACGGTGCGGACGCCGGCCGGGGAGAGCATCGAGTGGATCTGCGGATCGCTGACCCGTGGAGGGCGCTGGGTGACCCGGCGGATCGGCATCCGCGACGCACCTGGGCGGCGCCGGGGCGCGCCCGGCGTGATCATGCCCATCGCTCACCCACCGCTGGTCGAGTCGCTGGCACCACGGTACGGCTGCCCGGTTGGCCGCACCCGGGCCGGCTCAGGACGCGAGCAGCGCGTCGAAGAACCGGCCGATCGCCCGCAGCCCGGCGACGATCCCGTCCCACGCGGCCTGGACGACACCCGCGGCCTGCTCGGGCGAGCGGAAGAGGGCGTAGATGAGGAAGGCCAGCAGGATCCACAACAACGGCTTGCGGATCTTTTCCATCGGGGCGCACCACTCTCGTCGGATCCTTCTGCCCCGGCCCACCCACCTCCGGGAACGCTGACGCCGGCGCCCTTCGGTAGGGCACCAGCGCTCATCATGGACCAACCGGACGCCCAGGCAGGTGAGGTGCGCGCCACCCGGCGAGTCGTCGCGCGATGTTCACCAGCCGAGCACTGTCAGAAACTCCGTAACCTCGCAGCGTCATCCGCTGGTGACCGACGGGACAGGGCGCATGCCTCGGGCGACGCCGAGGGCGGACCTGTCAGACCACGCCGGGGTGCGACCGTTAAACGACGCCGTAGAGCCGGTCGCCCGCGTCGCCCAGCCCAGGGACGATGTAGCCGCGCTCGTCCAGCCGGGCGTCCATGCCGGCGGTGACCACGGAGACCGGGACGCCGAGCTCGCCGACCTCGGCCTCGACGTGCGCGATCCCCTCGGGCGCGCTCAGCAGGCAGATCGCGGTCACGTGGTCCGCGCCCTTGTCGACCAGGTAGCGGACCGCGGTGGCCAGGGTGCCGCCGGTGGCGAGCATCGGGTCCAGCACGTAGCACTGGCGGCCGGACAGGTCCTCGGGGATCCGGTTCGCGTACGTGGTGGCGGTCAACGTCCGCTCGTCGCGGACCATCCCGAGGAAGCCCACCTCCGCGGTGGGCAGCAGCCGCACCATTCCGTCCAGCATGCCGAGCCCGGCCCGCAGGATCGGCACCACGAGCGGCTTCGGCGCAGCCAGCCGGACGCCCTCGGCGACATCGACCGGGGTGCGCACCTGAACCGGTTGAACCCGCACCTCCCGGGTCGCCTCGTACGCCAGCAGGGTGACCAGCTCGTCGGCGAGCCGGCGGAACGTCGGGGAGTCGGTGGTTTCGTCGCGCAGGGCGGTGAGCTTGTGGGCGACGAGCGGGTGGTCGGCGACGTGCACGCGCATGTCGCGAACCTACTCGGTTGCGCCCAGTCGACGTCTCCCGTGCCACGATGAATGGGTGTCGTACTTCACCACCGTGATCGGTCGACGTGGCTCCGGCTGGCGAACGCTGGACGTCGACCTGGATGACCTGGACACCCTGGACGACCTGACCGAGCTGTGTGCAGCCGACGGCAGCGACCCGCTGCTCGCGATCATCGAACAGGAGGACGCGTGGTTCGCGCTCGTGCGGGTGGACGCGTCCGGCGGTGAGCCGCGGGTGTTCGTCAGCGACCTGCCCGCCGCCGAAGCCGGCCGGTACGGTGACCTGCTGGCGGACGTGGATGTTGCGGTTCCGGCTGTCGCGGTCACTGACCCCGCCGAGGGTGATGAACCGAGCCCGGATCCCGACGACCCGGTGCTGCACGTCGTCGACGCAGATCTGGCCGGGGCAAGCACCGCTGCCCCGTCGGTCGCGACCTGGGCGGGAGACGCCGGTTTGCTCTCGGATGTCGGCCTGCCCGCGTCGGAGCTCGTCGAACTGGTCGTCGCCAACCCGGACGACCCGGCGACGGTGATGGCTGAGGTTAGCGAGCGGTGCGGGTTCGACGTCCTGCTCGACACCGTGCGCTGAGCGGCTTGCCCGCGATGGGGTGGGCCGTCGACCCGGCCGACGACGCCGCGATGGGCCTGGCGCTGGCCGCAGCGGCCACCGCGGCGGCCACCGGTGACGTCCCGGTCGGCGCGGTGGTGCTGAGCCCGGCCGGGACGGCGATCGGTCACGGCGTCAACCGGCGGGAGGCGGACGGCGACCCCACCGCGCACGCCGAGGTGCTGGCGCTTCGCGAGGCGGCCACCACCCGGGGCAGCTGGCGCCTGGACGGGTGCACCCTGGTCGTCACCCTGGAGCCGTGCCCGATGTGCGCTGGCGCGCTGGTGCTGGCCAGGATCCGGCGGCTGGTGCTCGGCGCGTGGGATCCGAAGGCGGGCGCCGCCGGGTCGGTGTGGGATGTCGTCCGGGATCGCCGGGTGCTGCACCGGGTCGAGGTGGTGGGCGGCGTCCGGGAGCCGGAGTGCGCCGCCCTCCTCACGGGTTTCTTCGCGTCCCGCCGGGTGGAGTAACCTCGGCAGCGGTGGCGTGTCCGAGCGGCCTAAGGAGCACGCCTCGAAAGCGTGTGAGGTTTCACGACCTCCGTGGGTTCAAATCCCACCGCCACCGCTCTGACCAGCACAGACGCCGGCCGCCCGGCACTCGGGCGGCCGGCGTTTTGCGGTCCAGTCTCAGTTCTAGTCTCACTTGAGGGCTGGCGCTCCACACTAGCCCTTCGGGGGATACGGGTCGTCGTCGTACGTGTACTCGAACTCAATCGTGCCGTCTGCGCGGTGCACGACCAGCTGGCTCGGCTCGTTTGCCTTGGCTGTCGTCTGGCCCGTCGACACCGCTACGTCCTTGCTGTGATGTGTCGACAGCACAACACCGTCGTGCTTCAACTCCCAAACAGAGCCACTCGGGACGACTCGGTAGACCTTCCTGACCGCCAGCTCTGAAGACATTTCATTTACCACAATCCCAACGATCACCCACGAATGTGGCTCTGGCGACTTATTCATCAACCGAGGTACATCTCAATGAACGTAACCTGCGTCTAACTCAGCTCAGCTACTACGATCCGCTCAAGTTCCGCATCTTCTGCTGCACCTGAGATCGTCCAGTAGATACAGTGGAAACCGTCCAAGGCTGCAATATTCCTGAGTGATATGTAGTATTTATTTCTACCCTTGTTAATTTCTTTCCCTACCAGGAGCTCTTTTGATTTCTCGTAGCATTTTTCCGCTTCGACTTCATCGCTGCCGAGCGTAATAGTGGCTGTCACTCCAGCTTGACCGGTATTCCATAAGCAGAAGGCTGAACCTTCCTTGACGTCGACAGAGCGGAGAGCGGCCTGCGGAATTTCTTTTTCTACGAAATTCTCTAGATTTGAGCATTCTTTTCGGGCCTGAGACAACGAGATCGCCGGACTTGACGGGGTTGGTCTCCTCTCTTCACTTCGTGTCGCAACTTCCTGGCCGCAAGACGCCACTAAAATACTAAGGGTAACGGAGGCTGCGGCTGCATGGATCCTCCTCACAAACCCCTCCCAACTGCTCTAGCTCTGCCAAGAGCCCACTTTCGCAGATCCTCGAGTGCTTCCTTAATAAGGATCGTACCTACCGGCTTAATAAGGATCGTACCTACCGGAATGGCCATCTGAACTAGTATTCGGCGCCGCTCTTCGGCGAGATTCGTGTAATACACCGCCGCATTTGCTGCCTCAAAACTGTCGTCGAAAACAAGGTCCGGAATTCACGACCCTGCTCTGCGGAACCCCAGTGTGCGCGTGCGGGTGCGGACTGCTTTAAGACGTAACGCTCCCGAGAATTCCAGCGCTTCTTCCACGGAGGGGTCTGTCGGATTTTCTGTGTAAGTGGGCATCGGCCTAGTTGAGACCTAGGCGGTCGCCGTAGGTCATGGCCAAGACGTTCAGGATGCTCTTCCAGCCGGCGATGCGACCGCTCGGGTTGTACCGGTTGGCATCGCGG